>JBKQIR010000279.1:0-12301 GCA_052148275.1 Solirubrobacteraceae bacterium
CATTGACCTGCGCTGGCCCAGCAAGAGGACCGGGTGTGACAGCTGCAGCCATTCCCTCTCGCGATCAGATGGCCCGCACAGGAGTACTAAACGGAGAGGGAGGGATTCGAACCCTCGTACGGAGAGAACCCCGTAACCGGTTTTCGAGACCGGCGCACGATCACGAAAACGCCCGTGGTTACTGGGGATTTTCTGCCAGGGGAACGAAAAAGGGAACGAGAGCTCATTTTGGCGCCAGTCTGCGTGCTGACTGCGGCGTTCTCGCCGGTCGGCCGTCGGAAAGTGCGCTCTAAATACGTGGTGCCGCAGGGCATGGCGCGGACTTTACGCCGGATCGCGGCGGGAGTGACCGACCCTGGGGAGCCATGTGCGCGGCCATACCGCGCGAGCGAAGAACGGTACGGCGCGTTTCCGGTTGGCCTGCGTTGGCCTGCGTTGACCCGCCGTCGCGTGTTCTGGCGGCCTGCCGCGTCGTGGAGCGGTCCGGTTGCGCTGCTTCTCTTGCAAGATGGCCGCACCACGGCAGCGTTCCTCCGCCGAGACGCGCCAGCCGCCCCGTCGACGCTGGCGTGACTACCGCACGACGTCGGGTCGGAGTCCTGTCGAGGAGTTCATCGATGCGCTCTCTGACGGTGATGCGGCGGCCGTGCTCGCAGGCATGGCTGAAGTGCGCGATCGGGGCTTGGTAGCGGCGCGCCATCTCCAAGGGGACATCTGGGAGGTGCGAATAGATGGCGATCGCGTCGTCTACCGCATCTTGTTCGCCGAAGAGGGAGCCCGTGGCAGGGTTCTTCTCGCGCTTGAGGGGTTCAACAAGAAGACTCAGAAGACGCCACCAGCGTCGATCCAGTTGGCCCAGCGGCGGCTCAGTGATTGGCGTCGTCGAGGCGCCGGTCAGCGAGCGTCCCAGGGCAAACCGCCGTTGAGCCGATAGGCTTTTGTGATTATATCTGAAAAGAGATACTATCTCTTGGTATGAGCAGCTGCACGTGGAGGACCAATGGCTGAGCGTGACTTTCTCGACAAGATGATCGCCAAGCGCACGGCGCGGAATCCGGCCTTCCCGCAAATGCTGGACGCGGCCCGACGGCGCCGGGAGTTGCTGCGCACGCTCGCGGAGCGTCGCGAGGAGCAGAATCAGACGCAGACGGCGGTCGCCGCAGCCATGGCCACGTCGCAGTCGTTCGTCGCGCGTCTGGAGAGCACGGCTGCCGACGCGAAGGTCTCGACGGTTGAGCGGTACGCCGAGACCCTCGGGTACGCGGTGCAGTATCACCTCGTTCCGTTGGACCAGAGCGCCGACGAGCCGACCGTCGTCGTTCATGAGAGCGCATCGGTTTCAAAGCGCGTCTGACCTGCGGTTCGGTGCGGGCTCCGGGGACGATGACCGACGTGGCACTCTCGGCAGACATTGATCTTGGGGAAGCGCTCGTCTGGCGGAGTTGGACATCGAGCGTGCCGTTCTGCGCGAGCGGATTGCGTCATTGGAGCGCGACGGGGGGGGCGGACATCACAAGCGCGGTGGGTCGGGCCGAGCTGTTCGCTTCGTTGTTCAGGTGGCGCGAGGATGTTTTCACGACGCGGTGGGAGAGCACGCGAACGCCGGGCAGGTCTGGCTGGGCGCCGAGTTGGGCTGTGCTTCAAGCCGAAGGTGAAGTGCGCCGCGTGCGCGCACCGGCGGTTCGTGCCGTTCTTGACGGCTGAGGTGCGTGCGCATCTTGAGGGTCGCCAGACGGCTGGGATCTACCCGTTGCTCGCGGACGAGACATGCTGGCTGTTCGCGATTGATCTCGACGGTCAGGGCTGGCGTGAGGACGTCCACGCATTGGGCGATGCGGCGGAAGAGTTGGATTTGCCGGTGTTGGTGGAGCGCTAGCGCTCGGGGTTGGGCGCGCATGTATGGGTTCTGTTCTCGGCCCCGGTGGCGGCGCGGTCAGCGCGGGGCCTTGGGTCGATGCTGCTGACGCGTGCGATGCGCCACCGGACGATCTCGATGGAGTCGTACGACCGGCTGTTCCCCAACCAGGACACCATGCCCGCGGGTGGTTCCGGCAACCTGATCGCGCTCCCACTTCAGGGCGCTCGACGTGCGAACGGTTGCACTGTGTTCCTAGACCGCGAGCTGGAGCCGGTCGAAGACCAATGGGGCTTGCTCGCCGATGCGGGCCGGATGGATCCCGGGCGCGTCGAGGAGCTCTCAGGTGAGGCCCTGGGCGGCGCCGGGTGTCTCGGAATTGAGCCCTGGCACCAGAAGCCTTGGAAGGCGCGCCCCAGGCCGCTGGCAGCGACGCGTGGAAGCGTCAACGATGTGCCTTTGCGGCTGGCGGGGCGCATCGATATCGACTGTTCAGGACTGCCAGCCACGCTCCGCGACCGGCTGCGTCGAACCGCGGCGTTCGCCAACCCGATGTTCTTCGAGCGCGAGCGGGCCCGGCTGTCCACGCACAACACACCACGAGTGATCACGGGCTTCGGGGAGGACGGCGATCGTCTGATGCTTCCGAGGGGATGCCTGGACCTCGTCAATGAGGAGTTGGCGGCTGTCGGAATTGCCAGTTCGGTGTGCGATGAGCGTGCCGACGACAATCCGATCTCGGCGACCTTCAACGGCACACTGACGCCGTCGCAGAAGACCGCGGTCGACGTCCTCGCGGCGAGCGATATCGGAGTGCCCGTAGCGCCACCCGGAGCAGACAAGACTGTCATGGGCGCTGCCTTGATCGCCAAGCGCGCACGGTCCACGCTGGTGCTCGTTCGCCGTCGACCGCTGTTTGAGCAGTGGTCCAATCAGCTGAAGCGATTCCTCGGCGTCGAACCGGGGGACGTCGGTTCCTCGGCGCGTCCGGCGACGGCGACCGGGGTTGATCTGACGATGATGCAGTCTGTGATTCGCCGCGAGGACGTCGACCTCGCCGGTTACGGCCACGTGATCACTGATGAATGCCACCACGTTCCTTCGGTCTCGGTCGAGAAGCTGATGCAACGCGTCTCGGCTCGCTACGTCACGGGTCTCACTGCGACGCCACACCGGCGAGATGGTCTGCACCCGATCATCACGATGCAGTGCCTACCGGTCCGTCACACGCTCACGAGCACCGAGCGGATCGAGGGCGCCACTCGCCGGCTCATTTTCGAGCGGCGCACTGGTTTCGACCCTGCCAGGCTCCCGAACGAGCCCAGCATCCAGGAAGTTCTGGGCGGGGTCGCGGGTGACGCCGATCGCACCGCGCGGATCGCTCGCGATGTGATCAGCGAACTGAAGGAGGATCGCTACCCGCTGGTTCTCACAGAACGCCGAGAGCATCTTGCCGCGCCTTGCTTCAGCGCTCTCGGTCCACAGCGATCGCGTCGCCGTTCTGCACGGCGGGATCGGCATCAAGGCGCGGCGCCGGGTCGATGAAATGCGCGCCTCAGACGGGCCGCGGTCATGCTCGCGACCGGTCGTTACATCGGTGAGGGGGTTCGACGATCCACGGATGGACACCCTGGTGCTCGCGATGCCGATCGCCTGGAGGGGAAAGATGATCCAGTACGCCGGACGGCTGCACCGCCATCACGATGACAAGCACGAGATCCGGATCATCGATTACCTGGACGAGGCGATTCCGGTACTTCGCCGTATGTACACGAAGCGTCAGCGCGCCTACGCGAGCCTGGGCTACCAACCCGGATAGCTCGCGGTAGTACTGATCTCGCGGCTCGGTTGGCTTCGACGGTCGCACTTGTCGCTGCCAGCGCTTCTGTGGTCGGGAGACCCGTCGATTCGATTCGGTAGATGCACAGGCGAATCCGGCCGGTCTGTCGACGTGCGTGGCTGCATCGGCCACGACGAGCTCGGATGCCACGCGACGCGCGTTAGCCAGGAACGTGGCCCGCTAGCCAGGCTGTAGGTGGCCGTAGAAATGACCGGTGAAGACGCGATCGAAGACACCGTCGCAGGCAAAGAGCGTCCGTACGGGCGCCAAGCCGGTGGGGAAGTCGTGACTGGGCGATCGTGACCATCGCCCGGGTGGGAGAGTTCAGTTCCGGGCCAACTATTCTCACACCGTGGGGCCAGCGGGACCGCTGGCCGTCGAGCTATCGTCGACGCTGGCCTGGAGCGCGGCTCCTGGAGCCCCAAGCGGCGGCAAGCCAGGCGGCGTCGGCGTCCTCACGGGCCTGTTCCTGTCGCTCGGATTCGAACAGGGCGTCGGTCTTGGTCAGCACCAGGGTGTACGGTCGGCCGCTGCGCCGGGTCTGGTGACGCACGGGCAGCTCGGCCGCGTCGATCGTTGCGTGGACGTGTCGGCGGCGCTGCTCGGCAAGTGGCCACTCGAGCACCTGGGCTGCCGGGTCGCGGAGGAAGTCGGAGAGCACGCTGCAGAGTTCGCACCCGCAGCCACAGCCGCGGGGCGGCTCGATCGACCAGTCGCCCTGCTTGCGCTGCGGACGAGTCAGGCGAGATGCGAGCCGATCGGCGCAGTGGTCGGCGAGGACGTCAAAGCCTGTCTGACGGCGCAGCTCGGGCGCCAGCGCCGCGGCGGCACGGAGCGCATTAACGAGGCAGACCAGCAGCTCATCGCCGCCCGCTTGGCAGAAGCCGATCAGCTCGTCGCGGATCTCCACGGCGCCAAGCAGGGCGGCGCTGTGGAGCACGGCGGCCAGGGGCTCGGCGAGCTTCTCGAGCGCTTGGTTGCGCCGGCTAGGCGCTCGGACGGCGAGCGCCTGGGTGATCGCCGTCGTCAGGTGGTGAGTGCTGTCCTGCACGAGAACGAGCGCTGCGGCCGTGCCACTCGAGCCCCGGGTGCAGAGCGCGTCGCAGAGTCCCGGCAGCGACACCACCCACTCCGACCAAGTGATCCCAGAATCGTTCCACTGCTGCCGGCGGCCTGACCAGGTCTCCAGCAGTCGGGCCAGGAACCCCTCGCCGTAGCGCTCGACGAGGGCAGCCAGCGGGGCGGCGTGAGCGCGTCCCAGGGCCTCGGTCTGGAGCGGTGCAAGCATCAACCTCGCCAACGCTGGCTCGTCAAGACCGCCGGCGACGCGCAGCGCCGCGGTGACGAAGCGGGATGTTCGTGCGGCACGAGTAGCGACGGCCCAGAACGGCGCCAGCGACGCCGCCATCTCACGGGCCTCCGCCATCTCGCCGGCGCGAAGGCGCGTCGAGATCGAGGTGAGGGCCCAGGCAGGGTCGACCTCGGCCCGCACCGCGAAGGCCTTTGCCTTGGGCCACAGGAGCACAGCGCCGCGGCGGTACCAGCGATCGAGTGTGTTGCCGTAGTTGCCCATGTTCCCCTCGTACTCGGAGGCGTACGGCTTGAGCTGGTCCGAGGGCGTGGTGGCGCAGACCTCGTAGTCCGGGACGGACAGCGCCACGGGTCTCACCCGCGGCGCGGCCGAGGGCTCCATCCAGCACTCGAGCTCGACGCTCTGCTCGATCAGCTCGTCGACCTCGTGGTCGTCGAGCTCGACGCCCTCGTTGTCCCGCTCATTCCAGCCGCCGGAGCGGCGGCGCCCGTACCAACGATCCTCGTAGTCGGACTGGATCGTGCTCCAGGTCTCGTGCACCTTGGCGAGCGCCAGCACAGCGTCGCATTCGACGCGTTGTGCGATGTCCCGGAGCGGTAGCGCGCGCCCCGCGTCGCGGCCCTTCAGACGCCCCCAGTCCAGGCCCCGCTCGGTGTACTCGTGGTCGAGCAGGTACACCAGCCGGCTTGGAGGTTCGCCCGCCGCTCGGTCCCCGCGCCAGCGAGCAGGTGGCGGCTCGGCGAAGTGCTCCTGCAACAGGCGCGCGAGCTCCTCCGCCACCTCCGGAGGCACATCGGACGGCGCCGGCTCGCTGGTATTCCGGCGCAGCAGCAGGTTGTAGGTGAGCACGACCCGATGCCCAGACGTGACGGGCTTCACCTCGTGGCGGCAGTCGGCGTAGAACGCGACGAAGGACAGCGCCGCCTTCGAGCCGCGGTACGTGGCTCTTTGACCTTCGTGCTCGACGACGAGGCCGCCGCCGGTGAATGGCGCCGGCAGGGTCACGACGAGCGTGCCGATCATCTCGTCGTGCTTCTCCGAGTCCTTGTGCGGGAGGAAGAACTGTCCCCGCGCATACACGAGCATCGCGTGCAGCTCCGCTTCGAGCCGAGAGCCTGAGGGCAGCCCCAGGTCGTTACGCAGGGCGTCGAGGATGGGCACGAGCGTCTTGTTCCACCGCCGCTTGTCGATCCTCACCCGGCTCGCCGGGATCTCCCACGTGTCCCGCACCCGGCGGTCGAGCAGCGTCAGCTCCCCTCGGCCGTAGCGGGCGGGGCGCGCGATCTGGCACAGCGCCCTCGCCTGCTCGTCGGGCACCGGGAAACAGAGCGCGCCCACACCCCTCACCTCGATATGCAAATCGTTTGGGGGCGCTACCCGACGGGCGCTGAACGAGCCGGGCGCTTCCAGCTCGCCGAGCAGCGCCGCCAGCCCCTGGCGACCCTGCGCCGCCATCGTTCTCTCAGCCCGTGAGGGAGCGGTGGATGACCATCGCCGGAATATAGCCTCACAAACCGACCGCTCCCTGAAAGCTCGATGCAGACAGGCTGTGGTGTCACGCCGGTGTTCGCCCCGCGTCGCCTCGACAATCCTCGGACGCCGGCCGCAAATCCGTAAGAGCCCGTCCATCATTCCGGGGCGACGAGTAGCGTCTGCATGGAGAACTCGGGGCGTTCATGCGCCAGTACAGGTGTGAGAAGCATCCGGGTCATGACCCCAGCTGACGGCACTACAGGCGGACGTCGCGTCAGACGAAGCGGATGGACCCCCGAGAGCTTGACGAGCTGCTGCATGGCGACGCCGGCGAAGAGGGCGTCCGCGAAGGCTGACTTGAAGCCTGCCACGAGCACTTGCCGGGCGAGGTGGCCGCTCTGGACGGGCGCCTCGCGCGGAGGTAATCGCGGGCCGAGCACCGTCTCAGCGGCAGCCGGTCACGCCGGCACCGACGAGGGGTCGGGTTCGTACCGATGTGGAGGGGGCTGCTCCTCCAAGGGCGATGGCTTCATCGCCGGCACGGAACTCGCTGTTGCCGATCAGCGCGAAGTGGGGAATGAACCGCAGCAAGCGCAGGCTCGCGTTGGCCCGTCCTGACGCGAGATACGCTCGGCCATACCAGTCTGCTGACGCCAATTTGCGTCGTGCCGGGGCCGCGACCGGCCGCATCGGTTCGTGCTGGTCGACGGAATGGCCAGAGGAATGACCAAGGCTTGATCGGGGCAATGCCGGTCGACCTGCGTTGACCTCAGCTGGCCTGTGGAGGTCCGACGAGCGGGGACGCGAAAGGGGGCCAATTGGCCCCTTTCACCAGCTTGCGAATCGACTAAACAAGCAAGCAAGCAAGCGGAGAGGGAGGGATTCGAACCCTCGTACGGAGAGAACCCCGTAACCGGTTTTCGAGACCGGCGCATTCAACCGCTCTGCCACCTCTCCGGGTGGGCGGTCTGCAAAGTTAGACGACCGGGCCGCCTCCTGTCCAGCCGACGGGTCTCGGCTCCGGGCTGCTCGGCGGCGCTCGCGCAATCAGGCGGGCGAAGCGAGGCCAGGGCGCGTCAGACGGGTCAGCGACGCCGCGCGAAGAACGCTCGGAGCAGGTCGCCGCTCTCCTGCGCCAGCAGGCCACCACCGCATTGCGGTCGGTGGTTGAGCTGCGGGACGTCGAGAAGGTTGAGGACGCTGCCGGCGGCCCCCGCCTTCGGGTCGGAGGCCCCGAAAACGACACGCGGGACGCGCGCGAGCACGATCGCGCCCGCGCACATCGCGCAGGGCTCCAGCGTGACATACATCACGCAGTCGAGGACCCGCCAGCTGTGGACCGCCGCAGCCGCCTCGCGCAGCGCCAGAATCTCGGCGTGGGCGGTCGGGTCCCCACGCAGCTCGCGCTCGTTGTGCGCGGCGCCGATCAGCTCGCCGTCCTTGACGATCACCGCTCCGATCGGCACGTCGTCGTGTTCCAAAGCTCGCTCAGCCTCGCGGAGGGCGAGCCGCATGAAGTACTCGTCGCGGGGGAAGAAATGTGCGTTCACATCAGGTCTTGAGACGATCCCAGGAATCCTTAATCTCGGTGACGGACACTGTCGAGCGCAGCGTGCTGTCGTCGATCCCGTCCAACCTTACGCATCGCCCGCGGATCTGGCCGCTGCTGTGGCTCCTGCCAACCCTCGCGATCCTCTTCGGTCCGGCGCTGGCGTTCACCGCGACGGCATCCGCCGCCGGCGACTACGTACCCGGAGAGGTGGTCGTCGCCTCGCGCCCGCCGGTCGCCTCTGCGGCAGCGGTGATCCGCAGCGAGGCCGGCGCCGCCGTCAGCCCGTCGGCCGCGTCCCCGCCCGCTCCGTCAGTGGAGGTCCTGAGCCTGCCGCGCGGGGCCAGCGTCACGGCCGCCGCCGCGCGCTTCTCGCACCTCCCGGGAATCGTATACGCCGTCCCGAACTACATCGCGCATCTCGACGGCCACCCGATGCCCTCCACCTCAACCGCTCGTGCCGCGGCGGCAACGACCACGACCACCAGCTCGGGCGCTGCTACGGGCTCTACGCCCCCGGCCGGCACCCCTGCCTGGTTCCCGAATGACACCGGCAACACGCGGTCCGCAGGCGGCTGGGAGAGGCTGCAGTGGAACTTCCTCGCCGGTGGGGGGGTGAACGCCCCGGAGGCATGGGCGAACCTGATCGCCGATCACCGGCCGGGCGCCCGCGGCGTCGTTGTCGCGATTCTCGACACCGGCGTCGCCTTCCGCGACTGGGAGACCTTCAAGGAGTCGCCCGACTTCGTCGGGACGCGGTTCATCGATCCCTGCGATCTCGTCGCGGGGAAGATCGTGCACGGCGTGTGCACGAACCCGTATCCGCTCGATCGCGAGGGACACGGGACCTTCGTCGCCGGCGAGATCGCGGAGGCGACGAACAATCACTACGGGCTCACCGGCCTCGCCTACGGCGCCTCGATCATGCCGGTGCGGGTGCTCGACGCCAATGGCGACGGCGACGCGTCCACGATCGCCCTCGGGATCCGCTACGCCGTCCAGCACGGAGCCAAGGTGATCAACCTGAGCCTCGAGTTCTCGATCGGCGTCACCGCCGGCGAGATCCCCGACATCATCTCGGCGATCGCCTACGCGCACCGCGAAGGGGCCGTCGTCGTCGCGGCCGCGGGGAACGACAGCAGCAATCAGATCGCCTACCCCGCCGAGGCGCCGCATGTCGTCTCGGTCGGCGCGACCACGCTCGATCGATGCCTGGCCGACTACTCCAACATCGGCAGTGGACTCGATCTGGTCTCGCCTGGGGGCGGGGACGACAGCGGCACGTTGAACGACCCTGACTGCCGGCCGGACCGCAACCTGCCCAACGTGTACCAGATGACCTTCAACAACCCGGCGGCACCCGACCAGTTCAGCATGCCGTCGGGCTGGTACGGGACCTCAATGGCGGCACCGGCCGTCGCTGCCGCCGCGGCCATGGTGATCGCGAGCGGCGTGCTCGGCTCTCATCCGACGCCCGACCAGATCCTCGCGCGCCTGGAGCAGACGGCTCAACCGCTGGGAGGCGCGGCTCCGAACGCCGACTACGGCTACGGTCTACTCGACATCGGCGCCGCGACCGCGCGCGCGACGGGCGCCGCGACGCCGCACCCGACCGCTGCTGCGACCGTCAAGTGAGCCGTCAGGTCGTCCTGACGATCAGCACGGAGCAGGGCGCGAGGTGGGAGATGCGGTTCGGCACCGAACCCAGCAGGAACCGCTTGGCGCCTGTCATGCCGCGGTTGCCGACGACGATCAGGTCGCTGCGCTGCTCCTCTGCGACATCGAGGATCGCGTCGGCCGCGTCCCCCTGCCGGGCGAACGTCTCGACCGCCTGCACCCTGGCCGCTCGTGCGTCGGCGGCGGCTCGCTCGAGCATCGCCAGGACGTCGGCGCGCGGGTTCACGATCCACTGCAGGTCCGCCGGGACCTGCACGCTCGGGTCGCGCAGCCGGACGTCGGAGACCGCCTCGTAGGCGCTGACGATGTGCAGGCGTGCGCCGAACTTGCTCGCAAGCTCGATCGCGCAGTGGACCGCAGCGCCGGCTGTGTCCGAACCGTCGGTTCCCACCAGGATCGTCTGGTACATGAAGCGGACTGTAAGGGCCGGCGGACGTATGCGTCGGGCTCGGCCCAGCCAGGCGCGACCCATGCGGAGCGTCAGGCGAGCTTCGTGATCGCGATCACGATCCCGATGGCGACGAACAGTACGATCGCGATCTGCGTGTAGAGCCAGGTCTTGGGCATCGGGCCGCAAACTTAGTGCATCCTCGATCAGCGGAGCCTCCCCGACATACGACGGTGACGGCGGCCGGTGTGTCCGATCACGTCCGTCGAGCTCAAGGTGCTCTCGTCTTGATCCGATAGACCGCTACAACATGCGTGCGCGCGTCTCGATCATGACAACAGCTGCGGCGCTCGCTCTAGGCACCGGCGCCGTTGCCGCGCCGCTGGCCTCGGCCCTCTCCGGGACTGCTTCGCTGAGCCCGAACGTGCCGCGGAAGCTGGCAGCGCTGAAGCTGGCCGCCGGCTCACTCGCGCAGGAGAGCTCGCTGCCCACCGGCCTGACGCTGACCTTGCAGAAGGGATTCGCCGCCATCGCCGTCGGATCCGCAGCATCGTGCACCGTCGCCGAGCTCGACGCGGCGCCCGACAACCAGTGTCCGGCCGCCAGCGAGGTCGGCACCGGCGCCATCACCGCGACCCCGGCACAGAATCTGTTCGGCGTCACCGGGTCGATCCCGCTCTCGCTCTCGTTCTACCGCGTTCCCTCACAGCAGGCAGGCTGTGCGGCCTCGGTCGGCGTCGTCTACAAGCTCGTCGAGAACAAGGACGATCTGCTGCTCAACTGGTCCGAAGGCCACGGCCTCGGCAACCTCTGCGCCGCGGACGGCGGCGTGCAGCTGAGCTTCCCGAGCAACAGCCTTCCGACCTACGCGTACGTGTCGAACGACACGCCGATGATCGTCAACCGGGTGTCGCTCGACCTCGGCACCGCGGCGGGCGCGGCCGGAGGTCTGTGGCGGACGCCCGCGACGTGCACGAAGTCACGCGATTGGAGCGGCTCGCTCGCGTTCGCGTTCGCCGCCGCCACTCAGCAGCTGCCGCTGAAGCTGACCTGCAAGTAGCGCTCTCGCCCTTGCCGGCGCCGATCAGCGCAGCACGTCTCGGCGCAGGTCGTCGAGCAGGCAGATCGCGCGCGGCTCGCCGTCGTCGTCAAGAGCGATCGCGCCGCCCGGCCAGTAGGGGTGCGGCGGCGCGATGCCTTCGAGCAGCAGCCGTTCATACACCCAGGAGCCCGTATTCGCGAACCGCGGCGAGCCGGGGCTCTCGATCCAGGCGCCGGGATGATCGCTCCGAAGTGGCCCGAGCCGGTGCACGTGCCCGAACAGCACCCAATCGGCGTCCACGCCCAGACGCCGCACGACGTGCGCCAGCGCCGGCAACGCCTGGCTGCGCATCTGGCGATCGAGCAGCGCCGCGACCGGCGGAGCGAGCGATGGCCGTAGCAGCGCAAGGAATGGCTTGCGCAGCGCGTGCCCGGTGCTACCGGCCTGCGGGCCGGTAGCACGCTCATAGTCGCGCACCGATGCCCGCTCGTAATGCCGCCGCCGTACAACCGCTCGCGCGACCCCGTAGGCGCCGACGGGCATCAGGTGCGGGTCGAGGTAGTGGCCGTGAGTCGCCCACACGCGGTCGGACAGCCACACGCCCGGGTATGACGCGCGCACCTGCGCGGGCGCGAGCAGCGAGGCGACGCGACGCAGCGCCGGCGTTGCGTCCAGCGGGACGCTCATCGCGAGGTCGAGCTCGCCGGTGCGCTCGCGCACCCAGGGGTCGACGAGCGCTCGGTCGTGGTTGCCCGCGACGATCACGACCTCGCGCTGCGGTCCGAGCCGAGCCCCGATCGCGCGCAGGATCGGCGCCGCCGCGTCGAGCGACTGCGAGCCTTGCGGCGGCGGCAGATGGAGCTCGGCCAGATCGCCGAGCAGGACCAGACGGTCGTAGCCCTCGAGCGCCTCCAGTAGGCGCTCGAGCGGCCCCGGCCGCAGGACCACGCTGACGCCGACGCGTTTGGCGCTGATGTGCAGGTCGGAGATGACGAGCGTGCGGGTCACCGGTGGTGCAGTACAGCACTCGCACAATCACGAACCGCTGCTCGTTGATCCAGAGCGATTTCTGGCGTCGTAGCTCCCGGAGCCACGACGCCAGGGCGGGGGCCGGTCCCGCTCTGTGGCCGTGGCGTCGTAGCTCCCGGAGCCACGACGCCACGGC
>JBKQIR010000280.1:0-47901 GCA_052148275.1 Solirubrobacteraceae bacterium
CGGCGACGTCCACACCATCGAAGCGCTCGAAGACTCCGACGTGTTAGAGGCCTCAACCCCCGACCTCAACGACGTAGTCCGCCTCGCTGACAACTACGGACGCTCCGGAACAAGCAACCCCTGACAATGCTCTACCGTCGTGGGGAGCTTCACCACTCTGTGTCTGAACACGAAGCGACGAGCCACTCGCGGATCCCGGACGCCGGGCGGGAACTCGGCCGGCCGGCGACGAGCGCCGGCCGGCCGCTGTGCACGACCTACAGGAGCCCGTTCGCTTTCAGGAACGCGCTCGCGACCGACGCCGGTGACTGCTTGTCCAGGGCGACGGCGGCGTTCATCGCGATGATCGCCTTTGTGGTGAGCAGGGCGCTCACGGCGTTGACCGTCTGTGCGAAGGCCGGCCCCTCAGCGCTCAGCACGCTCACCTTGACGATCGGCGCCACGTTCTGGAAGCCGAACTCGTGCTTGGGGTCGCTCAGCACGACGTACTTGCCGCTCTTCAGCTCGGGATCGGTGGTGAACACGTCGGAGGTGTCGACCTGACCGGAGTCGAGCGCGTTGTAGAAGAGACCACTCGCGATTGGCACGAACTTCGGGTTGATGCCGTAGTCCTTCTTCAGCCCGACGAGACCCTGTGCCCGCGTCTGAAACTCCGGCAGACCGCCCATCGTGACGCTCTGTCCGAGCGGCGCAAGGTTGGCGATCGTCGTCAGATGGTGCGCCTTCGCGTACGCCACCGTCGTCCCGATCGCGTCGGAATCGAAGAACGGCGTCTGGTTGAGCATCGTGTAGCCACTCTTCTGCAGCCACGCCTTCGACTCCACGTACGCCTGCTCGGCGCTGTGCGGTGGCGTGAGAATGTCCGCGATCGCCGTCAGCAGCGTCCCCGTGTACTCGGGGTACATCTCGATCTGGCCCGAGGTCAGCGCCTTGTAGATCAGCTCCGATGAGCCGATGTTGCCCTTCAGCACGACCTTGAAGCCCTTCGCCTGCAGCGCCTCCTGGTAGAGCGAGCCGAGGATGTACTCCTCGGTGAAGTTCTTGTCGCCCAGGATCACCGTCGGCTTGCCGGTTCCGGGCAGCGCCGAGCTGCTCGTGGCGGCGCTGATCGCGGCACTCGTCGTCGTGCTGCTCTTGCTCGTGGCGGCGCTGGTCGCGGCACTCGTCGTCGCGCTGCTCTTGCTCGAGGACGACGACGAGCTCCCGCACGCCGCGACCAGGCTCGCCAGCAGGACCGCCGCGACCGCGATCCGAACGTCCCTCAATCGACTCCTGTGCATCTTGTCTCCTGTCGTTGTTCTTGGATCAGGTTCTCGCGCTCACACGCGCTCGCCGACGAGCGCCGCGAACGACTCGACGGGCTCCTGCGCTCCGGTGACCTTCAGGCCACTCGGGGTCAGCGCCCGCTGCACGAGCGCGAGCGCGGCCTCGACGGCGAGCGCGAGCACGGCGATGCAGATCGCTGCGCCCAGCACGCCCGGCAGGTGGTAGCTCGTCTCGTTGTTGATGATGTCGCCGAGGCTGCCGCTGTATCCGGTGAGCGCGCTGATCGTCGTCGTCGAGACGACGAACAGCGCGGCGGTGCGAACCCCTGCCATGACGAGCGGAACCGCGAGCGGCAGCTCGACCTGACGCAGGATCTGCCAGCCGGTCATGCCCATGCCGCGCGCGGCATCGACCAGATCCGGGTCGACCTGGTCGATCGCGACGTAGGCGTTGGTGATGATCGGCGGCACCGCCAGCACGACGAGCGCCAGCAGCACGTTGCTCAGGCCGATCCCGAGGAAGGCGACGCCGATCGCCAGCACGGCGAGGCTCGGGAGCGCGCGCCAGACGTTGCCCAGGTTGATCGCGACGAACGAGCCCCGATGGATGTGCCCGAGCCAGACGCCGACCGGGATCGCGATCACGAGCGCGATCGCCATCGCCAGGGCCGCGATCTTGAGCGTCTCCAGCGACAGGTGGATCAGCGTCGGCAACGGCGGCGCGCCCGGGATCTGTCCGTCGCGCCCGATGAACTGAAAGGCCTGTACGAAGTTGTTCATTGGGAACCGTGCGCCTGTACGAAGTTGGTCATCGCGGGTTGTGCGCCCTCCGCCTCGAATCTGCCTACGACGCCCGCGCCCGGGTCCACGGCGTGAGCAGCCGCTGCACGCCGACCAGCAGTGCGTCGGCGGCGAGCGCTAGCACCACAGCCAGCCCGCCGGCGGCGATCAGCTCGGTCTTGAACACGTCGTTGGAGATCGCGGTGAGGATCGGCACGCCGAGACCCTGGTCGTCGACGAGGGCGGCGATCGTCGCCAGCGCGATCACGGTCACGGTCGCGATCCTAAGCCCCGCGATGATCGCCGGCAGCGCCAGCGGCACGTCGACCCTCAGCAGGATCTCGCGCGGGCTCATCCCCATCCCGGCCGCAGCGTCCCGGACGTCGGCCGGAACGGAGCGCAGACCGGTGAGCGTGTTGCGAAAGAGGATCAACAGCGTGTAGGAGATGAGCGCCACCTCGGCCGTCGTGCGGCTGAGGCCGAAGCCGGGGAGCGGCTCGAGCAGCTCGAACATCGCCAGCGACGGGATCGTGTAGAAGATGGCGGTGACGATGATCACGGGCCGCTCGGCCCAGCCGTGGCGGTAGGCGAGCAGCGCGAGCGCGCTCGAGATCACGAACCCGATCGAGACCGCGATCAGGGTCAGGACGACGTGCTGGCGCACCGCCGGCCACAGAACCGCGCCCCAGTTACGCGAGACCCAGTTCCAGCAGAACAGGCGGTTGGCGCGCTCGCAGGCGAACGCCTTCGAGCCGCCGCCGAAGGTGGGGATCACCGGGCCGCCGGTGGCGAGGGTCAGGTTCATGGCGCCGGCTCGATTGCCGTGGAGGGCGCCTCGGCAGCCCCGGGAGCGTGGTCTCCCGTCGCCGGCGCGTGATGCGTGACGGCACCGTTGAGCGCGCCGTTTCCGAGCAGGCCACCGAGCAGCTCGAGCGTTGCCAATCCCAGCACCTCGTCGCGGTCGTCGACCACCGTCAGCGTCGTCCCACCGGCCGCCAGGACGGCAGAAAGGGCGTCGCGCACGGAGGCGGTGATGAGGATCCGGTTGGCGGTGGGCCGGTTCCCATTGGGGGCGATCAGCTGCACGTCGGCCAAGGTCGAGAGACCGAGGCGCTTGAGCGCTCGATCCGCGCCGACGAACTGGGCGACGAACTCATCCGCCGGATTGGTCAACAGCTCGGCGGGCGGTGCGTACTGGGCGAGCTGTCCGCCCTCCCGCAGGATCGCGATCCTGTCGCCCATCTTGATCGCCTCGTCGATGTCATGGGTCACGAACACCACCGTCTTGCGCACCTGCGCCTGCAGGCGCAGGAACTCATCCTGGAGCCGGGCACGGTTGATCGGGTCTACCGCGCCGAACGGCTCGTCCATCAACATCAACGGGGGGTCGGCCGCGAGGGCGCGCGCCACGCCGACCCGCTGGCGCTGGCCGCCGGAGAGCTGGCTGGGATAGCGCGGGCCGATCTCCTGGGGATCCATGCCGATCAGCTCGAGCAGCTCGCTCACGCGGTCAGAGATGCGCCTGCTGCCCCAGCCGAGCAGCTTCGGCACGGTGGCGATGTTGTCGCTGACGGTCTGGTGCGGAAACAGTCCCGTCTGCTGGATCACGTAGCCGATCTCACGCCGCAGCTGGGTCGGCTCGCGCGCCAGCACGCTCGTGCCGCCCAGCAGAATCTCGCCCCCGGTCAGCGGGATCATGCGGTTGATGAGCCGCATCGCGGTGGTCTTCCCCGAGCCGGACGGGCCCACGAGGACGCACACCTCGCCGGCGGCGACGCTCAGGCTGAGGTCCGGAATCGCCGGCTCACGCTGACCGGGATAGCGCTTCTCGACGTGGCGCAGCTCGAGCTCGGCGGCCTGCGCGGAGGACGAGAGCTCCGTTGAACCCTGGGGTGGTTGACGTCCCATCTCCAAATCCCGATCGAATTTGAGTAATTTACCCTATCGGTTCCTGAACGGTAGTGAAGGACATCACACAGGCGCCTGCGCCGACCGCCCGCCCCGAGCCTCGTGCCCGCGCGGCGCCGAGCCGGCTGACACGTGCAGCGGGTCGAAACGCCCCTGGTCGAGCTTGTTGCTTACGAGCTGTGCACGAGGAACCGATACAGGTTGAGGAATGGTCGATGGCGAATCAGCGACGACGGACGAGGACTTCCTCGGAGACGACCGGCTTGCGCAGGCGGTCGCTCGGGTTCAGAGACTCGTGTCGCTGCGCGCGCCATTGGAGGAGATCTACCAGGCCGTCCTCCAGGGCGCCCGACTGCTCATGGATTGCGACAGCGGCGCGCTGCGGTTCGTAGAAGCGCATGATTCTGAATGGATGGTGGCGGTCGCGTGGCACGGGGTTGCGGGCGCCGGGGAGCGCTGGCGCCCGCCCTCGCCGATCAGCGAGGGTGTGAGCGGGCTGGTGATCTCGACCGGGGAGCTGGTTGCGATCGAGGACTACGACCCAGCCAAGCTAGGGTCACGGCTCGCGCCGCCGGGCACGCGCAAGATCATCGGTGTTCCGTTCCGTGAGCGCGGCGAGGTGGTCGGCGCGCTCGTCGTGGCATCGAGGACGCGGACCGGGCACTGGACGCAACGCGACCGGGATCTGATCACGCAATATGGAGGGCACGTCGAGGTCGCGCTCGCCATGTCGCGGGCGAGCAACGCGATGATGCAGGCCGTGACCGATCCGCTGACGGGGCTCGGTAACCGTGCGTTTCTGCTCGATCGCCTCGAGCATGAGCTCGTGCGCGCCGATCGTGGCGGCCGGCCCGTCACCCTGCTCTTCCTGGACCTCGACCGCTTCAAGATCGTCAACGACTCGCTCGGTCATGGCGTCGGCGATCAGCTGCTCGTAGTGGTCGCGCAGCGACTGCAGCACTGTATCCGTGACGGCGACGTCTGCGCACGGCTCGGCGGGGACGAGTTCGCCGTCGTGCTGGCCGAATCATCGGACGCGGTCGCAGTCGCCGAACGAATCATCGCCGCTCTGGAGCGGCGCTTTGAGATCGACGGGCACGAAGTGTTCGTCAGCGTGAGCGTCGGCATCGCAAGCGGGTGCGAGGAGGCTGAGACGCTCCTGCGCAACGCCGACGTCGCGATGTATCACGCAAAGCGTGCGGGGACGGGACATCACCGGCGCTTCGAGCCGGACATGCACGCCGCGCTCGCGTCGCGGCGCGGGCTCGACGCGGAGCTCCGGCGGGCGGTTGAGCGCGGCGAGTTCGAGCTTCGCTGCCAGCCGCTTTTCGACCTGCGCTCCGGGACGATCGTGGCGTTCGAGAGCCTTGTGCGCTGGCGCCACCCGCTGCGCGGGATCGTGTTGCCGCACGAGTTCCTTCCCATCGCCGAGCAGACGGGGCTCATCACCGAGATCGATCTCTGGGTGCTCGAGCAGGCGTGCCGCCAGCTGGCGCCATGGCGGCAGGAGTCACCGGTCGCGATCAGCGTCAACGTGTCGATGCGAGACTTGGAGGGGACGCGCTACACCGATGCACTGGAACAGGCGATCACCGGCGCCTTCCCGGCGTCAGCGCTGATCCTCGAGGTCACCGAGAGCGCACAGCTGACGGACGCGGGCGGCGCACTGGCCTCGCTGCGTGCCGTCAAGGATCTCGGCGCGCGCGTGGCGCTTGACGGCTTCGGCACCGGGCACGCGTCCCTGCTCAACCTCACGCGGCTGTCCGTCGACCTGCTCAAGATCCCGAGGCCGTTTCTTCAGGACATCGGGCGTGACGGTGGAGATCGGCCTGACCTGCTTGGCGGCATCGTCGGTCTGGCGCGCCACCTCGGTGTGATGACCGTCGCTCAGGGCATCGAGCGGCCGGACCAGCGCGCGCGGCTGGTCGAGCTCGGGTGCGAGCTCGGTCAGGGCTTCCTCCTCAGCCGCCCACTCGAGGCGGCTCGCGCGCAGGAGCTCCTCCACGCAGAACGGCTCCGCGCAGAAGGGCTCCACGCAGACCGCGGTTCGAGATCCGCACCCCGCCCGTAACGGGTTAGGTGCGCGGCGCAGGGTGCCGCCCGTAGCGGCGTCTCAGACCTGGAGACCGGCTCGTCGCAGCTCGGCACGGGCGTTCTCCAGTGCGCGATTGCCGTGTGCCGAGTAGCCGACGACGACCATCGTGTGCCCGTCTGGCGCCAGGCACTTGACGTGCTTGCGCTCGCGCTCGATGCGCCACCCCTGATCCACAGCCCGGGCGAGCAGCTCCGACAGGGCCTTGTCACGCACGAGTCGCGCCATCGCGTTGACCTTACAAAGGCACGGTGTCGCGGTGCGCTTGCGCGAGCCTCGAGCGGTCATCGAGTCAGACCTGTGCCCGAGCCTCGAGCGGTCATCGAGTCAGACCCGTGCCCGAGCCTCGGGCGGTCATCGAAGTACGTCGACCTACGGCTGCGACCCTATCGGGTAACGTGCTCAACGTGGGACAGACGCCGAGCGTGCCACATTCCAGTAGTCGCCCACGCGTAATAGGTATAGGTGGGCGTGCGCGTCTGGGACCGCTCGGGTTAGCCGCCGTCATCATGCCGGCGCTGGTGACGCTTGCGCTCGCGATGCCTGCGTTTGCGGCGCGCGCTCAGGTCAGCGGCGGCGCAGGGAACCGCGCGTCCCGGCTGTCGCTCGACCAGCAGGCCCGCCAGCGCAGACCGTCCCGGCTGTCGCTCGACCAGCAGGCCGGTCAGCGCATCGTCTACGCCTATACGGGCACGACGCCGCCGGCGTCACTGCTCACGGCGATCCGCTCCGGCGAGGCCGCCGGCGTGATCTTCTTCGCCGACAACATCGCCGGCCCGGGACAGCTGCGCGCCGTAATCGCGACGCTCCAGCAGGCCGCCGAGTCGAGTCCCGAGCACCTTCCGCTGCTGATGATGACCGACCAGGAGGGGGGAGAGGTGCGGCGTCTGCCGGGGGCTCCGCTGCTCTCCGAGAAGCAGATCGGCGAGAGCGCCAATGCGCTGACGCTCGCCCGTCGGGCCGGGGCCGGAGCGGCCGCGAACTTGCGCGGCGCCGGGCTGAACGTCAATCTCGCGCCGGTGCTCGACGTGTTCCGTGCGCCCGGCAACTTCATCGACCAGTTCCAGCGCTCGTACAGCAGCAATCCGCGGACCGTCGCGGCGCTCGGGTCGGCCTTCATCACCTCCCAGCAGGCGGCCGGCGTCGACGCGACGGCCAAGCACTTCCCCGGCCTGGGGGCGGCGAGCGCCGCGCAGGACACCGACGTGGTGCCGGTCACGCTCAACGTCCGGCTGAGCACGCTGCGGAATGTCGACGAGCTTCCGTATCGCAGCGCGATCGCCGCGGGCGTCAGGCTCGTGATGGTCTCGTGGGCGACCTACCCGGCGCTTGATCCGACGCGGCCCGCCGGGCTGTCCTCCGTCGTGATCGGCTCCGAGCTGCGTGGCCGCCTCGGCTTCAAGGGCGTGACGATCACGGACTCGCTCGGCGTCGGAGGACTGGAGCGCTACGGAACGATCGGCCAGCGCGGCGTGCTCGCCGCCAAGGCCGGCGCCGACCTGCTGCTGTGCGCCGACACGAATGGCAACACGCCCGCCGACGGTCTCGCTGCGGTCAAGGCGCTTGCATCCGCGCTCGCGCACGGGCAGCTCAGCCAGACCGCCTCACAGCAGTCGATCGCGCGGATCGATGCGCTGCGCCGCGGCGCGCCAGGGTGAGCCGGGCGCTCCATGGCGGGACGGTTGAGGAGCCCCAGATGTAGACAGATCAAGCGCCTCCCTCGTAGACTTGTGGTGTGAGCACGACGATCAGGGTGAGCGAGCGGACCCGAGATCGCTTCGCCAGGTTGGCGGAGGCGACCGGCCGGCCCATGACTCAGCTGGTCGACGAGGCAGCCGACGCGCTGGAGCGCCGGGTGTTCTTCGATCAGCTCTCCGCGCGCTACGAGGTGCTCCGCGCCGACCCGTCCGTATGGAGCGAGATCGAGGCCGAGCGCACCCTCGAGAGCCGGACGTTGAGTGACCGCTCGTCGTGAACCCGCGGCGGGGTGAGGTGTGGCTGGTCGATTTCGGTGATCCGGTCGGGCGCGAGCAGTCAGGCACGCGACCTGCGGTCGTCGTCTCGGCGGATCCGCTGAACCAGAGTCGCGCGGGCGTCGTGATCGTCGTTCCGACCACCGCCACACCTCGGGGCCTGCCGTCGCATATCGAAACCGGCCCTGGAGGCTCTGGCCTCGACGACGTGAGCTACGCGAAATGTGAGGACGTGAAGTCAGTCTCGGAGCAGCGTCTAATCGCAAGACTCGGCGCCGTCAACGACGAGGTCAGCTTTCAGATTGGCCGCGCGCTGCGTTTTCTGCTCGACCTGTGAGGGCGGTCAGTCGATCAGCGCGCGGGGGATGCCGCCCGCGCCGAGCAGGCCCGGCCCGACGTGCGTGCCGATCACCGGGCCGACCTCGGAGACGAACACGGGCTCGGTGCCGAAGATCTCGCGCCCGCGCGCCGCCAGCGCCTGCGCCTGTCCGTCCGCGTTGATGTGCTGCACGACCCACGCATCGAGGCCATCGTCCTTGCAGGACTGCAACACGTCGACCATCCGCTCGAACGCGCGCTTGGCGGTTCGCACACGCTCGATCGGCGTGATCTCCGACTCGACCGAGAGGATCGGCTTGATCTTGAGCGCGGTCGCCACCCACGCCTGGGCGCCGCCGATGCGCCCGCCCCTGCGAAGGTACTCGAGCGTGTCGATCGCGAACAGCAGCGTCAGACGCCGGCGTGCCTCTCTCGCCCGCTCAACGACGGTGTCCGCATCGGCGCCCGCGCGGGCTGCGGCCGCGGCTGCAAGCAGCATCAGTCCCTCGCCGCCGCAGGCGGTCGTCGAGTCGAGCACATGTACGCGCTCGGCGTCGGCGCCGAGCTGCTCGCGCGCCTGCTCGGCGGAGCGCACGGTGCCCGAGATCCCGCCGGAGAGGTGGATCGAGACGACCTCGTTGCCGGCCTGCAGGAGTGGCTCGTAGACCGCCAGGAAATCGCCGATCGAGGGCTGCGAGGTGGTCGGCAATGCGCCGGGATCAGCGAGCCGGCGGTAGTAATCGCCGTAGTCGGACATCTCGCTCTCCCGCAGAACCTCGTCGCCGCGGTGCACGTACAGGCTCACCTCGTGGATCCCGTTCTCCGTCACCTGATCGCGCGGCAGGTAGTGACACGTGTCGGATACGACGCTGACGGGCATGGGAGCGCACCCTATCAGCGCCGCTGGGCCACGCCGGAGCGGCCGTTACAATCTGGGTCCGTCCGGGGGGGTCGCCCGCGCGGTAGATTCACAACTCGAATTCAGATGCCCCGTACGCTCATCACCGGTGCCACCGGCTTCATCGGTTCGCATGTCTGTGCGCTCCTCGTCGAGCGCGGCGACGATGTCGTCGCGACGATCCGCGCAGGCTCCAACACCACCGAGCTCGACAAGCTCGGCGTCACGACGGTGCGCGCCGACATCTGCGACCGGCAGGCGGTGCGGCGGGCGATGAAGGGGACCGAACGCGTCTTTCACCTCGCAGGCTCCTCCAGTCTGCGGATGCCGCGCCAGCGGATCTTCGCGGTGAACGTCGAGGGTGCCCGGGTCGTGCTCGAAGAGGCTCTGCGGGCCGATGTCGAGCGAGTCCTTCTGACCTCGTCGATCGCGGCGATCGGACCCGCGCCGCCGGGCGAGATAGCCGATGAGACCAGCGTCTGGGACGCCGGCCGCTACCGCATCCCGTACGTCGACAGCAAGCACGGCGCGGAGGTGCTCGCCGGGCAACTGCGCTCGCGCGGGCTGCCGCTCGTGATCGTCAACCCGGCGCACACGATGGGTGCGGGCGACCGCGGCCGCTCGTCGACGGTGTTGGTGAAGCGCTTCATGCGTCGCCAGATTCCGGCCTACGTGGACGGCACGCTCAACATCGTCGGGGTCGACGACGTCGCACGTGGCCACCTGCTGGCCGACGAGCGCGGGACGATCGGCGAGCGCTACATCCTCGGCAACCGCAACTTCACGCTGGACCGCCTGTTCGTCGACCTCGGGCGCCTGACCAGCGTCGAGCCGCCGGCGCTGAAGCTGCCGGTGTCGTTGGCGATGAGCCTGACGATCGCCGCGCAACGCGTGCCGGGCCTCCAGTTCCCAACACCCGGCGAGGTCAGGGCGGCATCGCTCAACTGGGCGATGAGCAACACCAAGGCCAAGCAGGAGCTGGACTGGAGCACCTCGCCGCATGAGGAATGCCTCGAGGAGACGATCGCCTGGTACCGGGAGCGCGAGGATCTGCAGCTTGCGCGCGAGGGGGCCAGGCAGCCGCTGCCGCTGCGCGTCGCGGGCGGCGTGGCGCGTCGCATCCCGCGCCTCCTCTAGATGACCGACTCCGACCAATTCGGAATCAGTCATCTGAGTGCCGGCGCGCTCTCGACGGCCCCTGCGATACAACCATGCGATGACCTCGGTCACGCTCGACACCGACCGGCTCGCACTCATGGATCTGTTCACCGACGCCGAGCGACAGGAGATCGCCGAGGCGATGATCGAGAGCGTTGAGGAGCTGCTCACCAGGCTCCCCGCGGCGATCGAGTCCGGCGACCTCGAGGACGCGGCCGAAGTGGCGCACATGGGGCTCAACGAAGCGGCGGTGGTCGGAGCCGTCGAGCTCCGTGATGCCTTCAGGGAGCTCGAGCGGGCCTGCAGGAGCGCAGAGCTGATGCTCGCGCGCGAGATCCGCGAGCGCGTCGAGCTGCTGTGGCCGCCGACGCGCCTGGCCGTCGAGGATCTCGGCCACCGGGATGCTGCCGACCGGCAGCGCCAGAGCGGCGCGGAGCCGATCGGCTAGATTGGGCGCGCTCCACAGTTCGACCCAGAAAGGATGGCCCGGGTGTCAGTTGAGGACGCGAGGCGCGGCGGTGGGGCGGTGGCGCCGATCGACGCCAACGAGCTCGCGCGGCGCAAGCAGTGGCTGCAGTTCACGGAGGAGGACGAAGCGCGCCTGCTCGCGCTCGACGTGGTCGCCCGTGAGCATGCGGACGCCGTGATCGAGGAGCTGTACGAACACTTCCTGGCGAACGCGGAGACGGCCGCCTTCTTCGCGAATGCCGAGGAGGTGGAGCGCGTCAAGAATCTCCAGCGGGCGTACTTCAAGCGCCTCACGCAGGGCAACTATGACGTCGCGTATGCATCCGAGCGGATCGGCATCGGCGCCACTCACCATCGGATCGGACTCGACATCAAGTGGTACCTCGGGGCCTACTCCTTCTACATCCGCGCGATAACCGCGCACATCGTGCCGGAGTTCGACGATCTCGACGAGGCGCTCGCGCACTGGCACGCCCTGAAGAAGCTGGTGTTCCTGGACATGGGGCTCGCGCTCGACGCGTACGTCGCGGCCCGGGAGCGGGTGATCGAGGAGCAGCAGGAGGCGCTGCGCGAGTTGACCATGCGTCATGCGCAGGAGACGATCCAGGAGCTTTCGACTCCCGTGCTGCAGGTGCGGCCGGGTCTGCTGATCCTGCCGATCATCGGCTCGATCGACTCCCAGCGTGCCCAGATGATCACGCAGGCGGTGCTCAACTCGATCCGGGACCGGCGCGGGCGCGCGGTCGTGATCGACATCACCGGCGTGCCCGACGTGGACTCCGCGGTCGCGAACCATCTCGTGCAGACCGTGGATGCGTGCCGGCTGATGGGAGCCAAGGCGATCGTCACCGGGCTCTCGCCGGAGGTAGCGCAGACGCTCGTCACGCTCGGCGTCGACCTCTCGAAGATGCACACCGTCGGCGACCTCGAGGGCGGGCTCGCGGCGGCCGAGGCGCTGCTGTCCGGCCCGCACTCGGCGGCTGAGTGGTGAGGGCTCGATGGCCGTTCCGATCCTGCGACAGGGGGCCTGGCTGATCGCCGCGGTCCAGGAGGCGCTCACCGACGACGAGCTCCTCGAGCTGCGAGACGATCTCGCGCGGCGCGCCGGAGACGCCGCGATCGGCGCCGTGATCATCGATGTGTCCCTGCTCGACGTGGTCGATTCCTACGCGGCGCGCATGCTGTCATCGATCGCGCAGGTGCTCAAGCTGCGAGGAGCCGAGACGATCGTCGTCGGCATTCAGCCCGAGGTCGCCTTCGCGATGTCGCAGCTCGGCCTCACGGTTCACGATGCGCGCACGGCGCTCGATCTCGATGCCGCCATCGAGATGCTCGCTGGCTCCTAGCATGTCCGTGCCCGAGGTCAATCAGCCGTTGGTCGTCAAGGTGATCGCCGAGCGGGACGTCGTGGTCGCCCGCAACCTCACGCGCAAGGTCGCCTCGGAGCTCGCGTTCTCGAGCACCGAGCTGACGCTGATCTCAACGGCGATCTCCGAGATCGCTCGCAACATCGCCGTCTACGCGCCACCGGGACGGATCACGATCGCGCTCGTGGAGAGCGAGGGGCGCCGCGGCGTCCGGATCGTGGCGAGCGACGACGGCCCGGGAATCGCCGACGTCGACCGCGCGATGCAGGATGGCTTCTCGACCGGCAAGAGCCTCGGGATCGGCCTGCCCGGGGCCAGACGGCTGATGGACGACTTCGAGATCGTCTCGAGCGTCGGCTCGGGCACCACGGTGACGATGACGAAGTGGCAGCGCTGAGCGTGGGCGCGCTTCCAGGTGCTTCCGATGGGCTCGTCGAATGGGCGCTGGCCGAGCGCTGCAAGCCCGGAGAGCGCGTCAGCGGCGACAGCGCGATCGTCGTCGCTCACAACAGCGGCGTGCTCGCCGCCGCGATCGACGGGCTCGGCCACGGTCACAAGGCCGCGGCAGCCTCGTCGTCGGCGCGCGAAGCTCTGGAGCGATTCGCGGGCGATCCGGTCGATGAGCTCCTGCGGCGCTGCCATGCGGCGCTCGCGGGGACGCGCGGCGCGGCCGTCACGCTCGCCCGGTTCGACGAGCACGGGATGCGCTGGCTTGCCGTCGGAAACGTCGCCGGCATCCTCGTACGACCTGCGACGGGCGGCACAGTGACCCACTTGCCGCTGCGCGGTGGGATCGTCGGCTCGAGGATCCCGTCATTGCAGAACCCCGATCACGTGACGCTCGTCGCGGGTGATCTGATCGTCCTCGCGACCGACGGCATCCGCAGCGCGTTCTCGCGGGCGGTGAACGCGAGCGCCGAGCCAGGCGCGATCGCGACCGGACTGCTCGGCGAGTTCGCCCGCGACAGCGATGATGCGTTGGTGCTCGTGCTCCGCTACCTCGGGGATGGCGGCCCGTGAGCGAACCACGCCCGCAGGCATCGCTCGATGACGCCCTGCGCCGCCAGTTCGCAGCGCCGACCGAGGCAACGCGTTACGACGCGTACGAGCTCGGGCGCCGGGCGGTGCTGGAGGAATCGGGCATCCTCGGCACGCTCGAGGCGGTCGCGCAGGAGCTCGTGGCGCAGCTCGAGCGCCCTGGGGGCAGCCAGGATCCGCGCGCGACGATCCACAACGCGACCGACTTCCTCGCCAACTACCTGGCGCCGCTCGAGCTGCTCGTGACCGGGATGCGGGAGTCGCTGCATGACCTCCAGCGCTCCCACGACCGACTGCGAGAGCAGGCCGAGGAGCTGGCGCAGACGAACGCCGAGCTGGAGGTCGCAAAGCGTGACGCCGAGCAGGCGACTCGCGCAAAGGCCGATTTCCTCGCGAGCATGAGCCACGAGATCCGCACGCCGATGAACGCGATCATCGGCATGACCAGCGTACTCGCGGACAGCCCCCTGAGCTCCGAGCAACGCGGTTGGGTCGAGATCCTGCGCGGCAGCAGCGAGCATCTCCTCAGCGTGATCAACGAGATCCTCGACTTCTCGAAGATCGACGCCGGACGCCTGTACCTGGAGCTGAACAACTTCAACCTGCACCAGGCGGTGTCGGACTCGCTCGACCTCGTCGCCGCGCAGGCACAGTCAAAGGAACTCGAGCTGCTGTGCGTGATGGAGCCCGACGTGCCCGAGGCGGTGATCGGCGACCAGGCGCGGCTGCGCCAGGTGCTGGTCAACCTGCTCGCCAACGCCGTCAAGTTCACGAGCGCCGGCGAGGTCACCCTGCACGTCGTCGCAGAGCCCGTGAACCCCGGTTTCGTCTCGCTGTGCTTCGAGGTCATAGACACCGGTGTCGGGATCGACCCGGAGCTGACCGACGGGATCTTCGAGCCGTTCCATCAGGCCGACGTGACAACGCCGAGGATGTTCGGCGGGACCGGCCTCGGGCTGGCGATCTGCCGGCGACTGGTCGACCTGATGGGCGGCTCGATCTGGGTCACGAGCACGCCCGGTGAGGGCTCGACGTTCGCGTTCAAGATCGATGCCGCGGTCGGCAAGCGCTCCGAGGAGCTCGAAGGACGCCAGGCGGTGCTCGCCGGACGCCGGCTGCTCACGGTCGACGACAACGCCACCAACCGGCTCGTGATCAACCGCTACGCGACTGCCTGGGGGCTGGAGGTGGTCGAGGCCGACTGTGGCGCCGCGGCGCTGCGGACGGTCGCTGAGGCGCCCAGGTTCGACGCGATCCTCGTCGACTTCCACATGCCGGGCATGAACGGCGCCGAGCTCGCGCACGCGCTCCTCGCCACCGAGAACGCGCGCGACACGCCACTGGTGCTGCTGTCCTCCGCTGCCCGCCAGGGTCGCGACCCGGTGTTCGCCGCTGCGATCAACAAGCCGGTTCGCCCGCTCGCGCTGCGCGCCGTGCTGATCGATCTGCTCGCTCCCGAACCGCCGACGGCGACCGCCCTCGCCGACGCGCCCACGCTCGACCCCACGCTCGCGGCGCGGCATCCACTACGGATCCTGATCGCCGACGACTCCGTCATCAACCGCCGCGTCGCCGCAACGCTCCTCACCCGCCTCGGCTACGACCCGCAGGTCGTAGCCGACGGCCAGGAGGCGCTCGAGATCATCGCCCAGCGGCAGTTCGACCTCGTCCTGCTGGACCTCCACATGCCCCGCATGGACGGGATGTCCGCCGCGCGGAGGCTGATCGAGACCGTGCCGGCGGAGCGCCGCCCCCAGATTGCCGCTCTGACCGCCGACGTGACCGAGCAGCAGCGCCGCGAGTGCCAGAGCCTCGGCTTCGACGACTACCTCGCGAAGCCGCTCACGGTCACGCAGCTCGTCGCGGCCGTCGAGCGGTGCCGGCCCCGGCCGAGCTGACCCGCTTCGTGTGACGGCGGCCGCGGGCGCGTGCTCAGCCGAGGCTGAGATACGCGATCGACGCCATCTGACTCTGGCCACCGGCGTGCAGCGGCTTGGGGGCGAGGGCGGCTGCGGGCAGGCGCAGCCGGCGCGGCTTCGAGCGCTTCGCGGTGCCGCTTGCGCACGACGAAGTGTGGCTGCAGACGGCACCGATGAAGCGAGCGAGCTCGTTCGGACGCTCACGCTGCGGATGGTGGCCCATCCTCTCCCAGACGCTGACCTGCGCGTGTGGGAAGGCGGTCATGACGCCATCCCGGTGCGCCGGCGGAACGAGGCGATCACGGTCGCCCCACAGCGCCAGCACGGGCCCGTCGTAGCCGAGGCACCGGCGGTGGAACGCGCGGGGGGAGAGGCCCGCTGCAGTGATCGCCTCGTTCGCGCACGCCGTGCCCGGGGTCCACCGGCGGGCGTTCTTGCGCAGCCGCGCGACGAGCTCGGGGTCCGGCGAATGCCCGTTGCCGACGACGGCCGCGTAGACACCGACCGCGGTGAGCGGGTTCATCAGCGCCAGCGGCAGTCCGCGACGAACCACGGTACGCACACCGGGCAGCTGGATCGCCTCGGCGATGTGGATGCGCCCGAAGCCCGCGGGCGCCATCAGCACGAGCGCGTTCACCTCGTCGGGCAGGCGTTCCGCCAGCGCGGCGGCGACCGCACCGCCGAGGGAATGTCCGACGAGCGTGAAGTCGTGCACGTCGAGCGACTCCAGCACCGCCTGCACGTCCTCCGCATAGGCGGAGATGCGGTTGCGCGTCGGGCAGTCGGAATCGCCGAACCCGGGCAGGTCGATCGCGTAGCAGGGGCGGTCGATCGCCTTTGCCAGACGCTTCCAGCCCGCCGCGCAGTCGAGCAGGCCGTGGAGCAGCACGACCGGCGCGCCCTCGCCCGGCCAGAACTCGAGGCTCACGCTCCGGCCGTCGCGCAGCTCGATCGACATCTGCCGCGCGACCCGACGGGTCCGCGCCGGCCTGCTCGGGAGAACGCCGGCCGACGCCCTGCGGATGTCGATCGGAGAGGAGCTGGTCGGCAGCTGATCGGGTTGATCGAGCGTCATCGTTGCCGGTTGATCGAGCGTCATCGTTGCCATAGGGGAATAGTGCCTTTCATCGACCGCTGCGACCATCGCTCGATCGGACACAGTGCGGGCCGCATTGCACCACCCGAACGGGTCTCCGGGTACTGACCCGAATGCAGTGCGGCGAGCCCCCCAGATGAGGGATGGGGCATCACCCAAACGGATGAGCCGGGGCTAGACTCCTCCAACAACGATGCCAATGGCTGGGCCGATCACGGTGTACGTCGCGGATGATCATCCCGTCTTCAGGGAGGCATTGAGCCGGGCCGTCAAGCAACACCCAGACTTCGAGCTGGTCGGCGCGACCGGCGACGGACTAGAGGCGCTCGATGGGATCACGGAGATGAAGCCGGCGGTGGCGATCCTCGATCAGAACCTGCCGTCTCTGGCGGGAGTCGAGATCATCCGCGCGATCGGCCGCGACGGGGTGCCCTCGCGCCTGATCATGCTCTCCGGGGAGGACTCCAGCGCGCTCGTCTACGACGCGATGCAGCTCGGCGCCGCCGGATTCATGATCAAGACCGCGACCCTCGCCGCGATCTGCGACGCGATCCTCGCCGTCGCGCGCGGGGGCACGGTGCTCGCGCCGGAGGTGCAAGCCGGATTCATCGCCGAGATGCGCGCGCGCTCGGCGACCGACCGGCCGATCCTCAGCGAGCGCGAGAGCCAGGTGCTGGCGCTGATCGCGGACGGTCTCTCGGCGCCGCAGATCGGGGCGCGCCTGTTCATCAGCTCCTCGACCGTGAAGAGCCACATCAAGAACGTGTTCGAGAAGCTCGGCGTCAGCGATCGCGCGGCGGCGGTTGCCGAGGGAATGCGCCGGGGCTTGCTGCGGTAGCCCCACGATTTCCTCGCGGGCCCTTCGCGACAGCCGCGATCGTCTCGCGGTTGACCGGTGTCACGACGCCGCGCTCAGTCACCAGCGCGCTCACCATCGCTGCGGGTGTGACGTCGAACGCGGGGTTGCGACACGGCGTGTGCGCCAGCGTCAGCAGCCGCCCGCCCGCGTGGCGCACCTCGTCGGCGCTGCGCTCCTCGATCGTGATCGCCTTCCCCGACGGGCAGTCGAGGTCGATCGTCGAGGTCGGGCCGGCGACGATGAACGGGACGCCCGCCGCGGCGCACGCCAGCGCCAGGCCGTAGGTCCCGATCTTGTTGGCGACGTCGCCATTGGCGGCGACGCGGTCGCAGCCGACGATCACGGCGTCGACGGCACCCGAGGCGATCGTCCAGGCCGCGGCGGCGTCGACGATCAGCTCGTGCGGGATGCCGAGCTGCGCGAGCTCGTAGACGGTCAGCCGGGCGCCCTGGAGCAGCGGCCGGGACTCGGTCGCGATCACGCTTCGCAGTCCGCCGCGCCGGTGCAGCTCCGCGAGCACCGCGATCGCCGTGCCACCGCCCGGCACCGCCAGCGCGCCCGCGTTGCAGTGGGTCATGATCCGTGGCTCGGGCTCCAGCAGCCAGTTCGGTGCCCCCAGCAGGTCGGCGCCCGCGGTGGCGATCGCGGCGCTCGCGGAGACCTCATCGGCGTGCACCGCATCAGCCTCGGCGAGCGAAGCCGCGGCGAGCTCGCCGGGAGGGGCGGCCAGTGCGGCAGCCAGCACCCGGTCGACCCCGTAGGCGAGGTTGACCGCCGTCGGGCGCGCGGACTTGAGGCGCTCGGCCGCGGTATGCGCCCGCTCCACGGTCGGATCCTCCGCGAGGGCCAGCGCCAGGCCGTAGGCGGCCGCGGCGCCGATCATCGGTGCGCCGCGGATCGCGAGCCGCTCGATCGCCACGGCGACCTCCTCGGCGCTGCGCAGCTCGAGCTCGACCGTCCGGTGCGGCAGCAGCGTCTGGTCGAGCGCGCGCAGGAGACGGGCGTCGGCGTAATAGCGCAGCGCCTCGAACCCGTCCGGCGCGGGCGCGGAGGGCGGCTGAGTCGGGACCATGGACACATGCTAGGCGGTGCGGTGGCGCGTCGACCCACCTCCGGACCGAGTCCGCCGGCGCGTTCGCGCTACGCTGTCGGCGCGCTCCCGTGCCCCTGACACGAGAGTCGGGACCCGATGCTGCGCCTGCGCCTGATAGCTCCGATCGCCCTGGCCGTGCTCGCCTGCACGGCGAGCGTCGCCGGTGCCGACGGGGGGCCGATCTGCCGCTCTCGCAGGTACAGCCCGGGATGGCGTGCACCGGCTACAAGGTGATCGAGGGAACGACGATCTCGAGCTTCGACGTGCAGATCGTCGACGTCGTGCTGCAGGCCGGGCAGGGCCCCCGGATCCTCGTCAGCGTGTCGGGGCCGGCGGTCGCGCAGAGCGGCGTCGCGGAGGGCTTCTCCGGTTCGCCGGTCTACTGCCCTGACGCTCTCGGCACCCCCGAGAACATCGGCGCGATCTCGCAGAGCGTCGGCCAGTACGGCGGCAACCTCGCCCTCGTGACCCCGATCGAGCAAATGCTCGGCGAGCCGATCGACCCGCCGGCGTCGGCGCCGCTGCTGCGAGCGCGCACGCGGCCGCTCACCGGTCCGCTCACGATCGGCGGGCTGTCCCCGTCGCTCATGAACCTTCTGCAGCAGTCGGCTGCGAGTGCCGGCCGCCAGATCCTCGATGCTCCGGACGGCCCCGGCCTCGACTTCCCCGTCCAGCCGCTCGTCCCCGGCGCCTCGGTCGCCGTCGGTTACTCCGAGGGCGCGATCCCGCTCGGCGCGGTCGGCACCGTCACGTACCGCGATGGACCGACCGTGTACGCGTTCGGTCATGAGCTCGACGGGGCGGGCGCCCGCTCGCTGTTGCTGCAGGACGCATATGTGTACGACGTGATCGACAACCCGGACCCGACGAACCCGAGCACCAAGCTCGCGAGCCCCGGCCACACCGAGGGGACGCTGACCAGCGACACGCCCAACGGCGTGATCGGCACGGTCGGTGCGCCGCCGTCGCTGATCCCGGTGGACGTGACCGCGACCGATCTCGACACGGGCGCGTCCCTACCGCGAGGCGCTGCGCACGCTGACCTTCGCACTGCAGATTCCGCGCGGCATCGAGGGGCCCGTCCTCGCCCAGATCAAGGGCCCCGCGCAGCAATCCTCGTCAGCGGCCGCGAGCCTCGGCTCGGCGCTCGAGCAGCTGTTGACCGGCACCTCCAGCACGTCGACGGGACCGGGCCCGACATCGATCGCGCGTCTGCGCGCGCAGTTCAACAGCGTCGGCCACTACACCGGCCTGCGACTCAGCCTCGACGGCGGGAAGGCGATCGACGTCTTCGACGACCCCTCAATGCTGATCTACGGCAGCACCGAGCTGCCGCTCCTCGTCAGAGCGGCGACCGCTGCCCGCGGCACGACGCCACCCGCGGCCGTCAGTCCGTGAGGGCCCCGGCCGTCAGTCCGTGAGGGCCCCGGCCGTTAGCCCGTGAGGGTTCTCGAGTAAGGGCCCTTAGCTCTCAGGACAGCCGGTTCTCGATCGTCAGCGGCGCGCCGTCGGCCGCTGCGGACTCGTCCTCGCCGTCCTCATCCGTGGGCAGCTCGATTCCGAGCGCCTCGTGGAGCTCGCCGGTCCCGTACATCTCCATGACGATGTCGCAGCCGCCGATCAGCTCGCCGTTGACGAACAGCTGCGGGATCGTCGGCCAGCCGGACAGAGCGGACAGCTCCTGGCGGATGCGCGGGTCGGGCAGCACGTTGACCGCCGCGAACGGGGCGTCGACCGACTTCAGGACGGCGACCGTGCGCGCCGAGAAGCCGCAGGCCGGCTGGTCGGGCGTGCCCTTCATGAACAGGATCACCGGGTTCTCGGCGATCGCGCTCTGGATCGCCTCCCGCATCGTGGGCGTCTCTTCACTCATTCTCTAGCTCTCCCTCGCTCGGGTCGTGATGGACAGTGCGTGGATGCGGTCGCCGACCTCATCGCCGAACACGTCGTAGACCAGCTTGTGCTGCGCGAGCCGGCTGAGGCCCGCGAACGCGGGTGCGATGACAACCGCTGTGAAGTGGTGCCCGTCGCCGCTAACATCGGCTTGCGCGCCTGCGATTCCGGCTTCGATCCGCGTCTTCAGCTCTTCGGGCGTGACTGACATGGCTCAAGCGTAGCGGGTTCGGACACGTCGCTATACTGAATGAAGCAATGATCTCACTGACAGACAAAGGTGCTGAGAAGGTTCGCGAGTTCCTCGCATCGCAGGCGACGGTCGCCGAGACGGCGGGTCTCCGCGTCGGCGTTCGCGGCGGTGGCTGCTCGGGCTTCCAGTACGCACTCGCATTCGACGAGCAGCGCGACGGGGACACCGTGTTCGAGGACAAGGGAATCCGCCTGCTGGTCGACCGGCCGAGCCTGCCCTATGTGAAGGGCTCCGTGATCGACTTCGTCGACTCGCTGCAGGGCGCCGGCTTCAAGGTCGAGAATCCCAACGTGGTCGCTGCCTGCGGCTGTGGCTCGTCGTTCCGCGTCGCCGACGAGCAGGAAGTCTCGGCGGTATAGCCGTCACGACGGTATAGCCGTCACGACGGTATGGCCGTATAGCCGATAGCCGTACAGCCGGTCCGACTGTATAGTCCCTCGCGATGCGCGCACGCTTGACTATTCCGCGGTTTCGTCGTGCTGCGGCTGCAGCCGCGGCGCTCGCCGTGGCTGCGCCGCTCGTGAGCGCGTGCGGCTCTTCGTCCTCCAGCGCGTCGCACAGCGGGAGCGGGCCCGCCAAGGACACGACCGCGGACCTCGTCCGCGCCGCCGACGTCTCGACCAAGGTCGCGGGCTTCAAGACGGTCATCTCGGTCCAGGAGGACCTCCCGTCGATGGGCACGCTCACGATGAGCGGGTCCGGTTCCTTCCAGGAGGAGCCGAGCCGTGTCGGCTCGCTGACGCTCGACATGAGCATCCCGGGAGCCGCGGCCGCAGCCGAGGGGCTCGGTAACCTGCAGATGTCGATGGTGCTCGACGGCACGACGATGTACTTGAAGATGCCTGCCGCGCTCGCCTCGAAGCTTCCCGGCGGGAAGCCGTGGTTCGAGCTGAACCTCGCGCAGCTCGGCAAGGCGGGCTCGAGCTCGGGGCTCTCGTCGCTGATGAGCAGCGGGAGCCAGATGAGCGATCCGGGCCAGTACTTCACATACCTCAAGGCGGTGTCCTCGGGCAGCCTCCAGGAGCGCGGCACGGCGACGATCAACGGGGTGCAGACGACCCACTACCACGCCGACGTCGATCTCTCGAAGCTCGTCACGCTCGTGCCGGCCGCTCAGCAGGCCGGCGTGCAGCAGTCGCTCGCCGAGATGCAGAAGGCGCACGTCGCGACCACGATCCCGCTTGACGTCTGGATCGACTCGAGCAACCTCGTGCGACGGATCGCGCTCGACGAGACGGTCGCGGTCAGCGGCAAGTCGACGACCGTAAAGGTGCAGGAGGACTTCCCCGAGTACGGGCCCCAGCCTGCGCCCAGCATCCCATCCGCGAGCGACGTGACCAACCTGTCCGCGCTCCTGAGCTCCGGGCTCTGAGACACTGAGCCCGCCGGGGTTCACGCTCGGGTCGCGTCGAGCCGGCCGCGGCGCGCGGTCCAGCCGTTCACACGGGCGTGTTGTCGAGCGAGCGCCAGAGATAGAGGCATGCGAGCGTGCGGTGCGGGCGCCACGGCTCGGCGAGCATCTCCAGCGTCTCCGGGCTCGGGAGGGCCTGGAGGCCGTAGGCGTGCATCACCGCGCGCCTGATCCCGAGGTCGCCGACGGGCAGCACATCCGGCCGCTGCAGGTGGAACATCAGAAACATGTGCGCAGTCCAGGTGCCGAGGCCCTTGACCGCGACCAGCTCGGCGATCACCTCCTCGTCAGGCAGTTCGTCGAGCGCTTCCAGCTGCAGCGACCCGTCGGTGATGTGCTCGGCGAGCGAGCGCAGGAACGAGACCTTCGAGCGCGAGAGGCCGGCCGCCGCCTTCAGCTCCTCGGGGTCGTCGGCGAGCACCTCGGCCGGGGTCGGGGTCCGGCCGCCGAAGCGGTCGGTGAGCCGCGCGTAGATCGATGCGGCCGCCTTGACCGACAGCTGCTGGCCGACGATCGAGCGCACGAGCGCGCCGTAGTGGTCGTGCGGACGCCCGCGGCGACGGTCCCCGAGGCTGCCGCTGCCGACGGCGTCGATCAGTGCAGCGAGTCTCGAATCGGCAGCGCGGAGATCTTCGACCGCGCGCAGATGCTCCTCCGTGGCGGATCCGGGCACGCACGGAATCATCGCATCGACGCGGCGCCGCGAGCGCTGGTGGGGGGTGTCGAGCCGCTGCACGGGTTACCATTGAGTTGATGCGCATCGCGTTGGTCTCGCCATACTCCTGGACGTATCCGGGAGGTGTGACGAGGCACATCGAGGCACTCGCGGAGCAGTACATCGCACAGGGACACGATGTCCGCGTACTCGCTCCGTTCGATCCGCCCGATGGCCTCTCCACCGCCCTGCACCGAGGGGCGCGTCCGCAGCGCATCGCACCGCCGCCCTATCTGATCCCGCTCGGCCGCACGGTCGGCTTCAAGGCCAACGGCTCGGTCTCCAACCTGTCGCTCAGCCCGTTGGCGATGGCGAAGCTGCTGCGTGAGCTGCGCTCCGGGCAGTTCGACGTCGCCCACCTGCACGAGCCGGTCGCGCCTGTGGCGGGCTGGGCGGCGTGCGGCTTCGGCGACCTGCCGCTCGTCGGCACCTTCCACTCCTACTCCACGAAGTGGCTGCCGAACATGATCGGCAATGCCCTCGGCGCCCGGCAGATCCTCAACCGGCTGCACGTCCGCGTCGCCGTCTCCGATGCGGCGCAATGGACGGGTAGGCGCTGGTTCGGTGGCCACTACCGCGTGATCCCGAACGGCGTCCACTTCGACGCCGAGCGTGCGGCGCGCGCGGCCGAGCGGCCCGCCGGCGAGAAGCTGCGGATCGTGTTCGTCGGCCAGGCCGTCGAGCGCAAGGGGCTGCCGCTGCTGCTGCACGCGTTCGAGGCGCTGCGCGAGCACATCCCGACGGAGCTGACGGTCGTCGGTCCGACCGCCAAGGAGCTCGATCCGCTGCTAATGGACCCGAGCGGCGTGCGCGCCCTCGGCAAGGTCGATGACGAGCGCAAGCGCTACGAGCTCGAGCGCGCCGACGTCCTGTGCGCGCCGTCGCTGGGCGGCGAGAGCTTCGGGATGGTCCTCACGGAGGCGTTCGCGGCCGGCACGCCGGTGATCGCCTCAGACATCGCCGGCTATCGCGCCGTCGTGCAGGACGGCGTCGACGGGATCCTCGTTCCGATGGGCGACGCGCAGGCGCTCGCCGAGGCCCTCCGCGACCTGTACCACGAGCCCGAGCGGCGCCTGCGGCTCGCCCGCGCGGCCGCCTCCAACGTGCAGGAGCTCGCGTGGGAGCGCGTCGCCGGCGATGTCATGGAGGCCTACGAGGACGCGATCGCAAGCCCGCAGCCCCGGGGCGCGCTGCAGCGGGCAGCCGTGCGCACCGGCATGCGCGCGGCGGACCTGAAAGCGCCGGTGCGAGCGCAGCGGCTGCCGAGCCTCGAGCCCGATCCCGTCGCGGCCAGAGGGGCATGGGCACACGCGCGACGAGCCGGGATGGCGTTCGTCACGCTCGCCGGCGCGATCCTGGCGATCCTCGCGCTGCAGAAGATCGGAATCGCCAGCGTCACCAGCGCGCTGATCAACTCCAGCCCGACGTTCGTGCTGCTCGGGCTCGCGACGATGTGCGCGGCGATGGCGATGCGCGGCTTCTCGTGGCACGCGATCCTGGAGGCGGCGCTCCCACGCGCACGCGTCCGGCTCTCCGACGCGATGCAGGGGACGTTCATCGGCGTGCTGATGTCCTCCACCTTGCCGGCGCGGCTCGGCGAGCCCTCCCGCGCGCTCGTCGTGGCGCGGCGCACCGGCCGCCCGCGTGAGAACCTGCCCGTGGTGCTCGGCACGCTCGTCTCGCAGACCCTGCTGAACATCGTCGCACTGATCATCCTCGGCGTGATCATGTTCTCCTCGGTCGACTTCTTCAACGGCCACCAGAGCGCTCTGTACATCGCCGCGGTCGCTCCCGTGTTGCTGCTCGCGTTCGTGCTCCTCGCCCCGCTCCTCCTGCGCCTCGGCGGCAGAACCCGCTTCGCGAGGCTGCAGGCGCTGGTGACTCAGGTGCGCGGCGCGCTGACGAAGGTCAGGGCCGGCCTGACGGTCTTTCGCCGGCCGCGACTTGGAATTGTCGCGGCCGGCGCACAGCTGTCCGCGTGGGCCCTGCAGTCGCTCTCCTGCTACCTGCTGCTGGTCGCGCTGGGACTGAACGGCCGTACCGGCTTCGCCGCCGCGGCGGCCGTCCTGTTCGCGGTGAACATCACCGCCGTCCTGCCCGCGACGCCCGCCAACCTCGGCGTCTTCCAGGCCGCCTGCGCGACCGTGCTGCACACCGGCTGGCACATCGGGCTCGGGACCGGAGTCGCCTACGGGGTGATCCTCCAGGCGGTCGAGGTCACGACCGCGATCCTGATGGGCGTGCCGGCCCTGCTCAAGGAGGGCATGTCCTGGCGCGAGGTCCGTCTGCGGGCGATGAACGCGGCGCCGGTCACCCTGTCGGTCCGCCCCGGCGAGTCGAACCGCAACGCGGTCTCGCCCTCGACGGCGCGCTGAGCGGTCCCCCACTACGATTCTGACCGTGCGTAGCGGGTTGTCGCGGGAGGGTGTCGAGCGGCTGCACGAGGTGGCCGAGCGCCATGTCGGCGATGAGCGCGTGCCCGGGCTCGTGGTGCTCGTGGCGCATGGCGAAGACGTGCACGTGGAGACGCTCGGCACGCTGTCGATCGGCGGCGCGCCGGTGGCCCGTGACTCGCTGTTCCGGATCTCCTCCACCAGCAAGCCGCTGACCGCGGCCGCGACGCTGGCGCTCGTCGACGAGGGGCTGATCGCGCTCGACGAGCCGGTCGACGAGCTGCTGCCCGAGCTCGCCGGCCATCGCCGCGTGCTGATGCGGATGGACGGTCCGCTTGATCGGACGGTGGAGGCCTGGCGGGCGATCACGCCGCGCGACCTGCTCACATTCACGTTCGGCTTCGGGATGACGTTGGGGATGTTCATGGCGCGCGAGCCGTGGCCGATCGTAGCGGCCGATGCCGAGCTCCACCTGAACACGGTGGGGCCGCCCGATCCGGCCGTCAAGCCCGACCAGGACACGTGGATCGCCAACCTCGGCCGCCTGCCGTTGATCGCGCAGCCGGGTGAGCGGTGGCTCTATAACACCGGCGCATCAGTGATCGGCGTGCTCGCCTCCCGCGCCGCCGGCGTGCCGCTCTCCGAGGTGCTGCGCACACGCATCCTGGATCCGCTCGGGATACGGGACACCGCCTTCTGGACCGGCGACACCCACCGTCTCGCGACCGCCTACGCGCGTGGTCCGGAAGGGCTGGCCGTGGTCGACGAGCCCGACGGAGCCTGGAGCCGCCCGCCGGCCTTCGAGGATGGCGCCGCCGGTCTGCTCTCGAGCGCCGATGACCTGCTCGCGTTCGCCCGCATGCTGCTGGCCGGCGGCGACGGCGTGCTCTCACGCGAGATGGTGGATTCGATGTGCGCGGATCAGCTCACGGCGCAGCAGAAGTCGCACGGCGGACTCGGACCGGGCTTCTTCGATGGCCGTTCCTGGGGGTTCTGCCAGGCGGTCTACGACGGCGGCGCGTTCGGCTGGGACGGCGGCTTCGGGACCTCCTGGCTCGTCGATCCGGTGCACGACCTGGTCACGATCGTGATGACGCAGCGCCTCTGGGAGACGAGCAGTCCTCCCGCGGTGATCCGCGACGTCCAGGGCGCCGCGCTCGCTGCCGCCCGCGGCGCGGGCAGCCCCTGAGCTCTGGCTAGGCGGAAGTAACCAGCGAAAACCTCGGGCTAGGGTGGGTAGCGATCATGCCGGCATCGCAAACGGCCCTCAGACGACCGGGTGCCGGCTCGCTGGCTGCTAGCGGCCCTCAGACGACCGGGTGCCGGCTCGCTAGCGGCCCTCAGACGACCGGGGTTGGGCTTGGCGGGGTCGCCGGGGTCGCGGGGGTCGCGGGGGTCGCTGGGGTTGCTGGTGTCGTAGGGGTCGGCGGGGTGGGCGGCGCCGGTCCACCGTTGTCGCCCGGCTCGTCCGGCGCGCGGATCCACTCGACGATCCGTCCGCCGCGGATCACGAAGTCGGTTCGTGCCGTTGCGCCCGCGCCGGACCCGCAGCCGGCGCCTGGACCTGATCGCTCCGTCAGGCGAAACAGCGCGTTGATGTAGCGACCCTCCACGCGCGCGGAGATGAGCACCGCGCCGCACGGCAGCGACGCGTTCGCCGCCACCGCCTCGGCTCGGGTCTGGATGGCGAGAACCGACATCTCATTGCCCGCGCCAACGCCGTTCACCATCACGCTGGGCAGCGCGAAGTACGTCGCGGCGCGGGACACAGATCCACTGCGCAGCGCGGTCGACCAGGCGCGAATCACGTCGACCGCAGCCTCCGTCGGCGTCTGCCGAAGCTGCGCGGATCCGCTGCTCGACGCGCGACGATGCGCGGATCCGTCACCCCTGCCCGACCCGCAGCCGGCCGCGAGCAACCCGGCCGCAGCGACCACCGCGAGCGCGCCCGGGCGAGGGAATGCCATGACGGAGATGCTTCCACGTCCTCGTGCGGGGCAGCCCCGCATGTCGCGTCCTGATCGCGTCCCGAGGGGTGAGGATCACGCACGCGGCAGGGTCGCTGTCACCTCGGCGGAGCCTCGGGAGCGCTCCGGGGGGAGCCGCCTGCGGCGATCTTGGCCTGCGCGAGCATCAGCGTGGCGCAGCGCTCGGCGATCATGTACGTGGGGGCGTTCGTGTTGCCGGAGGTGATCCGCGGCATCACCGAGGCGTCGGCGACGCGCAGCGCCTCGATGCCGTGCACGCGGAGCTCGTGGTCGACGACGCCGTCGCGGGGCGGTCCCATCCGGCAGCTGCACGCGGGGTGATACAGGTGCTCGCAGGTGGCTCGCAGCCATTCGACCCGCTGCTCACGGCTGCGAACCTCCGCTCCCGGATTGATGCGCTCCCCGAGCAGGCCGGCCAGCGGGCGTCGCGCGGCGAGCTCCTCGATCAGCTCCAGCGCCTTGAGCATCGCGCCGACCTCTGAGCGCCGCGTCAGCATGTTGTTGAGGATCCGGGGCGGGTCCGACGGTCTGTTGGATCGCAGGCGGATCTCGCCGCGGCTGTCGGGCGCCTGCAGCGCCAGCCCGATCGACATCGCCGGCACGCTCATCTTCCTGCGCCCGTGATCCCAGAAGAACACGGGCGCGAAGTAGATCTGGAAGTCCGGTGTCTCCAGGCTCGGGTCCGAGCGCCAGTGGATCACCGCCTCGGCGATCGTCGAGGACAGCTTGCCCCGCCGTGTCGAGACCCACTGCGCCAGGTAACGGGGACGGGTGGCGTCGTCGAGCGTCAGCGGGTCGTTGGAGCGCCAGTTGCAGAGGCCGAACGGGTGCTCCTGGAGGTGCATGCCGACATTCGGCGCGTCGAGCAGCGTGTCGATGCCGAGCTCGCGCAGGTGCGCAGCCGGCCCGACGCCCGAGAGCATCAGCAGCTGCGGTGAGCCGTAGGCGCCGGCGCAGACGACCACCTCGCGACCGGCGCCGGCGATCGCGCGGCTGCCCTCGTGCTCGTACTCGACGCCCACCGCCCGCGAGTGCTTGATCACGATCCGATGCGCGAGCGCGCGGGTGATCACCTCCAGGTTCTTGCGCTTCATCGCGGGGCGCAGGAAGGCGTCGGCCGCGCTCCAGCGCCGGCCCGCTCTGGTGGTCGTCTGCAGCAGGCTCGCGCCGTCCTGCCGGGCGCCATTGTAGTCGCGATTGGGCTCGATCCCGATCGCCTCGGCCGCGTCGACGAACGCCTCCCAGTGGGGAGAGAGCCAGCGGCGTTGCGTGACGTGCAGCTCACCCGAGACGCCGTGATAGTCGTCGTCCATCTCGGCATTCGCCTCATGGCGCTTGAAGTGCGGGAGCACGTCGTCGTAGCGCCAGCCGAGCGCGCCGTACTCGCGCTCCCAGCGGTCGTAGTCGGCGCGGTTGCCGCGCGCGTACAGCATCGCGTTCATCGACGAGGAGCCGCCGAGCATCTTCCCCCGCGGCAGGTAGAGCCGCCGGTGATAGAGCCCCGGCTCCGGCTCGGAGATGAGGTTCCAGTCGATCGCGGTCTGGAACTGGTTGGGGAACGCCGCCGGGATCTTCACCTCGAGCCGGCGGTCCGAGCCGCCCGCCTCCAGCAGCAGCACACGCGCGCCCTCGCCGCTCAGCCTGTTGGCGAGCAGGCATCCGGCCGAGCCGGCGCCGACGATCACATAGTCATAGGACCCGATGGCTCCCCCTCAATGGCACGATGGCCCCCGATTGATCGCCACGGCGCCTTGATTCCTCGCGGACCCTAAGCCTCAACTTCAGCCTGAGGTTCGCCGTCCGCGAGCTCCGCGAGCATCGTCGGATCCCTGTCGCTGCCGGCGATCACCTCGTCTGCCGCCTGGCGCGTGGTCTTCGGCAGGAAGCCCGACTTCATCCCGAAGTAGACCGCCTGCGGATGGTGCGCGACGATCGCGAGCGTCGACTGCTCGGGCTCAACCGCGTAGCCGCCGGTGAGCCGCAGGCCGATCGCCTCCGCGTCGAGGAGCTCGAACACCTTCTCGTGCTCGGACTGCTCCGGGCATGCCGGGTAGCCCCAGGAGTAGCGCCGACCCTGCTGGGCGCCGACCCCGAGCTCGGCCCGGACGCGCGCGTGCAGCCACTCGGCCATCGCCTCGGCGCACTGCACCCCGAGGCCGTGCACGAACAGCTGCTCGGCGAACTCGCCCTGCGCCTCGAGCGCAGACATCAGCTCCGTCACCTCCGATCCGGCGGTGACCGCCTGGATCGCGACGACGTCGACTCCCGCCTCGCCGCTCCCGCTCGCACCGCTCGCATCGCTCGCATCGCTTGCTCTCGCACCGTTCGCACCGTTCGCACCGTTCGCACCGTCGGCGCCGGCCCGCAGGCCGGCGCCAGCCTCAAGCGGTCGGTAGAAGTCGGCCAGGCAGATGCGGTCGTGCCGCGGCTGGCGCGGGAACATGAGGCGGGTCAGCTCGCGCTGCCCGGGCGCCTGCGGATCCCAGATGATGAGCTCGTTGCCGTCGGCGTTGCACGGGAAGTATCCGAGCAGCGCCCGCGGGTGAAGGTAGTCCTGCGCGCGCCACATCCGCTCCAGGCGCGGCTGGAAGTCCTCGGAGACGAGCGCCCGCCATGCCGCGCCCTTGACCCCGCGCCCTCCCCAATGCAGCTTGAACAGCACGTGCGTGTCGATGTGGCGGTAGACCTCGTCCATGTCGACCGCGATCTCCCGCACGCCCCAGAAAGGCGGCACCGGCACCCGCTCGACCCTGCTCACGGCGCTGCGGACACTGGCGTCGGTCGTGGGCGGAGCCTCCTCGCCGGGCTCCTCGCGCTGATCGCGTAGCTCACGTGCGGCCTCGAGCGTGCCGGCGACCAGCTCCACCCGCGCCGCCGTGTCGGTGAGCGCGTCCATCTTCGCGAGCCCCTCGAACGCGTCCTTGCAGAAGAAGACGCCAGGCTCGTAGACCTCGTCGGACTCGTTGCCGTGCGGATAGAGGATCCGCAGGGCGAAGTTGCGGTTGATCGCCGCCCCGCCGACGAGCACCGGGAACGTCATCCCCTGCTCGTGCAGCTCCTGCACGCATGCGGGCATCTGCTTGGAGGTGGAGACCAGTAGGGCGCTCAACCCGATCGCCGTTGCGTCGTGCTCGACGGCCGCCTCGAGCACCCTGGAGATCGGGACCTGCTTGCCGAGGTCCACCACCGTATAGCCGTTGTTGGTGAGGATCGTGTTGACGAGCGACTTGCCGATGTCGTGCACGTCGCCGAACACGGTCGCGAGCACGACCGTGCCCTTCGTGTAGCCCTCGAGCTTGTCCAGGTAGCGCTCCAGCTGCGCGACGGCCCGCTTCATGACCTCGGCGGACTGCAGCACGAACGGCAGGATCAGCTCACCGGCCCCGAACTTGTCGCCGACCTCGCGCATCGCCGGCAGCAGCACCTCGTTGAGCGTCGGGACCGCTCCGAGCTTCTCGACGGCGCGGTCGATCTGGTCCTCCACGCCCTCCCGGCGCCGCCGCAGGATGTGAAAGTGCAGCGCCTCCTCGGGCTCCATCCCGGCGGTCGGATCGGCACTCGCTCCACCGGCTCCACCCGAGTCGCCGGCGGCGCCCGCGCCGTCGCCGGACGCGGCCTTGGCCTCGAAGTGCGCGATCAGCCGCTCGAGCGCGTCAGCGCGGCGATCGAGCACGAGGTCGTCGGCGAGCTCCCGCTCCAGCTCGGGGATCTCCCCATACGGTGTGATGTGGGTCGGGTTGACCATCGCGAGGTCGAGTCCCGCCTGCACGCAATGGTGCAGGAACACGCTGTTGATCACCGAGCGGGCCGGCACCGAGACCCCGAACGAGACGTTGCTGACGCCGAGCGAGGTCTTGACGTCCGGGATCTGGGCCTTGATCAGCCGGATCCCCTCGATCGTCTCGACAGCGCTGTGGCGCCACTCCTCGTCGCCGGTCGTCAGCGTGAACGTCAGGCAGTCGAAGATCAGCACCCCCGGCTCAAGCCCATGCTCCTCGCAGCACAGCTGCTTGATCCGCTGGGCGATCTCGAGCTTGCGCTGCGCGGTCTTCGCCATCCCGATCTCGTCGATCGTCAGCGCGATCAGCGCCGCGCCGTGGGCGTACGCGAGGGCCGCCACACGGTCGAGCTTCGCACGACCCGCCTCGAGGTTGACCGAGTTGACGATCGCGCGCCCGGGGATCTGCTCGAGCGCCGTCCCGATCACGTCGGGCTCGGTGGAGTCGATCTGGATCGGAGCCGGCTGCGTGAGCGAGATCCGCTTGACCACCGCCCGCATCTGATCGGCCTCGTCCTGGCGCTCGGTGAGCGCGACGCACACGTCGAGCACGTGCGCCCCTCCCCGCACCTGGTCTTCGGCGATCGTCACGATCCCGTCGTAGTCGTCGGCGAGGAGCAGCTCCTTGGCCTTGCGCGAGCCCTGCGCGTTGACGCGCTCGCCGACGATCATGGGGGAGGGGTCCTGGACGAGCGGAGTCGCGGCCATCATCGAGGACACGTGCGGTGGCCGGCCTGCGGGCCGGCCATTCGGGGTAGCCCCGGCCACGCGCTGCGCGATCGCCTCGATGTGCGCCGGGGTGGTGCCACAGCAGCCGCCGACGATGCCGACGCCGTAGCGTTCCACGAACGACCCGAGCACGGTCGCGATCGACTCGGGCGACTCGGGGAAGATCGTCTCGCCGTTGCGGCCCTGCAACGGCAGGCCCGCGTTGGGGATGCAGTGCACCGGGACCGGGCAGTTCTCGCCGAGGAAGCGGATCGCGTCGCGCATGTCCTCCGGTCCGGTCGAGCAGTTGAGGCCGATCACGTCGACGCGCAGCGCCTCGAGCGTGGCGAGCACCGAGCCGATGTCGGTGCCAAGCAGCATCGTGCCGCTGTTGGGAAGCAGCGACACGCTGCACTGGATCGGGACCGAGCGGCCCTCGAGCGAGAACGCCTCGCGGGCGCCGAACACCGCCGCCTTGACCTCGAGGATGTCCTGCGCGGTCTCGATGATGATCAGATCCGCGCCGCCGCGCACGAGCCCCCGCGCCTGCTCGGTGAACACGCTCACGAGCTCGCCGAACGTGATCTGCCCGAGCGTCGGGTCGTCGCTGGCGGGCAGCATCCCGGTCGGGCCGATCGAGCCGGCCACGAAGCGCCGCTCGCCCGCAGCTCGACGCGCGATCTGCGCGGCGCGGACGTTGATCTCCAGCGTGTGCTCCGCGAGGCCCCACTCGCCGAGCTTCAGGCGCGAGGCCTGGAAGGTGTCGGTCTCGACCACCTGTGCGCCCGCGTCGAGCATCGAGACGTGCACGTTCTCGATCACGTCGGGCCGGTTGAGGACGAGCGCCTCGTGGCAGCGGCCGGGCAGGCGGTAGTCGCGCTCGATGCTCAGGTCGAACTGCTCGAGCGTCGCGCCCATGCCGCCGTCGAAGACGACGATCCGCTCACGGGTCGCTGCCAGGAAGTCGCGCATCTGGACGCCATGCTACCAGCGAGTGGCCTCAACCTTGACACGGTCTTGGCAAGGTTGGCCCTAAGCGGGGCGGGTTCGGCGCCGCTCAGCCGAAGGCGGTTCGGCGCCGCTCAGCCGAAACGGGGTTCGGCGCCGCTCAGCCGAAAGGGGGTTCGGCGCCGCTCAGCCGATCAGGCTCGTGAGGTCGACCGCGTGCGGCGGTGCGCTAACGGTGACCGACTCGTTGAAGCGATTGAACACCAGGCGGCCGGCAGTCGAGCCGCCACCGGTGATCTCGATCGGATACGGCTGTCCGGTCGTCGCGACGTAGAGCGTGCCGCCGCTGGTCGCATCGACGACGCCGACGACGGGCCGACCGTTGACCGTCGTCTCCGAGCCCCTCTTTAGATTGGGATGGTTCGCGAGGATCGAGCTGAGGAGCGCCTGCTTGTCGGTGAGCGTCGCGAGCTGGGAGAACTGCCCCGTCCGCGGTGCTTTCAGCCACTTGTCGGTGAGCAGGCCGGCGACCGCCGCGTTCGCGAAGTGCTTCCAGAAGCCGGCGCCGGCCTTGACGTAGAGGCTCGAACCGACCGACCTGATGTCGAGTGTCTCGCCGCTCTCGGTGATCGTGCCCTCGCTCCCGTCGTTGGAGAGCGTGAGGTTCATACCGAGCGGTTGCGTCGTACCGAGCGACGTGCCGACGATGTGCACAGAGGACAGGGTCGAGGCCGCCTTCGACGTCGCCGAGAGGATCTCCTGGGGGGACTTCGAGGCGACGCCGTTGCTCGACGACGACGACGAGCTGCTGCCGCACGCGGCCAGCACGACCGAGCACAGCACGGTGACCACGACGCCGAATCTCGCTCTCTCCCACATGCTCGTCAGCGTATCGCAAGCCTCGGCGGCGCACGGGTCCGGTCCCTGGAGGTCGGCGCGGCGCGACAGGATCTCAGGGTCCTCGCGGACCCTGAGGGCCTAAGCTGCTGGCGTGTATCGCTCCAGGGGGTTCGCCTCCGACAACGCGGCTCCGGTCCACCCGGCGGTGCTGGCGGCGATCAGCGCGGCCAACACGGGGCATGCGTTCGGCTACGGCCACGATGACTACACACGCGAGGTCGAGGTTCGCCTTGCGGCGTGCTTCGGGGAGCGCGGCCGGGCGTTCTTCGTGTTCAACGGGACCGCCGCGAACGTCCTTTCGCTGCGGGCTGCATGCCGCCCATGGGAGGCGGCGATCTGCGCGGCGACCGCGCACATCAACGTCGACGAGTGCGGTGCGCCCGAGTCGATCGCGGGCGTGAAGCTGCTCGGCACCGAGACTCCGGACGGCAGGCTGACGCCAACCGCGGTGCGCCGGATGATCACGCGCGGCGGCGACGAGCACGCGGTGGCGCCGCGCGTCGTCTCGATCAGCGAGAGCACCGAGCTCGGCACGTTGTACGCGCCGCAGGAGATCGCGGCGCTGGCGGCGCTCGCGCACGAGCACGGGATGCTGCTGCACGTGGACGGAGCGCGCCTCTGCAACGCGGCGGCGGCGCTCGACGTGCCCCTGCGGGCGCTGAGCGGCGACGCCGGCGTCGACGTCGTCTCGTTCGGCGCCACCAAGAACGGCGCACTCGGCGCCGAGGCGGTGATCGTGCTCGATGACGAGCTGCTGCCCGGGTTCGAGTACCTGCGCAAGCAGTCGCTCCAGCTCGCCTCGAAGATGCGCTTCCTCGCCGCCCAGTTCGACGCGCTTCTGAGCGGCGAGCTGTGGCTGGCGAACGCGCGTCACGCCAACGCGATGGCGCAGCGGCTCGCGGATGCGGTGCGTGACCTGCCGGGATTACAGATCACCCGGCCGGTCCAGGCCAACGCCGTGTTCGCGACGCTCCCGCCCGGCGCGCGTGCGTATCTGCACGAGCGCTTCGCCTTCTACGACTGGGACGAGAGCGCCGGCGAGGTCCGCTGGATGTGCTCCTGGGACACGACGGAGGCCGATGTCGAGGCGCTCGTCGAGGCGGCGCGCATTGCCCTCCTCTGAGCCCGCAATCCGCGCGCAAGGCCTCAGCAAGCGCTACGGCGACACGCTCGCACTCGATGCGCTCGATCTGACGATCCCCACGGGCGAGGTATACGGCTTCCTCGGACCCAACGGCGCCGGCAAGACCACGACGATCCGGCTGCTGCTCGGCCTGCATCGTGCCACCGGCGGGCGCGCCTCGCTGTTCGGCGTGGATGCGTGGCGCGAGCCGGTGATCGCCCACCGGCGTGTGGCGTACGTCGCCGGCGAGCCCTCGCTGTGGCCGGGGCTGACCGGCGCCGAGACGCTCGAGTTCCTGGGCCGGCTGCGCGGCGGGGTGGACCGCGCGTATCGCGAGTCGCTCGTCAAGCGCTTCGATCTCGACGCCCGCAAGAAGCTGCGCGCGCTGTCGAAGGGCAACCGGCAGAAGGTCCAGCTGATCGCGGCGCTCGCCACGCGCGCGGACCTGCTGCTGCTCGACGAGCCGACCGCCGGCCTCGACCCCCTCATGGAGGTGGCCTTCCGTGAGAGCATCGTCGAGGCCAAGGCGCGGGGCCAGACCGTGTTCCTCTCCTCGCACATCCTCAGCGAGGTGGAGGCCGTCTGCGACCGGATCGGGATCCTGCGCGCCGGGCGCCTCGTGGACGAGGGCACGCTGACGGAGCTCCAGCATCTGGGGACGCAGACGGTCGACGTGGTGTTCGCCGGCGAGGCGCCGGAACTGCCGCCGCTGCCCGGCGTGACGGGGGTCCACGTCGGTGCCAGCGGGCTGCGCTTCGAGGTCTCAGGCTCCGTCGGGCCGCTGATCGCGGCGCTCGCGACGCACCCGGTCGTGACGCTCAACAGCCGGGCTCCGTCGCTGGAGGAGATCTTCCTGCATCACTACACCGCCGACGGCGACCGCGATCGATGATGGCAAGCCTCGATGAGCGCTGAGGGCACGCGGGTGGCGGGCGCTGACGGCGCCGCCGCGACCGCCTTGGCAGCGCTCGCGCGGCGCGCGCTGCGCGACGCGCGCGCGCGGACGATCGCGTTCGCGTACATGTTCGCGGTCTACGGGTACGTTCAGGCGGCGGGTTACGCGAGTACCTATCCGACGGTCGCCTCCCGGCTCGCGTTCGCTCGCAGCTTCGCCGGCAACTCGGCGCTGCGGCTGTTCTATGGCGAGCCGCACGACCTGCTCACGGTCCGCGGTTACGCCGCTTGGCGAGTCGGGGGCACGCTCGCGATCGTGGCCGCCGTGTGGGGAGTGCTCGCCGCCGTGCGCGCGACGCGCGCCGAGGAGGATGCGGGCCGCGCCGAGCTCGTGCTCGCCGCCCCCGTCTCGCGACGGGCGCTGTACGGGAGTGCGCTGATCGCGATCGCCGCCGGCACCGCTGCGCTGTGGCTGGCGAGCTGGCTGGGGCTCCTGGTGGGCGGGCTCGACGCGGGCGGCTCCGCCTATCTCGCGCTGTCGATTGTCTCGGTGATCCCGCCGTTCGTGGGCGTCGGCGCGCTCGCCTCCCAGCTCGCGCCGCGCAAGCGCGTCGCCACCGCGATCGGCAGCGGCGCCGTCGCCGTGTCGCTGCTGGTGCGCGCGATCGCCGACACGACCACCGGCGCCGGCTGGCTGCGCTGGGCAACGCCGCTCGGCTGGGCGGAGCAGACGCGCCCCTACAGCGGCGCGCAGCCGCTCGTGCTCGTCTTGCCGCTCGTGCTGTGCGCCGTGCTGCTCGTGATCTCCGTGCGGATCGCGCAGCGCCGCGACGTCGGCAGCGGGCTGCTCCCGGCTCACGACACCGCGCCGGCGAACCTGCGGCTGCTCTCATCGACGACTGCCCAGGCGCTGCGCGAGGAGCGCGCCGTGATCGCGATCTGGGTGGTGGTCGCCGGCGCGTTCGGCTACATCCTCGGAGCGGTCTCCAACAGCGTCAGGTCGGCGGGGATCTCCAAGCAGCTCGAGCACGAGATCGAGCGGATCGGGGCCGGCTCGATCATCACGCCGAAGGGCTACCTCGGCTTCACGTTCCTCATCTTCGTCCTCGTCGTCAGTCTGTTCGCGTGCTCGCAGATCGGCGCGGCACGCGGCGAGGAGGCCGATCAGCGCCTCGACACGCTGCTCGCCCTCCCTGTCAGCCGTCACGGCTGGCTGCTCGGACGGCTCGCGCTCGGGGCCGGGGGCGCCGCTGCTATCTCGCTTGCCTGCGCCGTCCTCACCTGGCTCGGCGCCGTCTGGCAGGGCGTGAGCCTCTCCCTGTCGACGATGCTGCTGGCTGCACTGAACTGCATGCCGCTGGCGCTGCTGACCCTCGGCGTCGGGGCGCTCGTCTATGCGATCCTGCCGCGCGCCAGCGGGACGATCCTCTACAGCCTCGTGGCGCTTGCGTTCCTTTGGGATCTCGTCGCCTCGGTGCTGCAGGCACCGCATTGGCTCGTGGAGGCGACGCCGTTCGCGCACATCGGGCTCGTGCCGGCTGCGCCCTTCCGGGTCGGTGCGGCGCTCGTGATGGTGGGCCTGGGAGCGCTCGCGAGTGCCCTCGCGCTGGCCCTGTTCGCGCGGCGCGATCTCGTGGAGTGACGCTCACGGCCGAGGGAGGTGTGGCGCGATTGTGAACGGCCGCCGCGATAATCACTCCCAATCGGCGAAGAGAGAGTTTCTTCCGGCCCCGCAGGGCCGGAAGGTCCGGAGGGGAACGATGTCCCAGACGAGCGGCGCTTTCCATTTGCACCAGACGCACAGGCGGCTTCGAGCTGTCGCGCTCACGCTGGCGGCGGCAACGGCGCTCGCCGCGGTCGCGCTCGCGAGCGCTGCACCTCAGGCCCAGGCGAAGGGACACGGCACACGGCCGCTCGCGACGTTGCCGCACCTCGGCCCGGCGCCGCAGCGCTGCTTCCAGTACGGAAGCTCGGACAACATCTGCACGGGCCCGAGCTGGCCCTACCCGCCGAACGCCAACTACCTGTACGCGACCTACTACGGGACGGTCTACATCTCGCCCCACATCGTCGGGATCGGGCATGACATCACCGCCACCGCGGTCCCCGACAACAAGGGCACTCCCTCCTGGTCGATGCCGCCGGGAAGGATCGTCTCCGGTTGCCGCGACCAGGTGACCAACAGCGCCGGCACGGTCACCCAGGCGGCGGACACGACCTGCACCTGGAAGGCGACGGCTGCCAGCACCTACCCGCCTGACGCGAGCGCCCCCGGCGGTGGCTACTCGGAGTACGACATGACCTTCTGCGGGTTCTTCGGCTGTGCGTCGAGCGGGGACTTCTACTACGTGCTGCCGCACAAGAAGGCGATCTCGGGGATGGTCTATGCGAACACGACCGACGCCAACGGCAATCTGGTCGTCGCTCCCGTCGCGAATGCCGTGGTCCAGATCAGCGGCGCGTCGAGTGGAACCGCCGTGACCGACGCCGCCGGGTTCTACGACGCGCTCGTCGACCCGGGTCAGTACACGGTGCATGTGCAGAGCGTCGACGGCCAATCTGCGACCTCGACCCCCGCCACGTGCTCGCCCGGCGCTCCGGACGCCGACGGCAGCGGCTGCGACCTCGACGTTCGAGGCAGCGACGGCGAAGCTGACTTCAACGTCTGCGGTGACTCGGGCGATGCGGGCGACGTCGCTCAAACCGCCGCGGCTCCGTCGCTCGCGAGCTGCCCGCTGATCGTCAACATCTCCTGGCCGAATATGAAGGCGCCACGCACGGCGGGCCTGACCTTCCAGCCCGCGGACCCGTCCACGACCGACAGCGGCGGCCCACTGTTCGCGCGGCTGAAGGCGGGCAATGTGTCCTGCGTCACTGGCTGCACGCTGCTCACCGTCACGGTGAAGGCCCGGAAAAGCCCGGGGAGCCGGAACCTCGTGGCCGTCACCGATGCGACCCTGACGGCTTCGGTGACGCCGATCGCGCCTGACCCGTTGCTCGCGGCATCAAAGCAGGACGAAGGCTATCTCTGCACGACCGGCACCAAGCAGGTCTGCGGCCCGCAACTGAACGATCTGAGCACCGACGGCAACGGCGTGCTGCAGCTCGTCTACTGGGCGCCCGGAGTGATCCAGACCAAGTTCCCGTCCGTGACCGTCACCGCCGAGGAGACCTGCAGCTCGCAGGCATGCCCTGCCAAGCATCGCCACGGCAGGGACCGCGAGACGCTCACGCTGATGCCCGACGTCCTCCTCCCCTCCCAGCGCGAGTTCTTCCTGACCGACAACGAGAAGCGCGTGATGGGAATCTGGGGGGATGCCACGGGCAACACGGAGGTGATCAACGCGATCGGCCAGTATCTGGCCCCGAGCCCGGCCGGCATCGCGCAGTCGCTGATCGACCACGTGCTCGACGCCGGCGAGGCGGACCCGCTGTTCGCGTTCGCCGCCGGGGCGGCGCAGGTGGCCTACGGCGCCTACAGCGCCGCGCAGCAGGTGGAGCAGAGCCTCGTGGCGGAGTTCATGCACAAGCTCAAGCTGCCGGAGGTCGGCTTGGGCGCCACCGACATGAATTGGTGCTTCAGCTGCCACAACCTCAGTCCGTTCGTGCAGGGGAAGTTCCTGGATGCCTTCGCGAACTGGATCCTCCCGCGCGTTTTCGGCAGTGGCACGCTGTACAAGTTCGCTACGGCGATCGCCAAGTACGGAGTGTCCATCACCGATTACACGGTCAAGGCGACCATGACGGTGACGGACGTGTCGCACTGTGATGAGCAGAAGGCGAGCTCAACTGCCAACAACGGAGCTCCGCAGAGCTTCAGCAGCGGGGATTCCTTCAACAGCTGCGGGCCCGGATACTTCGACGACGGCGCCGTGCCTCCGACCTGCGCCTCGACGCTGCCCATCTTGACGGACAGCAACGCGTGGAGCGGAATCGACGGCTTCCTCTACGTCCATTTCGAGGGCAGCCTGGACAACACGTCGGGCACCGTCGGGCACCCCGTGCACACGCTCACGCCGCTGGTGAAAGACGCGTTCGTCGTGCCGTACAACCCGTTCGACTGGATGTACGCGCTGCACTGCAGCGGCCCCTGACCTCCGGGAACGAACGCCGTGCTTATGTGGTGAGCCCCGCGTCCGTCGGCAGCACGTGGCCGGTCAGCGAGCTGCTGTCACGACCGCAAAGCCAAACGATCGGAGCTGCGATCTCGTCGGGCTGCAGCAGGCGGCCGTGGAGCGGGTTGTGCGCGAAGTCCGCGACGCTCGTGTAGTCGTAGACCTTTGCGGTGACATCGAGCATCGTGGTAGAGGTCGGACCGGGGGCGACGCCGTTTGCGGTGATGCCGCTTCCGGCGAGGTCAGCCGCCAGCCCGCGCACGAGCCCGGCGACGCCGGCTTTGGCGGCGCCGTAGGCCGCGAGCCGCGGCATCCCGTGGTACGCCGCCGCGGAGGCCACCGCGACGAAGCGGCCGTGTCGAGGCTCTGGCTGCGCGAGCAGGGCGGGAACGGCGGCCTTGGCCAGGCGCCACACGCCGGTGAGGTTCACGTCCATCGTGAGCTGGTAGGCAGCGTCGGTCATCTCCCAAAGCGGCGGCCCGCCGACCATCAAGCCGGCGACTCCGATCGCGGCATCGAGCCTCCCGAACTTGCGGACGGCGATCGCGACCGCGCGGTCAAGCGCATGCTGGTCACGGACGTCGGCTATCACGGGAAAGACGAGCCCCGGGTTCTCGCACCAGTCGACCATCTCCTGCAGGTCGTGCTCGGTCGCGAGCTCATATCCCAGGGCCGGGTCGTCGGCGCAGCGGTCGAGGGCGACGATCGCCCAGCCCTCGTTCGAGAGGCGCCGGACCGTCGCCGCGCCGATGCCGCGTGCGGCTCCGGTCACGATCGCGACGCTCACCTCATCCGCTCCGTTCGGGAGTCGCACGGTCGGCACTGATCCTATCTATCAGGAACCCCGTCTGTCATTCTTGCGCGATGGAGCGGGCAGCTGCGTCCGACCCGAAGCCGGCCCGGCGCCGATGGCGGCGTGGTCGCAGTCCAGCGCCGCGCCCGGACGTGGTCATCGTCGGCGCGGGCTCTGCAGGTTGCGTCCTCGCGGCGAGGCTGAGCGAGGATCCAGATCGGTCCGTGCTCGTGCTGGAGGCGGGTCCGAGCTTCGACGCCGTCGCCCGGCTTCCGGCCGACGTCCGCCACGTGGGCTCGCTGGCGGTCGCCGTCCCCGGGCACCCGCACAACTGGGCGTTCACAGGGACGCTCACGCCGGAGCTGACCTACTCGGTACCGCGGGGCAGGATCATCGGCGGCTCCGGTTCGATCAACGGCGGCTACTTCGTGCGCGGCGTTCCCGAGGACTTCGAGCGCTGGGTGAGCGCCGGCAACGACGCGTGGTCCTTCGACCAGGTCCTGCCCTACTACCGCAAGCTCGAGGACGATCGCGACTTCGGCGGACCCCATCACGGCAGCGGCGGCCCGGTGCCGGTCCTGCGGCAGGGCGGCGAGCTCATGAGCCCAGTCACGGCCGCCTTCATCGAAGCGTGCCTGCGGCAGGGATTCGTCGAGGAACGGGACAAGAACCGCCCGGGCGCGCCGGGGATCGGCCTCGTCCCGCTCAACGCCGAGGGCGGTCTGCGAATGAGCACCGCCGTCACGCACCTGCTTCCGAGCGCACGGCTGCCGAACCTGACCGTGCGTGGCGACACGTTCGTGCGGCGCGTCGTGTTCGCCGGCACGCGCGCGATCGGCGTCGAGGTCGAGACCGCCGGGCGCAGGGAGCTGATTGCCGCGGGCGACGTCATTCTGTGTGCCGGGGCCATCGGCTCGCCGCAACTGCTCATGCTCTCCGGGATCGGACCCGGCGACGAGCTCCGGGCGCTCGGCGTCCGTGTCGTGCACGACGCCCCCGGCGTCGGCAAGGACTTCGCCGACCATCCTGAGCTGTGGATCACCTACCAGCCGAGCTTCATGATCCAAACCCACCCGCACATGGCCTTCCACCAGGCTGCGCTCAACTACACGGCCGACGGCTCGGAGGTCGTCGGGGACATGGAGATCATCTGCGGCGTGCTCACGATCGGTCAGATCCTGCTCGGACGGGGCCCGTCCGCAGTGCGCGGGATCGCCGAAATCGTACGGCGGCCGATCAGGACGCTGGACGCCCTCCGCGGCGTATCGAAGCGAAGGCTGCTCGATCAGGTCCACGAGCACGCCGACCTGCCGCTGCTGTGCGGGCTCCAACAGGAACGCAGTCGCGGTGAGTTGCGCGTCACCTCGGCCGACCCGCACGTTCACCCCGAGCTCCACTACAACTACTTCACAGACCCCTCCGATCTGCAGCGGATGCGCGGAGGGGTGCGGCTCGCCGCCGAGCTGCTCGAGACCCAGCCGATGCGCCGGCTGGTGCACAGGCGCACCTCTCCGAGCGACGCCGATCTCGCGACCGATCGGGACCTGGACCGCTGGATGCGCGCGAACCTCGCCACTGCCATCCACATGAGCGGAACCTGCAAGATGGGCCCCGTGTCCGATCGACACGCAGTTGTCGACCAGTTCTTCCGCGTCCACGGTGTCACCGCGCTGCGGGTCGTCGACAGCTCGGCCATGCCGCACCTCACCCGGCGTGGACCCCACGCCACTGTTGTCATGATGGGTGAACGGGCCGCGGACCTGTTCAGAACCGACGCCACGCCGTTGCGGGGCGCGGCGGCGTCAGCCGGGCGCGCGAGCGCCACGAGGTGACGTTCCGGTCGTAGCGTCCCTGCCGGCGCTATGATCGCAGGGAGGGACCGGGAGCTGGCCGCCGCGGAGAGGGTGCGTGGCCCGCGGGTACGAGGAGAGCCATGGACCTACCCAGCGTCAAGACTGAGAGCGCGCTCCTGACGGGCGACGGACTCGAGCGCCGGCTCGAGGAGCTCCTGCACCAGGAGCGCTTTCCGCCCCCGAGAAGCTTCGTCGCGGCTGCGCGTGTGAGCGACACATCGCTCCGCGCTCGGGCGGAGCTCGATGCCGATGCGTTCTGGGCCGACGAGGCTCGCTGCCTGCACTGGGACAAGCCGTTCACGACCGTCCTCGACGACTCCCAGCCGCCGTTCTACAAGTGGTTCAGCGACGGCATGCTGAATGTCTCCTACAACTGCCTCGATCGCCACGTCGAGGCGGGGCACGGGGACCGCATCGCGTTCCACTGGGCCGGGGAGGAGGGCGAGCACCGCGCCGTCAGCTACGCCGAGCTGCACCATGACGTGCAAAGGCTGGCAAACGCCCTCAAGAACCTCGGCGTGCGCAAGGGCGACGTGGTCGGCATCTTCCTGCCGATGATTCCCGAGGTCGTCGTCGCGATGCTCGCGTGTGCCCGCATCGGTGCACCGCACAACGTCGTGTTCGGCGGATTCGCGCCCGAAGCCGTCAAGCGGCGTATGGAGGTCTCGCGTGCGAAGGTGCTAATCACCGTCGATGGCGCGCGACGCAGGGGCAAGACGGCGCTCGTGAAGGCGTCCGTCGACGTGACGATGCGTGCTCTGGCGTCGCTCGAGCACGTCGTCGTCGTCCGCCACGCCGGGGTCGGGACGTCGATGACCGCCGGCCGCGACGTGTTCTACGACGAGGCGATCGCCGCCGCCGATCCGGTCTGCCCAGCCGAGCCGATGGAAGCCGAGCACCCGCTGTTCATCCTTTACAGCTCCGGATCGACCGGCAGGCCCAAGGGCATCGTCCACACGACCGGGGGCTACCTCACGGGCGTCAGCTCGACGCTGCGCTCGGTGTTCGATCTGGACCCCGAGCGTGACGTGTTCTTCTGCTCGGCTGACGTCGGGTGGATCACCGGGCATTCCTACGTCGTGTACGGCCCGCTCGCGAACGGGGCCACGAGCGTCATGTTCGAGGGCGCGCCCGACTATCCGCACAAGGCGGTCTGGTGGGAGCTGATCGCGCGCCACAAGGTGACGATCTTCTACACCGCTCCGACCGCGATTCGCACCTGCATGAAGTGGGGGCCCGAGTATCCCAATGCCCACGACCTCTCGTCGCTCCGGCTGCTGGGCACCGTCGGCGAGCCGATCAACCCGAAGGCGTGGCTGTGGTACCACGTCGTCATCGGCCGTGAGCGCTGTCCGATCGTCGACACCTGGTGGCAGACGGAGACCGGTCAGATCATGATCTCGCCGCTTCCCGGGCTGACCGCGTGCAAGCCGGGCTCCGCGGCCGCACCGCTGCCGGGCGTCGTCGCCGATGTCGTCGACGCGATGACCGGCGAGAGCGTGCAGCAACGTCAGGGGGTGCTCGTGCTCAAGCGTCCGTGGCCGTCGATGCTACGGACCTTGTACGGGGATGATCAGCGCTACGTCGACACGTACTGGTCGCAGTTCGGGCCTAAGACCTATGTCGTCGGTGACGCGGCGATCCGGGACGCGGACGGCGACATCTGGATCCTTGGGCGGATCGACGACGTGATCACCGTCTCCGGTCATCGCCTCTCCGCCGCGGAGGTCGAATCCGCGATCGTCTCGCACGAGAAGGTCGCCGAGGCCGCGGTCGTCGCCCAATCCGACGAAATCACCGGACAGGCGATCGTCGCGTTCGTGACGCTCCAGGGCAAGCTGAAGGGGACGGCGCAGATGGAGGATCAGATCCGAGACCACGTCGCCGCGCGGATCGGCAAGCTCGCGCGCCCGAAGCGGATTCTGTGGACCGAGGACCTGCCCAAGACGCGGTCGGGCAAGATCATGCGACGCCTGCTGCGCGACATTGCCGAGGGGCGCGCACTCGCGGATCTCAACACGATCGGCGCGACCTGAGAAAGCTGAGCGACGCAAGCGGGTGGCACCTGTGAGAACGTCCATCGCGAGGACCTTCGATCCGGGAGGCTACGGGCGTAGCTCCTGCTGGCAACCGCGCGCGCGTTCAACGATCGCGACGATCTCGTCGGGATCGCTGAGCACGTGCAGCAGGTCGAGGTCGGCGTCGTCGATCCGCCGGTCGGGCAGCGCCCGCTCGCGCAGCCAGCTCATCATCCCGTCCCACTCGCCGTCACCCGTGAGGATCGCGGGGAAGTGACGGATCGTGGCGGTCTGAATCAGCGTGAGCGACTCGAACAGCTCATCGAGCGTTCCGTACCCGCCCGGTCCGATCACGAACGCGCTGGCGTAGCGCACGAACATCACCTTGCGCGCGAAGAAGTGGCTGAAGCGGAGCCCGATGTCGACGTAGCGATTGAGCGTCTGCTCCTTCGGAAGCTCGATGTTGCAGCCGATCGACATCGCGCCGGCATCGTGAGCGCCGCGGTTGGCGGCCTCCATCAGACCGCCGCCACCGCCGGTGATGATCGCGTAGCCCGCACGGCCCAGGGCGGCGCCGATCTCGCGCATCAACGTGTAGTTGGGGTGGTCGCGGGGGGTGCGCGCCGATCCGAACACGGTCACCGCCGGGCCGATGCGCGCGAGGGCGTCGAAGCCCATCGCAAACTCGGCGGCGATCCGGTGGATCCGCTCCGCATCGCCGGCACGAAACTCCTCCGGCTCGTTGCCGAGCCAGAGGAACAGATCCTCATCGAACGTCCGCTGGTCGTTCATCGGGTGTAAGCGTACGGACCGGCGTTCGCGACCGGCGCTCAGGCCGGGGGGGTGCCGGCGCCGCTGCGCTTGCGCACCGTCGGCGCGGTCGCGACGAACGCCTCGTAGACCTCGCGCATCGCCGTGCGCTGCCGCGCGGTCAGCCGAGAGTCAGCGGCGATCGCCTCGAGCACGGCATTGCTGGCCGGCTCCTCGCCGGGCGGCGCGACCCCGGCCTGCTCATAGAGCGTGTCGGCCGATACCCGTAGCGCGCGTGCGATCCCCTCCAGCACCTGCTCGGACGGGGCGCGCAACCCGTGCTCGATCTGTGACAGGTAGGGGTTGGAGATCCCGGCCAGCTCGGCGAACTGGCGCATCGACATCTCCGCCAGCTCGCGCTGACGTCTGATGATGTCGCCGAGCGCGGCTGTCGAGCGTGGGGGCATCGCACGGGAGGATAGTCGCGCGTGCGTCGCCTACAGTGCTCGCGGCACCAAGACTCGCTCCCTGCGCCGGCTCGGCGCACGGTCGCGACCGCCGGATCAGCTCAGCGGGCGGTCCAGCCGTAGTCCATCGTCACCGGCACGCCGCTGAACGCCTGCCCGCTCGGTCCCGCGATGAACGCGACCACCTCCGCCACCTCGGACGGCTCGATCATCCGCTTGATCGCGTGCGGCGCGAGGATCACCTGCTCGAGCACCTCCTCCTCGGGCACTCCGTGCACACGCGCCTGATCGGCGATCTGCTTCTCCACCAGCGGCGTGCGGACGTACCCGGGGCAGACCGCTGTCGCAGTGATCAGGTCGGAGGCGCCCTCCAGCGCGAGCGTCTTGACGAGCCCGAGGACGCCGTGCTTGGCGGACACGTAGGCCGCCTTGAACGGCGAGGCCACGAGCCCATGCACCGAGGCGATCGCGATGAAGCGCCCCGCCGGGCTCTCCTGCAGCGAGGGCCAGGCGTGCTTGGCGAGCAGGAATGGGCTCGTGAGCAGCAACGCGATGATCGCCTGCCAGCGCTCGACCGGGAACTCGTGGATCGGCGAGACGTGCTGCACGCCCGCATTGGCGACGACGATGTCGAGCCGGCCGAAGCGCGCGACGGCATCCTCGACGGCGCGCTGGTTTGAGTCCGGATCGGTCAGGTCGGCGATGAACGGGACGCCGGGTCCGTCGGGAACGCTCACGAGGTCGACCGCCAGCACGTCGACGCCCGCGTCGACCAGACGCGCCGCGACCGCTCGGCCGATGCCGCTCGCCGCGCCGGTCACGAGCGCCGCTCGGCCCCGCAGCTCGCCCCCGGCGCTCATCGCTCCGAGCGCTCGGCGAGCCAGGCTGCGATCTCGGGCCAGATCTGCTTGCGCGCGGCGGAGCCAGCGATCAACCCGATGTGCCCGCCCGGCCGGTCGATGTGCGTGACGTCACGGCTTGCGACCACGTCGAAGATCGGCATCGTCCCCGCCCGCGGCGCGATGTGATCGGCTCCGGCCGTCACGACGAGGAGGTTCTGGTCGATCCGCCCCAGATCGACGGAGCGACCGTGCAGCCGTACGCGCCCTGTGAGCAGTGAGCCATCGCGGTACATGAGCTGGATCCACTGAGCCCACGCCCGCCCGGGGAAGTTCGGGTTGTCTGCCACCCACTTGGCCATCGGCTGGTAGATGTCGCGTCGCACGGTGCCGTCGCCCACCTGCTGGCCGAGCCGCCTGTAGGTCGTCCAGAAGTTCGTTACCGGCTTGAGCAGCTTGTTGGAGAAGTCGATCATCCCCCCAGGCATCACGCGCAGCTGCTCGGAGACGAAGTCGGAGTCGAACTCGGGGCTGCCGATCCAGCGCGCGTAGACCGACTCGCGACCGTCGATCGGCATCGTCAGCAGCGCCAGATTGCGGACCGGATTGGGCGTCCCGTTGCCCTTGAGCCCGCAGTACATCGCGCACATCGTCGCGCCGATGCACCATCCGAGCAGGGTCAGCTCATCGGCGCCGCTGGAGCGCAGGGTCTCGCGGATCGCCCAGTGCAGCTCGTCGCAGACGTAGTCGTCGAGTCCGGTCTCGGCATCCTCCTCGTCCGGGTAGCCCCAATCGACGAGGTACACGTCGAACCCCTCGGAGAGGAGGAACTCCACGAGCGAGCCACCCGGGCGCAGATCGAAGATGTCGGGTCGGTTGATCAGCGCGAACACGAGCAGCAGCGGCACCGGATGGGTGCGCTGCCCCGACCGGTAGCGGTACAGCGTCACGTTGCGGTGCGTCCAGACGACATCGCGCGCGGAGGCGCCGGTGGTCGCGTCATCCGTGGTGAGCAGGATGTTGGTCAGCTCGACGGCGTCGCCGGGCAGCCGGGCAACGCGCCCCATCAGGCCGACAGCGTCCTCGGGCACCCGCGCGATTCGATCCAGCGCGCTCATCGAGCCATCCACCAGAGCGCGGACGTGACCGGCATCCGCCCGAGCCCGCTCACCGGACGTCCGGCTGCGGCTGCTCCGCCGGCGCTCCGTTGCGTTCCGTCGCCGCCTCGCGACGCGCGGCCGCGAGCTCGTCGCGCAGCTGCTCGACCTCCTGCAGCACCCGCTCGAGCTTGTCCTCGGTGCGGTGCAACTGGCGCGCGAGCCGCGTGATGTCCGCACGCCCCGCGACCCGCAGGTTGCGCCACGCCATGTCGGTCGCGTCGGAGGAGATCCGTGCGACGGCCGCGAAGTTCTCGCCCGCCATCGCCATCAGCCGGCCGAAGCTGCGCGTCGAGACGAGCTCCTCGACGTTCTGCGCCGTCTGCGACTCGGCCTGCTCGTACAGGGCCCGAACCTGGTCGACCGGAGTGGTGTTCGTGTCGGTCATCTGATCGGGGCGCGACTGCGCCCGCAGGGGAACCTTACCCGGATCGGCCGCCGAACGATCCACAAAGGGCCGATCCCGGCGGGCGGCCTGTCCACGAGGAGTGGTGGACCGGATGTGCTCGCCCGCAGGCGAGCACATCCACCAACCGTTGCGGCTAGAGCCCGATGCAGACTGATTTGGTTTCGGTGTATTCGTGGATGACTTCTTCGCCCATCTCGCGACCCCATCCGGATTGCTTGTAGCCGCCGAATGGGAGTGCTGCGTCGAAGATGTTGTAGGCGTTGA
>JBKQIR010000281.1:0-2629 GCA_052148275.1 Solirubrobacteraceae bacterium
AACGTCGGAGAGCCGTGTGCGGGAGAACCGCATGCACGGTTCGAGGTGGCGGCGGGAGGAAACCAGGCCAGTCGGGCCAGCACGTGCCGCGCAGCCCAGGCGCCTCTCGCCGACCCTACCACTCCCCACGCTCGTCATCAGACATGCTTTGCGCATCTGCTGCGCCGCTGCGGGGAGCTGATCGACGACTCCCGCGCCGGGCAGGCCCGGGTGCCACACGAGGTCAGGCGGCTCCTTTTGGACGCGCTGGAGCTCCGCGACCGCTACGCCCAGCAGCATCGCGACTGCCACAACGACGACGATGTGATCGAGGGCCACGCGGTCGAGATCGCCGTCCAGGATCCCGACGTGCCCCGCGGCACGCGGCGCCAACAGCCAGCGTTGCCCCCAGCTCCGGGCCCGCCAGCGCTGCTGGCACGCGTGGCACAGATCGCCCGCCGCGCGCTCACCACTGCCGTCCACGCCGTCGCCAGCGACACCGCCAGCGACGCGCCCTGCACGGCCGGGGCCGCGAACGCCTCGCCGGCGAGCGTCGATTTCCACGACGCCCGTGAGCAGTTGCAGCAGCGTCTTGAGAAGCTGCTCGCCGGCCATCCAACGCACGCACCGAACCGCCGGCTACTCGCGCACCTGACAAACGAGCGCGACCACATCTTCACGTTCCTTGACACCCCCGGCGTGCAGGCCACCAACTGGCGCGCGGAGCAAGCGATCCGCCCAGCCGTCGTGAACCGCAAGAACTGGGGCGGCAACCGCACCCCGCACGGCGCCGAGACCCAACAGATCCTGATGAGCGTGATCCGCAGCGCCCGCCAACAACACCCGACCCCGTTCAGCTGCTCGCCGACCTCCAACGCCACCCCGGGCCCGTCGTCTCCTCGGCCCTCGCCCTCCCCACAGCAGCCGACAACGAGACCTCGACCGCAACCCGCGGACCATGAGCACCCCCACGCGCTACCGCATCCTCGTGCGCGAGATCCACGACAGCCACACCGTCACCGTCACGGACGAGACCGCGACCGCGTTCATCGCCGCCACAGCCAGCCAACCCCACCGACACCGGTGAGCTGGACATCGCGCTCGGCGAAGGCGGACCCCGAGGCCTCATCAACGACCTCGCCGAGTTCATCACCAGCCAGTACCCAGAATGAAGATGCCAGGCGAGCGGGCCGGCCGCCCAGCCACACGCTAACTCAATACCATCAAAGCAAGAGTCGCGCGCCGAAAGCAGCCGCGAGCGCTTGCGCTTTGATCGAGAAACGAAAGCGACGCCGAGCTCGCTCGACGCCGCCTGCCGCTTATGCCAGGCTCGCCGCAGCCGTGCTTTCGGCGTCCCGCGTTCCCATCGCTTCCTGCATCTGCGCCGTGTCGACGTACTGCTGGAAGCTGGTGGCTTTGCCGTTACGGAATTTCCAGACGTGGCAGACCTGGGCATCGATGCTCTTGCCGGTCGCCTTAAAGGCGCCGGTGTAGCGACACTCGACGGCGATCGTGTCGCCGGCGTCATGGAACTCGTTCGGGATGACAGTGAACCCGTCCCACTCCGTGGCGAGCCTCATGAACAGGTTCTGCACGATCGCGTCGCCACCGATCCAGGGCTTTCCATCAGGCTTGTAGGGGTTGCCCTCAGCCTCGCTCCACTCCATATTGGGATCGAAGATCCCCAACACAGCCGGAACATCGCCGCGACCGAACGCGTCATACCCGCCCTTCAGGGTCTCAACGTTTCCCATCCGCACCACCTTCCTCAGAGGATTGCCCGAACCTATCGCGATCCTCCCACCTTGACAAGCGTCGCGTCAAGGCGCGTAGAGCGACCGAACCCTGATCTCGCGGCAACCCCGACGTCGCCTCTGCTGGTCAGCGGACGGGCTGTCGGTCGGCCCCAACTTTCCCATGGGTGGTTCGGTGCTCGCTAGGCGCGTGATCGTCGAGTTGTTGTCATCCCGGCGAGGGCAGCGCCTTGTTCGTCGCGCTGAGGCTCGGAATCGCAAACGCACTAATGAACCAACCGCGAATGCTCCACATATCAGCGTCAGTGCTCGCCCGCATCAGCGCCGGCGCCCGCGGCAGTCGCCACGGATCCCTCCACCAGATGCGCCAGGATCCGCGGCACGTTGGCCTCGCTGATCAGCACCTGGCGGGCTTGCGCGGATGAGGAGAGAGAACTCAGAGTCCTCGGCGTGCGTGGCGACGAATCGCGAATCGATGATCTCGGTCTTGCTGCCCCCATCCGCTCAAGATCGGTCTTCCACGACTTGCCGTATGGCGGGTCGACAGCATGAATAAATTACCTCCCACGGCGGATCCGGGTGGGCACTAGCGGCGCGCACCATATACGCGCCCCACCGGACCACCCCGACGATCTCTCCCCGGCACGACCGCCCAAGCACAAATCGACCTTTGCCCCCACATTCCCATTGGGCTGGCCGCTTGGCCGGAACGACGCCGGTTTCAGGGCTAAATTCAGTCGTTCCTGTAGCCGGTCCAGTTGATGTAGTTAGGAGTCACGAAAGAATTAGTGGGTCTGTTGGATTGGGTGAATCGTGTAATTCCAGTCTGAGTGGAACTCATCACGGACGATGTTCACGCTGGCGAGCTCCGCGTCGCTGACCTTGATGCCTTTCTC
>JBKQIR010000282.1:0-6615 GCA_052148275.1 Solirubrobacteraceae bacterium
GACGATCGACCGAGACTACGAAACCCTTCGCCGCGATATGACGAGCCTCCTCAACGACCTCGGCATCACGACAAAGGCAACGGCCGCATCGACAACGATTTGTCGATCGCGTCCCGCAACCCTCTAGCCGGCGACCAGACGCCGGCTACGAAAAGAGCGACCGCCCGTCTCGACGCCGATTGGGCGAGGCTGACGGCGGTCATGTGAATCTGCCTGTAGGCGGCCAAATGGATCGTTTGGTGTCGGGTGTGCGGACGCGTCTTTGAGCGCAAGGCGAAGGGGCGCTACTGCCTGGTGCCCGAGCGAGAGTGATCCTCCGGTGTGCCGCGAGCGCATTCGGAGATCACGATGAACGGCGCGCTCCCGATCGTCGCGGTGTTCTCCTGGGTTTGCGAGATGCCGTCGGGGTGGGCGATCGTCGGCAGGTGGCTCGGCGAGCTTTGATTCCACGCACACCGGGTTGTGGGTCGCGCTCGCGAGCGGCCGGACGGGGGCTGGTCTGCTTCGGCCTATGGTCCGGTGACGATGCTGTCGACGCCGTGGCGTATGACTGTTTTGACGTGGTCGAGGTCGGGGTTGGGGTCTTGGAGGATCATTCCGAGGTAGACGCCGTCGATCAGCCCGAGGATGAGGATGGCCATGTCGGATGGGTCGAGATCGCTACGGACAGCTCCGCTGCGCCTTGCCTCGTGGATTGCCTGTTCGTAGGTCGCGAGCCAGGTGTCCCGTACTGCTCGTGAGGTGTGCAGCAGGATCGGGTCTCGTGGGGCTGCTCGCCAGAATTCCAGCCAGACCAGCCACGACTCGATGCTGCTGTTGACCGCGAACTCCGCCAGGGCTCGGAGGCGGTTCAGGGGGTCTGGGATGCTGGCGGCAAGACCTCGCAGTGCTTGGAGTTCTTCGTTGCTGGTGAGTTCGAATGTCGCGTTGATGAGGTCATCGCGCGAGCCGAAGATGTACTGCAGCGTGCTGACCGCGAGTCCGGTCTCTGCGGCGATGTCGCTGAAGCGGGTCCGTTCGACTCCGCGGCGCGCGATGACCGCTGCCGCGCTGCGCAGGACGTCGTCCTTGCCGCGACTGGCGAGTCGCCGTGTGCGCGATGTTTTCTGTGCCATTGCTGTGTTCTGGCTGCCAGCCAGCCCTTCTCGTATCGTGATACCGTATAGCCATACGGTATCGTTCTACCGTATGCCCATATTAGAACCGTGCGGCCGCTCGCGCGCCGCACCTCGCAGAACCGCGGACGAAAGGAACGAAAGCGGATGAGAGGAAACGGGCAGGAGGCGCGACGCGCCGGAGCTGAGCGTTGCGCGCAAGCAGGGGTTCACACGCCAGACCGGGCGCGGAAAGGCCGGACAGGCCGTCAGACCGCTGGCGCTCCCAAGGTCGCACCGCGAGCTGATCGGCCCCGTCGTGGTGTCATCTACCCCGCGTCTGGCGCCACGCAGCGGCCTGCGCTGCGGTGAGCGCAAGCGGCCAGTCCTCGGGAGCTCTACGCGTGCGCGATCAATCGAACGGCGCTCGCTTGGTTCCCGTCGGGCGGGTGCTGGCGCACTGCGCCGAGGCAGTCGCAGCCATGGTCCGCCGTGATCACATGATCGAGCAGATGCGCGTCGAGCGCTCGCTGCGAGAGGCGGCCGTCGCCGCCGCCAGCGGCCGGCACGAGCCATACGAGCTGGCGAACCTGTTCGCAGCTCACCTTTCGGCAGTATTCGCTCCCGCAGCGGCGACCGTCGTCCGCTTCGACGACGGCCGCACCCCGATCGTCGCTGCGCACGTCAGCGGCGAGCGTGATGAGGCGATCGCGCTGCGCGAACCAGCCGTCCTGTCCGAGGTCGCACGCACCGGAAAGACCACACACCGCGACTACCGACACGAGCAGCGCCACCCCACCGACACGTCCAGCACGAACTGGCGTCGCGCGATCGCGGTACCCATCCGCCATCGGCACACGCTGTGGGGGGCACTCGCGCTCATCGCCCAGCGACGCGCGAGCCTGCCCAACGACACCACCGAGCAGCTCGAACAGTTCGCGCTGCTGATCTCATACGCGCTCGCGAACGCCGACACGCTCGCCGATCTTCAACGCCAGGCGATCACAGACGGGCTGACTGGCCTCCTTAACCACCGCGGGTTCCACGACCAGCTCAAACGAGAGTGGCACCGAGCGCAGCGCCACAACCACCCGCTAGCCCTCGTCCTCTTCGACATCGACGACTTCAAGCAGATCAACGACACACACGGACACCACGCCGGCGACCAAGCCCTCAAAACGGTCGCGACCGTCCTGCACGAGCAATCACGTGTAGAGGATGCCGCCGCGCGCATCGGCGGCGACGAGTTCGCGCTCATCGCACCCGACAACGACCTCGCCCTGGCGGCCGAGCTCGCCGATCGCCTCCGCGAACAGATCACAGCCCAGATCTCGACGCTCGGCATCTCCAGCACCGTCTCGGCAGGCGTCTCAGACATCCGCACAACAGCACCCCACGATCTCCTCGCAGCCGCAGACGCAGCTCTCTACAACGCAAAGAACCGCGGACGCAACCTAACCGCGACCGCCGTCCGGCCCCCCAACACAGCGACCGGCGGGTGAACGACCATTCCACGCGCTCTAAGAACACACTGCCAGCAACCACAACGCGCGACACCGCCTCGGTCGCCCCTCGCGCACACGATCACTTCCCCCGCCCTCGAACGAGGACGTACCCCTGCGAGTGCTTGTTCGACTGCACGTCTCGGGCGGATCAGCAAGCGCTTGGGCGACAGCCGCTCAATTTAAGCGGCAAACCAGCGGTCTCGCCAGCCGGTTCGAGGTGGCCGCTTTCCCGGCTTCTACTTGCCGCCGAGCCGGGTGGCAGCTAGCAATCTCGGCCACCTGGGTTCTTTAGGGAGCGGGTCGCTCGTCCTCGGCAGCGAGATGCTCCCTCACGCGAAAACGCGACTTGCAGACGTGCTCCGAGCATCGCTGATCGTCGTCCTGAGGGACGTCGTCGCTTCGCGCCATATCCAACGACGTCGAATTCCGACTTGAGGTCGTCGCTTCTCTGCGAAATGCTTGCTGAAGCGCTGCAAGCACGAGCGCGCAATTGAGCCGCTTCGGGATGGCTTCGGCTTGAACGAGCCGACGATGGCATCGTCGTTTCGTGGCTTCGGAGCGGCGTAGGGTCGGTCATTGATGGCTGGGCGACGTGGACCCGCGCCGTGTGCGGTCGAGGCGCTCGAGCACGGCGAGGACGGTCAGCGCTTCGGTCGCGACCGTCGCGACTGCCGGATCGTCTTTGAGGAGTGCGAAAGTCTCCTCGCGCGGCAGCGGCGGTGTGGCCCAGGCGTCATCGCGGAGCGAGGCGGCGATGTTCTCGAAGCTGTCGCTGAGGGCATTGCGGTAGGGGGTGAGCGTTTCGCGTGGTGCCCGCGTCCCGTCGTGCACCGCGGCGGCGAGCACCAGCGCGCACTCGCTGATCTCGTCCATCGCGGCAAGCAGGTCGTGCAGCGGCCGGGTGTCGGGACGCCGTCGGGGCGGTTCGGCCAGTGCGCGCTGGACCGATTCCCGGGCCTGGGCGCGCGCTCGGCGAGTGGCGAGCCGCGTCGATCGGAGCGACCGCCGCTCATCCCCGTCTGAGAACGCGCGCAGGATCGCGTCGAGCCAGTGCTCATGCGCGGTGACGAGCGCGGCCAGGCACTCGCGGGTCTGCGGGGCCTCCGGGGTGGGCCAGAGCGCGACGGCGCTGAGTGCGATCGCGCCGCCGACTGCGGTGTCGATGACGCGGTCAAGCAGCGCGCCGACCGGCGAGCCGCCGCTGAACTCGACGAGCAGCGCGATCAGGACGGTCAGCACGATCGAGGACAGCGCGTAATTGGCGGGGAACAGTGCGTAGGTGGCGGCGGCCAGGACCGCGAGCAGCGCCACGATCGTGGCGTCGGAGGGCGAGAATGAGGTGACGACGGCCCACGCGATCGTGACGCCGGCCATCGTCCCCGCGATCCGACCGATCCCGCGCGCGACCGTGGTCCCGTAGTCGGGCTTGAGCACGAACAGCACTGTGAGCGGAACCCAGTAGCCGGAGCCCAGTGACAGGCTGCGGTACGCGAGCACCGCGACGATCAGCGCGCCGGACAGCCGCGCCGCGTGGCGAAACGCGGCGGAGCGCAGCGTGAGCTCGGCGCGCAACGCGCGAATCGGGTGCCGCCGCGCCGCGGGGCTCGGCGCGACGCCGTCGTCCTCGCCGCCCGCGGCGGCGGCGATCCAGGCGACGAGACTCGCCGCTCGCCCGCGCGCGACGGGCTCTGTTACGGTCTGCGCGCTGCGCTCGAGCGCCGCCAGCGAGAACGCGCGCCCGCGCTGCATCGCGATTGCGTCCAGCGCGCCTGCCGCCGCCCGCAAGGTCGCTTCGACCCCGGGCACGTCCGACTGGGCGAGCGCGGCCAGTTCGACGCGCACCCACTCGCCCTCCTCGACCAGCGCGCGCAGCGCCGTGCGTTCGTTGGGCGCCTCCGGGTCGCTGCCGACCGGCGCGCCGGCGCCGACGGTGTCTGCGGCCGCCGCGAGCGCCCCGGCGGTGCTCTGGAGCGTCGCCGTCGCCGGAGCGCGCGCATAGGCCGCGAGTGCGCGGTAGGCGTCCGCGATCGCCTGTCGCTCGGCCGCGAACGGGCGCAACGGCCAAGCGGCGATCGCGACCACTGTCTGGACGAGTCCGCCGGCGGTGATCAGCCACGCTTCGCGCACGACCGCGTCGCCGTGTAAGTGCAGATCACCCGCCAGCAGCAGCGCCCACGTCGAGAGCAATCCGACGAACGCGGCCCGGCGACCGAGCGAGACCAACAGCCCGCCCGCGAAGCCCCACACGCCGATCAACACGACCGTGCCCACGACGCTCGGGCCGGCGAACCCGCCCAGCAGGGCGCCCGCGCCAGCGGCAAGCGTCGTGGCCAGCAACGTCTCCCCGCGGATCCGGTAGCTGCCACCGAGGTTGGCGAAGCCGACGATCAGCGCGCCCGCGGAAGCCGTGACGCCCTCGGCGAGGTGGCCGGTGGCGAGACCCACGGCCAGCGGTATCGCGTAACCGATCGCGCTCGGGACAGCAGCGGCGAGGGCGAGCCGCGAGCGGTCCAGGCGGGTGACCTCCTGCAGCAGCTGGCTGCGGCGGGCTGCCGCGAGGATCGCGCCACCCCGGCGCTTCGGATCATCGATCTTGGCGATGGGGCGATGCTATTCCCGACGGAATTGGCCCATAGGCCGGGGGCACGCGATTCCCGCGCTGGCTGGGCGGCCGCGGCCGCGTCCGCGACGATTGACAGCTCCGCGGATGCGGTCTTCGACGCGGTCCGTGCCGCGCAGGAAGCGGTTGACGTCAGGCTCGAGCTCTTCGACATCCACCAGCAGCTGCGCCGCTCCGTAAGCTCAAGGATCCGGTCGGGGGGCTATGCCGCCAGCTCGGGCAGCACGTCGCGTGCGAAGCGCTCGAGCGATTGCCGGACCGCTTCCGGTTCGCTGTCGAGCGATCCCGGGACGATGATCAGGCGCTCGATGCCGCAGGACCGGATCGCCGCCAGGCGGCCGCGGACTTCGCTCGCGGGTCCGGCGAGCGCGAATCGGTCGATGAAGTCGTCTTCGAGCTGTTGGGCGAATGCTGCACCGGTCTCGCCATGGCGCGCTGGCTGGTAGCCGGCGGCGGCCTGTGCAGCCGCGTGGCTGGTGGACTCCGAGAGCCGGGCTGCGCTGCCTGCTTGCGAGGAGAACCGGGCGAATGTCGCGACGCTGCCGCGGACCAGCTCGCGGGCTCGGTGTCGGTCGGGATCGACTGCGACGTTGATGTAGGCCCCGACGGTTCGGCCGGGAGGGCCTGCCTGCCGCACAGTGGCTACGCCCCAGCGCAGCCGCTCGAGTTCCGCTCCGACCGTGAGGTCGACACCTTCGGCGTGCCGCGCGCCGGCCGCGATCGTCCGGGACCCGGTCGCCGCGACGTGCACCGGCACCTTCGGGTGAGTGCTGCCGTGCAGCCAGCGGATCGAGCTCGACGTGCCGTTGGGCAGCTGCACCTCGTCGCCGCGCAGGAATGCTTGGAGTATTTGCAGGCGGCGCTCGAACTCCGCGACCGAGAGTCGGTCGCGCCCGATCTGACTCAGCGCGGAGTCTCCCTGGGCAAAACCGAGCGTCGCTCGACCGTCGCTCTCGGCCTGCAGCGTTGCCGCCGCGCACGCACTCACGGCCACGTCGCGGGTGACCGGGTTCGTGACGCCCGGCCCCAGCCGCAGGCGTGAGGTCGCCGCGACGGCGAGCGCGAGCTCGACCCAGATGTCGGCGGTGAGGTTCTGGCTGTCGGCCACCAGGAGCCCGGTGAAGCCCCAGTTCTCGGCACGGCGTGCGAGCTCCGCCACCCGCCCCGGGAACGCGAATCCGTGAAGCCACACCTCCATCTCAGACATCATCCTCCCGTCCGAATCCGATGTCGTGATCGAGCCAGTCGAATATTCATGTCTCCCGTAGTACCTCGGGTTTCGCACTTTTCGGGGTGGAAGTGGCGGCGGCGGCCTGTCGGGGCAGGGCTCTGGTTTGAGGCTCTGAGCAGGCGTTAAGGCAGCCGCTCTGAAGGAGCATCGGCGGTTTCCCCGAAC
>JBKQIR010000283.1:0-87658 GCA_052148275.1 Solirubrobacteraceae bacterium
GCTTCAAGAAGGACTGGGTTGTCGATCTCGACATCCGGGCCTTCTTTGACTCCGTTCCGTGGGACCTCATGCTGAAGGCGGTCAGGCACCACACCGACCAGAAATGGATCGTGCTGTACGTGGAGCGCTGGCTGAAGGCCCCGATGCAGAGGCCCGATAAAACCCTGGTCCTGAGGGTCAAGGGCACGCCGCAAGGCAGCCCGATCTCACCATGCCTCGCCAACTTGTTTCTGCATTATGGGTTCGATGCGTGGATGGTCAGGGAGTTCCCGGCGATCCAGTTCGAGCGCTTTGCAGACGACGCGGTGATCCATTGCGTCAGCGAATCGCAGGCCCGCTTCGTGCGGGACGCGGTCGCGCGTCGGCTCGTCAAGGTCGGGTTGGAGCTCCACCCGGACAAGACACGGATCGTGTATTGCAAGGACAGCAGGCGCCGCGGAACCTACGAGGAGATCTCGTTCACGTTCTGCGGCTACATGTTCCGGCCCCGGAAGGCAGCCAACAAACGCACGGGGGAGGTCTTCACGGGCTTTCTCTCGGCGGCCTCTCCGGAGAAGCTGACGTTGATGAGCCGTCGAGTCGCGTCCTGGCGGCTCCATCGGCGCACCACCCTTGACCTCCACGACCTCGCAAAAGGCACCAACCTCGTTTTGCGCGGTTGGCTTGCCTATTTCACCGCGTTCTACCCGACCGCGGTGATCCCACTCTGCCAGCGCATCGATCGCCATCTGGAGCGCTGGGCGAGGTGGAAGTACAAACGAGTAGCACGCAGCCCCAAACGGACACGAGCGTGGCTCCAGGGCGTCCGAACCCGGAACCCTGAGCTGTTCGTGCACTGGAGGTACTGCGGCGCTGCGTCCAGCAGCCAGACGGCACGAGCCGTATGCGTCGAGAGGCTCACGTGCGGATCTGTGGGGGCCGGCGGGTGAAATTCCCGCCGGCTACCCGGCAATTGCGAACGAGGTGACCCGTTGGAAAGGACCATGAAGGAGCGGATGCTGGCGGGCGAGCCGTATCTCGCTGACGATCCGGAGCTCCGCGCCGAGCACGCACGCGCCCAGGCGCTGCTCGCGCGCTACAACGCCACCGCCCATGAGGAGGGCTTGCAGCGCGAGCGGCTGTTGCGCGCCTTGCTCGGCGGGCGCGGCGAGCGGGTCGTGATCAAGCCGCCGCTGCGCTGCGACTACGGCGTCCAGATCTCCATCGGCGCCGGGACCTTCGTCAACTACGACTGCATCATGCTCGATGTCGCGCCGATCACGATCGGGCGCGACTGCCAGCTCGGCGCGCGCGTGCAGATCGTCACCGCCACGCACCTGCTGGACCCGGAGGCGCGCCGGCTCGGCTGGGAATCCGGCGCGCCGGTGCGGATCGGCGACGGAGCCTGGCTCGGGAGCGGCGTGATCGTCTGCCCGGGGGTGAGCATCGGAGATGCCACCGTCGTCGGCGCCGGAGCGGTTGTGACGCGCGACCTGCCGGCGGCCGTGCTGGCGGCCGGCGTCCCCGCGCGGGTGATCCGCCCGATCGGCGAGGGCGACCGTGTTGCTCTCCCTGCCGGATGACCGCCGCCCCGATCCTCGCGGCCCGGTCATGTCGCGTGGTTGCGGCGAATCGCCGCCCCCGGCTTGGCACTCGCCCCTTGAGAGTGCCAAGCAGACGTTGGTATAGTTTGGGATGCGATGCCGATCTACGAATACCGTTGCGAGAACGGCCACCAGTTCGAGGTGATCCAGCGCATGACGGACGCACCGGTGTCGGAGTGCATGACGTGCTCTGAGCCGGTCGTGAAGGTCTTCCATCCGGTTGCGGTGCACTTCAAGGGATCGGGCTTCTACAACACCGACTACGGAACGCGCAAGCGGGCCCGCGAGACGAAGGAATCCAAGGAGTCCTCCAACAACGGATCCGGCTCCTCGGAGAGCACGTCCGGCTCGTCGGAGAGCACGTCCGGCGCGTCATCCGGCGGCTCGGACTCGGGCGCCAAGGCGGCCAAGACCGACGCGGCGACCAGCACCTCATCCAAGCCCACCAGCTACTCGTCGGACTGAGGGCCCTCGGCAGAATTATCGCGGGCTCCGGCGGCGCCGGAGTTCTTGCCGTTTGGGGTGGCGAGCATCATGTGGAGCGCCCCTTCACGCGACGGCGCGCTCGCGCGCCACGCTCTGCGTCGCGACGACCGATGGCTGTAAGATTGTGTCGTCTGCCACATGGCCAATCGGGACCGCGTTCAGTTTGGCCGTCCGGCGGATGCTTGTTCGAGTTCCATTGTCGATCCTGAGAACCTCGGTTCGGGCCGTCTAGGGGAGGCGGCCAGGCCCTGCGATGGAACATGTCGATATCGACTGGAGAGGCCAATGCCCTGGAAGCGAAAGATCCTTGTGGTCGCCAATCAGACCGTGGGCTCGGAGAAGCTGCGGCAGGAGTTGCGCGACCGAAGCAGGCAGGGTCCAACTGCCGTGACGCTGCTGCTGCCGCACCGTCCGACCTCGGTCGCGGAGGACCGTCTGCGTATCGCCCTCGCCGAACTGCAAGAGGACGGTCTGGAAGTCGAGGGCAGGGTGGCCAACCCGGATCCCTTCCTGGCGGTCGACGAGGCGTGGGGCCCGGCCCTGTATGACGAGATCCTCGTCTCGACGCTCCCGAGCTCGAAGTCCCGGTGGCTGAAAGCCGACCTCCCGAACCGGATCGCCCGGCACACGGGAGCGATCGTGACCGTCGTCTCCGGCAACCCGCACGCGGACGCCGTCGATCCGTCGCGTTCGGAGCCCATCGACGTCACCGCATCCCTTTCTCAGGCCGGCGACGTGATCACGCTCAAGCGAGCCAGCGATCCGTTCACCGCTGCCGACATCGAAGCCATCCTCGCGGCCCTGTCGCAGCGCAAACAGGCTGCCTGAACACCTGGTCGTCGTCGCACGTCCGGTGGGGTAGTGGCGTTCGCGGGACTCGGCGCCGCCCGCCCCACCAACGACCAGCGCGCGCCCTAAGGGCCCACGAGAAAATTACTGCGGGCTCCGACGGCGTCTGGACGCGCCTAACGCCACCGGCTCGCCCTCAAATACTCCCGGTATTATCGCGGCGAGCCGGCGGCGCCAGACACGCCCAGCCACTCGCCGGATCACCACACTAATTTCCTCGCGGACCCTGAGGATGAGCTCTCTCAACCATTGAGGAGCGTCGCGACGGCCGACTTCACGGCGGACGGCGACGCCTCCTGGATGTCCCCGAGGGTCGGGCTGTATGCGGACGTCGTCGCCAGGCGCGCTGCCGGCGGCGAGCCGCCCATCTCCGCGGCGGCGAACAGCGACATCAGCGTCAGACCGCCCATGTCGGTCTGCAGCACCCTCGGTGCCTGCCACGACGCCCAGGGGAGGCGGAAGAACGTGCTCGGCGAGCGGAGCTGGGCCCCGATCGCGTTGAGGATCTCCTGCTGGTGCAGGACGCGCGTGAGGTCGGAGTCTGCCGGGTCGCACGGGTTCTCGCGGATGCGCGCATACGTGAGCGCCTCGATGCCGTCCATGTGGTGCACGCCGGGGTTGAGGTTGAGCGTGAAGCCGCCCTTGGCCGCGCCGCCGCTGATCTGGGCGCAGACCTTGCCTGTGGCGACGTTGATCCCGCCGATCGCGTCGATGAACGGCGGGAACGCCCCGAGGTTGACGATGATCACGTGGTTGATCTGCAGGCCCGTGAAGTCCTCGATCGTCTTGATCGCGAGTGGCGCCTCGCCGATCGCGAAGCCGTCGTTGATCTTCGCGAGGCCGTGGCCCGGGATGTTCGCGACCGTGTCCCGCGGGATCGACAGGCGCCGGGAGGTTCCGCCGCCGACACGCCAGAGCATGATCGTGTCCGAGTTGCTGCCGGCTTCAGAGTGATCGGCGCCGGGCTCCTTCGAGTTCGGCCCCGTGAGCGGCCGCTCGTCGATTCCCAGGATCAGCACAGTGTTGGCCGAGGTGAGCATGTTGCCGCCAGGGGAGAGCTCGGCGACCGCCGCGGCCGGAAGCGGAGTCTGGTCACCCGAGCTGATCATGAACAGCATGAATGACAGCGCCACCCATCCGACGGCGAGCAGAACGACCGCTCCAACCGCGCGACGCCAGCTCCAGCGCCGCCACCACGGGCCGGTCCGCGCCCTGCGCGGGGACTCCGCCGCCGCCCGCTCCCGCTCGAGCTCCAGCTCGGGATCGCTCTCGCCGCGCAAGCGTGCGCGCAGCCCGCGCGGACGGGAGTGGTACAGCGTGTAGGGGCGCTCGGATTCCGGAAGCGCCGAGCCGGAGCCGCGCGCGGACGGGCGCCCGCCGCCCGGCCCCGGCGCGGGCTCCGAGCGACGCGACGATGAGCGTTCGTCCATGGCCGGAGAGGACGACTCCGGAGCGCGAACGCGGCGCGAGCCGCCGCGCCCGTACACGCGGTATTCGGGGGGCTCGGAGCGCTGCTTGTTGCCGGGATCCTCGGACATCGTCTATGCATATAGTGCCGACATGCCTTCTCGGCGCGTCATCGGCGTCGACATGGGCGGGACGAAGCTCCTCGCGGGCGTCGTGGACGGCACCCTCTCCGTCCACCATCGCGTACAGCGAACGGTTGTCGGTCTCGACCAGTCGGCGGTGCTCGAAACCGTGATCGAAGCGGTCACGGAGATCCGTGCCCGAGCGGCCGAGGAGATCGAGGCAGTCGGGTTCGGAATCCCGTGCCTGTTCGACCGTCGAACGGGCCGGGCGGTCGTCGCCGTCAACCTCGCGCTCGCCGACATCAACTTCGCCGACGTGATGGCTGAGCGGCTCGGACTGCCGGTGTTCGTGGACAACGACGCGAACACGGCGATGCTCGCCGAGCATCGTGCAGGCGCCGCCAGGGGCGCGAGCGAGGCGGCGCTGCTGACGATCGGCACCGGCATCGGAGGAGGCCTGCTCCTCGGCGGACGCGTGTACCGCGGTGCGATAGGCGCCGGTGCCGAGCTGGGGCACATGGTGATCGACATGGACGGGCCCCGCTGCCAGGGCAACTGCCCCAACCGCGGTTGCGTCGAGTCGCTCGCCTCCGGGACCGCCCTGGCGCGTGAGGCGAGGAGGATCGCCAGCGAGCATCCCGACTCGGGACTGGCGCAGGCGGTCGCGGCCGGGCGGGAGCCGACCGGACCGCTCGTCACCGAGCTCGCCCACGACGGCGACGAATCGGCGATCGAGGCGCTCGCGCTGATCGGCTCCCGACTCGGTGTGGCGCTCGCCAGCATCGTGAACATGCTCAACCCCGAGGTGATCGTGATCGGCGGCGGCGTGATCGCCGCCGGCGAGTTCCTGCTGGCGCCCGCCCGTGCGGAGGTCGCAGCTCGCGCCCTGCCCCCGTCGCGTGACTACGTGAGGATCGTCGCCGCGCGCTTCGGCGTCGAGGCGGGCATGATCGGGGCGGCGGCACTCGCAATCGACGAGCTCGCGGGGCACGGCGTGTCGCCGTGAGCGGGCACCTGGTCGTCTGCCCGACGCCGATCGGCAACCTCGAGGACGTCACCCTGCGAGTGCTCGCGGCACTGCGCGAGGCCGACATCGTCGCCTGCGAGGACACGCGCCGCACGCGCGTGCTGCTCAACCGCTACGGCGTGCGTGCGACGCTGCTCAGCTACCACGAGCACAACGAGCGCGAGCGCGCTCGCGAGCTTGTGGAACGGATGCGAGCAGGCACCGTCGTGGCGCTCGTCTCGGACGCGGGCATGCCGCTCGTCTCAGATCCGGGGTTTGTGCTCGTGCGCGCGTGCGTCGCCGCGGGGCTCGCCGTCGAGGTCCTGCCGGGACCGTCGGCGGCGCTCGCGGCGCTCGTCGCGAGTGCTCTGCCGGCCGACCGCTGGCGCTTCGTGGGCTTCCTGCCGCGCAAGCGTGGCGAGCTCGAGCGCGTGTTCGGAGTCGATGAGACGCTGGTGGCGTTTGAGTCCCCGCGGCGGGTGGCGGCGTCGCTCAAGGTGCTCGCCGAGCTCGATCCAGCGCGTCCTGTGTCCGTCTGCCGTGAGCTGACCAAGCTCCACGAGGAGGTCGTGCGCGGCACCGCTGCCGAGCTGGCGGAGCGCTACAGCGCCGAGGCGCCCCGCGGGGAGGTGGTGCTCGTCGTCGGACCGGCGCCGGAGGCCGAGCGCGACCTCACACCGGCGCTCGCCGCGGTGCAGCGGCTGGTAGAGGCCGGGTGCAGGCCGCGCGTCGCGGCCGGAGTGGTCGCCGATCTGACCGGCGCCGGGGCCAATGCCCTGTATGCCGCGCTCACTGCAGGCAACGCACCGATCGATGAATAGCCCACGGGCGCGATCCCGGTCGCCGTCAATATGCGACCTGGCCCGCGATCGAGGAGCATTCGGAGCTCGCGGGCGAGCCGGAGCTGCAGACGCGATCGCGGCCGTTGCGCTTCGCCTGGTAGAGCGCACGGTCGGCCTGCCCGAACACGACGCCATAGTCAAAGCCACTGGCGTCTGACGCTGCGACGCCGAAGCTCATTGTTATCGCGTGGCCACCGCACGGCCGCGCGGCGACCGCGCGGCGCAGCTTGTGAGCGACGTCGGCCGCATACGCTTCGGTCGCGCCGGGCAGCAGTACCACGAACTCCTCGCCCCCGGTTCGGTAGACGAGGTCGAATGCCCGGAGCGCCTCGCGCAGTGCGGCGGCGATGTCGCGCAGCGCGGCGTCGCCGACGTCGTGCCCGTGTTCGTCGTTGATGCGCTTGAACTGGTCTACGTCGCCGACGATCACGGCGATCGGCTCGCCACGGACCGTCGCCTGCTGCGCAAGCTCCGCCGTGCGGCGGCCCAGCGCGTTGCGGTTGAGCATGTGCGTCAGCGGGTCGAGCATCGCCTCGGCGCGGTACTTCACGTCAGAGCGTGTGAGCACAGTCTGGAACATCGTGATCGACATCATCATCGTCAACGGAACGATCAGGAGCGGTGGAGTGTCGATCACCGCTCGCGCGTCGACGCCGAATCCGACCGCCAGCACGAGGATCGCGGTGAGCACAAGGCCAATCCCGACGCCGCGCAACGAGAACCGGGCGCTCAGCGTGATCAGCGGTATCGCAAGCCACGGAAGACCGATCAGGCGCGGACCGCCCGCCATCATGACGCTGACCGCGATCATCACCTGCGCCGCCGACCACGCCGCAAACAGGAGATGCTCGGGATGGCGCGCAGGCTGCAGGCGGGGTGCGATCGCCTCGTACATCACGGCGATGATCGGGAGCGGGATGAGCGTGGTCCAGCCAAGCCACGGCACGCACGCGGCCAGGGCGAACGCCATCAGGACGAAGCAAGCCTTCCGGACCGGTTTGATCTGGCGGTCCATATCGAGCATGCGCTCGCGATCGACACCGTCGGGAATCAGCCAGCCGGGCGTGGCCACACTCCAGTGATCGCCCCCGCGGGGGAATGCTGAAGCCTTGGATCAAGGCTTTGGCCCTTTGGGCCCACGAGAAAATTACTGCGGGCTCACTAATTTCCTCGCGGACCCTTAGGGCAGTCGCACATGGCCGCCGACAGACGCGCGGGCGGACGCGGCGTTCGCGGTTGCGGATCGGGCGGGGCCCGTAGCCAAGTCGTCGCTGGCGCCTGAGCCACCGCCGGACCCCCAGCCATCACCACCGGGCCCCCAGCCGCCGCCACCGCCCCAGCCGCCGCCGGAGCCCGAGCCGCCGGAGCCCGAGCCGCCGGAGCCGGCGCCCGAACCGAATCCACCGGAGGAACCCGAGTAGGTCACGGTGAACGCGCTGCCGCCGCTCCTGAGCGCCGAGGGCGTCGCCAGCACGCCGTCGCCGGCGGCTGCGCCGTCGGATACGAACCGTGACGTGCCGGCGCTGAGCACGATCTTGGTCGCATCCCACATCGGACTGGAGATCGCCCCCGTGCGCCCGTTCTCCGTGGTCGCGCCGGCACCGGAGAACGTCGCCGAGCCGAAGTCGGCGAGCGTCAGGGTCTGACACTGGCCGTTGTTTTCGCACTCCGACGGCGCCTCGGCGATCCATTCCGCGGAGCTGAGGTCGATCGGGTTCGCGACGAGCGTCTTGGCGAACGACTTGTGCCTCGTACGGTCGGTGAGCGTGAGCGTCACGCGCGGGCCGCGCGCCTGCACCGATGCGCCGATGAGATCTCCCGGCCTGATCGTCATGTGGATCGAGTCGGAGTCCTGCGGAACGAGCTCGTACCAGGCATATACCTCCTCGCCCACCCCGGCGACGCAGTCGACCTCCGTCCCGATCTGCTCGAGCGCGTTCGAGTTGAGGTTGTAGCCGCCGAGCCCGACCCAGAAGGCCGCGTAGCTCGACTCACCCTGCGTGCATGCTGCGCCTGGCTGCCTCCAGCCGCCGCTCACCTTCTTGAACGTGACCCCGTTCGCATGCACCGCATAGCCGGACCAGTTCTCACTGGTCGACGTGTCGGCGCTCGCGCTTGCCGGCAGGGCGAGCGCGGCGGCTGCCGGCAGGGCGAGCGCGGCGGCCGCCGGCAGGGCGAGCGCCGCGGCCGCCGAGACAAGGACCGCGAACGAGCGTAGGAACGGCTTCAGGTACTTGCGGAAGGACCGGATGAGTGGTGTCGTCATCGTTTCCTGCGTTCGGGATCGCTCGAGTGGCGGAGGCCCCACGCTCCGATGGATCAAGCCTCTCGTAATGATGACGTGTTCGACACCTTCGCCTCCTCGGCGAGTGCGAGCCAGTCGTCGCTGGGCGCGCCGACGAGCGCCCAGCCGCGGGGTCCGCCCGCAGCTCCTCGACGAGCGCTGTATGCGTCCGGCTGCTCCATCGCCACTCGCCGCGCCTACGCGCCGATCTTCAGCGTGTACGACGACGACGCAGCGCCGTTTCCGTGCGTCGCTGTCGCGATCACGATCACGGCGAAGGTGCCCGAGCCAGACGGATCGCCCACCAGCTTCCCGCTACTACCAGCCAGCGTGAGCCCGGGCGGCAGCCCGAAGGCCATCCATTTGACGCTCACCGGCTTCTTGCCATTCAGCGCCAGCTGTGCCGAATAGCTCTTGCCCGCGCCGCCGCAATCCTTTCAGGCGTATCGGGCGCCGTCAATTCGCGGAGAGCGCGTTCTCGCGCGCTGAGGAGGTCGACGGCACGTCGCGACCGCAGGATAGTCTCCGCCTGAGTGCTCATCTCAAACGCGAGCCCGGTTGGCGAGCGTTCCGAGGTGCGGCTCGAGTCCTTCGCCTGGATCCAGATGTCCTTCTACGTCACCACCCCGATCTACTACGTCAACGCGCAGCCGCACCTCGGCCACGCGTACACGACGATCGCCGCCGACGTGCTCGCGCGCCACATGCGCCAGCGTGGCGAGGACGTGTTCTTCCTGACCGGCGTGGACGAGCACGGTGAGCCGGTCGCCGACGCGGCGCGCGCGCAGGGCCTCGAGCCCAAGGAGCTCGCGGATCGCAACGCCGAGCGCTTCAAGGCGCTGATGCCCCGGCTCGACGTCTCCAACGACTTCTTCATCCGCACGACCGACGAGCAGCACATGGCCGAGGTCCAGGCGGTCCTGCAGACCGTCCACGACAACGGGTACGTGTACAAGGGCCTCTACGAGGGCTGGTACTGCCCGCGCTGCGCCGACTTCAAGGTCGAGAACGAGATCCTCGACGGCAACCGCTGCCCGATTCACGAGATCGTCCTGACGCGCGAGCAGGAGGAGAACTGGTTCTTCCGCCTGTCGAGCTTCCAGCGGCCGCTCGAGCAGCTCTACGAGGACCGTCCCGACTTCGTCATGCCGACGCGCCACTTCAACGAGGCCCGCGCCTTCATCGCGCAGGGGCTCCAGGACGTCTCCCTCAGCAGGGGACGGCTCACCTGGGGCGTCACCGTCCCCTGGGACCCGAGCCACGTGTTCTACGTGTGGTTCGACGCGCTGCTCAACTACTACACCGCACTCACCTACGCCCGTCCCGGAGAGGACCTGCGCGCGCGCTTCTGGCCGGCGACCTACCACATCATCGGCAAGGACATCCTCAAGTTCCACACGATCTTCTGGCCCGCGATCCTGATGGCGGCCGGCGTACCGGTCCCCGAGCACGTGTTCGTGCACGGCTTCCTGCTCGGCGCCGACGGGCGCAAGATGAGCAAGTCGCTGGGCAACGTCCTCGACCCGTTCGAGGTGATCGATCAGTTCGGCACCGACGCGCTGCGCTTCTACCTGATGCGCGATGTCGCCTTCGGCGCCGACGGCGCCGTCGGGATGGACGCGGTCACGGCCCGCTACGAGGCCGAGCTGGCTAACGAGTACGGCAACCTCGCGAGCCGCACGATCGCGATGCTGATCCGCTACAGCGACGGGGCGGTCCCCGCTGTCGCGACCGACGCCGAGCTTGCCGGCGAGTTCGCGGAGCTGCCCGGTTGGGTCGCCAAGGAGCTCGACGACGCCGAGGCGACCTCGGCGCTCGAGCTCATCTGGCAGCGCGTGCGCCGGCTCAACCGCTACGCCGAGGAGCGGGCGCCGTGGCAGCTCGCGAAGGACCCCGCCCAGGCCGGCGCACTTGACGAGACGCTCGCCTCGCTGCACGAGGGAGTGAGGTCGCTCAGCGTCCTGCTGCACCCCTACATGCCGGATAGCACGAGGCGCCTGCTGGCGGCGCTCGGCGCCCCCGACACGGCCTACGCGGCCGCGAGCTTCGCCCCGCGCGGGTCCGGCGCGACCGTCGAAAGGCTGCCGCCGCTGTTCCCCAAGCGCGCCGACTGATCGTCCCGCCCGAGCGAACGCCCACGAATCCACCGACCGACTGACCCACCAAGAGCGGCGACGTGCTCGACAGCCACACCCACCTGCACCTCTGCGAGCAGCCCGAGGAGGAGCTGATCGAAGGCGCGCTGGCCGCCGGCGTCAGCCGGATCCTCACCGTCGGGATCAACGCCGAGGGCAACCGCGCGGCGCTCGCGGCGGCCGAGCGCTTCGAGCAGGTGTACGCCGCGATCGGCATCCATCCCAACGAGGCGACGGGGTTCGATGACACGACCCTCGCCGACATCACCCAACTCGCCGCGCACCCGAGGTGCCTGGCGATCGGCGAGACCGGCCTCGACTACTACCGCGACGGCGCCCCCCGCGAGGATCAGATGCGCGCCTTCCACGCCCAGATCGAGCTCGCCCGCGCGACCGGCAGGGCGCTCGTGATCCACACGCGGGATGCCGACGACGACACGATCGCGACGCTCACCGAGCGCGCCGGCGACCTGCGCGTGATCATCCACTGCTTCTCGATGCCCGAACGCATCGAGGAGTGCCTCGCCAACGAGAACTGGTGGATCTCGTTCGCCGGGAACGTCACCTACCCGAAGGCGCACGGGCTGCGGAGTGCCGCGATGCGCGTGCCCGCCGAGCGGCTGCTCGTCGAGACAGACGCGCCGTTCCTCTCACCGCAGAAGGTGCGCGGCAAGCCCAACCAGCCGGCGAACGTCGTCGCGACCGCGCAGCTCGTCGCGCACGAGCGGCGCGTCGCCTACGACGAGCTCGAGCGCTCGGTGCACGAGGCGGCCGCCGCGGTGCTCGGGTGGTGAGCGGGCGACGCGTCTCCGCGCGCGCGCTCGGCCAGAACTTCCTCGTCGACCGCAACATCCTCGACGTGATCGAGCGTCTCGCGGAGCTCTCGGGCGACGACGTCGTGCTCGAGGTCGGCGGCGGCCTCGGGGTGCTCTCGGAGCGCCTGGCGCGACGGGCGGGGTTCGTGCACGTGATCGAGCTCGATCGCTCCCTCCAGGACCGGCTGCGCGAGCTGCTCGCGCCGTACGCCAACGCCGAGCTGCACATCGGCGACGCGCTCGAGATCGACCTGCGCGCGCTCGAGCCGGCGCCGACCAAGGTCGTCGCGAACCTCCCCTATGGCGTCGCCGCGACCGTCATCCTGCGCACGATCGACGAGCTGCCCGGCGTGCGCTACTGGGTCGTGATGGTCCAGAAGGAGGTCGGAGAGCGCTTCGCGGCCGCGCCTGCGGGCGCGGCCTATGGGGTGCCGTCGGTCCTCGCCCAGCTCGCGTGCGATGTGCGCGTCCTACGTCCGATCAGCCGCGGCGTGTTCCGCCCGGTACCGAACGTCGACTCGGTGCTGCTCGGTCTTCGCCGTCGAGGCCCGCAGGCCTCGACGGCGGTCCGCGCGCTCGTCCACGAGGCCTTCGCCCACCGGCGTAAGGCGCTCGCGGGATCGCTCGCGCTCGCCCGCGGCGCCCCGCCCGAGATCCGCGAGCGGGCGCGCTTGGCGCTTGTCGCGATGGGCCACCCCGCGGACGCCCGGGCCGAGACGCTCGCGCCGGCGGAGTTCGTCGAGCTGTCGCGGAGGCTGGCGTCGTGAGCGAGGCCCGGCGGGTGCAGGGCTACGGCGGGGTAGCCGGCCCTCAGGCCGGCGCGATCACGCTGCGTGCGCTCGCTCCCGGCAAGGTCAACCTCTGCCTGTTCCTCGGCGGCACGCGCGCGGATGGCCGCCACGAGCTCGTCACCCTGTTCGAGTCGCTGTCGCTCGCCGACGAGGTCGTGCTGGAGGCGCAGCCGGGCGGCGCGGACAGGGTCCTCTGCCCTGGCGTCGAGGGCGAGAACCTCGCGCTCGCGGCGATCGCGGCGCTGCGTGAGCGGGGCTGGCAGGGGCCGCCGGTGTGGATCACGATCAGCAAGCGGATCCCGGTTGCCGCCGGGATGGCCGGCGGCTCGGCGGACGCGGCGGCGGCACTGCGCCTGGCGGCGGCGCTGGAGCCGGTCGCCCCCGCCGAGCTGAAGACCGTCGCCGCATCGCTCGGCGCCGATGTCCCCAGCCAGCTCACGCCCGGTGTATGTCTCGGCACCGGCGCGGGCGAGCTGGTCGCGCCGTGCGATCCTCTGGACGCGCACGCGTTCGCGATCCTGCCATCCGCCGAGCAGCTCTCGACCGCCGCCGTCTACCGGGAGGCCGATCGCCTTGGACTCGGGCGCGACGCGGCGGGGCTGCGCGACCGTGCCCTGCGCCTGCAGGCGGCGCTCGTGCGCGGTGGGCGCCTGCCGCAGGAGCTGATCGTCAACGACCTCGCGCCGGCGGCTCTGTCGCTGTGCCCCGCGATCTCCCGGGCGCTGTCGGACCTCGTCGTGGCCGGCGCGGATCAGGCGATCGTGTGCGGCTCGGGCCCGACGGTGGCGGGGGTCCTGTGGGGCGCCGACGCGTCGCGCAGGGCGCAGGTAGCCTGCCGTACGCTGGCTGACGAGCACCCCGGCGCGCTCGCCGTGACGCCCGTCGATTCGGGCTTCGGCGCGGTCAGGAGGGGTTAGTCGTCAGAACCGTGCTCGGCGGCGGTCAGGTTCGGTCACAATTCGCGGCAGACGATGAGCAATTCGAGCATCACCTACCTGGTCGGCGGCGGCTGCGCCGTGATCGCCCTGGTCGCGTTCGTGACCCTCGTGATGGTCCCGGCCGTCACCTCCTACCGTGGCGTGCTGCAGCGAACTGCGGCCGTGGTGCTCTCGCTGTACGTGCTGGTGGCGCTGGTCGTCGTGGGCGTGCTCGCCGGCGCCGCGATCGTCGTCGAATGGCCGCGGGTATTCTGACGCGCGCGACGAGGCCCGACGCCGTGTCACCCAAGCGCGCTCCCGCGACCCAGGACAGACTGGGGCCGCCGCCCGACCTGCGGGCGCTGGCCGCGATCACCGACGCCGTCCAGGATGGCGCGGGCCTGCCCGAAGTGCTCCGCGCAGCCTCTAAGGCGCTCGGCGCGAGCCTCGTTCTGATCGACCGCTCCGCGACCGTGCTCGCGGTTGCCGCGAAATCCCCCGCCGACGAGCGTTCGCTCATGAAGGCCGGCCAGCTGGTCGACACGATCGAGCTGAAGGTGGCGGACGCGACCGTCGGCCAGCTGCGGATGCGCGTCGGCCAGCACCCGCCGGACGCCTCGCTGCTGCGGTTGATCACGACGCTGATCGCCTCCGAGGTGGAGCGGGTGCGAGCCCCCGAGCGCGCCTCCGAGCAGGCGGCGACCCTGTTCCTGCGTGCCGTGCTCGCGCGCAGCATCGAGAGCGCCGATGAGCTGATCGCGCGCGGCCGCGAGCTGGGGACCGACCTGGCCTCCGGCGCCGGCGTGGTGGTCGTGCGCGCGCATCCACGAGCCGCCACCGAGGACGACTGGCGCCGGCGGTTGCTGACGATCGCCACGCGCGGCGCACGCTCGATCGCGCCGGGAGCGATCGCGGCCGCTACCGAGACCGACGCCGGAGAGGTGCTCCTGCTGTTCGCGGATGTCGATGGCGACACCGCCCGGCGCGTGTCGGCGGCGATCGCCCGCGAGCTGGAGTCGGCGCTGACCGGGTTTGCGTTCGCGATCGGACGCAGCCGCCGCGTCGAGAACCCGCTCGACCTCGGCCGCGCCGGCGACGAGGCACTGCTCGCCGCCAACGTCGTCGGGGGCAACGGCGAGCATTCGGAGCTCGCATTCGAGCAGGCGGGCACCTACCAGCTCCTGCTGCCCTACATGCGCGATCCGGCCGAGCTGAAGCGCTTCTACGCCGACACCGTCAGGCCGCTCGTCGCATACGACGAGCAGTACGAGACCGACCTGCTCGGCACGCTGTCGGCGTTCCTCGAGTGCGACGCGAACGTCAACGCCACCGCTGCGCGGATGATCACCCACCGCCACACGATCCGCTACCGCTTCGAGCGGGTGCGCGAGCTGACCGGACTCGACGTGCAGTCGACCGACGGCCGCGAGAAGCTCTCCCTCGGGTTGAAGGCGATGCGCGTGCTCGGGATCGCTGCGCCGCGCGGGCCCGCGACCGAGCCCGGGGCCGCCGGCGGACGCGTGCCGCACTGAGCTCGCCTCGCCGATCTGAGAGGTTGCCCACCCTTCGCTCGACGGAGTAGCATCGCGCGCCATGCCAGTGGGAATCATCACGGGCTCCGGCAACGACGAGCTGTCGGGCTTCGAGCACGAGCCGGTGCGGCTGCGCACGCCGTTCGGGCTCGCGACCGTCAAGCGCGGCGAGCTCGCCGGCGCGGAGGTGCTGCACATCTCGCGGCACGGGCCGGGCCACGCCCACCTTTCCAGCGGCGTCAACCATCGCGCGAACATCTGGGCGCTGCGCCAGCTCGGCGCGACGGCGGTGGTCGGCTGCACCGTCTGCGGCGCCGTCGACCCGACGCTCGAGCTCGGGTCGCTGGTCGTCTTCGAGGACCTGCACTTCATCTCCAACCGGCTGCCGGACGGGTCGCTGTGCACGTTCTGGACCGAGCCGGGCGACCCCGCACGAGGTCACTGGGTGCTGCACGGCGGCCCGTACTCGCACGGCGTGAGAACGGCGCTGCTGTCGGCGGCGTCGAGCGCCGGCCGCGCCGCGCGTGACGGCGGTTGCTACGGCCACGTCGACGGCCCCCGCTTCAACACTCCCACCGAGATCGCCCAGCTGGCGGCCTGCGGCGTCGTCGCCGTCAGCCAGACGGGCGGCCCCGAGACGGTGCTCTGTGGAGAGCTCGAGCTGCCGTTCGCGCTGCTCGGGTTCGTCACCGACTACGCGAACGAGGTCGTTCCGGGCGAGCCGACCCCTGTGAGCAGGCTCGTCGAGCTGATGCGCTCCAGCCCGGCGACGTTCGCCGACGTGCTCCGCGGTGCGCTCCCGATCCTGGCGGGATCCCCTCCGGCGCCATCCGGAACGGTGCTGCGCTTCGGATGAGCCTCGCCGCGCCCGCGGTCCTGATCATGGCGCGCGCTCCACGCCGCGGTCAGGTCCGCCCTGCGCTGGAGCCGCTGATCGGTCCGGACGGCTGCGTCGCGCTGCAGTCGGCGCTCATCCTCCAGACCGTCGAGTGGGCGCGCGGGCTGGCGCCGCGCGCGATCCACCTCGCCCACGATCCGCCCGACTCGGGCCGGGAGCTGCGACGCCTCGCGGGTCCCGACGCGCTGCTGTTTCCCCAGAACGGCGACGGCATCTCGGGTCGGCTGGCGGACGGCACGGCTCGCGTGTTCTCACGCGGACCGGGGCCGCTGCTGATCGTCTGGCCCGACCTGCCGCGCCTGCGCCGTGCGCACGCGGACGCCGCGCTCGGCGACCTCGAGGCGGGCTGCGACGTCGTCCTCGGGCCGGCCTATGACGGCGGCTTCTACCTCGTGGGGATCCCGCGGCCGGTGCCGCGGCTGTTCGCGCTGCCGGAGCTGACGTGGCGCAGCGCCGATGCGATGACGATGGCGCTCGCCGCGGCACGGGAGGCACATCTCGAGGTGGGTCTCCTGCGTGCCGAGCGCGCCCTGCACCGTCCCGGCGACCTGCGGGCCGCACTCGCCGACCCGCTGCTGCCCGACGGCGTGGCGCGCGCCCTCGGGCGCCGCTAATTTAAGGGCGGGCCCTAAGGTGGTCGCGCGCGGACTGCGGTGACGGCGCGCCCGACGCCGTGTGGCGAGCGTGGAACTGTGGCGAGCCGCCGCAGCAACACTGGGGAGTGGTGTAATGGCAGCACCGGACACTTTGGATGTTCTAGTCCTGGTTCGAGTCCAGGCTCCCCAGTCATGACCGACGTGCAGCGGTGCTCTAGGATGCGGTCGTCTTGTCTGCGCCTGAAGTCGTGATTCTCGCGGCCGGGCAGGGGACGCGCATGTGCTCCCGCACCCCGAAGCTGCTGCACCCCCTGTGCGGACGCCCGATGATCGGGTGGCCGATCGCAGCCGCCCGCGCGGCGGGCGCCGGGCGCGTGATCGTCGTCGACGCCCCTGGAGAGCCGCTGCGCGGAGCACTCGACGCCGGCGTCGAGCTGGTCGTGCAGGAGCGGGCCCGCGGGACCGCGGATGCTGTGAGCGCCGCGGCGCCGCTGATCGAGCCGACGAGCACGGTGATCGTGCTCCTCGGGGATGTGCCGCTGATCGGCGCCGCCACGCTCGCGGCGCTCGCCGAGCACCACGGCCGCCAGGGCGCCGCCGCGACGATCCTGACCGCCGTGCTCGAGGATCCCAGCGGCTACGGCCGGATCGTGCGGGCGATCGACGACACCGTCGAGCGGGTGGTGGAGACGAAGGCGGCAGGTGACGCGAGCGAGCTCGAGCTGGAGATCCGCGAGGTCAACACGGGAGTGATGGCGTTCGACGGCGCGGCGCTGCTGGAGGCGCTGCCGAAGGTGCGCCCCCACAACGCGCAGGGCGAGTTCTACCTGCCGGACGTGCTGCCGATCCTGCGCGAGCACGAGCGCACCGTGATCGCGTTCGAGCTCGAGGACCCGCGCGAGACGCTCGGGATCAACGACCGCCGCCAGCTGGCGGCGGTCTGCGCGATCGCCCAGCAGCGGATCCTGGACGCGCACATGCTCGCCGGCGTGACGATCGTCAACCCGGCGGCAACGGTGGTCGATGTCGAGGTGACGATTGGCGAGGACACCGTGATCGCGCCGTTCACGAGCCTGCACGGCTCCACCGCGATCGGCGGGGCGTCGACGATCGGACCACACAGCACGCTGCTCGACGCGACCGTCGGCTCCGGGTCGACGGTCCTGCACTCGTACGTCAACGGGGCAGTGGTCGGTGACCGCGTGAGCGTCGGCCCGTTCGCGTACCTGCGCCCGGGTACGGTGCTGCGTGAGGGCTCCAAGGCCGGTACGTTCGTCGAGATCAAGAACTCCGACGTGGGCGCCGGCAGCAAGGTGCCGCACCTCTCCTACATCGGCGACGCCAGCATCGGCGAGAACACGAACATCGCTGCGAGCACGATCACGGCCAACTACGACGGCTACCTCAAGCACCGCACGACGATCGGCGCGCGCGTGCGGACCGGGGTCGACACGACGCTCGTGGCGCCTGTCGAGGTGGGCGACGACGCCGTCATAGGCGCCGGGTCGGTCATCACGGAGGACGTCCCCGATGGTGCCCTGGGGGTCGCGCGAGCGCAGCAGCGTAACGTCGACGGCTATGCCGAGCGGCGGCGCGCGGCCGCAGCTCTCGAGCAGGGGAAGGCATAGCGCCTCGCGCGGGGACGATCAATGCCATTTCGTCCTCGACAGCTCGTAAACTCGCGCTTCCGATGAGTCTGCTGGAGATGGAAACGGGACCCGTGGGACGACTGCCTCCATTCGCACGGCCGGCGAGCGAGCTGCGGATCGAGAGCGACAAGCGCCTGATGCTCGTCTCCGGCCGCGCGAACCGCGCGCTGGCGGCGCGGATTGCAGACAAGCTCGGCGTATCGCTCGCTGGAGTGGTGCTCAAGACGTTCGCCAACGGCGAGGTCTACTGCCGCTACGAGGAGTCGGTGCGCGGCGCCGACGTGTTCATCGTGCAGCCCACGTGTGGCAACGCCGCGGAGGGCCTGACGGCGAACGATTCGCTGATGGAGCTGCTCGAGATGGTCGACGCGGCCGTCGGCGGCTCTGCGCACCGGGTGATCGCGGTGACGCCGTGGTACGGCTACTCCCGCCAGGACAAGAAGTCGGCTCCGCGGGAGCCGATCACCGCCCGCCTGGTGGCGCGAATGCTCGAGGCGGCCGGCATCGACCGGATCCTCTGCATGGACCTGCACTCCGGCCAGATCCAGGGCTTCTTCCAGAAGCCCTGCGACCACATGACGGCGCTGTTCATCCTCACCCAGTACTTCGCCGACCTGCGGCTCGAGGACCTCGTCGTGGTCGCGCCGGACGCCGGGCGCGTGAAGCTGAACAAGCAGTTCGCCGCCAAGATCGGCGCCGACCTCGCGATCCTCAACAAGGAGCGCCCGGCCCAGCAGATGGCGGAGATCAACTACGTGATCGGTGACGTGGCGGGCAAGACGGCGCTGATCGTCGACGACATCATCGGCACGGCAGGCACGCTATCGGCGGCCGCCCAGGCGGTCCGCGATGCGGGCGCGCGCCGCATCTACGCCGCGGCGACCCATGGCAACTTCTCCGGCGACGCATGGGAGAACCTCGCCTCGGCCGGGTTCGAGGAGGTGGTCGTGACCGACACGATCCCGCTGCCCCCGGATCCTCCGGACTGGGTGCGCGTGCTCTCCTGCGATGCGCTGCTGACGAGCTCGATCCGTCAGATCTTCACCGACGGGTCCGTCAGCGACGTGTTCGGCGGCGAGAACCAGCTGTTCTAGCAGCGGGAGTATTTGAGGGCGAGCCGGTGGCGTCAGGCGCGTCCAGACGCCGTCGGAGCCCGCAGTGATTTCTCGTTGACCCTAATCCGCGGCGCGCTCGTCGTCCGTGTCCTCGCGGGGTTGCTCAGGCCAGACGCCGAACAGGTGCTGGAACATGTGCGCCATCATCCGGTCCACGGTGGCGGCGATCGCCGCAATCGTGGCCGCCTGGAGCGCGGCGCCGCCGGCCACCTCGAGCAGCCCCGCCTCGGATGAGCGCGGGGGCGCTGGCGCGGGCGAGCTGTCGATCTGGGCCCACAACGCCTTGAACGCACGTTTGCCGAGGATCGAGCCGAGGATTCCCGCGACCAGTGCGAACGGCGAGTAGAGCAGCTTCATCTCGCCCAGACTACCCCCGAGGCCCCGCTCGTGGTTGTCTCGCTCGCGTTGCGTCTCAGAGTGTGCCGGCGGGACGCCGATTGGCTGTCTCGACGTATCGGCTGCGCCGGCGTGTGAGACACGCATCACAGGGCTCGCGATCACCTCGCTGGCCCTCACCTGAACCTGTTGCCCGCTCGGCTAATGCCCGCTCGGCTAATGCCGCTCGCCTAATGCCCGCTCGGGGCCCGCTCGGGCGTCCGCACCGGCTCATGTGCCGGGCGCCGGACACGCGGAGCGCGGAGATCGCTCAGACGCTGATGGTCACGCAGGCGCACCCGCGGTGGTACCGAGTCCGGGAGTGGGATGCCCCCGCCGGGCCAGAGCTTCGGTCGAGGCTGGTCCTGCGGTAGGTTGCCCCAGCCATCGTCGGATGACCCGCTCTCGCTGTTCCCTGGATTGTCGTCGGAGCGAAGCGCGGGAAAGAGGAGTGCGGCTACGCAGAGGAGTCCGATGAAGTGAAATCCCGCGATCCACAGCATCAGTGAATCGGCGCTGGTCATTTCGATATTGTAGCTCGTGTTGCAAGCTGCGGGGCCCGTACAGACGGGACCGCCACGAGCGTCTCATGACACGCTTTAAGTGCATTATGTGCGCTTGGCGGAGTTGCTCCCGGGCTCAAGCGAACAGCCACACGATCCCTTCCCGGCGCACCGCGGACACGCCCGGACGCGGGGCCGCTACCATCGGTCACCGTCATGGCAGTAACTGAGACCACAGCTTTGGCCGCGTCCGTGCGCGAGCCCACCGGATCGCGCGGGGCCCGGCGCCTGCGCCGCGCCGGCAACGTCCCCGGAATCCTCTACGGCGGCGGCCAGGATCCGATCCCCTTCGAGGTCAACGCGAGAGACCTTCGCAATGCGCTCGCGCACGCGGGCGCCTTGCTGGATCTGCAGCTCGACGGCGCGCGCGGCACGCCGGTCGTGCTCAAGGAGCTCGTGCGCCACCCGGTGAGCGGTGCGACGATGCACGTCGACCTCCTGCGAGTCCGTCTCGACAGGGCCATCCAGGCGCAGGTCGCCCTCGATCTGATCGGCGCCGACGATGCTCCCGGCACCAGGGAGGGTGGCGTGCTCGAGCACTCCACGCGTGAGCTCACGATCGAGGCGCTCCCCGCCGCGATCCCGAGCTCGCTCGAGCACGACGTCTCCGAGATGCAGGTCGGCGACATCATCACGGTCGGCGACATCGACGCGCCGGACGGTGTGACGATCATCGGCGAGCCCGAGACGGTGATCGCGACCATGCATGCACCGCGCCGCAGGGCGGAGGAGGACAGCGAGATCGAGGAGGAGACCGAGGTGGTCGGCGAGACCGCCGCGGCGTCGGGCGACGAGGCGGCTGCGAAGGGCGACGCTGACGCGTCGGACGAATAGTCGTCCGGTCTCGAGGCCCCCGAGCGGTTCACCGATCCACGAGAAGCCAAAGGTCAAGGGCATCATGGGGTTCCCGGGTCGCCGCGGCGCTCCCGTCGACTGGCTCGTCGTCGGACTCGGCAACCCGGGGGGCGAGTACCGCGGCAGTCCGCACAACATCGGATTCGAGGTCGCGGAGCGTCTGAGCACACGCTGGGATCTGCCGACACCCAGGGCTCGCTATCGGGGGCTGATCACGGAGGGGCGCACGGGACCCGGCGGCCCCCGAGTCGCGGTCCTGACGCCCCAGACGTACATGAACGAGGCCGGCCGGTCGGTCGGGCCCGCGCGCGGTGAGCTGCGCGTCGAGCTCGACAGGATCCTCGTGATCCACGACGAGATCGATCTTCCGTTCGGCGAGATTCGCACCCGCCTCGGCGGCGGACTCGCCGGTCACAACGGCCTGAGGTCACTGAAGGCGGCGCTCGGCAGCGCCGAGTTCCATCGTGTGCGGGTCGGCGTCGGGCGCCCGGACAGCAGCGATCCGGATATCGTCGCCGCCTACGTGCTCGGCAGGTTCCGTCAGCCGCGGGAGGAGGTGAACGCGCTCGTCGACGCGGCCGCCGAGGCCGCCGAGCGGCTCATCGCCGCTTGCACTGCCGACCTGGCTTGAGTGGGCGAGTAGTGGGCGGCGCGGGAGCGGAGTGCCGGCAGGCGCGGGATCGTCGTCGTGGGCCGGATGTCCGCCGCGCATGAGCGATGCCGCTGCGGCGATCAGGCAAGCGATGATTGCGAACAGGAAGGCGGCGTGTAGCCCGTCGCGAAAGGGCGCCGAGATCAGGTTGGGGAAGAACGAGCTGCCCGTCAGGATCGATCGGCTGTGGAGCGATAGCTGCGCGAGTACGTGAGGCCCGAGCAGGTGCTGGATCGGGTTGTAACCGAGGAACGAGGCGAACAGGATCGAGACCGGCGGCAGCGTCGAGGCCTGCCGGGCGGCGGCGGCCGAGACGCCATGCGCCTCCAGCCCGGAGCTCATCGCCTGGGGCAGCGTTGACGCCAGCCCGATGATCATCAGCGTGAAGAACACGCCGATCGACAGCACCTGGGCCGAGTTTTGGAAGGTCTGGTTCATCGCGCCGCCGGCGCCGCGGTCGGCGCGTGGCAGGCTGTTCATCACGGCGGCGCGGTTGGGCGAGGCGAACATCCCCATCGATATCCCGATCAGCCCCAGGATCAGCGCGAACGCTGGGTAGGAGAAGTCCGTCGGCAGCATCAGCAGCAGTGCGAACCCGATCGCCGCCAGCAGCATCCCGGCGGTGGCGAACGGCCGCGCTCCGAAGCGGTCTGACAGATAGCCCGAGGTTGGCCCCGCGAACAGCATCCCGAGCGTCAGCGGCAGCATGTAGATCCCGGCCCACAGAGGCGTCTGCGTGAAGCTGTACCCGTGCTGGGGCAGCCAGATGCCCTGCAGCCAGATGATCAGCATGAACATCAGCCCGCCGCGCGCGATCGAAGACAGGAAGGTCGAGAGCGTTCCGAACGTGAACGCCCGGATCCGGAACAGAGGCAGGCGGAACATGGGATCGTGCCCGCGGCGTTCGATCAGCACGAACGCGATCAGCGAGGCCACGCCGCCGCCGAGCAGTGCCAGCACCCGCGTGCTGCCCCAACCGACGGCATGCCCGTCCGCGGGCCGGATCCCATATGTGACGGCGATCATGATCAGGATCAGTCCAAGCGCGAAGGTGGCGTTGCCCCACCAGTCGATCGGTGCCGAGCGCGGCGAGCTCAGCTCGCGCAGGCTTCGGTACGCCCAGACCGTTCCGAAGATCCCGACGGGAACCGAGATCAGGAATACCAGCCGCCAGTCGATCGGAGCGAGCACGCCCCCGAGCACGAGGCCGACGAACATTCCGCTGACACCTACGATGTTGTTGATCCCGAGCGCCATGCCGCGCTGGCGCGCCGGGAACGCGTCGGTGATGATCGCAGCGGCGTTGGCCAGCAGGCAGGCTCCTCCGATCCCCTGCACGACCCGCAGGCCGATCAGGTAGGTCGCGCCCTCGCGGCCGTGCATCCAGTCGATCGCGAGCAGCAGTGACGCGACTGTGTAGATCACGAACCCGAGCCTGTAGATCTTCACGCGGCCGACCATGTCTCCCAGGCGTCCGAGGCTGACGATCAGCACGCTCGTCACGACCAGGTAGCCGAGGATCATCCACAGCAGGTAGAACGAGTTGGCGGGGACGAGCGGGTCCAGCCGGATGCCGCGAAAGATGTCGGGCATCGCGATGATCGTGATCGAGGCGTCCAGCGTGGCCAGCAGCACCGCGAGCGTGGCGTTGGTCAGGGCGATCCACTTGTAACGGTCGGAGTTGGAAGCGCGCACCGGACTTCACAGAATACACAGGTAGCCTGAACAGCCCGCCTGTTGAATATCTTCTAGACTGCAACCATGGACGCCACGGAGCCCAGCACCACGCAGCTGGCTCACGAGCTGCGCGAAACGCTCGGACGCGTCGTGCGGCGGCTGCGCGCCGAGCCGGGCCCGTCAGTCGGGCGCTTGGCGGTGCTCGGTCGCCTCGAGCGTGACGGGCCGTCGAGCATCAGCGACCTGGCGGCGCGTGAGCGGATGCGCCCACAGTCGATGGCTCAGACTGTTCACGAACTAGAGACCGCCTGCCTGGTCTCGCGCCGTCCCGATCCAGCCGACGGCCGCCGTGCCTTCGTCGAGCTGACCCTTGCCGGCCGCGACCTGCTGCAGACAACGCGTACCCGGCGTGAGACGTGGCTCACCGAGGCGCTGGAGCGCGAGCTGGACGCGGACGAGCGAGCTCTGGTGCACGACGCGCTTGCTCTGATGAGCCGCATCGCTGACGCCTGAGCTGCGCGAACGCGATAACGCGCGGCGAGGCACAGCCGAGTGCAATCGGCTGCTGGGCGCGGTGAAACACTCCCAACCGCTCGCTCGACAAGAGCAACCCACACGACGAACGGCCGCGCGAGATCACTCCGCGGCCGTCTCGTATCCCACGAGCTCTTCGGCGGCAAGTAGTTAGCTCCGATGCTGCGCAAGCGAGTCGCTTGTCAGTACCACACCGGGGTTCAGGATCCCGGCCGGATCGAGCGCGCGCTTGATCGCGCGCATCGCCGTGAGCTCCGCCTCGCCACGCGCTCGCGCCAGCCAGTGCGCCTTGGCGATGCCGACGCCGTGCTCGGCGCTGATCGTGCCGCTGCACTCGAGCACGAGCGCCAGCACCGCGTCATCGGCACGCTCGTCGTCGGGCGCGGGACCGAGCAGGTTGACGTGCACGTTGCCGTCGCCGAGATGGCCGAACAGGATCGCGCGGGTGCCTGGCACCGCCTGGCTCGCCGTTGCCGGCACCTCGGCGAGGAAGCGCCCGAGCCGCGCCAGCGGGATCCCGACGTCGAGCTTGTGCGGGACTCCCGCCGCGTTGATCGCCTCCGTATGGCCCTCCCTCAGGCTCCACAGCGACTCGCGATTGGTGCTGTCGTCGGCGATCAGGGCGTCGTCGATCCCAGCGGCGGCGAGCGCCGCTACCAGGTCGTCCGTGGGGTCGCTCCGTGCCGCGCACTCGGCGATGACGTAGAGCGGCGTGCGCCGCGCCACGGGGCTCGAGCGCCGCTGGTGCGCGAGCACGAGCTCGAGCCCGTCATCGGAGAAGAAGTCACAGCTCTCCAACGACGGCGCCTCGTTGCGCAGCGCCGCGAGCAGCCGAGTCGCGCCGGCGGCGTCGGGGACCGGCACGAGCGCGGCGACTCGCGCGCGCTGCAGCGGGTCGGTGCGCCAGCGCACGGCGGTGATCACTCCCAGCGTGCCCTCGGACCCGACCAGCAGCGACGGCAGGTCGTAGCCGGCGTTGTCCTTCATCAGTCCCTGCAGGCGGGAGACGATCGACCCGTCCGCGAGGACCGCCTCGAGTCCGACCACGTGCGCGCGCGCCGTCCCGTGGCGCAGCGCCCGTGCGCCGCCGGCGTCGCAGGCGACGACGCCGCCGATCGTGCACGAGTCGCGCGCGGGGAAGTCGAGGCCGGCGTCCCTGCCGGCTGCGGAGCATGCGGCCTGCAGGGCGGCGAGCGTCGCCCCGGCGCCGGCCGTGACCTGTCCGAGCGCCTGGTCGACAGCACCGATCGTGCGGAGGCGGGCGAGCGAGACCAGCACCTCGTCCCCGCGCGGCACGCCGGCGCCGACCAGCCCCGTGTTCCCCCCTTGGGGCACGATCGCGACGCCTGCGCCGGCACAGATGCGTACGACCGCGGCGACCTGCGCGGCGTCGGCCGGGCGCACCACGAGCCGCGCAGGTGCCCCGAAGCGGCCCGTCCAGTCGCGCTCATACGGCGCCCGCAGGTCGGGGTCATCGAGCGCATGGCGCTCTCCGACGACGTTCGCGAGCGATTCCCGCAAGTCCACGGCGTGAAGGATGACACCCGCGCGCAGCCTTCTCGCGGGCGAGTGCGGCTCGCTGAGTGCCACGTCGAGAACATCAAGATGAATCAGGGTCTCGGCGAGGAGTACGAGATCCCGGTCCTGTGGTTTCCGATCGAGCACCCGCGCGGGCTCGTCGTGATCGACGGCGGCAACGCAGCCGAGTGCGCCGAGGACCCGGTCGGGCACTGGGGCGCGATCACCGACGTCTACTGGCCCGTGATGACACTCGAGCAGGCGTGCGTCCCCTCTCTCACGGCTGCGGGCTTTGACCCCGCCGACGTGCGCTACGCGCTCAACTCGCACCTGCACCTCGACCACACCCGCGCTGGGAGCGATCGACCAGATCCCAAGGCGGAAGTGATCGTCACGCGGACCGAGTACGAGTACGGCCACGCCCCCGACTGGTTCGCCGCGGGTGGTTACATCAACGCCGACTACGTGAAACCCTAGCCGACGTTCAAGCACGTGCCGGAGTCCTACAACTGAGCGCCCGTCCGGGATGAGCGTTGGAGGTAAGTGTTGTCATAGGACACTTACCTCCAAGGCAGTCAGGTGAGACGTTCATGCGACGTACGCGTCGCCGCCGATCGACGCGAGCGACTGCGGCGCATCGGCGGATCTTAGGGTCCGCGAGAAAATTACTGTACTAATTTCCTCGTGGACCCTTAGGGTTCCATCCCGCGGCGACCTACACTCAGCTGTTGCCCCCCGATGCTCCGCACGCTCCTCACACAGGCCGCCCTGGACCCGCAGACCGAAGCCCTCGCCAGCGAGGGCGGCCTCGCGTTCGTCTCGCAATCGCTGCGCCCCTACCTGCTGGCGGCCCTGATCGATCGCGAGCCTGAGCGCTCCGCGATCGTCGTCGCCGGCGATGACCGCGCCGCCCGGGACCTCGGAGCCGGGCTGCGCGCGTGGCTCGCCCCCCGCCGGGTCCGCTACTACCCGACGCGCGGCGTGACCTACGAATCGCACCTCTCGCCGCCGCCGCATCTGGTCGGCCAGCGGATCGCGGCGCTCGACGCACTGCTGGAGCCCGGCGACCAGCCGCCGGTCGTCGTCGTGAGCGCCGTCGCGCTGTCGGAGAAGGTTCCGGACCCGTCGCTGCGCCCGCACGGCTTCACGCTGCGCACCGGCGAGCTGATGGACCTCGATGAGACCGCCGCGGACCTGGTCGCGGCCGGCTACGAGCGCGTCGACCAGGTGGAGGATCGCGGCCAGTTCGCGATCCGCGGCGGCCTGCTCGACCTGTTCCCCGCGACTGAGGACCGTGCCGTCCGCGTCGACCTGTTCGGCGACGAGATCGAGTCGCTGCGCTGGTTCTCGACGTTCACGCAGCGCTCGCTCGGCGACGCCGATGCGGTCGAGGTCGCGCCCGCCGCGGAGCTCGCGCAGGAGTACCGGGAGCTGGCGGAGTTCGCGGCGCTCGAGAAGGCCGAGGACCGCCCGGACATCGCCGAGCTGCTGCCGCTCGAGGACTTCAAGGCGTTCCTGGAGCTGGTCGACCCGCAGGCGGCGGTACTGATCGCGGCGCAGGAGGAGGTGGCGCCGGCGCTCGCCGACCACTGGCAGGACGTCTGCGCGGCGTTCCACGACCGTGACGCCCACCGCCTCTACGTGGCGCCCGAGGCGATCACCGGGGCCCTGGACGCGCGCGCGCGGATCCGCCTGTCGAGCATCAGCCAGGACCAGCGTTACAGCTTCCACGCCCAGGCGGCCGACATCGGCGCCCGCGGGATCCGCGATGCCGAGCCGGAGCTGGAGAAGCTCACGCGCTCGGGCTACCACACCGTCTGTACGTTCTCCGTGCGTGGCGAGGGGGAGCGCGCCGCGTACAACCTCGGACGCCTCAAGGTGGGCTGGCTGAACGGCGACGGCGGTGGCGGCGCTGCTGGGGGCCCCGCAGCGGATGACTCGGGCGCGGCCCGGTCGTCGCGAGGCCCGATGCCGAGCGGGCCGCAAGCCCGAGCGCCGGCAGCGGGAAACGGGTCGGGCACGCTGCTCACCTTCACCCAGGCGCGGCTGCGGGACGGCTTCATCGCGCCGCAGTTCAAGCTGGCGGTGATCCCCGAGCACCGGCTGTTCCGCCGCCGGCGGGCGGCGGAGGCGGCGCGGCGGCCCGGGCGGCGGGGGATCCTGCGCAGCTTCGCGGACCTGCGCACGGGCGACATCGTCGTTCACGAGGATCACGGGATCGCCCGCTTCGCCGGGTTCGACACGAAGACCGTCGCTGGCGTCACGCGCGACTACCTGTACCTCGAGTACGCGGGGTCCGACCGCGTGTTCGTGCCCGTCGACCAGCTCGCGAAGATCAGCCGCTACGTCGGCGCGGGTGGCGAGCACCCGCCGCTGTCCAAGCTCGGTGGCAGCCGCTGGGAGACGCTGAAGGCACGCGCGCGGCGGGCGGCGCAGGAGCTCGCCGGCGAGCTGCTGCACCTATACGCCGAGCGCAAGCGGCGCGAGGGGCATACGTTCCCGCCCGACACCGACTGGCAGCGAGAGTTCGAGGACGCGTGGCCGTACACCGAGACGCCCGATCAGCGCGACGCGATCGAGTTCGTCAAGGCCGACATGGAGGCCCCGAGGCCGATGGACCGCCTGATCTGCGGGGACGTCGGCTACGGCAAGACGGAGGTGGCCCTGCGCGCGGCCTTCAAGGCCGCGCAGGACTCCAAGCAGGTGATGATGCTGGTGCCCACGACGATCCTTGCCCAACAGCACTTCGGGACGTTCTCCGAGCGCTTGAAGGACTACCCGGTGACGATCGGGCACGTGTCCCGCTTCCGCCCGGCCGCCGAGCAGCGCGCGACCGTGGAGGACTTCGCGAAGGGGAGGATCGACATCCTGATCGGCACCCACCGGCTGCTCTCGCGCGATGTGCGCGCCAAGGATCTGGGGCTGCTGATCGTCGACGAGGAGCAGCGCTTCGGCGTCAAGCAGAAGGAGCTGCTGCGCCAGCTGAAGCTGAAGGTCGACGTGATCGCGATGAGCGCCACGCCGATCCCGCGCACGCTGCAGATGTCGCTGGCGGGGATCCGGGACATCAGCGTGATCGAGACGCCGCCCGAGGGCCGCCGGCCGGTGAAGACGTTCGTCGGGGAATACGACGAGGAGCTCGTGCGCACGGCGCTCGAGCGCGAGCGCCTACGCGGCGGCCAGGCGTTCTTCCTGCACAACCGCATCGAATCGATCGACGAGACGGCCGAGCGGCTGCGGGGCCTGTGTCCCGGGATGCGCTTCGAGGTGGCGCACGGGCAGCTCGACGAGAAGGAGCTGGAGCGGCGGATGCTCGGCTTCGTGCGCGGCGATGCCGACGTGCTCGTGTGCACCTCGATCATCGAGTCGGGGATCGACATCCCGCAGGCGAACACGCTGATCGTCGAGCGCGCCGACATGTTCGGGCTCGCGCAGCTCTACCAGATCCGCGGGCGCGTCGGGCGCTCGCGGGAGCGCGCTTACGCGTATCTGCTGTACCCGAGCGCCGCGGCGCTGACCGGCGACGCGGCGCAGCGCCTGTCGGCGCTCTCGGACTACACGGAGCTCGGCGCCGGCTTCAAGATCGCGATGCGCGACCTCGAGATTCGGGGAGCGGGCAACCTGCTTGGCGACGAGCAGTCCGGTCACGTCGCGGCGCTCGGGTTCGAGCTCTACATGCAGATGCTCGACGAGGCCGTCGAGGCTGCGTCCTCAGCGGACGGGGAGGCGGTGCAGGACGACTGGGAGCCGGTGCGCCTAGACATCAACGTCGACGCCTACGTGCCCGCCGACTACATCCCCTACGAGCAGGCGAAGGTCGACGTGCACCGGCGGATCGCCGCCTCGCGTGAGGTCGCCGACCTCGTCGCGCTGCGCGAGGAGCTGCTGGACCGCTTCGGCGATCTGCCCGATCCGCTCGAGAACCTCATCTCGCTGCAGACGGCTCGGATCAAGCTCGGCCAGGCGGGCGCCCGCGCCGTCACCTTCCGCGGCGGGCGCTTCGCGGTGACCCCGATCGAGCTGGACTCGGTCCGCGCCAAGAAGATCCGCGCCGAGATCCCCGAGGCCCTTTACGAGTCGGGCAAGTCGCAGCTGTCCCTGCGGGTGCCGGAGGACCCGGCCAAGCGCTTCCCGGCGGTCGTGCGAGCGGCCGACGTGCTGCTGGCCGTGACTCGCGAGGCAGCGTAATTGTGATCCGATCGTTAATTCTTCGAAGCCATAACAACGGGATTTAATTTCCGTCGCTACCATCGTCCGCCGATGAGGTTGATGAAGATGCTCACGGCGCTTGGCGCCTTTTTTGCGCTCGCGGCCGCTGTCGCCGGCTGCGGCAGCGACGTTCCCAGCAACTCGGTCGCGGCTGTCGCCGGCAACCCGATCACAACGCAGGCGTACAAGCACTGGATGTTCGTGGCTGCGAAGGGCAACACCCAGGGTGCCACCACCGCGCCGGTGATCGTGCCGACCGACCCGCCGGACTTCAACGACTGCCTCGATCAGGTGCGCGAGCAGATCCCGACGCTCGACAAGACGCCCGACAAGACGCTCAAGTCCGACTGCGCGGAGCTGTTCAACACCCTCAACGGCCAGGTGCTCGACTTCCTGATCAAGTCCTACTGGTATCAGGCCCAGGCCCACGCGCTCGGGATCAAGGAGACCAACAAGCAGGTTCTGACGGCGCTCGCGACGGCTCAGAAGCAGGAGTTCCCGACGCCCGCGGCCTTCGCTGCGTTCCTCAGCTCAACGGGACAGACGCTTGCCGACGTCAAGTACCGCGTGCTCGTCAACCAGCTCTACGCCGCGCTGCTGAAGCGCTACACGCAACAGGTCACGCCCGCCAAGATCGCCGCGTACTACACCTCCCACGCCAGCTCGTTCGGCACGCAGGAGACGCGCAACATCCGGATCATCCGCAACACGAGCGAGAACCAGGTGCTTGCGGCCAAGGCGGCGCTGCAATCGGGCCAGAGCTGGACGGTGGTGGCCAAGAAGTATTCGATCGACTCCGCGACGAAGGACACTGGCGGCCTGCTGCTAGACGTGGCCAACGGTGAGGTGGAGCACGCACTCAACGTCGCCGCGTTCGCGGCGCCCGTGAACAAGCTCGAGGGACCGATCCACGGCACCTTCGGCTGGTACGTGTTCGAGGTGACGAAGAGCACGCCGGCCACTACCGAGCCGCTGGCGAAGGCCACCCCGGCGATCCGCCAACTTCTGGCTGGGCAGTACCAGACCGCGTCCGAGAACGAGCTCAACGCGGCCGTCAAGAAGAGCTTCGGCGACAAGACCTTCTGTCGCGAGGATTATTCGATGGCCGACTGCAACGGCTACAAGGCTCCGGCGACCACGACGACCACGCCTGCCGTGTCGCCCACGGCCACCGTTACCACCGCATCCCCGTCCTCGTCCACATCAACGACATCCTCGTCGTCCAAGTCCTCGACGTGACCGACGGCTCCGGCGATCCGGAGATCACCCGGGCGCTGGAGCGCCTCGACGCGATCACACGCCGGCTGCGGGTCGAGTGTCCCTGGGATCGGGAGCAGAACGAGCGGACGATCGTGCCGCACACGGTCGAGGAGGCCTACGAGCTCGCGGACGCTGCGAACCGAGGCGACGACCGCCGGCTGCTCGACGAGCTCGGCGACGTTCTCTTCCAGGTCCACTTCCTCTCGCTGCTGCTGGAGGAGCGCGGGGCGGGGGATCTCGCCGCGGTGGCCACCGGCGTCACCGAGAAGCTGATCCGACGTCACCCGCACGTCTTCGGCGAGGTGGAGGTCGCCGGCGCCCGCGAGGTGCTGCGCAACTGGGATACGATCAAGCGGGGCGAAGCCGCGCGCGAGCCGGGGATCTTCGGTGAGGTTCCCGAGAACCTGCCGGCGCCGCTGTACGCCAGGAAGGTGCAGCGCCGCGCCGCGTCGAGCGGGTTCGACTTCGCCGATGTCCAGGGGCCGCTCCGGTCGTTGCGCGCCGAGCTCGAGGAGCTCGAGGCCGCCGCGGACCCCGCCGGGCGCTTCCACGAGCTGGGCGACGTGCTGTTCGCCGCCGTCAGCGTCGCTCGCAAGGTCGACGTCGATCCGGAGCTGGCACTGCGCGCCGCGTCGGACCGGTTCCGCGCGCGCGTGCAGAGCGCCGCCGAGGAGGCCGGTGCGGACGGCCACGACTGGAGCAGCCTCGATCCCGATCGGCAGCTGGCCTACTACGCTCGAGCACGTTCCAACGAAGAAGGGACCAGCGCCGATGAGTGAGATCGAACACGTCCATGCCCGCCAGATCCTCGACAGCCGCGGGAATCCCACGGTCGAGGTCGAGCTGAGCGTGAAATCCGGTGCGTGGGGGCGTGCCGCGGCGCCGTCCGGAGCCTCGACCGGCGAGCTCGAGGCCGCCGAGCTGCGCGACGGCGGCTCCGACTGGCTCGGCAAGGGCGTGACGCAGGCCGTCAGCAACGTCAACGGCGAGATCGCCACTGCGGTGCACGGGATGGAGTCGGCGGCGCAGGCCGCGCTGGACCGCACGCTGATCCAGCTCGACGGCACGCCGAACAAGTCGCGGCTGGGAGCCAACGCGCTGCTCGCCGTGTCGCTCGCGGCGGCCTACGCCTCGGCCGCGGAGGAGCAGCAGCCGCTCTGGCGTTATCTCGGCGGCGAGGCAGCCCATCTGCTTCCGGTCCCGATGATGAACGTCATCAACGGCGGCGTGCACGCCGACAATCGCATCGACTTCCAGGAGTTCATGATCGTCCCGATCGGCGGGCGCTCGTTCAGCGAGGCGCTGCGCATGGGGACCGAGGTGTTCCACCATGTGGGGCGCACCCTGCACGAGCGCGGGCTGTCGAGCGCCGTCGGGGACGAGGGCGGCTTCGCCCCCGATCTCGCGTCCAACGAGGCGGCGCTCGAGGTCCTGATGGCCGCGATCAGGGCGGCCGGGTACATCCCGGGCGACCAGGTCGCGATCGCGCTCGATCCGGCGGTCTCGGAGATCTACAGGGACGGCGCGTACGTGCTCGAGCACGAGAATCGCTCGCTCACCGCCGACGAGCTCGTCGCCTACTGGACCGAGCTCGCGACCCGTTATCCGATCGTCTCGCTCGAGGACGGGATGGACGAGGAGGATTGGTCGGGCTGGAAGGCGCTGACCGACGGCGTCGGCGAGCGCCTCCAGCTCGTCGGGGATGACCTGTTCGTCACCAACACCGAGCGGTTGAAGCGCGGCATCGACGCGGGCGTCGCCAACGCGATCCTGATCAAGGTCAACCAGATCGGCACGCTCAGCGAGACTCTGGCGGCGATCCGGATGGCGCGCGAGGCAGGGTACGCAGCGGTCATCTCGCACCGCTCGGGGGAGACCGAGGATGTGACGATCGCCGACCTCGCGGTCGCCACGGGCGCCGGTCAGATCAAGACCGGGGCTCCTTCGCGAACCGATCGCGTCGCCAAGTACAACCAGCTGCTCCGCATCGAGGAGGCGCTCGGCGTCTCCGGCGAGTACCTGGGACGCCGGGCCTTCAGGATCTGATCCTCGCCAGGGGCGCTTGGGAAGCGGACGCGCACGGGCAGGAACGTGCCCGGTGACGTCGAAGCACCGGACACTGGATGCCCGAACCTCGCCATGCACGCTCAAGCTCTTACCGCGCTCGTACGGCACCGGCATCCCGGCCACGCCCGCGCGGCGTTCCGCATCGGGGCCCGGCATCTCGCGTGCGTCTGGATCGCGTCGGGCGGATCGCGCTGCTGCTCGTGTTCGGGCTGGTTGCCGTGCTCGGGACGCAGGGCGCGATGAGCTTCATCCATACGCGCGCTCAGGCCGAGCGCCAGGAGGCGATCGTCCGCGCGTTGATGCGCCAGAACCGGGAGCTCGAGAATCGGGCGCATTCGCTGCAGAGCACGCAGACGATCGTCCAGGATGCCCGCAAGCTCGGCATGGTGCGCCCCGGAGAGCAGCCCTATGTGATCGTCACGCCCGCCGGATGAGCGGGCACCCGGGCTGCCGATGAGCAACCCGCAGCAGGTGGGGTTCGCCGATGTGATCGGCCTCTGGGAGGAAGGTCTCAGACGTCTGGCGGAGCTCCCGAGGGCCGATCAGCCAGTCACCGAGGCCGTCGTCGACGCAATCGTACAGGAGCTCCGCCGGCGCGTCGGCGGGGATTTCAGCGCCGATGAGCTGGCGCGCTACTACCTGGAGGCGGGGACGGACTGGTGCTTCGAGCTCGCCACACGGATCGCGCCGGCGACGCCGGCGGCCTGGGACATGACGGCCGTGGCCGGCGCGGCGTTCGCCAGCTTCGTCCGCGGCGCCCGTGACTTCGGCGGCGGGCGGCGACTCCAGCGGGACGACGATTAGGGCAAGGGCCCAGGAGGATCAGCTGAGCTCCTCGAGAGCCTTCGTTCCCGCGCGCGGCGGCCGTCACTCCGAGTCTGAATCGGTTCCGGACTCGGAGTCTGACTCAGCCTCCTCGGACTCCTCGCCGCCGGCGCGGCGGATGATGATCTGGTCCTCCTCGATCGTGACCTCCACCGGTCGGTGGCCCGCCCAGTATTCGGCGTAGATCGGGTCATCGACGACCGCAGCGTCGAGCCACAGTCCGTAGCCCTCCTCGCCGTGGTCGAACGTGGCCTCGAGTGGGCCTGTCGACTTGCGCTTGCTGCGGCTCGTGCCGCGGCCGCCGCGCCGGCTGCGCCGGCGCTTGGGCTTCTCCCCATCACCTGCGTCGGCGGAGTCTCCGGCCTCTTGTGCCTCCTCGGCCTCCTGTGCCTCCTCGGCCTCCTGCGCATCGAGCTCGGCTGCGATCAGCGCGTCGTCCTCGGCGCGGAGATCGATCTCGTCGTCGTAATCGGCGAGTGAGATGGTGGCATCACCAGGGACGCTCGGCTCCAGTTCCTGCTCGTGCTTGAAAGCTTGTATCTGCTGAACGGGGACCTCGAGCTGATGCGCGATCCACGCGTCGGTGCGCCCTTGTCGCACCCAACCGCGGATCCGGTTCAGCTCCGGTCGCAAAGATCTTCTTGGCATCGCCCACGGAGACTAATGCACCGGACGGTTGTATTGACGCGCGTGTTGCAATGGGCGTCTTTAGGACGTTATGCTGGAGGAAGGGCGGCCGGAAGGATCCCGCGGTGGAGTCGGTTGGTTCCGAAAGCGGCGGAGCCGGTTGCTTCGCAGATGCCCCAGGCAAGGGAGGCGGTGCACAATGTTGGTGCTAACCCGGAAGTCGAATCAGAGCATCATGATCGGTGACGACGTCGAGGTTTCGGTGCTCGCGATCACGGGCGAGAAGGTGCGAATCGGGATTCATGCGCCTCGCGACGTGCCGGTGTACCGCAAGGAGGTCTACGTCGAGATCCAGCAGGAAGGGTCCGCGAAGGCCGCGCGGGATACGCGAGAGCAGGTCGATCAGGCGCTCGGCCGCCTGAGCGAGGGCCGCAGCTAGCGTCAGTTGAGCGCTGCCCCTATGTGAGCAGCTGGTAGAGCGTCCAGAGCATCGCCACGGCGACGATCACGGCCGTAGCGACGAGCGTGAGCGCCAGCACGTAGAAGCGAATCGAGCCCGCTTTGCGCTTGCGCTCCGCGTGGCGCTTGCGTGAGCGCGCTTCGGCGTTGCGCTGGAGATGCGCCCGCCGGCGCTGATCCTGCTGGGCCTCGTGGAGAAACTGCTGCTCGAGCTGGGCGAGGCTCTGGCGCATCTTCAAAGCCATGGCGCGAGGCTATCAGCCCGGCGCCGGCGTCGTTATGTCGCGTCGGCGGCCCGCAGATCTCGCTGCGCGACGGCGCATCACTCGTGAGGCCTGGTGCGGATAGTCTCCCGCAGATGCAGCACGCGTTCACGGGGCCGGCCTTCACGATCGGCATCGAGGAGGAGCTGATGATCGTCGACGCGCAGTCGATGGAGCTCGTGAACGCGATCGAACGGATGCTCGAGCCGGCGGCCGCCGGCGAGATCAAGCCGGAGCTGATGGAGTCCGTGCTGGAGGTCTCGACCGACCCCTGCGCCAACACGCGCGAGGCGGGGGAGCAGCTGCGGGCGCTCCGTCGCCAGGTCTGCGCCACGGCCGCGTCGAAGGGCCTCGCGATCGGCTCCGCGGGAACGCACCCGTTCGCGATGTGGGAGGACCAGCGGATCGTCGCGCGGCCCCGCTACCGCGACCTGATCTCGGCGCTTCGGTTCGTCGCGCGCCAGGAGCTGATTTTCGGGATGCACGTGCACGTCGCCGTCGACGATCCCGACAAGGCGATCCACGTCGCGAACGGCATGCGCGTGCACATGCCGATCCTGCTCGGGCTGTCGGCCAACTCGCCGTTCTGGCGCGCGGACGTCACCGGCCTGGCGTCGACCCGCACGCCGATCTTCCGCGCCTTCCCGCGCGTCGGGATCCCGCCCACCTACCACTCCTGGGAGGACTTCGAGCGCCGGATCGAGTTCATGATCAACGCTCGGGTGATCGAGGACTACACCTACCTGTGGCATGACGTGCGCCCGCACCCGAGGTTCGGCACGGTCGAGATCCGCGTGATGGACTCCCAGACGCACATCGAGCACACGCTCGCCCTGGCGGCGCTCGTGCAGGGGCTCGTGCGCGAGCTCTGCGAGCATTTCGACGCCGGCCAGCCGCTGTCGAAGTACCCGTTCGAGATGCTCGACGAGAACAAGTGGCTGGCCGCCCGCCACGGCCTCGACGGCGAGATCGTCGATCTCCCGAGCTCGGACCGCGTGTCCACGCGTGCGCTGGGCCGGCGTCTCGTCGACCGCATGCGCGAGCACTGCCAGGATCTCGGCTCGGACGCCGAGCTCGAGGCCGTCGAGGACCTGATCGTGCGTGGCAACGGCGCAGCGCGGCAGGTCGTGGTGTACGAGGCCAACCACGATCTGCGCGAGGTCGTAGCCGAGATCGTGGCCGCGACGGTGGTCTGAGCGGCACGTCGCCGAACACCCGGCCGCGGGCTGCGCCGGCGGTTCTACAATCGGTTCGTGAGCGGTGGTCCAGAGCTGTTCGTGATCTGCAAGAACTGCGGCGCGGAGGTGAGTCCGTACATCACCGAGTGCCCGTATTGCGGCAACCGTCTGCGCAAGCGGGCACCCAAGCTCGACCGCAACGGGCGGGTGGCGAGCAGCAGGCGCCACCGCGTGCCGGCGCCGTCGCTTGGGCGGCTGAGGCGCGACGAGATCCCGGGAATCCGCGCCGACGCCCACCCCTACGCGACCATCGCCCTCGTGGCGGCCGGGATGATCGGGGCGTTGCTGTGGCGGACCGGGCTGTTCTCGCTCGGCAGCGTCGTGGCCACCGGCGGCGATCTGCGCGCGCACTGGTGGCGAGTGTTCACCGCGCCGTTCACCTACGACAACACCGGTTACGCGTTTGTCGCGCTGACGATCATCGCAATCTTCGGGACGCTGCTCGAGCAGCGGCACGGTCCCGCGGCGGTCATCGCCCTGTTCCTGCTCGGCGGTGCCGGCGGCACCGCCGTCGCCGCCGCCACGGTTCCGGACAGCACGATCGTGCTCGGTGCCAACGGCGCCGCGCTCGCGCTGCTCGGTGCCTGGGCTACCCCCGAGCTGCTCGCTCAGCGCGTCGGCCGCGAGGTCGACGGAGACCTGCTGGGCACCGCGGTGCTCGCCGGCGTGATGCTGCTGATGCCGCTGGCGGCGCCGCACGCGAGCTGGATCGCCGGCGTGGTCGGGCTGCTTGCCGGCGCCACCGCCGGCCTCGTTCTCGCCCGCATGCGCATGCGCTGACCCAGACGTGTCAGACCGCTTCGACACAGAGGATCTCGACGCCGCCATCGCGGCGATCAGCGATCCCGGGCGACTCCGACAGGCGCAGGACGTCATCACCCGAGTGGCGCCGGGCCTGCAGCGCGTGCTCGCGAGTGCGATCGAGGACGGCGGATGGTTCGACACCGCACACGGCGCGGCTCTCCGAGAGGCGGTCGCGCTCGACGATCCCGCGCAGCGCCTGCGCCTCGTGGACTCGCTGATCGCGGAGGAGACGCGCCTGGCGATGCTGGTCGGCGCCGCCGTGGGGTTCGAGCTCGCGCGGGAGCTGGACGGGGGCCATCGAGCCTGACGGTCACGAGGTACGTGCGCGGCTGAGAAGCCTGAAACACACGATAAGGAGGAGACCATGACGGAGGTGAGGTTCCTGGGACATGCCGCGTTCGCGCTCTCGGACGGCGACACCACGGTGTTGATCGACCCGTTCCTGACCGGCAACCCGAAGGCCGCGATCACCGCCGACGAGACCCACCCTGCGGCGATCCTGCTGACTCACGGCCACGCCGACCACATCGGCGACAGCGTCGCGATCGCCAAGCGCACCGGCGCGCCGGTGCTCGCGATCGTCGAGCTCGCAAGCGAGATCGGCGAGGAGGGCGTCGAGGTTCGCGACCCGAACCTCGGCGGGACCGTGCAGTTCGATTGGGGCTGGGTCAAGCTCGTGCCGGCATGGCATACGTCGACGACGCCGAAGGGCACCGTCAACACGCCAGCCGGACTGCTGATCAACTTCAAGGACGCGATCGTCTACCACCTGGGCGACACGGCGTTGTTCTCCGACCTCGCGTTGGTCGGAAAGCGCACGCCGATCGACGTGGCGCTCATGTGCATCGGCGGCCACTATACGATGGACCGCGTCGACGCAGTCGACGCCGCCGCGCTCGTCGGCGCGGAGACCGTGATCCCCTGCCACTACAACACGTTCCCGCCGATCGAGACCGACGCGCAGGCCTTCAAGGCCGACGCCGAGTCGGCGACGGCCTCACGGGTCGCGGTCCTCGATCCCGGCCAGGCTCATACGCTGTGACCCACGCGATCGTCCTGATCAACAGCGATCGCCAGGCGCTCGCGACGCTCGGCGGCGAGCTTGCCGATGTCGAGGGGGTCACCGAGGCGTTCTCGGTGACCGGGGAATGGGACTTCGTCGCGATCCTGCGGCTGCACGACCCGGATCAGCTCGCGGACGTGGTGACGAGCAAGATCAACCGGCTCCAGGGCGTGACCAAGACGCACACGATGGTCGCGTTCGAGGTCTACTCGCGCCACGATCTGGAGGCGCTGTTCTCGATCGGGCAGTGATCGGGGAAGCGAAACGCGATTCTCCGGGCGCGAGCGTAACTGCGCTCTCACCAACCAGCCGTTAAAACAGGCGGGAACAGCCATGCCATTCCACCTTGCTCGCCGCCGCCTGCCGACGGCCGTTGCCGTCGTGTCAGGCGTGCTGGTGATCGCCGGCTGCGGGTCGTCGAGCACGTCGCGCGGCTCCGGCAAGAGTCTCTCGAACCTGGCGGCGGGCGGGGTAAGGTTCGCGTCGTGCATCCGCTCCCACGGGGTGCCGAACTTCGCGGATCCGAGCACGTCCGGCGGCGGCGTTCGCGTCAGCATCAAGAGCAGCTCCGGGATCAACCCGGCATCCCCATCGTTCCAGGCGGCCCAGAAGGTGTGCGGCAAGCTCCTGGCGGGCGGCGGACCCGGGTCCGGGAAGCCATCCGCCGCCACCGAGGCGCAGATGCTGGCGATCTCCGAATGCATGCGCGCACACGGAGTCAGCGCCTTCCCGGATCCGACGACGACGGCCCCCAGCAGCCCCGTCGGCTACAGCGGCGTACTCGAACGCAACGGCGTGTCCTTCGCGATCCCGAGCACTATCGACCTCCAGTCGCCTGCGGTCAGGCAGGCCGCGAGCGTCTGTCACCTCGGCGGCCTGGGGCAAGGCGGCTGACGTCGCGCGAGCCGGCCCACGGCGTCAGCCGCCGTCAGTCGACAGAAGTTCTCGACAGCGCGATCGCGAGCGCGCGGTCGAAGGCCTCGAGCATCGCGTCATAGGTGAATTCGCCCACCGCGGCCTGCGCTCGGCTTCCGAGACGCTCGCGCACCGCCTCGTCGCCGAGCAATCGGGAGATCGCGCGCGCGAGCGCGCCGGGATCCCCCGGTGCCACGACGAGGCCGGTCTCGCCGTCGCGCACGAGCCCGCCCGCGACGGCGCCGACGGCGGTGGTGGCAAGCACCGGCTTGGCCTGCAGCATCGCCTCGTTGCACACCAGTCCCCAGGGCTCGAGGAACCGCGGTGTCGGGACCGAGGGGAGCACAGCGAATGCCGCCGCGGCATAGGCGACCGGAAGCTCGGTCCGGGCCAGCGCTCCGAGGATCCGGATCTCGCCGGCGCCGGTTGAGCTGCTCGCCACGATCCGGGCCTGGGTCGCGCATGGCCCGTCTCCGGCGAGCACGAGCGTCGCCGCGGGCTTCGCGAGCGCCCACGCATCGAGGAGCACCTCAATGCCCTTCTCCGGCACCAGGCGCCCCGCGTACAGAACGATCGGGTGCTCCGGAAGGGAGTGCTGGGTACGGAAGGCCGCGATCTGCTCGCGTGTGACGAACGCTCCGAAGACCTCCGGCTCGACCGACTGCGGCGCGACGATCACGTCATCGTCGCGACCGCGGATGCCTGCGACGAAGCGCCGCACGTGCTCGCCGTATGCGATCACCGCGTCGGCATGCCGGTAGATGTGCCGCGTGAGCGGGAGCGCCAGCGTGTTCTTGGGGGAGCGCGGCTGCGCCCAGACGGAGGCCCACAGCACGAATGCGCGGCGATGCGCGCGTGCGCCGGCATACGCCGCCGGCAGGATCGCGCCGCCCGCATACGGCGCGATCAACGCCTCGTAGCGCTCCGCCACGCGGAAGGCGGCAAGCGCGCCGCCGTCGAGGCGGCGGGCGGGGAACCGGGCGGCGCGGATCTGTGCGTCGAGCTCGCCGGCGATCCATGGCGCCACGTAGCGTTCGCCGCCGCCGTAGCAGAGCACCTCGACCTGATGAGCGGCGGCGAGGCGCTCGAACAGGGGCAACCGGTAGTCGGTGAGGTAGTTTGTCAGCAGCGCGATCGGCAACCTGCACGGCACGTTGCCAGAATCGCTTGCGCATGCGGGTCCTGATCGTCCACAATCGCTACCGAGCCGAGGGCGGCGAGGAGCGCGCGGTGGAGGACACCAGGTCGCTGCTGGCGCGTCACGGTCATCGCGTCGAGCTGCTGGAGCGGGCGAGCGCCGGGAGCACCCGCGCGGGTGCGGCGCGCGCGTTGCTCAATGGTGGCTCGAATCCCGGCGAGGTGGGCGCCGCGGTGCGGCGCCTGCGCGCCGACGTCGTGCACGCCCACAACCTGCATCCCCTGTTCGGCTGGCGCGCTCTTTCCGAGGGGCGCGCGGCCGGAGCCCGGACCGTCCTGCACCTGCACAACTTCAGGCTGTTCTGCGCGATCGGGATCGCCTACCGCGACGGCGGGGTCTGCTTCCGCTGCCACGATCGCAACACCGTGCCCGGCCTTCTGCATCGCTGCCGCGGGTCGCTCGGAGAAGCGGCTGTGTACGCGATCGCGCTTCATCGCCAGCAGCCACGACTGCTCGAGCACGCAGACGTCTTGGTCGTGGTCAGCGAGGCGCACGGGGCGCGCCTGCGCGAGCTGGGGCTGCCGCAGGAGGCTGACATCCGAACGCTGCCGAACTTCGTGCCCGCGGACGGCTGGGCGGCGGCGACGGCGGCCGGCGCCGGAGCGTACGCGTTGGCATCCGGCAGGCTTGTCGAGGAGAAGGGGTTCGACACCGCGATTGCGGCTGCGCGACGGGTGGGCGTGCCGCTGGTGATCGCCGGCGCGGGCCCCGACGAGGTGCGCCTGCGGGAGCTGGCGGCGGGTGCGGACGTTCGCTTCACGGGATGGCTCGCGGGCGAGGAGCTCGCGCGCGTGCGCGCAGGAGCGGCGGTCGTGGTCGTGCCCTCGCGCTGCGAGGAATCATCGGGCTACGCGGCTCTCGACGCGCTTGCGGCCGGTGTGCCGACGCTGGTCAGCGATCTCGGCGCGCTGAGCGACCTGGTCGACCCGGCGCACGTGCTGCCACCGCGCGACGTGGATGCGTGGGCGGCGGCGCTGGCGGCGCTCTGGAGCGTTCCGCAGGAGCGGCGCCGCGCCGGGGAGGCGGCGCTGGCGGCGGCGCGTGAGCGCTACGGAGAGGAGCGGTATCTCGAGGGTCTGCTCGCCGTGTACCGGCGATGAGCCGGCGCGCCGTGTGGGCAGCCCGAGCTCGCGTCAGCCGGTCCGCGTGGGTCAGCCGATAGGTGAGCCGGGCGTCGCGTCGGCGTCGGGCCGCAGCAGCACCACCCCGAGGCGCTCGTCGAGCGCGCCTAGCACGAGCACCTCCGACAGGAACGGGCCGATCTGGCGGGGCGGGAAGTTGACGACAGCGACGACGAGCGTTTCGAGCAGGTCCTCGGGCGTGTAATGGGTGATCTGCGCGGAGGACCGCTTGACGCCGATCTGCGGCCCGAAGTCGATCGTCAGCTTCCAGGCCGGCACGCGCGCCTGTGGGAACTCATCGACGGCGAGCACGCGGCCTACGCGCATGTCGACCTGCAGGAAGTGCTCGAACTCGATCATCGGCGCAAGCCTACGCGCCGAGCCCGTCACGAGCGCGGGTCCGCCCAGTGCTCTGAGTGGCCGATCACTCAGCGCCAGCAGACGCCGACGTCGTGGTGCTCTGTTCGCCGCTGCCGTCAGTGCCGTCGCTGGAGGTCGTGATGGTGGTGCTCTGGTCGCTGCCGCCCTCACTGGTGCTCTGATCGGTGGTGCCGATGCCAGTGGTCGTCGTGCCGGGATCGGTGGTGCCGTCGCCCGTGCCGGTCGTCGTTGTGACGGGATCGGCGCTGCCGTCGCCCGCGCCGGTGGTCGTCGTGACGGGAGCGGTTCCGCCGTCGCTCGAGCCCGGCGTGGTCGTGCTCGGAGAAGTCGTCGCGGGCGGCGCAGCGACCGGCACGACGGGGCTCGCTGCCGGGCTGCCCGAAACCGGTGCGGGTTGGGCCGGGGTGGGGCCCGCCGGCGCGGTCGTGGCGCTGGTCGGAAGCACTGTCGGGATCGGCGTGGTGTCGATCCGTCCGGGCTGGGTGGTCGTCGTGCTGGTGGCTGTCGTGGTGGTCGTGGCGCCGGCAGACGTGGTCGTCGTGCTGACCGAGGCCGTCGTGCTCGTCGCTGTGCTCGTGGTGGTCAGGACCACTGTGTGAGTGACGCGCTTGGAGCGTTTCGCGGTGGCGCCCTTGCCGGCGGCGCGGGCGAGAGCCTGGGCACTCGAGACGCTGAGCGGTGCAATCTGCAGGGCGACGCCCCGCACCTCACCGCCGCCGGCCGGCTGCACGACCGCCGCCGACGCCTGCAGCGCAGGGGACGCCTGCAGGGCGGGGACGGGCCGCCCGTGCACGGGAGCGTGCACGGCGCGCGCTGCGTGGTCGAGGCCGACGGCACCAGCGGTCACGAGCGCTGCGGTGGCGAGACCGGCGAACGCCTTTGTCGCGATCGCGCCCACGCCTGCCGAGATCAGGCCGCCCGTGCCGGATCCGACCGCGACGGTGGTGCCGGCGATCGTCGTCCCGGCGACCGTCGTCCCAGCGATGGTGCCGCCCGCCGCCGATCCGCTGGCCGTACCGGCGCCCGCGCCGGTCGCACCCGACCCGGCCGAGTGCGAGAGGTGGGTGAACACGAACTGGCGGAGGATCACGACTGGCCCGATCGGCAGGATCGCCGCTAGTGCCTTATCGGTCTGCTTGAGCTGCGCCTCGAACGACAGGCAGCGCCCGCAGCCTTTGAGGTGCCTGCGGACCGGCAGCGTCGGCTTGCGGAGCAGGCCCTCGGCGACCGCGCCCAGCTCGGAGCGCACCTCCTCACAGGTCAGCATGCGCGCCTCGGCCGCCTCTGCGAGCGACACGCGCGCACGCACGAGCAGCGATTTGACGCTCGGGATCGTCGTGTCCATCGCCTCGGCGATCTGCTCATAGGAGAGCGCGTCCATCTCACGCAGCACCAGCGCGGTCCGCTGCGTCTCCGGCAGCTCGGCGATGTCGTGGACGAGCTCTCGGAACTCCTCGCGCTCGTGCACCTTGTCGGCCGTGCTGGCGCCGAAGTCGGAGAAGTGGACGTCCATCGAATCGACGCCGATCGCCTGCGCTCTGCGCATGTGGTTCAGGCAGCGGTTGCGGGCGATCCGGTACAGCCAAGGTCGCACGTTGATCGGCCGGTCATCGCCGAGCATCGCGTTGTATGCCGCGGCGAACACCTCCTGCAGCACGTCCTCGGCGTCCTCGTGCGAGCCCAGCATGTGACGGCAGAACGCGAGCAGCCGCGTCTGGTAGCGAGACACCATCAGCTCGAACGCGAGCGGGTTGCCGCGGCGCACCAGGGCGACTAGCCGTTCGTCGGACTGGAGCCGAAGAAACGGAGAGCGTCCGTGCAGGACGGTCCCTCCCTGGAGAGTGAGTGCGGAGACTTCCATTCCGGATCTGCTGAGGTTCCTCAGGGCCCTAGACACCCTAGCGCGTCATTAGTTGCGGTCCCGAAGCTCCGATTCTCCCGCCCCGAGTGCGCCCGCGCGTGAAAAATTCCGTGAGCGCTCCTGGCCGCTGGAGGCCCTACCGATAACCACACTTATTTCCTCGCGGGCCCTAAGATCACGAAGCGAGCCCGGGTAGACAAACTGGCAAAGTCGGCGCTCTTAAAAAGCGCTGCCCGCAAGGGCATTGCGGGTTCGATCCCCGCCCCGGGTATCGTGCCACCACGACGACGGCAACGGCTTCGCCGAGCGGCTGACGCTCCGAGGCCGGGCCTATGTTCTTCGATGCGTGCGCCCGAACAGGGCAGTGCTGTCAGGCCACTGCGCGCGAGGCTTCGCGCGCTGCGTCCGTCTGAGAGCTGCCGAGCGCGAGCATGTCGATGAGATGCTCCACGAGCCGCTGGTCGCCGTCGATCTTCAATCCACGACGATCATGAGCCGGCGCGAACGCCGCAACCCAGCTTGCCGTGTCTCCCGAGACGGCAGCGTGAGGGCTCTCGGCCTCCGCCTCGGCGATGTCCGTACGGTCACCGGCCAGCGTGACGGCGTAGTGGGCAGCGCCCCCGTCGCGGTTGCCGTCGGAGACGGTCAGGCCAATCGTGCCATGAGCGCCCTTGGGATCCACGAGTCCCGGCGCCAGCCTGAAGATCGCGCCGAGATCGACGCTCTCGGTTGATCGCGGGGCGCTCCAGGTCCATTCATATCCCCAGCGTGCGAGCTCGCGGAGGATCGGCATCAGCTCGCGAGCGCGCGGTGTCAGCTCGTAGTCGACCCGCGGCGGCACCTCTCGATAGCGCTTGCGAGTCAGCATTCCCTCCGCGACCATCCGGTTCAGACGGGACCGCAGCTGCTCCGTCGAGATGCCCGGCAGGACCCGCTGCAGCTCGACGAAGCGCCGTGGTCCCGACGCTAGGTCGCGGACGATCAGCAAAGTCCACTTGTCACCGACCAGATCAAGTGCTCTGGCGTCAGGCGACCATTGGTCATATGGATGGCGCTTGGGGGGTGGGGCTTGGGGCATGATCTGTCTCCCGCTTGGACGTACGTGCCTACCAACTTTGAGTCTAACGAAACTAATGGACGCAATTGCAAATTCGGTGGCATTCGAACACCTCCGGTGCGGACGACCGTCAGGCTCGGCCCAGAAGGACGTTTGTATTAGCAGGGGGCGATTCGGCGAAGGTCGTTCGCGATCTGGCCGTTTAGAGGCATATGGGCGAGGTCGTTCTCCTCTCGGACCACCTGCAAAGTGGAGCTGCGGCGCTCGGCCGGCGTCCACGCCGCGCACGGGCGCGCGGGCGCGCCGGGACACGGGCGCCGGGGGCACAGTTGCAGCTCGTGCCGAGCCCGGAGCTCGGAGCTCCCGGCCTCGCCGGCGCTCCGGCTGACGGCGATCTCGGCGTGTCCTCATCGCCCGCCCGCTCGGCGGGTGCAGCGTTCTTCTTCGAGCTCGGATGTCCGGCGTCCTACCTGGCGGCCGAGCGTGTTGAACGCACCTTCGACCAGGTTGCGTGGATCCCGACCGCGCGGCTCCCCCTCGCCTGCAATCGCGACGCGCACGCGACCGCCGAGCTGGTCGCCGCCGCCGCGCTCGAGGCCGAGGCGCTGCGGGTTCCCCTGATCATCCCCGAGCGTTTCGGATCCGAGCTGCTGCCCGCATGGCGCGCCGCCGCCTTCGCCGCCAGCCGCGGCGCCGGCGCCGGCGCACGATTCGCGCTCGCCGCCTCGCGCCTCGCGTTCTGCGGCGGCTACGACATCGGCACACGTCCTGTGCTGAGCGAAGCGGCGCGCGCCGCCGGGCTGAGCGTCCAGGAGTGCATCGCGGCCGCTGCGGACGCGCGCTGGGACGAGCCGCTGCTGGCGATCGCGAGCGAGCTCGCCGACGGCGGCGTCCAGACCGGCCCGGCGATCTGCATCGGCTCACACTGGTTCCAGGGGCTCCGCGCCGTCACCGACGCGGCGGCCTTCTGCGCGATCAGCGCGCTGCGCGAAGCGGCGCGGATGAGTCGCAGCTGAGGATCCTCCACGCGCTTGAGGCGCGACATGCGCCTGACGCGGACGCGGCACCCATGACCCAGCGCTGAGCGCCCCACGGGACCCGGGATCCAGCCTCGGGCGCTGTCAGACTCCAGCTTTATGGAGGAAGATCCGGTCGGCTGCGCCGTGAGGGTGCCCGCGCCGGCCGGGGCGCCGGCGTCCGCCGAGTCCCGGGAGCCGGTCGGCGCGCAGGTGGTGGCGTGAACGCGCGCACGCGCGCCGTCGCCAATCGGTTCCTGCGCCTGGCGTGGGATTCCAACATCACCGGGCTCTCGGCGATGCTCGCTTACAACATGATGCTCGGCGTCGTACCGGTCGCGCTGCTCGGGCTGTTCATCGCGGGCCAGGTGCTCTCCAGCCACGCGATCATGCAGTCGGTGATCGTCGACCTGCGCCGCGTGTTCCCGGGAACAACCGAGCGCACGCTCAACTCGCTGCTGCGCCAGGTCAAGGACTCGACGACCAGCACCGGCATCCTGGCCCTGTTCGCGAGCCTGTGGCTGGCGTCATCCTTCTGGGGCGCGCTCGACACCGCCTTCAGCCGCATCTACGACTGCCCGTCGCGGGCCTGGCTGAAGCAGAAGCGCTTCGGCGTCGTGATGGTCGGGGTCGTGCTGCTGTTCATGGTGAGCACGGTCGCGGTGCCGACCGTACAGTCGCTTCTCAAGGCGGGCGCGGAGGCGCTGCCGCTCGATCTCCAGCACGTGGACGACATCGTCTTTGTCCTGTCGCTCGCGGCCAGCCTGCTGCTGCTGTTCGCGTGTCTCACGGTGATCTACTCGCAGGTGCCCAACCGGTCGGTGCCGTGGCGCGCCGTGTATCCCGGGGCGGTGGCGGCGACGCTCGCGATCGGCGTCGTCGACTACGCGTTTCCCGTCTACCTCACGAGCATCTCGACGATCGCCCGCTTCGGCACCACGATCGTGTTCGTGCTGATCGTCCTCGGGTGGTTCTACGTGCTCGCGCTGATCATCCTCCTTGGCGGTTGCCTGAACGCCCTGCGTGTGCGCGTCCGGCGGTCCACCGGCGATAAAGATTGAAGGTTTCCGCTATTTGCGCACCGGCGTCGTCGACCTACGCTGCCGGGCATGACGCTCTTCTTTTTGTTGTTCTGGGAAACCGCCCGCGACGCCCGCGTCCGCCTGCCACGCCGGCTCGCGCTCGGGGGTCTGCTCACGACGATCGGCGCGACCGTCCTGCTGCTCGCACCGTCCGCATCCGCCGGAACTGATGCCTGGACGCAGTGGGCGCCTCCCAAGGATTCGTGGATCCGCTCGCTCGACTTCACCCCCGCCACGACGCTCGTCGCCAGCAGCGACGGCGACGGGATCTTCCAATCGACGGCGACGGCGGGCCCGTGGACGCAGACCAACGACGGCCTGACGACACCGGGCGAGCTGAGCGTCTACCAGGTGGTGGCCGCCTACGGGAACCTGTACGCGGCGACCTCCTCAGGGCTGTTCATGGCATCGCAGGGAGGCGGTTCGTGGAGGCAGCTCGGTGACGGGCCCGGCAACAACACGCTCGACATGGGCGGGATCGAATCGGTCGTGGTGCAGTCGCCGAGCGCGATCGTGGTCGCGGTCGCGGGCGCGGCGGACCCGGGCGTCTACACCTCCTCAGACGGCGGCGGCACCTGGAATCGCGCCGCGGGGATGCCGATCGGTGAGAACGTCTTCGACCTCGCCGCTGGGACGGGGTCGATCATCTACGCGGCCGGGGATGGCGGCATCTGGACCTCGCTCGACGGTGGCGCGTCGTGGACGCTCACCTCGGACGGGATCAACCCGGGGGAGACGCCCCTTCGCGTTGCGGTCACTCCCGGAGCCCCGAACGAGCTGTGGGCCACCGCGTCAGACGACGTCTACGAGTCCGACGACGCCGGCCTGACGTGGACCAACGTGGACGGCAGCGGCGCCACGGCGCTGCCGGGTGGCGTCAAGTACGCGCTGCTGCCGACGCCCGTGGTGAGCGGCCACTTCGGCTCTGGCCGGATCCTCATCGGAACCCCCGACGGCGTCTGGACGAGCATCGACGGCGGCGCCGACTGGGGCCAGATGTCGCCCGATGCCACCGGGCTCGGCGGCGCCGGCGTGTTCGGGAACCGCATCGTATGGGCGCTCGGGATCGGCTTCAGCCCGCCGGCGCTGCTCGCCGGAACGCAGGGGTTCGGCGTGTACTCGCTGCCGCTCAGCTTCATCACCAAGCCGAGCAGCCTCACGATCTCGCCGAGCTCCGGGCTCGAGCCCGGGGATACGATGACCGTCTCGGGCACGTGGGGCGGTTCCGCGCCGTTCTTCTACACCTACCAGTGGAAGAAGTGCGTGAGCGGCGGCAGCTGCACGAACATCACCTCCACCGACCCGAGCACCCCTGGCGGCACAGGGCCGTCGTACACGATCCCGAGCGATGACGGTAACTCCCCTGACACCGATTACGAGGTGCAGGTCTGCGCGAGCAATCTCGTCTCCCCGGTACCGGTGTGCGATACCTCATCGGCGACGAGCGCCGGCGTGAGCGGGCTCCCCGGAGAGGCGCCGGTCCCGTGGCACGGGCTCAACGACTCCTCGCTGAGCCCTGATCCCGACCAGTCCTACGCGTGGGGGACGACGTTCACGATCGACCCCGGCGACTGGGGGACGGAGCAAGACCCCGGCGGCCAGATCACGCCGCTCGACTATGCATACCAGTGGCAGCGCTGCGCCGGCGGCGGCGACTGCACGGTCATTGCGGGCGCGACCGATGACAGTTACACAACGACCGCGGCCGATGTGGGCGACAGCATCGTCGGCTACGTGCAGGCGAACGCGGGCCTGTTCCCCTCGTACTCATCCGACTTCTACGAGGTCGCAGCGACGTTCACGATCATCGAGATGACGCCTGTCAACACCGCGGCGCCGGAGATCATCGGCACGCCATACGTCGGCGAGACGCTGCAGTCGACCGCCGGAGCCTGGAGCGGGCACGATCCGACCTACGCGCGCGAATGGCTGGAGTGTGACGCGAGCGGCGAGGATTGCAACCCACTGAACCCCGATCAGACCGGCGACACCTACACGCTCACCGCGGCCGATCTCGGCAGCACGCTCGAACTGCAGATCACCGCGACGCAGTTCGACCCCTCGCAGGATCGTGTCGCGGTCGCGACCTCCGCGCCAACGGCCGTCATCGCCGACCCGCCGCCGGCTGCGGGCGGTGGCTCCGGCGGTGGCACGAACCCCTCCCCACCGGGCTCGACGCCTCCCGGAAGCACGCCGTCCGCCGGCCCGCCACCGAGCTCGAGTGGGAAGCCTCCGGCGAAGCCACTGATCAAGCTGCTGATACCCCGCAAGCTGATCGCCGGGGTGACGCTCAAGGGTCCGTTGACGGAGCCGGGCTTCGTGCGGGTGTCATATCAATGGCTGCGCAACGGCAAGCCCATCAGGGGCGCAACACGTCGGAACTACAGGCTGACCCGCAGCGACGTAGGCAAGCGGATCACGCTGCGCGTGACCCTGAGGACGAGCACGGGCGTGACCATCGTCGCGACCTCCAAGGAGATCCGGATCCCGGCGCCGAGCAGAACCCGGCGGCGGGGGTGAGCGGCAGCGGCTCCCGACGGTGAGGAGATGGACACGGCCCTGCGGGGCCGTGTTAAGGTGATCCCCTTGGCAGGCGACCACGCGTCCGAGTTCCACGGCGGCCGGTTGATCGCTCGCCGGCTGCGGGCGGCCGGCGTGGGGACGCTGTTCACCCTGTCGGGCGGCCATCTGTTCTCGCTCTATGACGGCTGCCGGGCCGAGGGGATCGAGATGGTCGACGTGCGCCACGAGCAGACGGCGGCGTTCGCGGCGGAGGGCTGGGCGAAGGTGACCCGCACGATCGGCGTCTGCGCGCTCACCGCCGGACCGGGCGTGACCAATGGGATGAGCGCGATCGCCTCCGCGAGCCAGAACAACTCGCCGGTCCTCGTGCTCGGCGGCCGGGCGCCCGCGTGGCGCTGGGGGCAGGGCTCGCTGCAGGAGCTCGATCACGTTCCGTTCGTGGCGCCGCTCGTCAAGCTCGCCGCGACGGCAGGCTCAGCCGCCGAGATCCCGGCGCTCGTCGACGAGGCGATCGCCGTCGCGTTGACGCCCCAGTTCGGCCCGACCTTCCTGGACTTCCCGCTCGATCACGTCTTCAGCTCGGCGGCCTGCGGGCCGCCGAGCGCGGCTCCCCGCGATCCATGGGGCGCTCCGGGTGTCGGCGGGGACGAGCTCGATCGCGCGGCCGCCCTGCTGCGCACAGCCGAGCGCCCGGTGATCATGGCCGGAACCGGCCTCTACTGGGGGCGCGGCGAGGAGCAGCTGCGCGCGCTCGCGCAAAAGCTGCGGATTCCGGTGTTCCTCAACGGCCTCGCGCGAGGATGCCTGCCGGCCGATCACGAACTGTTCTTCTCGCGCGCGCGAGGCAGCGGCCTGCGTGGAGCCGACGTCGCGCTCGTCGTCGGGGCGCCGCTGGATTTCAGGCTCGCGTTCGGCGACGCGTTCGCGCCCGAGGCGGAGATCATCGCGATCGACGCCGCCGAGCCCTCCCGCGCGCATCCGCGGCGCGTCGCCGCCGAGCTGTACGGCGGGCTGGGCGCCACGCTCGCGTCACTCCGGGAGGCCGCCGCGGGGAAGGTCGCCGCGCGCGAGTCGTGGCTGGCGCACCTGCGCGAGGCCGAGCATGCGGCCCGCGAGCAGGAGGCCGAGGGCCTGGATGATCCGCGCGTGCCGATGCACCCGATGCGCGTCTACGCGGAGCTGGCGCCGCTCTTGGACCGCGACGCGATCGTCGTCTGCGACGGCGGTGACTTCGTCTCCTTCGCGGGGCGGCTGATCGAGTCCTTCCAGCCCGGCTGCTGGCTGGATCCCGGACCCTACGGCTGCCTCGGATCGGGGCCGGGCTATGCGCTGGCCGCGAAGCTCGCCCACCGGCCGCGCCAGGTCGTCCTGCTGCTCGGCGACGGCGCCTTCGGCTTCTCCGGGATGGAGTTCGACACGCTCGCCCGCCACGGCGTGGCGGTCGTCGGGGTGGTCGGCAACAACGGCATCTGGGCGCTCGAGAAGCACCCGATGGAGTTCGTCTACGGCTACTCGGTGCTCGCCGACCTGCGGCCCGAGACGCGCTATGACCGCGTCGTCGAGGCGCTCGGCGGCCACGGCGAGCTCGTCCGCGAGCCAGGCGAGCTGCGCGGCGCCTGGGAGCGCTCACTCGCCTCCGGGCTGCCCGCCCTGATCAACGTGCTGACCGATCCGGCGGTTGCATACCCCCGGAAGGCGAACCTGGCGTAACGATCGGTCCGGAGGCGTGCGAGCGGCCATCCGGGCGATCGGGACTCCGGGCAGAGCGGAAGCCGCCCGCACGGCGGACGGCTTCCGATCAATTGGCCCAATCGGGACGGGCAGGGGTACGTGCCGGAAAGGACCGCTGTGTGTGACCCGGACGGCGGGAGGCGCCGATATCTGCGGCTTCGCCCGAGTCTATGTTCGGACCGCGTCATCGACAACGATGCGCAACCCACCGGCATTATCGGATAGTTGACGACCTGTAAGCAATCATACATTCGTCCAGACGGGGCGGCACGGGGGGTTTCGCTCAGCCGCGCGAGGGTAGTCGCCGTCAATCAGGCGGCTGCCCGGGCGTCGAGAGGGCGATCGCCGCGCCGCGCAGGATGTCGTTCTCGGACACCTCCACCCGGTCCAGGCCGAACAGGTCCATGACCTCGGCGAGGATCACGATTCCCGGCAGGATCACCCCGGCACGAGCGGGATGCAGGCCCTTCACCGACTGGCGCTGCTCGAGCGTCATCAGACGCAGCCCCGCGAGGATCTCGTCACGCTGCGCGGCGCTCAGGACGTAGCCGTGAGTCCTCGTCGGATCGTAGGGATCGAGCGATTGCGCGATCGCCGCCAGCGACGTCGGCGTTCCGGCGACTGCGACTGCACGCGTCACGTCGCGCCGCCGGCCGGCCGGCACCGCAGCCTCGAATATTGCGCGCACGTCTCGAGCGACCGCGTCGAGCTCCTCGGCGGTGGCAGGGTCATGCGCGATGTGGCGCTCGCTCTGGCGCACCACCCCGGCCTGGGTCGAGACGTGGAAGGCGATCTCCTCGCCCGCGCCGATGATCAGCTCGGTGGAGCCGCCGCCGATGTCGATCACGAGCGTGGTGCCGGCGTCCTCGCCGGCGGCGCGGTCGCTCGTCGCGCCGAGGTAGGTCAGCCGCGCCTCCTCATCGCCGCTCAGCACGCGCGCATCGAGGCCGTAGCGCTCGGCGATGCTCGCCGCGAACGCGGCGCCGTTCGCTGCGTCGCGGACCGCGCTCGTGAGGACGGCGTACGCGACGGCGCGGCGCGCGTCGATCCGCCGGCGGTACTCGCCGAGCACCGCCAGCACCCGCTCGATCGCATCCTCACGCAGCTCGCCAGCGGCGTCGACCCCGGCGCCCAGCCGGGTCACGCGGGTCTCGCGCTCGAGCTCGGCCACGACGCGCCCGTCTCGAACATCCGCGATCAGCAGCCGCGTGGAGTTGGTGCCGATGTCGACGATCGCGACCAGCATGCTCAGCGATCGTAGGTCCTACGCCGACTGCTGGAGGTCGAGCCTGAGCGCGAGCTGCTGTGGGGGTTGAACGACCGTATCCTCATCGTCGGCGCCCGCGGCGCGGCGCCGGCCGGCCCTGCGCCAGTGGCCGATGATCTGATTCGCGCTCGCGTGCCTCCAGCCCGACCCGAGCGAGATCGGGTTGAAGTACACGATCCCGCTGCGAATCTCGAGCACCTCGCCGTAGACGACCCGCCCGCCGATCGAGGCCTTGACGATGTCGCCCACGGCAATCCCGTCGACCCTCACGATGCCCTCTCGCGCGCGCCAAGCACCGGGCCATCATCGGGCAAGCGCCGGACGGAGGGCGCCGGTGGCGTCAAGGCGCGTCCAGACGCCCTCGGAGCCGTCGATTGCAAAGTCCGGAGCCCTACCTCTAACCTGACGGCGCCATGGGCGCCATGATCACCGTCGCCGGCGAGGCGCTGATGGACATCGTCGTCGAGCGCGACGGGGGGATGACCGCGCGGCCAGGCGGGGCGCCGTTCAACGTCACCCGCGCGCTCGCGGCACTCGGTTGCGACTGCACGTTCCTGGGCGTGCTGTCCGGCGATCTGTTCGGCGAGCGCCTGCGGGCGTCGCTGACGAAGGCCGGAGTCGCGCTCGCCGTACCGACGCCGAGCGATGCGCCCACGACACTCGCGATGGCCCAGCTCGACGATCGGGGCGCGGCCGCCTACACGTTCTACCTCGATGGCACCTCAGCCGCGATGCTGCAGGACGCCGACGTCCCCGAGGGGCTGCTCGAGCGCTCGGCGGTGGTGGTGCTCGGCGGCCTGTCGCTTGTGGTCGAGCCCGCTGGCTCGACGCTGCAGCGAGCGATCCCGCGGATCGCGCCGGGCGCACTCGTGCTGCTGGACCCCAACTGCCGGCCGGCCGCAATTGGCGACCTGGTCCGCTTCCGCGCGCGGATCGCGGACATCGTGCGCCGCGTCGACGTACTCAAGCTGAGCGTCGAGGATGTGCGGTTGCTGGCGGGCGACGACGACGTCCGCGGCGCCGCACGCCGGTTGCTCGGCGAGGGACCACGCGCCGTGATCCTCACCGACGGTCCGGCGCCGGTGAGCGTGCTCTGCGCCGCCGGCGAGCGGACCGTGTCCGTGCCGGAGGTGGCGGTCCTCGACACGATCGGCGCCGGCGACGCCTTCCTCGCCGGCTTCCTGGCCTGGTGGCACGGTCGCGGCCTCGGCCGCGACGATGTCCTGCAGCTGGACCTGCTCGCGGGCGCCGCCGCCGTCGCCGCGCAGGTCGCGAGTGCCGGCTGCACCGTGTCCGGCGCCGGGCTGCCACCGGACTTCAGCTGGGGCTAGCGGGGGCTAGCGGCACGCGCCCGCGGCGAGGAGCTCGCCGGCGGTCCCGGCGGGCTAGCGGGGGCTAGCGGCACGCGCCCGCGGCGAGGAGCTCGCCGGCGGTCCCGGCGGTCCCGGCGGTCCCGGCGGGCTAGCGCTGGCGGGGGCGTCGACGAGCCCACGACCGGGCTTGACCCCCGCAGCCGCCTGAGCCTGTGGGAGGTGATCGAGGGCCTCGTCATGGACGGGACGACGGTGCTGCTCACGACCCAGTATCTCGACGAGGCCGACCGGCTCGCGAACACGATCGCGGTGATCGATCACGGCCGGCTGATCGCTCAGGGAACCTCTGATGAGCTGAAGGATCGCATCGGCGGTGAGCGCCTGGAGGTGCATCTCGACGAGGGTGCCGATCCGGCCCTCGCCATCTCGGTGCTGGCGGCGATGGCCGATGGCACCCCGAGCGCCCGGGAGCGGATCGTCAGCGTCAGCCTGCGGGCGCGACAGGGCGCGATCGTTGAGGCCGTCCGCCTTCTGAGCGAGGCCGGCGTCGGCGTCGATGACCTGGCGCTGCGCCGCCCGACGCTCGATGACGTGTTCCTGACGCTCACCGGTCATGCGGCCGAGCCGAGCGCGCCGGGCGCCGGGGCGGATGACGGAGAGGCCGATGAGGACAAGGGCGGCAGGCGCGACCGGCGCCGGGGCGGCCGCCGTGACCGGCTGAAGTCGGATCTCGATGGTGCGAGCGAGAGCATCGAGGCACATCCGCCCGGCGGTGAGAAACGGTGAAGCGCCTCGTCAACGACACCCTGATCATCGCCGAGCGCAACCTCGTGCGGCTCCCGCGCGCCCCCGACCTGCTGCTCGCCTTTACGGTGCAGCCGATCATGTTCGTGCTGCTGTTCCGCTACGTGTTCGGCGGCGCGATCAGCACGCCCGGCTACACCTATGTCGACTACCTGATCCCCGGGATCATGGTGCAGAACATCGCCTTCGGCGGCTTCGTCACCGCGATCGGGCTCAACGAGGACATGCACAAGGGGCTGATCGACCGCTTCCGCTCTCTGCCGATGGCGCGCTCCGCGGTACTCGCCGGGCGGACGCTGTCGGACGTCGTGACGAACGCGCTGTCGATGATCGTGCTGATCATCACCGGGCTGATCATCGGCTTCGTGTTCCACACCACCGTGTTGCAGGGGATCCTCGGCGCCGTGTTGCTGCTCGTGTTCGGCTACGCGTTCTCATGGTTCTTCGCGCTCGTTGGATTGATCGCGCGCACGACGGAGGCGGCGAACTCGGTCGGCTTCATCGCCGTGTTCCCGCTCACATTCATCTCCTCTGCGTTCGTGCCCGTCGAGACGATGCCGACCGTCCTGCAGAAGTTTGCCGAGGTCAACCCGTTCACGATCGTCGTCGACGCGATGCGCGCATTGTGGATCGGCGCACCGACGAAGAACTACGTCTGGGAGGCCTTCCTCTGGTCGGCCGTGATCATCGTCATCTTCGCGCCGCTTGCCGTCGCGCGCTACCGAGCGAAGGCGGGGCAGTAATTTCCTCGCGGACCCTAACGTTCGCGGAGCGCCGGCTCGCGGTCCGAACATGCGTCGAGCAGGCTCATGTCGCATCGCCGGCCACCCGATCTACCGCTTAGAAGTTCGAAGTTGGAGGAAGGAGCCTGACCAGGGCAAACCTGTCGCGAGGCGGGGACGCAAAGCCAGGGGTCTCGCCAGCGAGCGGGCCCAGCCGCCAGTTCAGACCCCACGACATTGCTACGTGTTCGCGTGCAACATGGAGGTTGCTCTGATGAGACTTTCAACCCGTACCACCCGCCGCGCTCGCCGGCGGGCCGCCCTTGGGGCCTCGATCGCGGTCGCGTCGATCCTTGCTCCCGTCAGCGCCGCGTCAGCCGCATCTCCCTCGAGCGCGCGCACGCTACCGACGCCGACGGCGCACATCGCCCTGACCGGCAGCCGTCATCACACGGTGACGCACCATCGCACATTCGGCGGCGGCCGGATGACGGTGCACACCGATCGTGCGAGTCGGAACGCCGGCCCGGTGGTCGAGTCCTGACGCGCCGGAGGTGTCGCGCCACGGATGGCGGACACCTCCGGCAGGACGCGGGCGCGCCGATGCGGACACCTCAGGCAGGACGCGGGCGCGCCTGTCAGTGCCGCGCCCTACGGGTCCTCGAGCGAATCCGGCGCGTGGGATCTCGTCGCTCACGCCGCGATCCCGTCGGGCACGTAGCCCTCGTTGCCATCGATCTCGTCGAAATCCTCGAGATCCACCACAACGGCAACCTTGCGGTCGTGCCACAGCAGCCGAATGCTCATCCGGCCGTATTCCACCTCGTCGGGCTCGGGTAGCCCGGCGCTCTCCAGCAGCGCTCGCATCCGCTGCTCTGCCCTCTGCTTGATGTCGATTGGAGCCATGGGCACAATCATCCGCCGGATTGCGTCACGGATCCAGACGCAAACATGCCGGCTCTGTGTCAATTGCGATACGCCTTCGTGACAAGCGCGCGGTGCACCCCGTCCCGCGCTCACTCGAACCGGCGAGCCTTGGGCTTAAGTGTTCACAGTGAACGCTTAAGTCCAAGGAAGCGCATCGATGCCAGCCGGTCGACGCGCCCGCCAAATCGGCGTCAGCCCGACCGCGTGAGCGCGGGATCGGCGTCGACCCGCAACCGCGCGAACCAACGTCCATCCGCCTCCCATCGACTTCGCACAGTGAACGACGCCGCGCCGGCGACCGCGCCGACGTCATCGAACGCCACCCGTGCCCACGCGAACCAGGCGCTCGTGGCAGCCCCCCTCTCAAGTCGCGCCTGCAGCGGTCCGCTGCGCGAGCCTGGACGCTCGAGCTCCACGAGCAGCTCGCCGCCGGCGCCCAGCAGCGAGCGCACACGCTCGAGCAGCCTCACCGGCTCACCGCCGATGCCGATGTTGCCGTCGAGCAGCAACGCGGTGCGCCAGCTGCCCGCACCGGGCAGCTCGTCGAAGATCGAGGCGACGATCGCGCGCGCGCCGCCCTCGCGCGCGAGTACCACCGCCGCGCTGGAGAGATCGACGCCGAGCGCGAACACCCCCCGGGCGGCGAGCGCGTGCAGCAGCCGACCCGGTCCGCAGCCGACGTCGAGCACCGGCCCGCGCACGCCCTCCAGCAGCGACAGGTCGACCGCGTCGGCAGGTCCGAGGTAGCGTTCGAGCGCAAGCGGCCCGACGCTCCCGTCGCTGAGGCGCACGATCAGCCCGGCAGCCCGCGGGCTGCCGGCTCGCAGACCGTCGGCATAGAGAGCCAGCGGGTGGCGCCTCACGCCGCCAGCTCCGCCGGCACTCCGTCCGCCATGGCCCGCACGCTCAGATCGGCCGGCTCCGGCGCCGTCGCGATCGCCGCCAGCGCCGCCGCGAACCGTGTCCCCGGCGCCTCGCGTGCGACCACCCGCGCGTCCGCCATCGTGTCGACGTCGAGCAGCGACGGCTGCTCGTGCAAGACCAGTCCGAGACGGAGGATCGCGCGGCGCTGCGCCTCGCATGTCGACGGCTCGCTCATCGGCACGCCCTCGAACACCGCGCGGGCGGGGCGCCGCAGCCCGATGCTCCAGTAGCCGCCGTCGAGCGACGGGCCGAGAACCGAGTCGACTTCCTCGCGCGCGAGCGCCGAGATCCCATCGAGCAGCAGCGCCGGCGTCAGCTGTGGCGTGTCCATCCCGACGAGCAGCGCCGGCTGCCCGACATCCTCGAAGGCCGACGCCAGCCGCTGCGCCAGCCCGTCCCCGCGCTGGGCGATCACCTCAAAGCCCGGCGGGCACAGGCTGGCGCCCGCGCGCGCAAGCTCATCGTCGTCGTCACGGCCGCCAGCTACGTCCAGCACGAGCACCCGGCGCGCGGCAGGGGTGCGGGCCACGACCTCGAGCGTGTCGAGCAGCGCCGCCCGCGCCAGCGCGGCGGCCTGCACCGGCGTGCACGGCGGGCACAGCCGCGTCTTCACGCGTCCGGCCAGCGGCTCCTTCGCGATCACAAGCAACGCCGTCCCGTTCATCTGAGGCCCCCGAGCCGCGTCATCGCGACCGGCTACGCCGCCTGCCGCAGCGGCGCCCGCGCGAACTCGGCCATTCCGGCCGCGAAGTCCTCGCGCGCGACGAAGCCGAGCGCGGCGGCCGCCAGCTCGGCGCTCGCGAACACGTGCCGGACATCGCCGAGGCGGTACTGAGCGGTCACGATGGGCGCCGGCCCGGCGGGGCCGGCGGCAAGGCACAGCGCCCGGGCCATCTCGCCGACCGTGCGCGGATGCCCGCTTGCGACGTTGAACGCGCCCGTCGCAGGCTGCTCGTGGGTGAGCGCCAGGACGTTGGCGCGCGCCACGTCGCGCACGTGCACGAAGTCGCGTAGCTGGCGCCCGTCCTCGAACACGCGCGGAGCCCGTCCAGCCGCGATCTGGCTCGCGAAGATCGACGCGACCCCCGCATACGGCGTGTCACGCGGCATCCGCGGTCCGTAGACGTTGTGGTAGCGCAGCGCGGTGACGGGCACGGCGGTCTCGCGTGAGAACGCGAAGCACAGGTGCTCCTGGTGGAGCTTCGTCGCGGCGTACACGTTGCGTGGATCGAGCGGCGCCGACTCGAGCACAGCCCTCGGCGAGAGCGCGGACCCGCACGCCGGACAGGCGGGGTCGAAGCGCCCGGCGTCGAGATCGGTCCGGGCGCGCGGTGGCGCCGCCACGGGCCCGTGCTGCGGGCACGCGTAGCCGCCCTCTCCGTAGACGACCATGCTCGAGGCGAGCACGAGCCGCCCGCCGAAGCCCGCCCGCGCCAGCTCGCCCAGCAGCACCGCGGTCCCGAGGTCGTTGTCGGTCACGTATGCGGCGATGTCGCCGATCTCGAGCCCCAGCCCGACCTTCGCCGCCTGATGGCAGACCGCGTCGACGCCACGGATCGCGCCGCGCACCGCGCGCCGATCGGTGACGTCGGCTTCGATCAGCTCGGCGCGCGAGTCGAGGTAGTCGGGCGGCTCCAGGTGCACGTCGGGCGCAAGCGCATCGAGCATGCGCACCTCGTGGCGATCAGCGAGGAGCGCGTCGACGATGTGAGAGCCGATGAAGCCGGCGCCGCCGGTGACGAGTATCCGCATCTGGGGGCACTGTATTCCCGGTGCAACGCCTGTCGAGGGCGCGTCGCGGCTTGTTTCGCAACTCGTAAGCGCGTGTTTCGCAACTCGTAATGATCTCTTCCCGAGCCCGTAATCGGATGCGGTCAGGGTCTGTCCGGTGATCGACGTCATCCTCCCGGTCCTCGACGAGGCCGAGGCGCTGCCGGGCGTCCTCGATTCCTTCGGGGAGGGATTCGCGCCGCTGGTCGTCGACAACGGCTCGAGCGATGGATCGGGCGATGTGGCGCGGGCGCTCGGCGCACGGGTGGTGAGCGAGCCTCAGCGCGGCTTCGGGGCAGCCTGCTACGCAGGGCTGATGGCGGCGCAGACCGAGCTCGTCTGCTTCATGGACTGCGACGGCTCGCTCGACCCGTGTGAGCTGCCGGCGGTCGTCGCACCGATTCAAGGCGGGACGCTCGACCTCTGCCTCGGCGCGCGTCAGCCGTTCGGCCGCGGCGCGTGGCCGTGGCACGCACGCCTCGCCAACCGCGCGCTCGCGCTCGAGCTGCGCCGCCGCACGCGCGCGCCGCTCCGCGACCTCGGGCCGATGCGCTGCGCGCACCGCGAGGCGCTGATCGAGCTCGGTTGCAGCGACCGCGCGTTCGGCTGGCCGCTCGAGATGGTCCTGCGCGCCGCCGCCGCGGGCTGGCGGATCGGCGAGGTGCCGGTCCGCTACCGCCCGCGCTCCGCCGGGCGCTCGAAGGTCAGCGGCAGCGTCAAGGGCAGCGCGCGCGCCGTGCGCGACATGGGAGCGCTGCTGCGATGAGCGTGAGGGCGGAGCGCGACATGGGAGCGCTGCTGCGATGAGCGCGAGGGCGGAGTGCGGCGGGGGAGCGACGCTGAGATGAGCGCGCCGGCGAGCCCGCGGGACCGCCTCCGGAAACGCCTGCAGGAGCCACCGCCAGGGCCGTTCCGGCCGACGTTCTGGCGCAGCCCGCTGCGCGGTCCGTGGCTCACCTCGCTGCTCGGGAGCCTGTTGGCGCCGGCGATCGTGATCATGGCGCTCACCGGCCTGATCTCGCACGACAACTACCACCCGAACCTGCGCGGCAACGCGATCGTAGACCCGGCGCACGACATCGGCGTGCTCCTCTCACTGCCGACCTCCGGTCCCTCCTGGCTGTACGCGCTGACGCAGGGAATCCACGTGACGCTCGGCCTGGTCACGATCCCGTTGCTGCTCGCGAAGCTGTGGTCGGTCATCCCGAAGCTGTTCCAGTGGCCGGCGGTGCGCAGCGTCGCCAATGCGATCGAGCGGTTGTCGCTGCTGCTGCTCGTCGGAGGCGCGCTGTTCGAGTTCGCCACCGGGGTGCTCAACATCCAGAACTACTACCCGTGGCACTTCAACTTCGTGGTCGCGCACTACTGGGGGGCGTGGGTGTTCTTCGCGGCGTTCCTGCTGCACGTCGCCATCAAGATGCCCACCGTCGTGCGCTCGTTCCGCGCCCGTGGGGTGCTGGGCCCGCTGCGTGATGACCTGTTGCACACGCGCCCCGAGAGCGCGCTGCCGGTTGCGGGTGGTGCCGGCCCGGCGCGCAGCGGCCAGGGCGCTGCGGGCGCTGAGGCGGACGGATTGATCCCAGTTGCGCCCGCGGCTCCGACGCTCAGCCGTCGCGGCCTGCTCGCGCTCGTGGGTGGGGCGTCGCTGACGATCCTCGTCGTCAACGTGGGCGAGTCGATCGGCGGACCGTTCCGGCGCCTGGCGCTGCTGGCCCCGCGCGGGCGCGTGTTCGGCACCGGGCCCAACGACTTCCAGGTCAATCGGACGACCGTGAGCGCCGGCATCGCACCCGAGCTGATCGGCCCCGACTGGCGGCTCTCGCTCCGCTCAGGCGCGACAACGCTCGAGCTCACGCGCGAGCATCTGATGGCGATGCCCCAGCACGACTACGACCTGACGATCGCCTGCGTCGAGGGCTGGTCCACGACGCAGCGCTGGACGGGGGTGCGCCTTTCGGATCTTGCCGCGCGCGCCGGCGCGCCGCCGCGCGCCAGCGTCATCGTCCAGTCGGTCCAGCCGAGCGGATCGTTCCGCGGCGCCACGCTCTCCAGCGACCAGGTCAGCGACGAGCACTCGCTGCTCGCGCTCTGCGTCAACGGCGTCGACCTGTCACCCGACCATGGCTTTCCCGCGCGCATCATCGCTCCCGGCCTGCCCGGCGTGCACTGCACCAAGTGGGTCGGCAGCATGAGCTTCGAGGCGGCATGAGCCACTTCAAGCGACGTTACGGCGCGACTCCCCTGCATCTGCTGCTGCACGTGCTGGCGTTCGCGATCGCCGCCTACGCAATGGTCCAGTTGCTCGGAGAGAAGCGCTGGGTGAACTTCCTCGGGTGGTTCCTCGCGGCGGCCCTGCTGCACGATCTCGTGCTGCTGCCGCTCTACACGGCGCTCGATCGCGTCGGCAGTGCGTTGTCGCGCACGGTCCACGTCCACCTGCCCGGCGGCCCGCGGGCCGCCGAGCCGGGCAGCCCCCAGCATGTGCCGCTCGTCAACCACGTGCGCGCTCCTGCGCTGATCTCCGGTGTGCTGTTGCTCATCTACTTCCCGCTGATCCTCGGCCCCGCTCAGCCCGGGTACCTGAGCGCCTCGGGACACAACCCGACCGGCTACCTGCGCAACTGGCTGCTGATCACGGCGGCCCTGTTTGCCGGGTCGGCTGTCATCTACGCGATGCGCGTCGCCCGGCGGCGGCGTTCGAGCCCGCGCGCGCCGACCCCCTCACCGACCTCGGGCGGGCCGACGCCCTCATCGAGCTCGGGCGGGCCGACGTCCTCATCGAGCTCGGGCGCGCCGACGCCCTCATCGAGCTCGGGCGCGCCGGGCACCTCGAGCGCAGGACCGCGGGCGGCGTGAGCACGGCAGAGCTCGCGCGGGCGCGGCCGAGGCTTCGCCGGCCGGCGTCTCAGTGGGTCGCGGATGGCCTGCCCTGGGCCGGGTTCGCGATCTTCGGGATCACGGCCGCGGTCGGACTCGGGGTCAGCGCCGCCGGCGGTCGGCTCGGTCTGGAGCTGGCGCCGTTCGTCTTCTACTGGGGCCCGCGGGCCACAGCGCCGGCGGCCATCTCGGTGCTCACCATCGCCGGCGCTCTGGCGATCGCGCCGGCGATCGTCGCGCGTGTCCGCGCCGGCCTAGCGTATGCCGCCTGCATGTACGTGCTCGCGCTGGCGCTCGGGGTGTCGCTCAACCTCGCGCACGAGGGACTGCGCGGCCTCTGGGCGGTGTTCGCGACCGGCCGCGGGGGGTCGGTCGAGGGACCCTACGAGTACCTGCCGAGCCTCCCCGCTCTGGTCCACGGGATCCCCTACTTCCTGGCGCACTTCGCGGCGCTGTTCCCATATCTGTCGCTGCACGCGCAGGGCAATCCGCCTGGGCCGCTGATCGCGCTCGACCTGCTCGATGTGCGGAGCGCAACCGGGATGGCGGCGCTCTGCATCGGGGTCGGCGCGCTCACGGCGCCGCTTGCCTACGACCTCGGGCGCTCGCTCGGTGGGGAGCAGCGCGGAAGGATCGCCGGAATGCTGACGTCCTTCTCCCCGACGATGCTGCTGTTCGGGGTCACCTCGGCCGATTACGCGTTCGCGTCCCTGGGGATGATCGCCGCCTGCGTGCTCGTGCGGGCGGGCGGCTCGCATGATTCCGCTGCTCGTTCCGGCGGGTGGACGTCGTGGTGGTGGCTGCCGGCGGGCGCCGTCGCGGCGGCGCTCGCGTCGTTCTTCTCGTGGCTGCTGCTCGCGATCCCCGCCTGGGCGGCACTCGTCGTTGTGAAGCGGAACGGCTGGCGCGCGGGGGTGCGGGTCGGAATGGCGGCCGCGCTCGGGATTGCCGTGCTCAATGGCTCGCTGTGGCTCGCGTTCGGGTATGACCCGGTCAGTGCGCTGCACGCAACCTCGAACGCCTACTTGCACGGCACCTTCCGCTACCGCCCGTACTGGTTCTACCTGTTCGGATCGCCGACCGCCTGGGCGCTGATGCTCGGGCTGCCGATCACCTGGCTGGCGCTCCGCGCACTCGGCGCGGGCGACGGCGCCGCCGTGGCAACATGGACGGTGGTGCTGGCCGCATCGCTGCTCGGGACCACGGGCGGGGAGACCGAGCGGATCTGGCTGCCGTTCGCGCCGCTCGCATGCGTCGCGGCGGCCGCAGCCGTGCCCACAGGCCGGCTGCGGCCGGTGCTACTGCTGCTCTGCATGCAGGCGCTCGCGGTCGAGTTGCTGTTCTTCACGGTCTGGTAGGTGTCCGCGCGTGGCGGTTCTCGAGGCTCGGGGCCTTGTCAAGGCGGTGGGAGCAGGTAGGGCATCGCGCACGTTGCTCGACGGCGTGGGGCTGTCGGTCGCGGCCGGCGAGGTCGTCGCCGTGCTCGGTCGCTCGGGGAGCGGCAAGTCGACGCTCCTGCACCTGCTCGGTGGACTCGACGCGCCCGACGCGGGCTGGGTCTCGGTCAGCGGCGAGCGTCTCGACGGCCGGCGGAGCGGGCGCCTGGCGCGGATTCGCCTGCGGCACATCGGCTTCGTCTTCCAGCAGTTCCAGCTGATCGCCGAGCTCAACGGCGCTGAGAACGTGCTGCTCGCGACGCGGCTGCCGGGGGCGCCGCCGGGCGGCGCACGGCGGGCGTTCGAACTGATCGAATCGCTGGGCCTGCGGGATGTGGCGGACCACCTGCCGCACGAGCTCTCGGGTGGGGAGCAGCAGCGCTTCGCGCTCGCCCGGGCGCTCGTCAACGGGCCCGAGCTCGTGCTCGCGGACGAGCCGACCGGAAGCCTCGATGCCGAGAACGGGGCGGCGGTGCTCGAGTTGCTGCGCGGCCTGCATGGCCGCGCAGTCGTGATCGTGACCCACGAGGTGGAGGCGACGGCGATCGCCGACCGGGTGCTGTACCTAGAGGCCGGGCGCCTGTCGGCACAGGTGGGGGCATGAGGGCGCTGTCAGCCGCGCTCAGGCAGGCCCGGCAGGGGTTGCGCGCCAGGCGTCGGCGGGCGCTGCTGACCGGGCTGGGGATCGCGCTCGCCGCGGCGATGCTGTCCGCCGCAGTGGTCGTCGGCTACAGCCTCGGCACCGGATTCGATCGCGCCGTGCGCGCGTCGGGGCTGCCGGACATCATCGTCCAGTTCAACCCGAAGTCGGAGGCCGACGTCGCCGCGCGCATCACGGCGCTGCCCGACGTCGCGCGCTACGCGCTGCGCTACGAGGTGACGGAGGTTGGTGTCTCATTCGACGGGCAGCACCGCAACGACGCACTCGCGGAGGTGCTCGACGCGCCCGGGTCCAAGCGTGGATATGCGGTCGTTGCGGGCCGCGATCTGCCCGATCGGGGGTCCGACGTGCTCGTCGAACGTGCGTTCGCGTCGGCGTGGGGGTTGCAGCTGGGAGACACGCTGTACGTCGGCGGGCTCGGCCCCGAGCGCGTGGTCGGGTTCGCCGAGGCGCCCGATGACGTCGGGTTCCCGCTCGGGGCGCCCCGCATCTACATCTCGCGCCCGGCGCTCGACGCGCGCTTCGGTCCGGAGTCGCACCCGCAGGCAAACCTCGCGGAGATCTGGCTGCGCGACCCGCGCTATCTCGACGAGGTGCTCGTGCAGGCACGAGCCACGAGCTTCGGGCTGCGCGGGCTGCGCTTCCTCACCCAATCCGGGCTCCGCGTGCTGCTCGATCAGGCAGCCGGGATCGTGATCGACCTGCTCGTCGCGCTGTCGGTGATCGCACTCGTCACAGCCGGCGTGATGCTCGCCGCCTCCGCACGGGCAGAGGTGCAGCGGCGGCTCGGCGCGATCGGCGTCAGGCGCGCGGTCGGCGCGACCAGGCTTCACGAGACGCTCGCGCAGGCGCTCGAGGCGCTGCTCGTTGCGGTGCCGTTCTGCACCCTGGGCGTTCTTGCGGGCACGCTCTCGACATGGTCATCGTCCGGTCGGTTGCTGACGCTGCTCAACGAACCGGCTCCAGGGTTCGCTCTGGTCGGTCCGCTTGTGCTGGCGTGGCTCGCGGGGGTGCTGATCCCGGCGCTCGGCGCGGCGTGGCCGGCGTGGCGGGCGGCCGGAGGGCCGGTCGTCGGCCTCTTGCGCGGCGGGGATGTGGCGTCGGGCGGCGGCGGCAGGCGTCGTGGGTTCCCAGGGCGTTTGGGCGGCGGGCTCGCGGCGCTCGGTGCGCGACTCGTGGGCGTGAGGCGCGCCCGGCTCGCGGTGAGCATCGTGACGCTCGGGCTGTCGACGGCGTTTGTGCTGCTCCTGTTGATGCTCGCCACCGAGTTGAGCACGCTCGAGACCGATCCGGGTGCGCTCGGCAGGCGCTACCAGCTGACCGCCTCGCTGCCGCCCGCCGAGGCGGGGCTCGTTCGCCGCATCCCGGGCGTGCAGGCGGCGGCGCCGCGCTACGAGACGGACGCTGCGGACTCGTTCGATCTGGGCGAGACGATCGACGTGATCGGCTATCCCGGCGACCACACGGTTTTCGAGGCCCCACCGCTCGTCGCCGGACGCCGTCTGCGGGGCAACGACGAGGCAGAGGTGGGGAACGGCTTGGCGCAGGCGCTCGGACTGAGCCCCGGATCCGTGCTGGCGCTCGCCTTCTCCGACGGAGTGGAGCTGCGTTTACGGGTCGCGGGGGTCGTCAGCTCGCTCGATCACGACGGTCGCGTAGCGTACGTTCCCGCAGCGGCGCTGCTGCGGGCCGACCCGTCGGCACCGTCCGTCCTGGCGGTGGTGGTGGCACCGGGAGCGAACGACGGCGAGGTGTACGAGCGCCTGATCGCGCTCGGTGGCGAGCCGGCGGCGGCCTCGGCGGCCGTCGAGCGCGGTGCGCCGCTCGTCGACGTCCTGCGCACGATCCTGATCGCGGTCGCGATCGTCGACGGTCTCGTCTGCCTCTACGCACTGATCCAGGCGTGCGCTCTGACGGTCCAGGAGCGCCGCTCCACGATCGCCATCCTGCGAGCGTGCGGAGCAGGGGCCGGCGCCGTTTCCCACATGCTGCTCGGGGCTGTGCTGGCGATCGTCGTGCCCGCGGCGGTCGTGGGGGTGCTGCTCGAGCGGCTGCTGCTCGGCCCTGCGCTGTCGCGCCTCGCGGAGAACTACGCGACGCTGCCGCTGGCTGCGGGTGCGCGGCAGATGCTCATCGTGCTCGCGGGTCTGGCGCTCGCGGCGCTGGTCGCGGTGTCGTGGGTCGCGCGTGGAGCGGTGCGCGAACGGGTAGTGGAAGGTCTGGCGGGGTCATGAACAGCAAGTCTGAGGCTGAGGTTGAAGCTGAGGTAAGTGGTCGAAATCGCCGGGAGCTACTGGGGGAAGCGATGCTCTGGCTGACTGCCGGCGCGGTGGCGCTGGCTGGCTGCGGCGGGAGCACCGCGGCGGGCGGAGCAGGCTCGGGCGGGGGCCGATCGGGCTCGGGCGAGGGCGAATCTGGGGCGATCGCAGAGAGACCGGGCACTGGCTCGACCCTCGTGTCGACCTGGGCCGACCCGTCCGGCGACGGACAGCTGCAGCAGGGGCCGGGGGAGGGTCTCGTCGAGCGCTTCGAGCTCGGGCGGCGTTCCCGAAAGGTGGCGGTGCTCGCGACGATCGCGCACCTCACCGACGCGCACGTCCTCGACGCGTCCTCGCCGGCCCGCGTGACCTTCCTGGACCGGCTCGGTCAGCCGTTCGAATCCACCTTCCGACCCCAGGAGGCCCTCACCGCGCAGGTGCTGGCCGGAGCAAGCGCCGCCGTCCGCGCGCTGCGCCCGGATGTCGTAATCCAGGGCGGAGACCTGATCGACAACGTCCAGAGCAACGAGCTCGCACATGCCCTCGCGGTCCTCGGCGGGGGCCTGGTCAGTCCCGGGTCAGGACCAGATGGCTATTACGGCGTGCAGCTCGGGTCCGATCCCGACCCCTTCTACTACCGCCCCGACGTCGATGCCCCGCGACACCCGGGTCTGCTCCGTGACGCGGTGCGTCCGTTCCGGGCCGGCGGGCTGCAAGGCGTTCCGTGGCTGCCGGTTCTTGGTGACCACGACGCGCTAGTCGCGGGCGAGCTCGTGCCGACGCCGCTTACCCGGGCGCTCGCCGTCGGGGATCGAGCGCTCTGGGACCTGCCCGCCGGGCTTCGGTTGCCTCCTGGCTTCCACCTGCAGACCGGTCCGGGTGCCGGCTCGGTAGATGCGGTCTCGCCAGATGGGCCGCCGGATCCGGGGCTGGTCGGCGAGCTGCTGCGCCAGGCCCTCGCGGGGGCGACGGTCGGCGTGCCGGCCGATCCCAACCGGCGTCAGCTGTCCTTCGATGAGGTGATCAGCGCGCTTCGGGACGCCGCCGCGGGCTCGGGCGCCGCTGCCGCCCGTGCGCTGCGCCCTTCCGGCGGCGCTGGATCTGGAGGCGCCGGCGCTGCTGGCGCTGGGGGCGCTTCGGGCGCTGGGGGCGCTGGGGGCATTGGGGGCGCCGCGGGCGCTGGGGGCGCTGCGGGCGCTGCGGGCGCTGCGGCCGGTGGGGGCGCTGCCGGCGCTGTGGGCTCGGGCGGATCGCGGCTAGACTACGTGGTTGACCTCGGCGACCGGCTGCGGCTCGTGATCGTGGATCTGGCGCGCCGCGACGGCGGCTCCGGCGGCCTCGTTGTCGCCGGCCAGCCCGAGTGGATCGCCCGGCGGATCGCCGAGGCGGGGGCGCGCTGGGTGATCCTCGTCTCCCACCAGGCGTTCTGGGACTCGGGCGGCGGCGACGCCGTCTTGGAGCTGATCGACCGATCGCCCTCGGTGATCGCCACCCTCAGCGGCCACACCCATCGCAGCCGGATTCGCGCCCAGGCCTCGCCCGCCGGCGGCTACTGGCAGATCGAGACCGCGTCGCTGATCGACTACCCCCAGCAGGCTCGCGCTCTGCGTATCCTCGCCACGGCCGATGGTGGCGTCGCGATCCAGACCTGGATGCTCGACCACGTCTTCCCCGGCGCGCTGGGCACGATCTCCCGCGAGCTCTCCTACATCGACGCTCAAGGCGGCCGGCCCCAGGGTTTCGCCGGATCGCACGTCGATCGCAACGCGGTCCTCTACCTGCCCCGCCGCCGTTGAGCGGTGAAGGCTGAGTCGGCTGAGGCCGGCTCCCACGGGCCGTGCACAGGGGTACCTGGTTGGCCGGCTGAGGGTCCTCGTAGGACTCGCCTGCCCGAAACCCATACGATTCCGCTCACCGCCGGGTCGCGTGGGGGTTCCCGAGACATGTGGAGATGCCGCTGACATGGACATTCGTCATGCGATCGCGTGGCGAGCTGCGAGAGAGTTACAACGCGGTCAGGTGGTCACTCTCGGGTTCGGCATACCGACGTTGTGTGACCAATACGTGCCCGACGGCGTCAAGGTGATTTTCCAGTCGGAGAACGGAATGCTGGGATTCGCCGGTCCACCCCAGCGCGGGCTTCAAGACTGCGATCTCGCCAACGCCGGAGGAGGGCCCCTCATGGAGGTTGCAGGGAGCTCCTACTTCAACATCCCGGATTCGTTCTGCATGATTCGAGGCGGACACGCTGACCTATGCATGCTGGGAGCTCTCCAGGTCGCTGAGGAGGGCGACATCACGAACTGGCTCGTGCCCGGGAGACGGGTGCCGGGCACGGGCGGAGCGATGGACCTGCTGGTCGGCGCGAAACGCGTCGTGGTCCTGATGGAGCACAACGCAAAGGACGGAGCGCCCAAGCTGCTCGAGGAATGTACGCTGCCGCTTGCGGCGGTCGGTGCCGTCGATCGTGTCATCACGGAGCAGGCCGTCTTCGACGTGGGGGAGCGTGGATTCGTCCTGCGGGAGATCTCGCCCGCGGTCTCCATCGACGAACTGCGAGGGCTCACAGGAGCAACTTTCACAGTCGCCGACGATCTGCAGCCGCTGCTCGCCGAGTGAGCTGACGTGTCAGATGCATTCGACAAAGCATCGACGCTCGAGGCCGTCGTCGATCGCATCCACGACGGAGCCTCGATCATGATTGGCGGCTTCTTCGGTGTCGGCACGCCGCTGATGCTGATCGACAAGCTCGTCGAGCGTGGCACACGGGATCTGACACTCATCACCGCGGTGTGCTCGTATCCGGGAGGTGGCTTGGACGTCGGCAAGCTGATCGAGAACGATCAGGTCCGGAAGATCATCGCCTCGCACACAGGCACCACCCCGTACGTCGGGGAGCTATATCTCGCCGGGAAGATCGAGCTCGAGTGGTTCCCCCAGGGAACGCTTGCGGAGAAGATCCGTTGTGCCGGTGGCGGCCTGGTAGGGGTGTTGACTCCCGTTGGGATCGGTACGCGCGTGGAGGAGGGGAAGCAGAGGATCACCGTCGACGGCAGGACGTATCTCCTGGAGACACTGCTTGCAGCGGACTTCGCGCTGTTGAACGGGTACCGGGCCGACAAGATGGGGAACATCGAATATCGAAAGACCGGCATCACGCTGAACCCGATCATGGCGACGGCGGCAGATTTCGTCGCCGTCGAGGTCAACGAGATCGTGGAGGTCGGCGAGATCGATCCTGCTCGGGTGCTGACACCAGGGGTGCACGTCGACGCCGTCGTGCCCGGCTACGCGCTCGAGGACCGGCAGAGGCTATTCGAGGAGCTGTGGGCAAGGGGCCACAAGCTCGCGGAGACGAGCACGGCCGATCAGGCGATCCTGCCTTCCCGACGAGGCGCATGACCGCACGGGGAGCGGCGTCGACGGCCTTACTTACTGGCTCAGCAACGCTGCGTCGTCGGCCGCAATCGTCGTCGCTCCCGCGACGAACCGGGCGCCGTGGGGGATGAGCCGGCCGCCGTATTGCAGCTCGCCGCCGTCCATCTTCATCTCGTAACGGTAGCGCCCTGTCAGCCAGGATCCGAGGATCGTGACCGGCCGGTTCGTGTCGTTCATGATTGCGGCGCAGCCGCCGATCGGAGCGCCGTGGAGGTAGCATCGGCGGAACTCCCGCCGGTACACGCCGGCTCCACCGGGCTGCTCGTGCGCGTTCTGGCCGCCGGCGACCTGCAGGTCCGCGTGGCCGTGTGAACATGGTCCGCCAAGGCCGTTCATGCAGAGCCGGCCGGACGGCAGGCTCATCGTCTGTAGCGGCTGCTCGAAGTACAGCGCCTCCTCCGGCCAGACGGCGAGCCCGGGCGCGTTCGTCAGGTCCGCCCAGTCGACGATCTTCCCTGGCTGGAATCCGAGCATGACGGTCGCCTCCTGTACCCGGCGCGCGATCGGGCTTCCGCTCGTGTTGTAACCGAGTAGGACCAGGAAGTACCGCGCCAGCGCGGGCGTGTCGTCGAGGTAGGCCATGTCGTCCAAGCCGGTGCTGTACCAGCTCGAGAGCGTGTTGGTCGCGCTGTTCTCAGGGTACGACTCGCTGACCAGCCCGATGACCGCCTTCTGGTGGCCCAGCAGTGCAAACGCGGGCAGGCTGTTCGGGTTGACGTTGAGGCCGTTGTCGATCTGCAGGAACGACGGTGCGAGCTCGTCGGCGAGACGGAAGTGGGCCTGCTGGACTGCCGCGTTGGTCTGCAGCTCGGCACTCGAGGTGTAGATCGGATCGCCGTCCGCATAGAACTGCTCGAGGGTGCTGGCGCCCACGTCGTCGATCATCAAGCCGGCGAAGGCGGACAGGACGCGATGCGCGTAGTTGGTCACGAATGTGTCCAGCGAGGGGTTGGCTCCGTTGAGCAGGTACGCCGTGCCGAGGCTCGGGTTCGTCCACGTCAGCCGGCGATCGCTACCCGCCTGGTGCACGAACCAGTCCTCGTTGAGGCACGACGAGGCACCCCGGTCGGCCGCGCGGATGCAGCTCGGCACGACCATGCCGAGGCCCGCCTTGCTCCAGTCGAGGTTCGGGTCGATGTAGGAGACCGAAGTGCAATAGGTATGCCGTCCCGCCCGACAATCGGTGGGAGCGATCGGAACAGCCTGCGCGCACTTCGCCTCGGCGAATGTCACCCACTGGCGCACGAGCGCCGTCTGCCCCGATCCGACGCCATGACACGAATCGACGTAGGACCACGTCTCGATGTGATCCAGCACAGGCCCGGACGGCACGGACGCGGACGGCCCGGACGCCGGCGACCCGGCCGCGGACGGCACCGACGCGGATGACCCGGCCGCGGACGGCACCGATCCGGATGACCCGGATGCGGATGAACCGGATGCGGACGACCCGGATGCGGACGACCCGGATGCGGACGGCACCGACGCGGACGGCACCGACGCGGACGGCACCGATGCGGACGTCCCGGACGCGGACGTTGCGGACGCGGACGGCGCCGGGCGAGGCGACCGGTGGCTCGACTGCGCCCCGCATGCCCCGCAAACGATGGCGCATGCCAGCAGCCCGATGGTGGTCAAAACACGACGCATCTGCAAACCAGTGTGACGGATCGTCGCGGCAGGCGAGAGCGGCCGTCACGGCCGTGGGGGCTGGGGCTGCCACGACCGTCTCGGCTGTGGCAGCCCCAGCCCTGATTTGGGGACGGGGCTGGTCGGCTGTCGAGCCGGGGGACGCCGCTACCAGCAGATCGTCGGTCCCGTTCCAGTGGGAGCTCACCCGCGCCGGCAGCGACCGCCTCGCCAGCGACCAGACCAGCCCGCCGACCAAGCAGCCTGACTACGGATACCTCGGCGAACTTCCGAGCCAGAGCACTCAGTCAAACTCCGGCGGCAGGGTCGGGTCGGCAAGATGGCGGGCAACGAGTGCAAGCTGCTGCACGGTGACGCGTCCCAACGAGAGCGGCGGCGGTGTGAGTGGATCAAACCAATCGACAGCGTCGATCTCGTGGTCGTGCTCCCCGGCCGTCTCAGCGCTCAGCAGGTCGCACAGGAAGAAGAGCTTGTAGACGGCAAACGCGATTGGAGGGGCGTTGCGTACGTCGCGGTCGTGCACGGCGACCAGCCGCGTAGCGCATACGTTGTAGCCCGTCTCCTCTCGGACCTCGCGCGCGACAGCCGATCCGGGCCGTTCGCCGGGATCGGCCCAGCCGCCTGGGAGCGTCCACCGGCCGTCCGATCGCTCCCGGACGAGGAGCAGCTTGCCGTCTCGAAACACAGCGCCGCGGACATCGACCTTCGGTGTCGGATCTCCCGCGTCGGCGGCGAAGGCCGCCGCAATCACGGCCGCCGGCAACCCGGCAACCGCCGCGGTCATCTGCGCCGCAACTCGGCCGACCTTCTCGTAGCGGTCTCGGTCAAACGGGTCCTCCGCGTACGTCAGACCGGCTTGGCTGATGCTCTGGAGCGTGCGTACCCACGTGAGCCAGTCGATCGACTGCGGCGACATCGCAGACATGGTGCCATGCCCTGTCGTTGAGGTCGCAGCGAGCGTCTGCGTCACCTCAATCGGAGCTCTGGAAGAGAGCGTTCGTTGCCCGTGCCACGTCGGCCTCGTGCCGGAGCAGCCAGCGCTTGCGCTCGAGGCCACCGCCATAGCCGACGAGCTGTCCGGCGGCACCGATGACACGGTGGCAGGGGACGATGATGGCGAACGGGTTGCGGCCGTTCGCGAGTCCCACGGCTCGCGCGCCGTACGGCTTGCCGAGCTGCAAGGCGATGTCCCCGTAGGTTCGAGTCTCTCCGAACGGGATGTCGCGAAGCGTCGACCAGGCACGCACGCGGAAAGGAGTGCCGGTTGCGCACAGCGGCAGATCGAACCGCATCCTCTCCCCGTCGAAATACTGTTCCAGCTGGCGGACCGCGGTCGCGAATGGCTCGGTGGCCGGCACCCATGCCGGATCAAGCTCTGGTCCCCACCGTTGGTCCTCCATCGAGACGCCGAGCAGCGCTTGCTCGTCGCCGACGATCAACAACTCGCCGACCGGGCTTGCCATGCGCGTGTAGAGCGTGGGTCCGGGATGCGTGGTCGGCGGCAGGAAAGCGGTCATCGTTGCGGCTGCTGCTGTGCTCATGCTGCCATCACTTCCGTGTCGGCTTGGCTTTGAACGCGCTGGCGTGCGGCGAGCCGGGTCCAGAGGTGCTGAGCGGCGTAGGCGCGATATGGACGCCAGCGCTCGGATAGCCGCTGTGCACTGGACGGTGAGCCGTCGAGCCCGAGCGACTCGAGGCTGCGGCGGATTCCGAGGTCACCGGCGAGGAACGCGTCCGGGTCCCGCAGCGCGCGCATCGCGATGTAGCCGACGGTCCACGGGCCGATCCCCGGCAGCGAGATCAGTCGCGCGCCGCATTCCGCGCTGTCAAGGCTGCCATCGAGAGCGACGTCGCCGCTGTCGAGCGCCGCCGCAAGCGCGTGCAGTGCGCGGCGCCGGGAGCGTGGTATCGCCATCTGATCGGGGTCTCCATCCACGAGCGCCGCCGGCGATGGGAACAGATGTGTCACTGACCCCAGTGGTCGCGGGAGCGGCTCCCCGTGGTCCGCGACGAGTCGACCGGCAAGCGTTCGGGCGCCGGCGAGCGAGACCTGCTGGCCGAGCAGGGCGCGTATCGCCAGCTCGCAGCCGTCGACGGTTCCGGGCACGCGCAACCCCGGAGTCTCCCGGACGAGGCTCCCGATCAGGCGGTCGCTCCCCAGGCGCTCGAGGATCGTGTGGGAGTCGGAGTCGAGGTCGAGCAGCCGCCGGCACCGACTGATGGCCGCACCGAGATCGCGCAGATCCTCCAGCCAGAACGTCGCGCTGACATGATCGTCCTGCGGCGTCAGCTCGACGACGCCAGGGGCGTAAGGGAGCCGGAGGCTGCGGCGGTAGGCGCCTGCAACGATCGCCTCAATGCCAGGTATCGCACGCGCCGTCAGGAAGTCGAAGATCGCCTGGCTCGCGAACGGCGCTCGGTATGGCAGCCGTACCGTGACGCCGCCTTTCAGGGCTGCCGCTGAGATGTGGCGTCCTGCGCGCAGGCCGCTGGGGGTTGACCCGAACACGTCGCGGATCGTCGTGTTGAACTGGCGCACGCTCGAGAAACCCGACGTGAGCGCGACATCTGCGATCGCCAGGTCTGTCGTCTCGAGCAGAACGCGGGCCGTCTGTGCGCGCTGGGCGCGCGCGAGCGCCAGCGGACCGGCGCCGGTGGCCTCCGTGAGCAGCCGGCTCAGATGGCGTTCGGTGAAGCCGACACGCCTCGCGAGCCCGGACACTCCCTCACGATCAACCACTCCATCGGCGATCAGCTTCATCGAGCGCCCGACGAGGTCGGTTCGCGAATCCCATTCTGGCGAGCCCGGAGCCGCATCGGGCCGGCATCGCTTGCAGGCGCGAAACCCCTCGGCCTGCGCTGCGGCAGCAGTCGGCACAAACCGCACGTGCTCGCGAAAGGGCGTCCGAGCCGGGCAGCTCGGGCGGCAGTAGACGCCGGTTGAGGTGACCGCCGTGAAGAACCACCCATCAAAGCGCGCGTCCTTCGCGGCGAGCGCTCGGTAGCAGGAGTCAAAATCAAGCACGCTCGGAGCATCGCACGCCCTCAGGCGGATGTCTCGCGAAAAACGGACATCATGATTCCGAGCCGGCTTTCGGCGCGCGGTCTGCGGGTACGCAGCGCGGCGCGAGCCGGGGCGACTGCCGCCAAGGGCCCGCGACCCTGATCGGTCCAACGTCGGGAGTAGATTCCCGCATGTTGGCTGTTTCCGTCCGTAGATTGCAATGGACGACGGTGGCCGATCGCCAGGCATTGGCCGCGGCGGGCTGCGAGGTGATCGAGTTCCCCGCACTGTGCCGCGACGTCGTCGAGACGGCTCGTCGTGCGAGCGCGAAGCGCGAGAGCGTCGCCAATCCCGCCCAGGCGTGGCTTGACCGTGTCGCGCGGTCGGGCACGCTGGCGGTTCTCGGGGTGGGACTCCGCAACCTGAACGATCTCGTCGCCCTGTACGGCTACGTTCTCGAGCCTGCGCTGCGGTTGGGCACGTCGGTCGTGATCGAGAGCGAGCAGCGGCTCACTCGCCTGCCTCCGGAGCGGTTCGTTGATCCGCAGTTCGAGTACCCCTACACGCTCGAGCGGGCGATCGACGTGGCGACTGCGCTGTTCCGTGGCGCTGCCCTGCCGATCGACAGCCCAGGGGTGCCGCCGGCCGCGCTCGTTCTCGACGTTGAGCAGCGCCGAGCCGTCGAAGCACACGACGGGGTCGTGCAGGTCATCGCACCCGCAGGCAGCGGAAAGACCGCGGTCCTGATCGAGCGCGTACGCGAGTTGCTTGCGCGAGGGACGCCCGCCGAGCGGATCCTGTGCACCACGTTCAACCGGGACGCTCGCACCGAGCTGCAGGAGCGCCTCGGAGCCGCGGGCCTGGGACCGGTGTCCGCGCACACGTTCCACAGCGTCGGATGGTGGCTGATGCGGGAGGAGGGGATCGCCCGGCCGCGCGGCCTGCTCGGGAAGCTCTCGCTGAACAACTGGAGGCGGCTGTGTGCGATTGCAGCCCGTGAGGAAGGGGTGTGGATCGAGCCGGCCGACGCCCGCTCTGCGATCGGCGCCATCAAGCTCGGCCTGCTGTGCACACCGCGCGAGTTCCGTCGCCATGAGAAGGACCAAGCCGCCCCAAAGGCCGATGGCCCGACGCTCGCCCGCATTTACGAGCTCTACGAGCAGCATCTGATCGAGCAGCAGGTCAACGACTTCGACGATCTCGTGCTCGTCGCCGTGCGTGCTCTACGGGAGGACGTCGAGCTGCGGCGGCGCTGGCAGAGCCGCTTCCTGCATGTGCTCGTGGACGAGTATCAGGACATCGAGCCGGCGCAGGAGCTGCTCGTGAGGATCCTCGCAGCGCCGCAGGACGGATTCTTCTGCGTCGGCGACGAGGATCAGACGCTGTACGGATGGCGGCGCGCGAGCGTCCGGCGGATCATCGAGCTGGATCTCGCATACCCGGGCCTGCAGCGGGTGTCCTTGGCCCACAACTACCGTTGCCCCCCGGATGTCGTCGATGCATCGCGGCGATTGATCGAGCACAACGAGATCCGGTTCCCGAAGCCGATCCATTCAGACCCCGGCCGGAGCCCGGGAGGCCAGGAGGCGTTGCAGCTGTATGAGCATGGCGGTCAGGCGCAGGCGGCGGACGCGATCGCGCGCACCCTCGCCGGCCGGCGACGGGACGAGATCGTGGTGCTCGCCCGCACCACCAACCTTTTGCGGACGGTCGCGCTCGCGTGTGCGGATCTCGGAGTGAGGATCGCCGCGCCGGAGCAGGTGTTCGAGCCGCACGGCGCGCGCGGGGCGCTCGAGGCGTATCTACGACTGTGTGCTCAACCCGCGCAGGCCGAGCCAAAAGATGTCGCACTCGTCTGTCGCGTGCCAAGTCGCGGGCTGCCGTTCGACGCCGAGGAGATGGTGGCGACGCGGCTGCGCGCCGGCCTCGGCTTCGCCGAGAGCCTCTCCGATCTGCCCGCCAACGAGCGACAGCGCTCCAAGCTCGACGATGCCGGACGCATCCTTGACGCGCTCGCGGCGATCACGGAAGGCCGCCACTTCATCCGCTATTTGCGGCGAGCCGGCGGGCTGGATGATTACTTCACCGAATACGAGCAGACGTTTGGTGCCAGCGAGCAGATCGAGCTCGAGGTGCTGGAGCAGTCCGAACGCGACGCGGCCGGCAAGACCGTCGCCGAGTACTCGACGTTGCTCCAGACGCGCAGCGACCAGCTGCGAGGGATCCGCGACGACGAGAACGGCGTCGAGCTGACGACGATCCACCGCGCAAAAGGACGCCAGTGGCCCGTGGTGCATGTTTTCGCATGCGAGGAAGGCCAGCTCCCGCATCACCGTTCGCTCGATGTCAGCGCTCAGGAGCGAGCCGCCGGCGAGGGGCTCGAGGCCGAGCGCCGGCTCGCGTACGTCGCTTTCACCCGCGCCCAACAGACGCTGGTGCTGCACACAACCGATCACGCCGCGAGCCGCTTTCTGACCGAGGCCGGGCTCGAGCCGAGCAATCCCTACACGGACAAGATTCACGAGAGCAGCCGGCAGGGTGGGGCCGCGGCGGGCTCTCGTTCTGGGGACGGCGGTCGGTCTGGGCGCGGCGGTCGGTGCGGGGGCGGCGGTCGGTATGGGGGAGGTGCCCAGCCTGGTGGCGGTGGCCGGTCTGGTGGCGGTGGCCGGTCTGGGGGCGGTGACCGGTCTGGTGGCCGTGACCGGTCTGGGGGCGGTGACCGGTCTGGTGGCGGTGACCGGTCTGCGGGCGGTGACCGGTATCGGGCGCTCGGCGAGCAACGCTCTTCCCCCGGCAAACGAGCCGCCAAACGCGAAACCGTCGCGATCCTTGCCGAGGCCCGACGTGTCGGTCTTCGCTATGCGCTGCGCACGGCGCCGAGCCGCCGCGTGGCGCTCGGAGCCGCGGCGGCCGCGATCGAGCAGCGGCTCATCGGACGCGACACCGCATCGGATCAGCTGACGGTGGCCGAGATGCTGGCCGCGATCGAGCAGTTGGAGGATGGCGAACGGACCGCCATCCTCGCAGCGACCGCCATCGACGACGGCGCGCAGCGCGTTGCCCGCCTCAGCGCGAGCGCACGCGCCAACCTCGCCCGAAAGCTGCGCGATCTGGCTTGCGCCTCGAATGCTTGAGTCTTCGGTCCGGCGCACAGCTCGCCAGTGGATCTTCGATCCCAGCGCCGGTCGATTTCCATAGGAGGCGTGCGAGTCACGCGCGCTGAGACTCGGCGACTCGAGCCTCATGCTCTTGCGTCCGCCGAGCTACGCGACCTCGCCCAGTTCGCCGACATTGCTCACCGAGGCGCTGTTGCGAAAACCGCCGTCTGCGCCGTCGGGCTCGTCGAAGTCGCCGATTGAGACCGTGTAGTGGAAGCCGTCGCGGCCCACTGAACGTAAGAGCGTCGCGAGCACCCGTTGGGGGTCGTCGTAGGGCCCACTCATGTAGTTGGGCTTGCCGTCCCTACCAAACGTGATCGAGCATTGCCCGTCCCATGCTCCCAGCAGACGGCGTGCCTGCAGGAAATCGGGGTGCGGCTTGAAGCCGAGTCCCCGAGCGTACTCGACCGCGCCGAGCACGAGATGCTGGGCGAGCGCGAGCGGAACCGGAATGCCCTCCGATTGCCACAGCCTGAAATACCGGCGCTTGAACGCTTCGAGCTCGCGCCTTCCCATCCGCTGTGGCCCGATCGCGTTCTTGAGCCCCAGGCACCACGTGTCGACGAGATAGCCGCACACTGACAGCTTGTCGCGTGCCTCGGCGACGGCCACAAGAACGCACACGACGCCGCTGTCGGCGGCCTGGGATGGCGCGCCAGGGTCCACCGGCCAGTCGCGGTCATTCTCGATCACTAGACCGTTGCGCCAGCCGGGGCTGACCCAGCAACGCGGTTGGCTCCCGACGGCGATGCCGCTCGCATCGCTCGTAGATGACGCGGTCGCCCCGCCATCCCGCTCGCACGCGACGACGCGTACGAGCCGCGCCGCCTCTGCCTTGCTGACGCCGAGTGAACGCCCGATCTCGGCCGGTGTGTAGCGCCGCGCCCGCAGCGCGCGGACGCCTTCCAGCAGTTCCTCCTGCTCCATGAGGCTACTTTGGCGTCACGCCCGGACGGAAACCTTGGGCGCGCCATCTCCAAGAGCCTCAATGCGATTCGTGGCAGACCGACTTCGCGCTTCTCAGGCGAGGAACGGGCTGGCCGCGTCGCTGGGAGGCGATCGGGACGCAGAACGCCTCGTCCCGTCCTACCATTTGCGGGTAGTTTGGCAAAATGGGTCCCGATTTGCTATCAATGTGTGTCCGCCGCGGGGTGGAGCAGTCTGGTAGCTCGTCGGGCTCATAACCCGAAGGTCGCGGGTTCGAATCCCGCCCCCGCTACTGGGCCTCTTTAAGGCAATCGTTTGAAGAATTGCCGTGAGGAGACCAAACATATCGCCTGGTCGGCCCCCGGTCAGAGGGCAAGCGGATTGGGCGCCGGGAAACCCGCCAGCGGCGGGTTTCCTGCCATTTGAGGGCGCGTGCGAAGCGTGTCTCGCCCAGCCGGAAGCCTCCCCCGAGAGGCGGCTTTCGGGCGTTCAGAGGTGAGTGAGTCGCCGGGTGCGCTACGGGCCGGCTGGCGGCGGGCCTCCGGGCGGGGCGTTGCCGGCGGCGGGCGTCGCGGTCTTTTTGCGGAACGGGAGTTTGTCGACCATCGGGCCGATCGGGAGGATCAGGTGTTCGCGTTCGCGGTAGGTGCGCAGCGCGATCAGGCGTTTGGCGCCGCCGTCGCGCTTGACGGGCTTGCTGGTGTTGCGGCGGCTGTGGTTGCCGATGTATCCCTGGCGTACGCAGATGCGGAACCATTCGGCGAGCAGCGCGACCGCGCCACGGAGCGTCTGTGCGGCGATCCCGTCGCGGCGTTTGCTGCGGGTCGCGTTGCTGGTGCCGGCGACGGCGTAGCGGTCTCGCCAGGAGTCGAAGATCCCCTCGCAGTGCGAGTGGGCCCCGAGCATGTCGTGGAAGATGCGTTCCTGGCGGCCGATCGGCAGCAGCGCGCGGTATTCGCGCCGGCAGGAGATCGTCTGCAGTTTCGTGCGGCATTCCTCGTGCCAGCCGAGCGCGCAGCGGAACGTGAGCCTGGGGTCTCCGGAGCCGGTGATCGCGAACCCTTCCCCGGGGCCGGCGGCGGGTGAGGGCGGCCCGCCGCAGTACCGACAGCGCGGCCCGTGCTCATCCCAGCGGCCTTCCGGATCCCGCAGCGTCTTCCATTCCTTGCCGCCGGGCAGTCCGCGTTCGGGGGTGATGCTCGCGACCCCGTTCTCGGTGTTGTGAGCGATGAACGTCTTGTTCGTGAACGCGCGGTCGGCGACCACACCGACGATCTGATGCGTCGGGTTCTCCGGGTCGTCGTTGAGCGCGGCCATGCCCTTGCGGTAGGTCTCCGGCCAGCCGAGGTGCTCCTGAATGTCGGCTGCGAAGAAGTTGACCGCGAACGGCGCCCAGAAGAAGTCGGAGACGATCGGCAGGAAGTAGCCGCCGACCCAGACCTTCCGTTTGCTGCGGGGCCCGGCTTTGTACATGCGCACGCCGGCCTGCTTGTCGCGGCAGCGGAGAATGTGCCCGCGCTCCCCGAAGCGGTAGTAGTGGGAGTGTCTCCAGTCCGCCAGGCCGAGCGCTCTGGCTTCCTCGTCGGTGAGCTTGTGCACGTTGGTGTCGGGCGGGGCGTCGGGGTTCTCGGGTTCGGCCTGGGCGGAGCGTTCGTGGCGCTCGTCGTTGATCGACTCCTCGCCGGCGCGTGCGATCTGGTTCGGCACCCGGCCGGTCCGCGTCTGGCAGTAGGTCTTGCTGGGGCAGGCGTGGTCCAGCAGGACGTGGGAGTGCGTCGGGGAGCCGTCAGTGTGGGTGAAATCGAACGCGTGTGGGACGTGGTGAGCGGCGACGCGCACGAACTGCGCGGCGGCGCGCTCAAACGCGGCGACGTACCGGGGGTGCTCCAGCTCGCGGAAACGCAGGTATGTCGTTGCCCATGAGGGACGCTTCGCGAAGCCGCAGAGATCCCAGATGCGCGAGGTCTGATGGTTGATGTACCAGCGCTGCCAGTCCGGGATACCGGTCATCACGTGCGCGAGGAACACCAGCGCCCACGAGCCGTCGATCCGCGGCGCCCCTGCCTGTCCGGGCTCGCGGGTCACCTTCGTCGCGGTGATCAACTGCAGGCACGCGCGGGGCGCGAAGGTCTTGAACATCTCGATGACCTGCACGGGATCGGAGAGAACCGAGTCGCAGGAGAACTCGGTCGCGCCGGTGACCGCGAACGCCTCAGCGTTACGGCGCCGTGTTCGCTTGCGGGTGCTGGCCGCCCGGGCGGCGAGGAGCTGCTGGTGCGCGGCCGCACGGGCGGCTTTGGCGGCGCGCTCGGCACGGCGGCGCGTGTGCTTGCGCCGCTGCGCTGCGGTCATCGGCGTCTGCTGGCTCACGCGCGGACTTTCAAAAGGTCGCCGGCGGCGAGCTCCGCGAGGATCCAGATCACGAGCCGCAGCTGTTCGGGCATCCCGTCGGTGTCCGCGAGCCCGGCGAACGCGAGCCCCAGCTCCAGGCGGGCGGGCGCGGACTCGAAACCGAGCAGCTCCCACACCTCGGCGCTGACACGCCCGTAGAAGCGCTCGAACGCTTCGGGGTCGCGCTCCTCCGCGGGCGTACGTTCACAGACGATGTACAGCAGGTAGGCGCGCAGCACCGCGTCGGCGTCGCTGGTGATCCACGGCACCATCGCCGGGTCGCTCATGTCGTCCAGCGCGGCCGTGAACATCGTGCTGCATGCCTCGACGAACCCCCGCACCGGCACGCCCGCGCGGATCGCGCCGATCGGCCGCGCAGGAGCGTTCCGCGATCTCGCTCCCAGCACCGCGTCGAGCCGTCCAACGCCCGGGCGCGGGGATGCGGTAGCTGAGACGGCGGGTATCGCTGACCGTTGGGCTGTGGCTGTGCTCACGCGGAAACCTCCGGGTTGCGGGACGTGCGGACGGCGGGCAGGTCGGTAGTGTCTGCGCGCCGACCTGCGAGCTCACGCGTCTGGTTGGCGGCGGCTGTGCGGGTGATCGGGCTCGTCATGAGCAGCGAGAATGCGGCGGCCGATCGTGACGCGATCCGGTTCTGTCCTGTCAATTCTGACCGGTCAGATTTGACCGACTTCACTCGTCGCAATGGAGTCGTGCGAGCGGCGTGATTGGCTGCGGGGAGTGCGCGGCGACGGGCACGAGCGCTGTCGGTTAGCGTGGGAGCGTGAGCTCCGCTGTCAGCAAGCGCGGGAGGCCGCTGCGCGCGGGCGACACGAAGCTCGCGCGTGTGCGTCTTGAAGGCGGGCACACTCAGGACGACATGGCGCGGTTGACCGGCATGTCCGTGTCGGGCTACGGGCGGTTGGAGCGCAACAAGACTCCGGGGAACATCAACTTCCGTGAGCTCGTCAACTGTGCGCTCGTGCTGCGCGTCGACGTCGAAGATCTGATCGAGGACGAGTGGCGAGCATGGTGGGTGTTCGACGCTCGCCGGCCCACGCCGCCGAACTGACGGGCGGCGGCCCGCTGCCTCTGAACGCTGCCGCTCGCTGGCGGCCAGCCGTTGTCGTGTCGCATCTGTGGTCGGCGTCATTGCTCGCTGCGCGCACCGCTTCGCTTGGCATCGGGCCGTCGTCGACGTTCTCCGGCGCGCGTACACCCTCCCTTTAGGTAGGGGTCCCAGCAGGTAGGAATGCGCAAACGGCAAGCCACGCCGGCGCCGCCAGCGTGCCGTGCGGGCCGGCCGGTCTGCGCGGGTGCTGTGCGCGTGCGCGGTCCGGCCGCGCTGTGAAATGAGCGATGGCATCGAGTCCTTTGGGTCGACAGATGGCGAGCGAGGGGCGCCCGCTCCGGCGAGAACGGTGCAGGGGCCTCTTGTGATCATGCGAAGACGGGTATCGGTCCGGTTCGACTCTCGCGCAGCTCACGGCGCGCTGGTCGCTTCGAGCGGCGCCGGCGGGCGTTGTGGTCCCGGCGGCGGCTTATGGTCGGCTGCGTGATTTACAGATCGCCGTCGTTCCGGGAGTACATGCTCAAGCTCGTGTTGCTCAACGTTGTCCGTGACATCGCCCAGTGCGTGAGACGCTCCCAGCCGTGGACGCTGCCGATGAGCCGTTTTGACCTGCACCGCCCGTACGGGGTTCCGAGCGCGAAGATCGTGCGCCGGCGGGTCAACGAGCATCTCGCGCGGCCGTTGAGCTGGGGTGAGATCGTCCTGCTGTCCCTGCAACCGACCCGCAAGCGCCTGCTGCTGTTACGCGCCGGCGAACCCCGCGCCGCGAGCTCTGCCGCCGAGCGGCGCGCGTTGATCTCCGGGCAGGCGCGCCGTGTCGCGCTCGCGCTCGGCGTGCCGACGCTGAGCGAGGACCAGTACGAGCGCGCCAGCCGCGCCCAAGTCGCCGGCGCGCGAACGCTGTGCGCGGCCGAGCTCAAAGCGCTCGCCGGCGGCGAGTGGAGCGCGGTGCTCGCTGCCGCCGGCATGCCTGCGGCGCGCTCGACTACACCCGTGGGCGCGGAGCGCTCCTCGCCGCTGCACGCAAAGAGAACCGCGATGTCGAACTCCTCGAACGCGTTCTGCCGAGCGCCAACCAGATCCTCGCTCACTGCGGACTCAGCTGGCAGACAGCGCTCCGCCTCGCCGGGTTCTCGACAGACGACGTGCGAGCAGACCACGGCCGCAGATCCCCTCCGCCACCACAGCCGGCCGGGATGCCCGCCGCCGAACTCGCCGCCATCTACGCCGCGCTGAACGGCAGCTGGCCTTCCCGCGTTCTGCTGATGCACTTCGCCGCCAGTGCCAACGTCAGAATGTCCGACCCTGCAGGTCATCAGCAATCCATCCGGGAGAAGGCCACCGAGCTTCTCCTCGCGCAGGGGAACGAGCCACCGACAAGAACCCGCGGCGGCGGTAAAGGCAAGCGTCTCACCTACCGCTACCCCGTCGACGGGATCCTCGGGGCGCGGCCGCACACCATCCGCGTCACCACGGCGACCCCGACCACATCCGCGAAGAGGGACACCCAGCGTTTGGAGCGGCTGCAGACCCAACTCGGCGTCGTGTCCGTCCGCGTCTGGCTGGCGGGCCTGTCCGCTGCCGACCCGCGCACCCGCGCCGGCTACCGCGCCTGGGAGCTCGGGACCGACTGGACGCCGGTCTCCACTTTCGACAGGAACAACAGAGGCGGGTTCACGAAAGTCAAGAACCACGCCACGGCCGCCAACGCCCAAGTCCGCGCCGCCGGCCAGGACCCGCTCGCCGACGCGCTCGCCCAAGCCGCCGCCATCCGCGCGCAGATCAACACGCTCAAAGGCGCCGGCGCGGAACGCGCGCAGATCAACACGATCAAAGACGCCGGCGCGGTCCGCGCAGCGAACGTGAACGTCCCGTTCTCAGACGCGCTCCGCACAGCGATCGCCGGCCCGCACGCCGAGATCGAAGCGCCGAAACAGTGACCGACGCTACGGGTCCGGGCTCCGACAAACTATTGTATTCTCCGGTCGAGTTGAAAGAAAACTATGGTTTTTTCCGTCCAGTAGGCACAAAAAACTATGGCAAAATCCGGCTTGCGATAGAGTCTGGGCGATGAACGACCCCGCGCTTCGTCGGATGCTTGCTGAACAGAGCCCGTGGCGCACAAAGCCCGCCGGCTGGGAACAGGACGATGCTGACATGCGAGCTTCGCTCCTCGTCCAGCTCTCCTATGAGCCAGAACCACTGGCCGACATCCGGCCACCCGGCCTATACGCCCTTCGCGGACCGCGTCGCGTAGGCAAGAGCTTGGAGCTCAAGCGCGCCATTGCTCGCCTGCTCGCGCGTGGCGTCGACCCGAAACTGGTCTTCTACTGCTCGTGTGACGGCCTCTCCCAACAAGACCTGCGCCGTCTCGTGGTCTCGATGCATAGCGTGACGCGCACCCTCATCGGACCGCGCTACTGGTTCTTGGACGAGGTCACCGCAGTGGCAGGCTGGTCGAAGGCCGTCAAGAACCTCCGCGACCAGGACACCACGTTCCGCGAGGCCTGCGTGGTCCTGACCGGGTCGTCTGCTCGCGACCTTCGCGAAGCGACAGATGACCTCGCCGACCGGCGAGGTGGCGTCGCCGATAGCGACCGCTTGTTGCTGCCGATGGGGTTCCGTCCATTCTGTCGAGCTCTTGGCGATCTGAATGAGTTGCCGCAGGCGAACATCCGGCCCCGCGACTTCCTGACTCCGCAGGCTGAGCAGGCCATCTACGAGCTCGAACCGTGGGTTTCAGCCCTTGACGACGCGTGGCAGCTCTACCTCGAAGTCGGCGGGTTTCCGCGGGCGGTCGGAGAGTTCGTGCGCTCCGGAGAAGTGTCAGCGGGGTTCGTCGAAGGGCTCTGGCACGTCGTCACCGGAGACGCGCTCAGAAGCACGACGATGTCCGAAACCGAGGTCGCCGCCCTACTGGACCGCCTGGTACAGAACCTGTGCAGCCCGGTCAACGCCACAGCCGTAGCGACCGACGTCGGCCTACGTGACGGGGACCGAGTGAACGAACGCATCAACGACCTCGTGGCGAACTTCCTCGCCTGGCGTTGCTACCGCCTGCGCGGCGGACTGCCCAACCCGGCCGCCCAGCGAAAGGTCTACTTCATCGACCCGCTCATCGCGCAACTGGCCTACCGCCGTAACCCGCGCTTCACCGACCCGGACTCAACCAAACTCAGCGAGCAGCAGATGGGCCTGGCCCTCTCCCGGGCCGTCACCCAGGCGCAGCCACGAGCCTTCATCGATGGCGACCGTATGATGCACGAGCGCACCGACACCGACGCTGAGATTGACTTCGTCGGCCCGGAACTCGACGTCCCATTCGAGAGCAAATACACTGACGCCTCTTGGCGGCGTGAAACACAGACGATGCGGGCCCGGTACGGCAAGGGCGTCATCGTCACCCGGACGCCGCTCGCAGTAGGCGACGACGAACCCATCTGGGCGATTCCGGCCGGCGTGGTCGCGTGGCTACTAAACACCTGAGCAGCGCTGAGCCGAGAGACCGCTCCTCTGGCCTTCGGCCCGAGTGTTCGTCCGGTTCTGAGACCATTCATACCGAAAGCCGCCAAAGCAGGTGTAAGGGATGTGCCGTGCGCGGCCGATATTCGAATTTCCGCGACGTGATGGACATCCTTCTACTGGAGGACGACCTGCACCATCAACCGTTACAGCGCGCTCGCGAGGCGTGCATCGACAGCTTCAGCTACAGGAAGAAGCATGCGTGGCCGCCCGTCATCCACGTGTACGAGAGTTGGCGGGAGCCGTTTGCGAAACTGGCGCGAAATAACGGGTTTTCGGCCGGAGGACATCGACGAAGCCGTCGGCTGTGCCCAGGCGCTCATTGAAGCCATCGAAAACGCACGCCAGCGTCAGTGATCGGAAATCCGCGAGACAGTCGTATTGGCGCACGGATTTCCTTCGCGCTTGTACAAGAGCCCTGCTCGGCGCGGGCGCGATCCCAGGCGCCACGGGGCCTTCCGGGATTGTTAGAAGAGGCCTACTGAGAAAAGCCTGCAAAGCAGGCTTTTTCTTTAGCCTCATTTTGGTTGAGGGCGCAAATATCTAACAACCATCTAACAGGGGTCGGGTAGACTAAGGGCCGTGAAGTGGGGTTCGGGACAGGTCGTGCGTGTGGAGCGCAAGCGCGGTCCGGTCTTCTACGCCCGCTACCGCGACGCCTCAGGGCGCCAGCACGAGAAGCTGATCGGGGCGGTCTGGGCGGGCCGCGGGCGCCCGCCGGAGGGCAGCTACACGCGGCGCACGGCAGAGGACTGGCTGCGCTCGACGCTGCTCAAGGACGCGCAGGCGACATCGGACGCGCCGGATGCGAGCCGCCGGACAACCTTCGCCGAGGCCGCCGAGGAATACCTGCGCTATGCCCAGCAGGATCGCGGGTGCAAGCCCTCGACGATCCGTGGCTACCGCTCGCAGCTCAACGCCCACCTGCTGCCGGCGTTCGGCCCGATGCTGATCGAGGACGTCACCGAACGCGCGATCGAGCGCTGGCGCGCCGGCATGTCGGGCTCCCGGGACGCGCGTCCCGTCCTCTCCAACAAGACGAAGAACCACCAACTCGTCCTCCTGCACGCGATCTTTCGGCGGGCCGTGAAGGTGTACGGACTGCCGCGAAACCCTTTGGAGCACGTCGATCGCTATCGCGTCCGCAGCAGCGGCGACATCCAGGTCTTCTCACCCGAGGAGGTCTGGAGCCTCGTGCGAGCGGCCGCGTCGGAGATGGACGGCGCGATCTACCTCGCCGCGGCGTTCACCGGACTGCGCCGCGGCGAGCTGCTCGGGCTGCGCTGGCGCGACGTCGACTTCGCAGCCTCCACGCTTCGCGTGCGGGCGAGCTACGCCGCCGGGCAGCTGACGACGCCAAAGTCCGGCAAGGTCCGGTCCGTGCCGCTGGCACCCAACGTCGCGACCGTGCTCGCCCGGCTCGGCCAGCGCACACAGTTCACAGGCGCCGATGACTTCGTGTTCGCCGCGGAGTCAGGGCTGCCGATCAACGGCGACGCGCTCAGCCAGCGCTACGAGAAGGCGCTCGAGAGAGCCGGACTGCGCCGGCTGCGCTTCCACGACCTGCGGCACACGTTCGGCACGCGGATGATCCGCGAGGCCGACATCCGCCGCGTGCAGGAGTGGATGGGGCACGCCCACATTCAGACGACGATGAAGTATCTGCACTACGAGTCGCGCGCCGAGGACGCACAGCTCGTCGCGCGCGCCTTCAAGATGGACGTGCTGAGCGGCGACAGCATGCCGACGCAAACGACGACGTAGGGCAAGCTCGAGCGTCCCGCCGCCAACCCCAGCCCGGCATGTCGGCGGCCACGTCGACGTCGAAGACGACCAGCTCCCGCTGTTCGAGACGCGCGCATGACCGCCACCCAGATCAGCAACGAGGAAATCGTCGTCGCGATCACGCTCGACGTCCTCGCCGGCAAGGGCTGGTTCGCCGACGAGCCCGACGACGAACTCGTCGCGGCGCTGCGCCGCCTGTACGGCGCTCACCCGGTCTTCCAGCTCGAGGTCCAGTTCACCGGCGGGGTCCTGCACGACACGCTCGCCGCGCGCCCCGGCCAATACCTCGCCGGCTTCTATGAGCAGGAGCGCCAAGAGGAGTGGGAGCGGACCGGCCCGACCTGGACGTGCGACTGCGGCTCGACGTTCAAGGCGCCCCGGCGGGATTCGCGGCCGCGCCGACGACCGTTTCTACCGGATCGTCGAGGACGGCCTCCTCGGCCGGCTGGTCGCAACGGTCCGTGGCACCGGGATCACTCACAACAAGGCGTGCCCGCACTGCGGCCGCGGAGTTCGCCACCAGGATCAAGCGGTTGGCTGATCCACAGCTGCGGCTGTTCGTGGAGGGCCTGGCATGACGATCGGCAACTTGCCCAGCGCAGAGACGACGGCGGCGATCACCGAGGTCCTGAGCGACGCGTCGCAGGGATTCCCGAGCAACTCGAGGCGGGACGTCGTGCGCGACACGTCGCCTGGCCGCCACAGCGGGCTCGTCGACGGGCTGAAACGACACGTCGCGCCCATAGTCCCGCTGTCGCCCGCGCCGGTTTGATGATCGAGGCGCGTGTACTCTCGCGTGGTATCGTGGCCCATCGCGACCCGCTCGAGCATCGGGGGACACCCGAGCGCAG
>JBKQIR010000284.1:0-3710 GCA_052148275.1 Solirubrobacteraceae bacterium
GCAGCCGCGACCTGTCGACTGCAACACCGCTCACTGTTCATCTATCTCAGCCAGCTCATCGCCGCCCACAACCGCGACGACCCGTTCCCCCTGCTCGCCTGAACGGCCCCACGGACTGAACGGTTACCTGTTTTGCTGTTTTGGTGACTAGGTAGCGCTGCTCGCGCGGCGCTTCGGCGCCCGTGAGCGTGAAGTCGATGCTGCAGCGTCGGCGAGCTCGCGATCCTGCCCCCGGGCGCCACTCGGATCCTCGAAAGCGATCCCTCGCCAGGACGCCCGAGGCCGACGATATGGGGCTGTACTACGGCCTCAAACTCTCAACCGTCCGCGCCAGTGTCGCCGGCGCTGGCCACAGACCAAGGCAATGATCGTTGGCATCTCGTGGCCACTCTTCGCCGGTACAAGCTGTCTCGACCGACGCTTCTCGTGGCGGCAAGCGCGGCAACGAGGCACCCGAGGCCGCTTGCCTCGAACAGACGCTCTGGCGGAAAAGACCGCCGGTGGCGGATAGAAGCGCTGGCGCACGGCTGTTGCCGGAATCCTCCCCGGCCGCACGCGCGGTTGGGGCCTGGTGTCCAGGGGCGTGTCTCTGTCGGGGACATGATCGATCGCCCTCTGTTGGCGTCGGCGTTTGCTGTCCCAGCGCTGGTTGGCTGCCGAACCGGGCGGTGCGCTCTACTAGTAGGGTCGGCTCGTGTGCGCGGAGATATGGATGGTGAAGCGGCCGACGAGGATCGAACCGTCATGCCCCGGGTCATCACCAGCAAACCCTCCGCCTCCGGGCCCTAGGTTGGGCTGGTAGGCGACGGTGCCCGTCAGCGTGCCGGCGCAGCGGCTCTGGACGATGAGTCCCCGGGTGAGCCCCTCGCCCGCGGTGATGCGCCCGCCCGTGCTGCCGCCGTCACCGCCGCAGCGATCGGAGCCGAGGAAGAACTCGTAGTCGGTGTTGGTCGATGTGACCGGCTGACGCGCGGTCCAGGAAGAGACGACGAGGACGCCGTGCTGGACGAGGCCGGGCCGTTTGTCGGCGGCGGACAGACCTGCGGTGCAGGGCAGGTAGCCGCCGAGGTCGGTCGCCGCCGCCGTCCCAAACCCGTATCGTCCGTCTGACGATGATGGCTGCCAGCAGTAGCTCGCGGCCGGAATGAGACGGAAGCTCACCGACGCGGCGACCTGTGAGGCGCGGAGCAGGGCCTTGGGCGCGACGTAGCCGATGCGCGAGCACTGCAGCATGGACGCCGGCAGGCGTGTGCCGAGAGTCGCTGGCTGACAGGTCTGACCGTTGCGGTAGTGCACGGCGAGGATCATCCCGCCAAACAGCGAGCTGGGCGCGTCACCGTTCCCCCCGCAGAAGCTGCCCTGGGGCATCTGCGAGCAGAAGCTCGGGGTCGCCGGACCGACCACAAGGTAGGCACCGTCGGCACCGTGAGTGCGTTCGACCACGTGGCGGCCGTCGTAGGTGTAGGTGATGGCGTTCGCGTCAGGACCCAGCAGCCCGTACTGGATGAAGCGAAGATCTCGCTGCGGGCAGATCAACACTTGCTCGATCAACGCGCGCAACCCCGCCGCATACCTGATCCTCAAGATCCGTTTCATGCGGGCGACCTCAGCGGCCGTCCGGCACTGGGTGGCCGTCTGGTTCCCGGCGCCCACGCCGCTGGCTGGCAGCGCCCCGAGCTGGATCGTCATGAACGCGTGGCCGTGCGCGTCGTCCTGAGCGCAGAAGACCTGGTTCGTGGTGCTCGGAGCGAATGGGTGAAAGCGCCCATCATCACCATACGACCCGTCCTTGCCGATCACCCCGAGCTGATCGCCACGCAGCCGGCCCAGCTGCACGCACGTCCACCCGCTCGTGCGCACAACCCGCAAACCCCACGGCAGACCACCCGCGGGATCCCCCGCCCGCGCCACAATCCCAGCGGGCAACGGCCCCCTGACGCTCGGCAGCGCAGGGCTGCCGCCAGCACCGAACACGACGATCCCGCCCCCAGCGAGGATCAGAGCTCCGAGGAGCGCCGCGCCCCAGCGCCGGCGCACGCGGCGGCGCTGCAGCTCCCGTGCCTCGGGGATCAGCGCCTCGGGAGAGGCTGGCCGGCCGGCCGGGGGAGTGTCGTGGACGAGCGCCATCACCCTCCGTCAGCTGACCTGCCGCATGATCGTGTTCAGCTCCTCGAGCCCGTAGCCGTAGCTGCGTGCGAGCAAGACGAGCTCACGCGCCTTGCCGATCACAACGCTGCGGTCCGGCGCCGCGCCGCTGACCGTGACGCCACGACCGCGCCGGAACTCGAGCAACCCCTCATCGCGCAGCGTCCGCAGCGCCCGGAACACCGTGTTGGCGTTCACCCCCAGCACGGCCGCGAGATCCCGCGCTGGCGGTAACCGCTCCCCCGGACGCGCCTCGCCATCGGCGATCGCCCGCCGGATCGCCGCAGCGACCTGCTCGTGCAACGGGACCAGGCTCGACGGATCGATCTCAAGTGTCCCACTGGTGCTACCCATACCAGCACCATATCACCCGGCCGGGACGCGTCGCTGCGCGCCTAAGTGCTCCAGCTGTTCTCGTGCTCCCACAGGGGGGAATCTCGCTGCCCGCAAACGGAAGCGCTTCGGGACGGGTGCGTGAGCATCGGTTCAGCGCGATTGCATGGTCCTGGCGGCGTGGCTAAAAAAAGACGGTTGTCGCAGTCCGCGGATGGTGTTGGTCGCCTCTCGCTGTTCAAAGGCCCCTATAGCGTGATCGCCGCCGCGGAGCTGCTGGGCGAGATCGGCGACTGCCGCGGGCGCTACCCCACCCGCGACGCGCTCGCCGGCGACGCCGGCCAGGCAGCCGTCGGGATCCAGTCCGGCAAGCACAAAGCCGCGTCCTTCCGCTGGGCATCCCTGGGCGCCGGACTTCTACGCCTCAGCGATCGCCCGCGGCCATGACCACCCCCGCGCGCTACGCACCCTCGGGCGGGCGTGGAGTCGGGTCGTGTGGCGCTGCTGGCAAGACGGGGTGCCGTATGACCCCGCGCGCCACCGCGCTCTGCAGCGACAACCACTGTCATCATCCCGACGCCGTCGGGCCCTGTGCCCGACCTCATCGCCACCCAGCGGACGGCCGGCGACGCTCTCAGCCTGGACGTTGGCTCTGCTCAGGGCAGCCTGCGCGCAGCGCACCTTCACCGCCAGCGGCTTATCCATTTGAGTCAGGTAAACGACGAGGCGGGCGTCTCGGAGCCGCCGACAAGCTGATTACGCGTTCCGCCGCGTGCAGCCGGCGCTCAGAGCGCTCGTGTGGGCGCTCAGGGGCGGCTGCGCTCGCCCGCCGTCGCCCACCTGAACCTGAGTTACGTGGATAAGCCATTCAACGGAAAGCGAGCGCGCCCGAGCGCTTGGTGGGGATCGCGCTCCACGCCACTTTGCAAGCGACCAGCGCCATCGACGCCGCGCCGCGGCCGCGTGGTCCGGCGGGTACGGTCGCCGTATCGAGACGATCGGTTTCGACGACGAGCGCTCGTGCGGCCTCGCTCCTCAGCGTGATCGCTATGCCACGAAAGCGCTCGTCAACGCCAGCCCGTGCTGACGATCGCGTTCGAATGGTATGAACGAGGGCGGGCCCTGCGGGCCTGGGTTGTAGTTGGCGAGCGGGAGGTCGGCCCTCCGGATCGAAAGCATATGTCAGGCGCGCGCGGTTGCCGCCGCGTGGCCGGGCTAACGAGAGAGCGAAG
>JBKQIR010000285.1:0-6540 GCA_052148275.1 Solirubrobacteraceae bacterium
GCCTCGCCCGAGCGATCATCAACCTGCGCGACACCGACCGCGTCGACTCCCTACTCGCCGCCGCGGCAATCATCGACCTCGACAGCCACTCGCGCATCCTCCTGCAGGCCTGCCTGATCCACACAGCCCTCATCCACACCGGCATCGCACGAACACCCGGTGGCCTGCGCCTCGCCGCCTGAAACGCCGCCTCGCGAACCCGCTCGCTCGGGGCTCGCTTGACAAGATCACCCGCATAATGACCGAGGTATGTCGAGAGCCGCGGCGGCGCACGGTCGACATCCACGCCGGCGTGATGCCAACGCACGAGGGTCTGCACCGCAAAGGTGTGGCGCAGATCATGGGCGCGACGGTGCGCCTTCTCGGTGCCTGGCCGCGGTTTGACCTGGCGCAGCAGCGTGCGGAACACCTGGTCAAACGTGCTGCCGTCGATCCGTTGGCCGCTGGTGCTGAAGAAGAACGCCATTGTGCAGGGCTGCGGGCGCGCTTGGTCGCGCACGCGGGTGTACTCGCGAAGCGCGGTGGTAGTCGTCTCGTGCAACGGCACGTCTCGCTGCTTTTGCTGCTTGGCGACCCGCAGGCACAGCATCCCGTCGTCGAGGCGGACGTCGCGGTCCATGGCGAGCGCCTCGCCGATCCTGATCCCGGTCGCCGCGAGTAATCCGATGATGGTCCGGTAGGTCGCGGCCTTCAGCGGTGGCGTGAGCTCGTCAGCCGCGGCCATCAGCTCTGTGATCTCCCGCTGGCAATACAGATACGGCGTGATCCGTCTCACCGTGGTCGACAACAGACCAGCGGGCGGGATCTCGGACTTCGGATCGAGCGTCACGAGATATTGCGCGAAGCCGCGAACATACCCGAGCCGTAAGCCGTGATAGCGCTCGCTCGCGCGTGGCTGGCACGCCCACTCGAGCGCCAACTCGCTGGTGATCCGCTCCGCGCCGGCCCGCTCGAGGAACGCGACGAATGTGGCGAGGTTGCGTCCGGCGGTCTCGAGCTCGAACCCGAGCTGCCGGCGGATCCGCAGATAGTCGGCCAGGTGATCGTTGAGCGCGCTCATGCGGCACCACCTCCCGGCCACGGCACCACGACCGCTCTCAACGCCTGATGGTCGACCCGCGCGTAGAGCGCGGTCGTGTAGAGGTTCTGATGACGCAGGACCTCAGCGACCTCCGCCAGCGAGCACCCGGCACCGAGCATGTCAGTCGCGATGGTGTGCCGCAGCCGATGAGCAGCGATCCGCGGCACACCGACTCGCTCGCACGCCCTCACTACCGCCAGAGCGACCGCTTGGCGGGTCAGCGGGCCGACCGGCGCGGACATCCGCAGAAACACCACGTCACACGCGACCGGCGGACGGTGCAACAGGTAGTCGGCGACCGCCTCGCCGACGTCCACGGGCAGCGGCAGCCGATCCTCCCGGCCGCCCTTGCCGTGCACCAGCAGCTCGCCCGCTCGCCAGTCGATATCCCGCAACCGCATCCCGGCAACCTCGTTGCAGCGCAACCCGAGCCGCACCAGCAGCAACAACATCGCGTAATCCCGCCGACCGCACCGCCGACTCCGGTCACAGCTCTCAAGCAACGCCGCGACCGTCACGCGATCAATCCCGCGCGGAACCAGCCGCCCGTGGGTGTCCGCGACCCGTGGCACCGCCCACCGTAACGGCTCACTGCGACCCGTCACGTGGAGAAACACCATCAGCGGCCGCAGCTTGGAGACCAGACCGCGCATCCCACCGACGTTCAGCCGTCGCGATTCGCTCGCCAAGAACCTGGTGACATCAGCGGCTGAAAGCTCCGCGAGCTCAAGCGCGCCGCGCCGCCGCTCTTGATCCTCCAAGAACACGCGGGCGATGCGCTCGCGACCTTCGATCGTCGTCGGCGCGAGCTGCCGCTCAAGCACCATGTACTCGCGGTAAGCGGCGAGCACGCGGTCAACTGGTCCGGCTGGCAGCTCCGTATCTGGCGGCGAGGCACCGATCTCGCGCAAGTACTCCAGCGGCCACTCCAGGCGAGACGGCAATCCGCGCACCACGAGCCCCGCTGCGCGACGCTCAGCGAGATGCGCATCCGCGCGGCGTCGATCAAGATCGGCCGCCGACAAGCCCTGACGCTCCAGCCACTCGCTGAGATTCCAGAACTGCCAGATCCGATCCTGGACCGCGCGATGGCAGATCCCCGTCCCGGCCAGCCACGACTCGTAGCCAACAGCGAACCCGGCCAACGGACCCTCCACCCTCGAAGTCAACGGTCGCGCACCCATCGAACACCTCCTGACGATTGATCGCCACAGGCTCTCGACTGAGGAAGGACTCCAACGACCGGCGAACTGCGGGCCCTTCCGACCTCAGCGCCAGGCAGCGATGCGCCGATACTTGGGGAAGGAAGCGTGATCAAGTGAATCCGGCCCAAGCACATGTCCTTCAACGGTTCGCAGCCTTGCGGCGCTGGCTCGATGGCCGAGGGTTAGCGGAACCGATTGAGGTCTCGCTTCGCTCGCCCCTCTCGCCCGATGAGGCGATCGGCGCAATCCGCGCGGGCCTTAGTCACGCGGCCAAAGCGTCGATGACCCCAGCCTCGCTCACGGCGCTGCTGTCATCAACTCCGCGCCCCTTCCTCGTGACGGGTTCGGTCTCGACCGGAGCCATTCGTCTGACTCCGCACGACGGTCTTCGCAACAGTTGGCGCTCGACGTTCCGCGGTCGCGTCGAATCGGCTGCCGGAGGATGCGAACTGAGCGGCCGAATCGCCGCGCCGCGGGCAACGATGATGTTCATGACGGTGTGGACGGCTGGAGTGGCCCTGTTCACCGGGGTCGCTGCCCTCGCAGCGCTCGCGGCTCTGATCACCGGCGAGTGGGGCACATTCGCCAAGGCCCTCTTCATCATGATCGTCGCTGTCGCGATCCGCTTCGGCGGTCTTGGGATTCAGGCGATCGGGCTTCGCGCATCACAGCGATCGGCACGCGCGCTGCAGGATTGGCTGCGAGTCCGTCTTGACGCGAACGGCCCCGACATCGCGGACGGGGCCACGGACGCCCTCGGTCAATAACCCGCAGCAGTACCGAGTTATGCGAACCGGACCGGCCAGCTCACCCCGAGCGCCTTGGCGGTCAGCTATCAACTTCAGATAACGCCCGACTTCGCATAGAAAGCCATGCTGGAGATCCTTCTCGAGCTCGCGCCGGACTGGATCGCTAACAGCGTCCGCGAAGCCACGCAGTCGATCGCGTGACGGTCCGAACATCTGGGGAGCGTCGGATCAAGCCTCGGTCTCGCCGCGCCGAGCGTGCTCGCCAGGCCGAGGGTCGCACCGAATCAATGAACCGGATTCAAGCCCCCGAGGCAGGGGCGTCAAGCAAATCGCCTCAGAAGCAACAACGTGCTTGTCCCAGAACCACGGCCGGCCGCCAGTCCCGGCCGTGACGTCCTTGACGTAGGCATCGGCACCGGCGTTTCCGCACTCCCGTTTCAGGCGGCTGGGTGTCGGGTGCTCGGGGTCGAGGTCGACGCGCCGATGGCCGAGTTCGCCCGGGCGCACGGGCTCGACGTCGAGGTCGCCAAGTTCGAGGACTGGGACCCTGCTCGGCGGATGTTTGACGCGATCATCGCCGGTATGACCTGGCACTGGATCGATCCGGCCGCGGGGGCAAAGAAGGCTGCCGGGCGCCCTTTGTTCGGACGTTCCACCTCGTGAGTGGCGCCAACGCGCCTTGCCGTTTTCGTGCTTGCTATTGACAAGCATCCTTGTTTTTTGCAAGTATGGCGCACCGGATCAAACCACCAAGGGAGCAACCGCATGACGACGAACATCTTCGTGAGCTATCCGACCGCAGACCTCGAGCGCAGCAAGGCGTTCTATACCGCGCTCGGCGCGACCATCAATCCGCTCTTCACCGATGAGAACGCCGCCTGTCTGGTGTGGGACGAGAACATCTACCTGATGGTGCTGAGGCGCGAGTTCATGGCCACGTTTACCGACAAGCAGTTGGCCGACCCGGCAACCACAGCACAGGTCCAGATTGCGTTCTCCCGCGACTCCAGGGAGGAAGTCGACACGGTGGCCGAGGCCGGTCTGGCCGCCGGTGGCTCCGAACCGCGACCGGCTCAGGACTTCGGGTTCATGTACAGCCGTGATCTGGAGGACCCGGACGGCAACATCGTAGCCTTCCACTGGATGGCGCCGCAGGCTGTCGAGCAAGGCCCGGCAGCGTATATGGCCCAACAGGCTCAGGTCTGAGTGGCCGCCCGCAGCTACGGGCAGTACTGCGGGATCACCACTGCCGTCGAGCTGGTCACGGAGCGCTGGGCACTGCTCATCATCCGTGACCTGCTCGTCGGTCCGCGTCGTTACACCGACCTGAAGCAGGGCCTGCCCAAGATTCCGACGAACATCCTCTCCTCGCGCCTGAAGGAGTTACAGGAGAGCGGGGTGATCCGCCGGATCCCGCTGGCACGCTGCGGACTCGTCTATGAGCTCACCGAATACGGGCGTGAGCTTGAACCGATCGTGCTGGCGCTCGGCCGGTGGGGATTCCGGTCGATGGGCGAACCCAAGGATGACGAGATCGTCACCGCCGACTCGCTGACGATGGCTCTGCGAACCGCGTTCAGACCAGACCGCGCGTCAGGGTCACTGGATTTTCAGATCCAGGTGGGCGCCGTTGAGTTGCGCGCCCAGGTCAGCGATGGCGAGCTTAAGGTGGTGCAGATCGCTCCCCCGGCACCGCCGGTGGGAGGCTCGCTGCCGAGCGGCGAGCCTGTGCTGCGATTCGCCACCGGCCCCGGCATCCGCCACCTGATCGCGGGCACTCTGACCCCTGCCCAGGCCGTGAAGCAAGACGTGGTCACCAACCTGAAGGGCGACCTGAAATTGCTTGAGCGATTCACGGAGCTCTTCCGTATCGATACCTGAAAGGGTGAACTGATGCTGACTGAGGTGGCCAACGGTGTCTGGTTCCGGCAGAGCGCGTGGGTCTGGACCAATTCCATCGTGGTGCGCGGGGAGGGTGGGTTGATCCTGGTCGATCCCGGCATCGATGGTTCCGAGCTGAACCAGCTCGCCGATGACCTGGACCGGCTCGGCATTCCGGTGGTCGCCGGGTTCTCCACCCACCCCCACTGGGACCACCTGCTCTGGCATTCCCGGTTCGGCGACGTGCCGCGCTACGCCACCCCCGCCGGCGCCCAGGCTGCCACTCAAGCCCGGGAGCAGGCGCAGGCGATGGCGGCCGAGAGCGCGTCGGGCATCCCTCTTGAGTTGATCGGGCTCGTCACCCCGCTGCCCGCGGACGGCGAACCCGTGCCGGGCGAGATCATCGAGCATCAGGCGCACGCCATTGGCCACGCCGCGGTCCTCCTCGCCGATCGTGGCGTCCTGCTCGCCGGCGACATGCTCTCCGACGTCCTGATCCCGCTCCTTGACCATCGCCGCCCCGATCAGATGGGCGCCTACGAGACGGCACTCGACCGGCTCGGAGAGGCCGCCACGCACCTCGACGTCCTGGTCCCCGGCCACGGTGCCGTTGCCGAGGGTCCCGAGATAGCGGCCCGCCTCGCCGCCGATCATGCCTACATCGACGCGCTGCAGCGAGGGGAGGAACCGGTCGACGCGCGTCTGGGGCCGGATACAGACTGGCTGTCCGGCCCCCACCAGTCGAACCTGGAACAGGCCCGGCGGCGGTAGGGTCTTGTGACGGCTCGGGGCCTCTCGCAGGTCTGCCATCAGCCGCGCGAGGCGATCGATTCCGGTCCGGACTAGAAACCGGTTCGCTGAGCGCATCACAGCAAGCGTCACTTCCAGATCGGAGACGCCCTGCACCTCAAAATACGAAAGCAGAATTGCGCCGCCGCCGGCCAATCAGTCGTGCAATTCGCCAGCCGAGGGTGTCCGGCCGTCCGGCCGGGTCGACCTGGTGCGCTCGGCCCGGCCGTTCGACGTTTCTAGCGGTCGATCGTCAGGCCAGCGCTCGCGAGATCGTCGGCGATGGCCGTCCGCGCACCGTATTGATGATCTCGGTGCTGTCGATTCGCTGTGGAGGCACATGTGGGCTAATCAAAACCCGGATCTATGTCATTGACTCGGGCGCAAACCAGTGACTGGAAAGAGCAGCCGCTGACCAAAGCGCGGATGGCCTGCGGCTGCTGCCTGCGAAGCGCCCCACAAGGCGTCTGCGCCTACGGCAACATCTGCGAGCACTGCCCCGGCTATCGCTCCGAGCCCGCGCTGCTCGCTGTCCTCTCCGCACGACGAGTCGATGGACAAGCCCTCGCCGAGGACGCCCAGCGACGCGGCTGGAACGACGAAGCTCGCCGCCACACCGCGCTCGTGGACCGCCTCGACGCGATCACCACCAACACCCACGCCGCCTAAACTCACCCAACGTCCCACACACACCATGACCGACAAACCAATTAGGGTGTGGCTCGTGTGGAGGGATGATGTGCGCCCTATGCGGTGAGGATTCGCGGCTGGTGCGGGCTGTGAGCGCTGGTTTCCTGCGGGTTTGGCCGCGCGCGGGGTTGTAGGTCGCAGGAAA
>JBKQIR010000286.1:0-6959 GCA_052148275.1 Solirubrobacteraceae bacterium
CTTGCGCAGCTGCGCGAGGACGTTGCCTTTGGCGGTCAGCGAGAGGCCCTGAGGGGGCAGGATGGCGGCGGCGATAGAGGGGCTGGTAGCGCTCGCCATCGCGAGCCCGCCGCCGGGACACGCGGACGCGCACCCGCTGGCGGCACCGATGCCGGTGGTGCCGGCCACCCCGTACCAGCTCCACAGGACCCCGTTTTTGGCTTGGATCGCGACCGCGGCGGACCCGTCGGCGAGGGCGGTGATCGAGGGGCTGGTCCCGCTGGCCATATGGAGCCCGGTGTTGCGCTCGACGCCGCTTGACAGTCCGGAATTGCTGCCCCAGGTCGCCAGGTTGCCGTAGTTGGCCTGGAACGCGATTTCGTCACCCCCTCCACCGGCAACGGTGGTGATCGAGGGGCTGGTGCCGGCGGCCATCGGCAGGCGGAGGTTGACGCCGACGCCGTTCACATCGGTCCACAGGATGCCGGTGTTCGCCTGGAACGCGAAGGCGTATGTACAGCATCCACCGGTCTGGGTGGCCGGGAAGCTGGTGATCGACGGGCTGGTCCCCGGCATCATCCCCAGATGCTGGTCGATGCCGACGTTTGTACCTCCGGGGGGAGAGCCGTCCCCGACCCAGGTCCACAGGTCGCCGTTGGTGCCTTGGACCGCGATGTGCACAAAATTGAGGGTGTCGACTACCTCGGACGGACTGGTGTTCGGGGCCATAGCAACCGGGGTGGGGCCGCCGGCGCCGATGGAGAAGGGATTCCCGACCCAGGTCCACAGGACGCCGTTGTTACCCTGGAACGCCACGGTGGCTGCGCCGTTTGCCAGCACGGCGATCGACGGACTGGTCCCCTGCATCATCCCCAGATGCCGGTCGATGGTGGTGCCTGTACCTCCGGGATAGCCGCCCCATGTGAACAGGTCGCCGTTGGTGCCTTGGAACGCGATAAAGGTCTCCCCGTCGGCGAGGGCCACCTCGGATGGGCTGGTGCCGGCTGCCACGCCGACGCACGGGTTGAAGCCGGGCGATGCGTCGGCGCTTCTCTCGCCGGGGAGGCCGTTCCAGGTCCAGAGGGAGGAGCAGTTGGCGGTCTGGAGGCCCTGAAAGGCGATGGGCGTGAGTTGACTGGTCTCGGTCTGGGCGTACGAGGGCGCGGCAAACGTGCCCCCTGCCGCTGCGCTCAGGCTCAGCACAGCGAGCGTGGCCAAGATCTTGCGATAATTCATGTCGTGTCCCTTTCTAACGCCCTGGAGGCGCCGCGGTGTTGGTGAACTTGGGGGTCCTGGGAACCGCGGCAGTACGCTGAGCGTGATCGCCAAGGCGCCGATTCTCATGGTCAAATTTCCTTTCCCGGTTTTCATGCGTTCGTCAATCGTGAGCCCCGCCCGCGATGTAGGACAGATGTGACTGGCTCCTAAGAACTCCGCTCAACCACCGGCATAGGGGGCCCGGCGGGTTCTCTTCCAGTTGGAGTGCTTACTCACCAGAGGCAAGCCCGCGCGGCTATCGTGGTCAGTAGCTGAAGACGGTCGCGCTATCGCCGATCCATTCCCACAGCGGCGTGGCTCCGGCGAGGCGTGCGTTGTCGACGATCGCCTGGTCGTCGAGTTTGCGGGCGTTGAAGCAAATCGGGCAGACCATCAGGCTGCCGCCGGCGTCGGCGTACTGCTGGAACAACCGGGAGACGGGTGGTGCCCCGGCCACCTCGACGGCGTCGGCGTATCCCGGCAGCGCGAGCCGGACCGCCTCCTTGGTCAGGAACATGATCACTCGCTTGCCGGTGGCAAGCGCGGCCGTGGCGACGAGGAATGCGAGCGTGACCCGGTCGGCGTCCTCGTGCCCTGAGGTCAGGTTCACCACGACCTTGTGCCCGTTGGTCGTTGCGGTTTCCATCCTTCTCCTCCTAACGACGATTGACTCTCGCGTCGACAGTAAGGAGGGGCCCTTCCCCGGCCCTTCCTCGGAGCTTCCCTGCGAAGCTCTTGATCAGACGAGTGCGGACAGGGCGGCGCGAGCCCGGGCCTCGTTGAGGACCTGTCCGGCGTGGGCGAACCCGGCGACCGCGTCGGCCAAGGCTGCTGCCGCGGCATCACGACTGCCCTCGGCGGTCAGAACGGCCGCCCGCGCCTCCGCCAGCGCCGCAGTCCTCGGACCTTCCACCCACAGAGGTTTCGTGCCTTCGGCCCGCGCAAGGAAGGATCGAGCACGAGCAAGATCCCCTGCCCTCGCATACCCGATCGTCGCCGCGATGTAGAGCCCGGCCGGGCAGAAGATGCAGGCGGGTGCGTGGTCGAGAAACGACTCAGCCTCCTCCACCACGGCCACCGCCTCCGGTGGCGCTCCCGCGGCACGCACCATGACCTCGTAGACGAGATACAAAAGGTGAAAACCGATAGGCGAAAAACGCGCGAGTTCCAGCGATTCTGCAAGCAACCGGCGAGCGCTCGCACGGTCGCCAAGCTCCAGTGTCGTCTCGGCAAGCCGAAGGAGCGCGAACGACTCCCCACCGGCGGCACCCGCCAGCCGGCTCAGCGCGACCGCCTCACGCAACTGTGCTTCGGCGCTCTGCAGCTCGCCGGTAAGCAGCTCGATCTCACCCAGCAGCGTGGCTGCGAATGCCTGTCCGCGCCGCGCCCCTGAGGAATCGGCGGCGGCGCGAAGGTCGCGCGCGAAGGTCGCGAGCTCATCGTACGGCTGGCCACTGAGCAATACGTACTCGCTGACGCACAGGTGGGCATCAAATACGCTCCCGGCGAGCTCGGGCAGATGGCTTGTGTTATGGAGCGCGAAACCGACATCGCCGATCCACTCATCGCTACTGTGCGCGAGCAGAACCTCGAGCTGCGTCGCTTCGAAGCGTTCGGGACCCAGCCCCGCCGCTTCCATCAGTGGACGAGCCTCCTCGGCCGCTCGTCTGACGCCCTCGAGATTGCCAGCGCACCACTCGACAAAGCCGCGAGTAAGCGCGCGCCGAGCACAGTCAACCGGCAACTTCGCCTCGGCGGCGTCAAGCACTCGCACGGCTGACGCGAGATCCCCGGCTACCAGGTACGCCCGTCCCTGCCGTATTTGCAGCGATGGCCTCCGTTCCGCGCTTGCGACGGCAAGCGCGTCGTCATACGCGGACGCGGCCTGGGGATCACCGGTGGCAAGCAGCAGCTCCGCTCGGAGGGCGAGCAGCTCATCTACCTCGCCGCTGCCAGCGTGAGGTAAAGCTCGCTCCACGAAACCGAGCGCATCGACGTAGGCGGCCACGTTGGCCGCGTCCTGCGCGGCGCGCAGCAGCCAGGGCACCGCCTCGGCAGCCCGACCGCCGGCTATCAGATGACCGGCCACCCGCGCCGGTGCTGCGCCGGCAGAGGCCAGTCGCAGGGCCGTCTCCCGGTGGGCGGCCAAGCGCCGGTGGTCGGGCAGCGAGCGCTCGAGCGCCTCGCGCAAGAGCGGGTGCCGAAACCGGTAGGTGCCATCGCTCTTCTCAAGCACGCCAGCCGAAAGCGCCGAATCCAGCGCCGCGAACGCGTCATGCTCTTCGAGCCCGACCAGGCTGGAGAGCTCGTCGACTGTAGCTTCGCTGCCGGCGATCGCGATCCGCGCGAGCACGCCCATGAGCGTCGGCTCCAGACGCGCCAGACGGCTGTCAAGAATCTCGTAGACACGGCCTGGAACCTCGACCGCCCCCTTCGAATCCACCGTCGCCGCCAACTCCTCAGTGAAGAAAGGGTTGCCGCGCGCGAGCCCGAAGATCGCTTCGGTCGTCTCGTCGGCCAGGGGCCTATCCGATACTTGCTCCGCGATCCTCCGGGAGCCCTCCCGATCGAGCGGGGCGAGCGCGATCTCGCTCGCGACCAACCGTTGCTCAAACAGACCCGAGCGTGTCCGATCGAGCGCCGCGATCCGGGGGCGATCGCGAAATGACATCACGATCAAGAACTGCTGATAGCGCGCCGTCCGCGCGAGGTAGTGCACGAGCTGAAGCGTCGCCTCGTCGGTGGCGTGAAGGTCATCGAGCAGGAGGACCGCTCCCCGTTCCCCGGCGGCCCGTGCGAACACCTGCGCGACGCTCGAGAAGATCCTTTGCCGGTCCGCCCTAGGCTCCGGGTCTTTCGGAGGCGCCGGCGACGCCGCCGTCACTCGACCGAGCTCGACCTGAGCCGCGCTGTTCAGCGAGAGCGCGAAGTCAGGCCGCGCGGCCAAGAGACGATCGAGCGCCTCCGCGATTGGCGCGTAGGGAAGCGGCCCCTCCTCCTCCCGTGCCGCGCCGCGCATGGTCGTCCACCCCGACGACGACGCCTCCGCCAGCACCGCCTCGCAGAGGCGGGTCTTACCCACACCTGGCTCGCCACTGACCATCAGGACGCCCCCGCGTCCTTCAGATGCCTTTCGCCACGCGGCCTTGGCGGTCGCTAGCTCAGAATCCCGACCTATCAACGGTGGCCGCTCCGGTAACGGCGCCACCGCAGCCGGACCGCGAGCGATCTCCTCGCGGAGGGCAAGTGTCTCCGCTCCCGGCTGCAACCCAACCTCCGCGAGCGCTGCGCTCAGACGCTCGAACTGGCGGAGCCCAGCAGGACGATTGCCAGCATCGGCGTATCGGCGCATCAGTGAGCGATGCGCCTCCTCATCCGTGCGCTCCCGAGCGACCACCTCCTCCCACCGTCCACGGGCCCGCAACGATCGTAGGTACGCCAGCCTCAGCCGCTCACGCGCCTCGCTTGCCCACTCCGCGTATCGATCTTCAGGCAACAGCTCCCCGCTATAAAGCGCGGGGTCGTTCTCGGCCTCAAAGCACTCGACGTCCGTCTTCACCACCGCCCCCGGTGCCAGCCGAACTTGCCCTCCATGAACCACAACCGCATCCGATTCGCCAATCGCGCGGCGGGCGAAGTGCGCCGCCTTGTGCAAGTTCGCCAACGCCGCGTCGTACGGCAACTCCGGCCAAAGTGCCTCGATCACCTGATCGCGATGCAACCGATGACCACCTGCCAGCGCAAGGACCTTCACCAACTCCGCTCCACGACGATGCTGCCAAGCCTCCTGAGGCACAAGGCCACCATCTCGCACGACCTGAAAACCGCCCAGCAACCGAACCTCAAGACGCTCCATCAGGACACGATCTTCGCTCACAACGACGGCGCGCGCAAGACTGCCAAATCAACGTTCCAGATCACGCTGTCCACCTCGCGACCGGCGGCGCCTCTCCATCCCACGAGCTGCCGGGCGAACCTGCTCCGCTCCCGCGGGGCCACTCGACGGCCGTTCCGGCGGGAGTCCAGACTGCCCGCACGGGACGCATAGCGCCGCTACTCCGTCCCCAGCGCGAGGATCAGTTGTCATCGCGGCCGCCGCCCGTCGGGCGCGCGGCCGCTCCGCCAGGCGCAGCAGTAGTGGCCGTGGCATGCGACTGTGCTAGCTCCGATGTGCTCAGTGACCCGCCGAGCAAGCGGCCGACTGGCGCCCGCGCTTCATCGAAGCAGCAGTCGGGGTAGTGAGCTTTCGGCGCCGCTGGTCGCCGTCCCAGGAGTGAGCGACGCGCCGGTCCACGACACGCCTCCTCCGCTCGGAGGCCGTCGCACAAACCAAGCGCCTTGTGGCGATCCGCCAACACGTCCAAGCGGCAGCCGAAGTCGACCTCACAGGAGGCGCTCTGAGCCCCAATGCGAGCGCCGACGCGATGGGTCTGATGTAGCCGCCACCAGGATGACTGTGCGCTGGCAACAAACAAAATCCGGTGCGCCGGGTTTGTGCGACGGCCTCAGTGCTCCCGCCTAATTTCGAGCGCGCCCGCGCCGGCGATTCAGCCGGCAGATCCGGGGCTGGCCGGGACGACGGTGCCTACGTAACACCGCGATTTTGCACACCGCCGGCCGGGCCCTGCTCTCGGCGAACGGCTGGACTCACGAGCCGGACGTGGGACGGCCCCGGGGAGGGTGGGAGGATGCCGCGCTGGCGTTGGGCGTGGTCTACGCGGTCACGGTTGCCGAGAAGCATCTCCGTTCGGGAGTGATTTTGCTCTATGGACCGGCGCGCAGGCCGGCCGTGGCTGGGATCATCGGCGGGCGTCGGGCGTGGACGGCGTCAATGATCTCCGCGCTGTCGATTCCTCGCAGATAGATCGAGGTGACCCCGAGATGGGCATGCCCGAGCTGGCGCTGGATCACGACCAGGGGGATCTCCTCGTGGGCCAGTTCGATCGCGTGCGCATGGCGCAGCTGATGGGGCGCGAACCGGCGCCTGACTCCGGCCGCAGCGGCGGTCCGGCTCAGCTGGCGCCGTGCGGAGGCCGGCTCCCAGTTGCGCCCAGCGGTCGAGCCGTGGATCACGCAGAACAACGGGCCGACGGGGAACCGGACGCGAAGCTCTCGCCAGGGCTCCAACTGCTCCCACGCCCAACTGTCCATACCTACCTCGCGACGCTTGTCGCCCTTGCCGTGGCGGACCAGCACCGAGCCGCGGCGCGCTCCAGGTCCGTCTCAGCGAGCGCGAGCGCTTCCCCGATTCGCAACCCCGCACGCCACAGCACGACGATCAGCGCGCGCAGTCGCACGCCATCGGGGCCCGCGCCCGCCGCACGCGTCACCGCGATGACCTCCTCAACGGTGGGCGGGCCGGGCCGGGTAGCGCCGGCCCTTGTTGCGGGGTGGGCGCCCGGCGTGGTAGCCGGGCAGGGTGACGGGCTGGCGCCGGTGGCCGGCTGCGTCCAGGAGGATGGGTGCATCGAGCACCTCCAATGCGAGAGCAGATCGCGCAGCCGCCAAGCCCGCAAGGCAGCCACGCCGGACCCTCACTGTATGGCGCGCGGCGCCAGGCCAACGCCCGCGGAGGTCGCCGCAAGCGGGGCCGAGCCAGCGTTGCCGTTCACGGGGTGTCGCCGTGATGGCTGGGGTTCCTGCGTGACTTTATGTAGGGACGAGCGAGGGGATGGGGAGGCGGTGGTGGGCGGCAGTCGCGACGTTCTGCAGGTAGGTGAGAA
>JBKQIR010000287.1:0-2943 GCA_052148275.1 Solirubrobacteraceae bacterium
CTCAATCCGCCCGATCCGGCCGGCAGTCCGCGGCGCCATAACGGGGGTGCGCAGAGCCCGTGACGCGATCGGTCGCTACGGGGTTGACGGGACGGGGGTCACCGCCGTGGCTGACCCCCCTCGCAGCCCGAGCGGCGCGGGCAGTAACCGCTGATGACCGCTGTTTCCTGGCGATGCGAGCGCTGAGGTCCGAGCCGAGGGATGCCCAAGGTCAGCTTTCCGCTCAGCGTCAAGTTCGCAGGAGCGACTAGCACTCTCAACGCCGCTCGCGCCTGAGCAAAGGAGGCAGCTCAGCTCAGGGCGCCGTTCCAGACTGCTGGCTGGGGTAAACGCGGCAGTGCTGCGCTTACGGACGACGCGGCGGATAGCAGTGGCGGCGCTCCTGCTGCTGGCGAATCTCAGGACCGCGCTCGTCATCTCGGTCCCGCCCGGCTTTCGAGAGTCTGCAGGTCCCGCGCTGGGCCGCTGCTGGGAGCTCGCGGGCGATCGTAAGCATTGCGTGGCCCCGGACGACCGGATGGCATGCTTCAGACACGTTCGCGGGTCTGACCATCTGGGCTCTTCGAGCGCCGGACGCCACGGCCTCCGCCGCGCACGCCGACCTGCCCGTCGCAGTCACAGCGTCGCCCTGTCCGCGAACTCACCGCAACCACGAAACTGAAGGGAGCATGAGAGCGATGGAGTGTCACATCGACTGGAAAAACAGCAAAGTAGAGAATTACGAGCTGAGCGCCAGCCTGCATCCCTCACCCGACTTCGCGTTCATGGTGGAGTTCGATCGGTTCCTGGATCGGTACAAGCGGTCCGGCGAGAATCGCTGGGGCCAGGTTGTGCTCGCTCAAGGCAAAGTCGTCGTCAGCGATCTGCAACCCGAGTTCGCTCACGAGCTCCGCACCTTCCTCGACGACGCTGTCAGAGAAGCGAATCGTCTAGCAGTGGATTACCGCACCTACGCGCGACAGAAGGAGGAAGCTGAAGCGGCCGCCGCCGCACAGCGCCAGGCTGCAGAGGATGCCGCGGCGCATGCCGCCGCCGAGCGGGACAAGGACCTAACAGACGAGTTCCGTGCATGAAAGCCGCCAGACCTGAGCCAGGTCCGCTGCGAAGTCACCTCGCCTGAATGAGGCTCGGGTAGCCGAACACGTGTGGCCCGCCCAGCCAACCGGTGGCGCGCGCCGCGCCGCGCCCTCCGGCTCTTGGAGTTCCTGGGCTCATTCCAACACCCGATCACATCTCGCGAGAGGACCGTTCATGCCGGTCCGCAGCCGCGTCGAGTCTTTGAGCAGCTCGAGCCGAATGAGGTCCGCCGGACCAGTCAGACGCGCCTCTGGCGTGAGATTGGCGACGGCACAGCGCATACAGTCTGGACGGCAAAGGCTCTCCCGCCAACGCCTCTGCCTTCCGGAAGCACCGAGCAGGCGTCTGCGCCGCGCCCGCGTCAGAGCCCAAGCATGTTGTCGATCGCGACCGGGAGGCCCAGCAGCGGTGGTCGTCCTCGCTCCTGCCGTCGGGCACCTCGGCGTTACCGACGGCCGTCCTATTCCGCGCGAACGGCTGAGCCGCCGCGCGATCGTGACCGCTGCGCCACGCTTACGATCGCCCGGGCCCCTGGACCTCCTTTGACGTCCGGACGAGCCTGTCGGCGCAAGGGCGGACGGTCCTCCTTCGCGCGGAAGCGGGGACAGGCCGGGACTACCCCTTTGATCGACGAGCGATAGCTCGCGAAGCCTCCGTCGTGGAGATTTAGAGTGTGCTCATCGATCGATTCGACGCCGATGCCCGGCGTACATTCCGACTGTCGCCGGCCGGTCCGGAGGGGCGGCTCAGGAGTTCGCAGCGCCTGGTGCTCAGGCGCGGCGTTCGCGTGTGGTCGGCGAACACGCCCAGCTCTGGCTCGTGCAAAGCGACGGCAGTCTGATCTTGACGATGTGGCCGGGTATCGAGTGCGGTTGAACCCGCTCGTGCTGCTCGACGACGAGCAAACGCGTAATAGCGCGCGGGGGCGAGCAGATGAGGGTGGGCGAGGGCTTTCTGCCGTCTGAGGATTCACGACTCGCGGGACACGACTGTGTTCTTCGCGAGCCGGATCGTCCGAAAGGCGCCCGTCTCATGAGCATTTGGCAGCTCTGAGAACTGTTCGTGCCATGCCCTCGCGAGCCGTCTGATAGATCGAGTCTGAGGCGTGGAGCGTCGCCCGGTAGTCGCAGGATGGCGTGATCGCGGCGCGTGGTGCGCCGCGTGGATCCTCAGGAGGGATGTCATGTCGGTCGAGTTGTTCGACGCCGCCGGCCGTCCTCGATCGCCCGCCACCCTGCCCGGCTACCGCCGCGGGTGCGCGCCACGAAACAAAGGGCGCAGGTATCCGGGCGACCCGCCACGGGTCGAGGAAATCATCGCCGTCATGCGCACCGCCGGACCCGGCGACCACGGCGACCGGATCCGGGCGCTGATCGTGATCCTGTGGCGCGCCGGCCTGCGAATCAACGAGGCGCTGTCGCTGGCCGAAACCGATCTCGAGCCACGACGTGGCTCAATCCTGGTCCGCTGTGGCAAGGGCGGCAAGCGCCGCGAGGTCGGGATGGACGAATGGACATGGGAGCGCATCGAGCCGTGGCGACGCGTCCGCACCGGGCTACCGGTCGGACCGTTCTTCTGTGTTCTCGATGGGGCAACACGCGGGCGGGGCTGGTCGCAGACCGGCGCTCGCGCCGAGCTCAGGGGGCTCGCGGAACGCGCAGGCGTTCGACGGCGCTTCGCGCCCCGTCAACTCCGTCACGCGCACGCCGTCGAGATGGCCCGCGAGGGGATCCCGCTGCCGGTGATCCAACGCCAGCTCGGACATGCCCACCTGGGGGTCACGAGCACGTATCTCCAAGGGATCGACACGACCGAGATCATCAACACCGTCCACGCCCGAACCGCGCCGGTCATCCCCGCCAGCGC
>JBKQIR010000288.1:0-15683 GCA_052148275.1 Solirubrobacteraceae bacterium
CCGACGCGCGCTCGTTGTGGATGTCCCTTCCCTGCGAGTCACAAGCGCCTGAGCAGAGCCACCGACCCGCTTTCCTACAGCGACGCAACTCTCGAGGCCCGGATCACCCGACGCGCTTTGCGCGGAACCCAGAGCTCGGAGCGGCTGCATGACGTGAAAGGCGCCGGACGAGACGGCTGAGACGTGCTCTCCGCGCATTGCAGGTCTGAGCTCAGCCCGGGCGACGTACTCGTCGCCGGCGTGAAGCAGGACCGAAGCGACTCCTCCAATCCCTCGGAGCGCGGCAGCAGTTGCCCTCGTCTGCCGCGAAACACATAATGAGGTGCTGCCGATGCCACCGGTGAAGCCTGACGCGCTGCCGCTCCCAGCGCTCCTTTCGGCCGCGTTCGTCGCGTTCACGGTCGAGGTCGACAACGCTTTCGAGCAGCAGTTCCCGCACCGGACGACGTCGTTCGGCGCCAGCGCCGAGCGCGGTGCGGTGTGGCTGACCTCGCTGGCGATGTGGTTCAGCTGCGTGCGCGGTCTGAGCGATGGCGGCCCGCAGACGGTTGCCGAGCTCGAACGGCGGGTCCGGATGGGGACGAACCTCGACGGGATGCGCCGCTGGGGCTATATCACCATCGACGGGACCGGGCGCGTGCCGCGGCGGCCAGGCGGCGCCGGCAAGCCGCACGCCAGGCCCGGATCGGTGCTCGCCTTGACCGATCGCGGCAGCGCCGCCGACGCAGTCTGGCGGCCGCTGCCCGGGGCGATCGAGGCGCGGTGGCGCGACCGTTTCGGCGCTGCCACGGTCGAGCGGCTGCGGGAGGCGCTGGTGTCGGTCGCGGCGCAACTCGAGGCGGCGCTGCCGGACTTCATGCCGATCACTTTGGGCTACGACAAGCCCCCGGAACCGCCTGCCCGTGACCCCGCCGATCGCGCGCAGGACCGCGAGCTGCCGCTCGTTTCGCTGCTCTCGCGGGTGCTCCTGCGCTTCGAGTTTGACTGCGATCATGGCGAGCGGGTGTGGCTTGCGATGTGGTCCGACCTGATCCGTGTGCTCGATCGGTCGGACGCGGTGGCTGTTGGTGACCTGCCGGCGCTGACCGGCGTGTCGAAGGAGGCGCTCAGCGTGATGACCGGCAGACTGGAGAAGGCCGGTGTGGTCGTCCTCGAGCCGCGACCCGCACCCGCTCGCGGCAAGCAGCTGCGGCTCACGCCCGACCGAGGCGTCCGGGCACGTGCCGCGGTCCCGCGGCGGATCAAGCGGACGGTACACGCGTGGGAGCAGACTTACGGGCGCACGGCCGTCGCCGAACTGCACGCAGCGCTACGCGCGCTCGCCGAGGACGGCACCCGGGATGCGTCACCCCTGTTCGCAGGTCTGGAGCCGCCAGCAAACGGATGGCGAGCACAGCTGCCTCCGCCGCAGCTGCTGCCCTGGCATCCACTTGTCTGGCATCGCGGCGGATACCCCGACGGGAGCTGACGTAGGCTCCGACGCTCGAGGTCGAGCGGCGTGGCCCCGTGAGCGTCCGACATCAGGACCCTTCGGTCCTGCGTTCCGCGCAAACGAGGTCTTGGCGGGATCTGCGCGGATGATCCGCGGCCGGTGGAAAGCAGGTCAGTCGAGTTCGTACTTGATGTGTGTGACGCCGGGCGCGTCGACCGCCCGGATCTGTTTGAGCTTGAGCGTTCCGTGGTCGAGCCCCGCGAATAAGCGCTCACCGCTACCGAGGATCAGCGGCGCGATCGAGATGTCGATCTCGTCAACCAGCCCTGCGGCCAGATATTGGTTGACCACCGACGCGCCACCGGGCAGCGAGACGTCGCGTCCCTGTGCGGCGTGCTTCGCCCGCTTCAGCGCTGACTCGATCCCGTCGCTGACGAAGTGGAAGGTGGTACCGCCCTGCATGTCGAGTGGCTCGCGGGGGTGATGGGTGAGCACGAACACCGGATGATGGAACGGGGGATTCTCACCCCACCAGCCCCGCCAGGACTCATCCAGCCACGGACCCCGGACCGGCCCGAACATGTTGCGGCCCATGACGGTGGCACCAATGTTCGCCAAGCGCTGCTCGACCACCGCAGAGCTGGCATTCACCTCGCCGCTCTGCTCGCCGTGCATCTCCCGAAACGCCCTGAGCGGGAAGAACCACTGATGCAGATCCAGCCCGCCGGCGCCGAGCGGGTTCTCCACATTCTGATCAGCGCCGGCGACATAGCCGTCCAGCGACATCGTGATGCTGAGTCTCAGCTTGCTCATCTCCGCTCCGTTCTGTGTGGCATCTACGCTCGGAGACTGCCAGAGGCATCATCGGGCGTGTCTCGCCGGGATTCTCCCGCCCTGTGCCGGCACCCAGGCAAGCAATCTCCAGCCACACCGGCACAAACGCGAAAGCAGGTGTCCAACTGCAGTGTGAGCGCGCCCTGGTTCTCGCCAAACCCGGGACGCACTCGGGCCGCCCCCGTCCGCCGGCGTGACCGATCGACGCAGCCCTGGTTTGACGTAAGCGATGAACGAGCGCTTGCTCGATCCCAGCAAGCGCGAGAGGCGGTGGGTGCCCGGTCGATCGGGACGCAGCGGCGAGCGCCACGCCGCGTGACGCTTGCTGAGTCTCGTCGGCGGTGTAGATCGGCAAGCATGCGTGCCGTTCGGCATGGGGACAGAAGCGATCGTCAGCGCCAGCGACGCCGCACTATAACCTCCGCGTGAGAGGGAAGCGGCCGGCGGGTGCCGGCGCCCCTCGCGGCCATCGGCCGAGTCGCTATGGCTTGCGAACGCGATGGTCCGGTTGGCGCAGCCGGGACGATGGCGTTCGTGGCAAGGGAGTCGTCTCGCGCTGGCGGGCGAGACGACTGCTTCGCTGCGCGTGCCAGCCGGATCGATGTCGTCCGCCTGACGATCGCTACCGCGATCGCGCTAGCCAGCGAGTGCCAGCCAGCTGAGAGCCACGCGCAATCCGCGCACTCCACGACTGTCGCCGGCAGCGTCAAGATGCGGGTGCTGCTACGGATGCAGAGCCGATCTCGCTACAGATGCCGGCGAGCGTCGGTAGCGGAACCCAGCTCGGGGGCCCTTCTGGCCGAAGCCGTAAGTCGTTCGGATCTCGTCGAGGCTGGTGCGCGGGCGGCGAATCAGGCTTGGACCTGGAGCCGGGAATCGCGCGCACGTGAGTCCGGCAGGGGAACTGCGGGTCGGTCGGTTGCCTGAATTTCGGGAGCTCGAGTTGAGGGATCGGCCGACGGGAAATTGACCGTGACGGACAGGCCGCCTTGATCGCGCGGGTGGGTGCTGACTGCGCCTGCATGGATCTCGGCGATCGACGCGACGATCGCGAGGCCGAGTCCGAAACCGTCGTGGGAGGTACGGTCGTTGAGCCGCTGGAATGGCTGGAAGATACGGTCGGCATCCGTCTGGCTGATGACCGGGCCGGTGTTGGCCACGGCCAGCTTGCAGCCGTCCGGTTGGCTGCAGGTGCTGATCCAGACCTCGCCGGCGGGAATGTTGTAGCGCAGTGCGTTGTCGATAAGGTTCGCGATCAGCCGTTCGGCTAGGACCGGGTCGCCCCAGATGACTGCCGGTTCCAGCGTTAGGTGCATCCGCCTGTCGCCCAGGGCCGCGGTGTCGAGGACGTCTTCGGCGACTGTGGCTAGGTCGACCGGGTCGTGGACGGTGAGCCCGCGCTCGGCCCGGGCGAGGATCAGCAGCGCGCCGATTAGCCGCTCGGCGTGATCCACCGCGTTGCGGATGTCCGCCGCCATGCTGCGCAGCTCGTCAGGTGTGCTGTTGGCGTTGCCTGCGACCACGTCGACAGTGGCGCGCATCACCGCGAGTGGGGTACGCAGTTCGTGGGAGGCGTTGGCGATGAACCGCCGTTGGGTCTCGAACGCTGTTTGGAGCTGGGCCAGCATTTCATCGAACGTCTCGGCCAGTTCGCGCAGCTCGTCGCGGGGACCGCCCAATCCGACCCGCGCTGAGAGGTTGTGCTGTGAGGCGGCGCGGGCGGTCGCGGCGATCCGCTGCAACGGCCGCACCGTCCGCCCGGCGAACATCCAGCCAAGGATCACGGCCGGCACGATCACCATTGCGAGTGAGATCAACAAGTACTGCACCAGCTGCGCCGGACCGAAGTCGTGGTGCAAGGGGTCCAGGATCTTCCACGGGCAATCCCCCAGCAGGGCCTTGTCGCCGCGCACGTACGCGGATTGGCACCTCGCCACAAAGCTTGCCGACAACCCGTCGTAGGCGTGGGGATGCCGCGCCGGCCCCGGCGCCAACGCGCTCGACAGCAGCGCGTAACCGACCGCTCCGCAGACCGCTCCGCAGACCGCGAGCAGGCCAGCGTAGAGCACGGTCAGCCGCGCCCTGATGGTCAGCCGCGGCCAGGTCACACGCGGTAGCCCTTGCCGATCACGGTTTCGATCAGCGGCGGGTCGCCAAGCTTGCGCCGCAGCCGCGCCATCGTCACCGAGATGACGTTGCTGAACGGATCGAGATTGGAGTCCCACACGTGGACGAGCAACTCCTCTGCACTTACCACCGCGCCGTCCGCTGCCAGCAGCATCTCCAGAACGCCGACCTCCTTGCGGCTTAGCGACAGCGCGCGGGAGCCGCGGCTGGCTCGGTGCCGGGCGCGGTCGACGATGAGATCCTCGCGGCAGAGCACGGGCGGTGCCGACGGCGCCCGGCGCGACAGCGCCCGCACGCGCGCGATGAGCTCGGCGAATACGAACGGCTTGCCGAGATAGTCGTCGGCTCCCAACTCCAACCCGTCTACCCGGTCCTCGACATCGCCGGCGGCGGTCAACATCAGAACCCGCGGACCCGAGCCGGCGACCGTCCGGCAAACCCGATCACCATGCACAACCGGCAGGTCACGATCGAGGACGATCACGTCGTAGGCGGCCTGCGCGGCCGCATCCAACGCCGCGGCGCCGTCGTGCACGGCATCCACCGCCATCCCGGCCTGACGCAGCCCCTCAGCGATCCGGGCCGCAAGCGTTACATGATCCTCGACCACCAGCACACGCATCGAACCCAGTATCGCGCGACCCGCATGACATCCGCCCAACGCCGCCCGTAGCGGAGATGTAACGACCCCGCGCATAGAACTGCGGGCATGAAGCCCATCCAAACAGCGGCAGCGATCATCTGCACCGCCGGCCTGGCGCTGCTCGAAGCGGCATGCGGCGCCGGATCGCCCACCACCGCCGGCACAACGACGCAGACCGGCCTGGTCGCCTACGCCCGCTGCATGCGCGCCCATGGAGTGCCGAACTTCCCCGACCCCACCAGCAGCCAGGGAATCCCCAAGAACGAGCTCCCAACCGGAAGCCCTCAGTTCGGCGTGGCCTCGAACGCCTGCCAGCATCTTGCCCCCAACGGCCTCGGACCCCAGCAAACGGCCAAATCGACCTCCACCCAGGTCGCGGACGGCCTCGCTTTCGCTCGATGCATGCGCGCTCACGGGTTCCCGAGCTTCCCCGACCCAACCACCCAGGGGCAGTTGACCCCACAGATGGTCACCGCAGCCGGCATCGATCTACACCAGCCAAGAGCTCTGAGAGCAGGCCTCGCCTGCGTCCCCGCGAGCCACGGCCTGCTCAAACCCGTTGCGATCGAGCGGGCAGTGAACGGCGGCTGAAGTGGTCGCCCCAAGGTAACCAAAGCCGCCGACGCCGGTTCGATGCAAACGCTTCGACTTTCAAAGGCGGCCGAGTTGCGACCCAAGCGAAGAGAAGGACTCGGCCAGCCGCGCGCTCACACACCTGATTCTCGCCACATGGCAGGGCCACCCAGCATCAGCTGAGCTGCCCCTGACCGGCTAGCACGATCGCGGAAGCGATCGTCGGGCGGACGACATCGATCCGGCTGGCACGCGCAGCGAAGCAGTCGTCTCGCCCACCAGCACGAGACGACTCCCTTGCCACGAACGCGATCGTCAGCCCAAGCGGAAGCGGACGATCGCGTTCGCGTGCGAGCGATCGCGGCGTTCGTTCGCTCCGGATCGATCCCAGGCGGTCGAAGGGGCGGCGGAAAATGGACGCCGTTGCTTGCAAGAGCGCGGCAAGCGCGCTGACGGAAGCGACAGTCTCGCGCCGATTTGCCGCGTCGTCGCTCGTGGCGCTTTGCGACGAGGTCCTTCCGGCGGCCGTCGGGGACGCTCGGAGCCACGAACGCGACCGCGCCGTTAGCGCGCCGCGTGGCCGCCGTCGGACGACCGCGTCGCCAGAGGCATAATCGCGTTCGCCCTGCCGCCAGGAAAGCGCGCGAGTCTCGTCGGTGACCCTTGTGACGCTCGGTTTTGGTCGACCCAGTCGAGCGGTGCGGCCCGTGCGTCCGGGCTCTCTCGTCACTCATACCCGCTTTTTGACGATTGGAGCCTGCGTGGTCGTCGTGGTCCCTTCTGCATCCGACGCCAAGATGGCATCGGTACGTGGCGTGGCGGCGGGTGAAGGCGGCCAGTGTTTCAGTTGATCGGTGGGCCGCCGCCCGACTGATGGCGCTCGCGGCGAGCGACATCGACTAGGCGGTCGGCCTCGCGCTGGCGGCGCTCGACATAGGCCTGGACGTCCTTCTCTGCCTTGTCTCGGAGGGCGCGAGCTTCCTCGGCGGCCTCGGCTCTCGTTGTGCTCAGGAGTTGCTCGGCGGCGGTGCGAGCGGTGAGAAGCTCCTGCTCGCGCAGATGCTCCGTGTCGGCCGCCGCACGCTCCGCGGCGCCGACAGTCTGCTGCGCCTGCAGTTCGGCCTCACTGAGGATCTCCCTAGCCCGCTCCTCGGCCACGTTAACGAGCTTCGCGGTCTGCTCCTCGGTCGCTTGAATCGTCTGCCTGGCCTGCTCCTCGGCCGCTGCGATCGTCTGTTGGGCCTGCTCGGCAGCGTCGCGGACGAGCTGCGCCGCTGCGGCCTCGAGCCGCGCCTGGTCAAGGATCGCCAACCGCTCGGCTTCACCGTCGGCGCGTAGCCGCTCGGCGTCCTCGCGCGCCTGCGCGAGAAGAGCGTCGATCTCCTGCCCGCGGGCTGCCGCGGCATCCTGCGCCTGGCGCAGCGTCTGCGCAGCCGCCTCGATATCGGCATTCGCGCGCAGCCGCGCGCCCTCGAGCATCCCCTGCGCCTCGACGCGCCGATCCTCGAACAACCGCTGCGCCTGCTTCTCCTTCTCCGCGCTCGCGCGCTCGTGCGCCAACAGCTCCTTCTCGCGCTCGCGGGCCTCCTCGCCGCCTGGGCTCTGCCGGAACCATTCGCTGACGATTTGGAGGTGCCGGTCGACCTCGGCCGGATCATAGCCGCGCCGCACAAGCCGGAAATGCCGCTGCACGACGTAGATCGATCGGGCCTCATCGCCGCTCATCAACGGTGCTTTCGTGGATACAACCCAGACTCCTCTGGAGGACGCAAGCCTCGGTTCGAGGGCGTCGATCGTACTCATCCCGCGGGCAGTTGGTCGCTGCTACCGCACCTCGAGCTGATACTCGGACCGGCGGCTGATCGGCCCGGGCGCCGCGGCCAGGCTGGCGATGCTGTGAGAAAGCTGACCGATCCCTTCGCGCCGACGCTTGACCCACCATCGCTCGCTACCTAGCCGGTTATCACGAACGCCGGCGCCATCGGCGCCGCCAACGTGAGACGGGCGTATCCGGGGCGCCGATCTCGATCAGCCGCACGCCGATCAGCCGGCCGTGCTCATGGACCCGATCGATCGAATACCCGTTGATCTCGAGCTCGCTGATGACTACAGCGGGAAAGTCAATCCCGCCGGCGCGCAACTCGCCAAGCGTGACCGGCTGCTTGCCCGCGCGTCGCAGCCGCTCAAGCATCCGCAGTTGTTGGGCTTCAACAAGCGCCATCTACCGGATTGTCGCGTCCCTGCAGAGCCTGCCGCAGCAGACAGACTCAGGCTCGCTTGTTCGACAGCCGGCCGTGGGCTATCGCCGGGGAGTTGGGCTTCGGTCGCAGCGATCTCGGAGGCGAGCGGCTGGTCGTAGAAGACGGCAACCGCTGGCCTCACGGACGGCGGGCACTGGTGCGAAGCAGTACTCTGGAGCGCCGCCGCGCACCGGTACTGGACTGCGTCGAATACAGAACCGACATTGAAATCGATCGGGATTGCGATTGCAGACCTCCGGACCGTCCGCCACAGCGGTCCTGGACGCTCGCCGCGAGCGACCAGCTCGTCGGTGGTACGCGTCAGAAGCAACGAAGTTGTCGACCAGCGTCGAAGTCGTCCCTTTCCGCGCCGCAAGCGAGCGCTGTGAAGGCGTGGCGGCCGTTCTCAGCGTTCGCTGAGCTGCTGTTCTAGAAGCTCGAGCTGCGCGATGAGCGCCGGCGGCAGCCGCTCGCCGAAGCGCTCGAGATGCTGCCTGATCTGTGGAAGCTCGGCGCTCACGGCGTCAGCGTCGACCGTCAGGATCTGCTCCAGCGCGCGGGTGTCGAGGTCCAATCCGGTCAGGTCGATGTCGGCGGGTACCGGTATCAGCCCGAGGGGTGTCGCTCGCGCGTTCGCGCGGCCGGCGCAACGCTCGAAGATCCACGCGAGCACGCGCGAATTCTCGCCGAAGCCCGGCCACAAGAAGCTTCCGTGGTCGTCGCGACGGAACCAGTTCACGCAGAAGATCCGCGGGAGGACGGCTCCGTCGCGCTGCTGCAGCGAAAGCCAGTGCCGGAAGTAGTCGGCCATGTTGTAGCCACAGAACGGCAGCATCGCGAACGGGTCGAACCGCAGTTGCCCAACCGCGCCGCCCGCGGCGGCTGTCGTCTCGGAGCTGATCGTCGCCGCGAGGAACACGCCATGCTCCCAATCAAACGCCTCGCGCACGAGCGGCGCGACGCTCGCGCGGCGCCCCCCGAACAGGATCGCATCGATCGGCACGCCGGCCGGATCCTCCCATTCGGGCGCGATGCACGGACATTGCGACGCCGGCGTGGCGAAGCGCGCGTTCGGATGCGCCGCGGGGTTCGCGTTCTCCGGGGTCCACTCGGCGCCGCGCCAGTCGAGCAGGTGCGAAGGAGACGTCTCGGTCAGGCCCTCCCACCACACGTCTTTGCTGTCGGTCAGCGCACAGTTGGTGAAGATCGAGTTGCGTGAGATCGTCGCGATCGCGTTCGGGTTGGTCGTCGCGCTCGTCCCCGGCGCGACCCCGAAGAAGCCCGCCTCGGGGTTGATCGCATAAAGCCGGCCGTCGGCGCCGAACTTCATCCAGGCGATGTCGTCGCCGATCGTCTCGACCGTCCAGCCGTCGATGCTGGGGATCAGCATCGCGAGGTTGGTCTTGCCGCAGGCGCTCGGGAACGCGCCGCCCATGTATTTCACCTCCCCCGCAGGGGAGGTGAGCTTGAGGATCAGCATGTGCTCCGCCAACCAGCCCTCATCGCGCGCCATCACCGAAGCGATCCGCAGCGCGAAGCATTTCTTGCCGAGCAGCGCGTTGCCGCCGTAGCCGGAGCCGTAGGACCAGATCTCACGCGTCTCAGGAAAGTGCACGATGTACTTGTTCTCGGCGTCGCACGGCCACGGCACGTCCCTTACGCCCGGCTTCAGCGGCCGGCCGACGGAGTGCAGGCAGTGCACGAAGTCGCCGTCGGACCCGAGCACGTCGAGCGCGGCCCGGCCCATCCGGGTCATGATCCGCATCGAGCAGACCACATATGGCGAGTCGGTCAACTGCACGCCGATGTGGGATATCGCCGAGCCGAGCGGCCCCATCGAGAACGGCACGACGTACATCGTGCGTCCGCGCATCGAGCCCTCGAACAGACCGTTCAGGAGATGCCGCATCTCGACCGGGTCGTGCCAGTTGTTCGTGGGTCCCGCGTCGGCCTCGCTGCGCCAGCACACGAACGTCCGGTCCTCCACCCGTGCAACATCGCCGGGATCGGAGTGCGCCAGGTACGAGTTCGGCCGTTCGGTCGCGTCGAGGCGCGTGAACGTGCCGGCATCAACCAGCAGCTGCACCAAGCGGTCGTACTCGGCGGTCGAGCCGTCGCACCAATGGATCGCCTCGGGTTGCGTGAGCTCGGCGATCTCCCGCACCCATGCCCCAAGCGTCGCGTGCGGCGGCTCAGTCGCGCTTGGGGCATTGAAGACGGCAGAACCAATCCCGGGCCGCATGCCGCGATTCTCCTGCGGCCACCCCACTTGTGTCTTTGGCCTGATGGCTAAAGCGCTCACTCCGGCCAAGCCACGCCGATCTCTCTCGCGACAGCGCTCGGGGGGAGCGGGTGACGCGGCGGCCAAGAGTCCACGGCACCGCGGAGCGCACCCACCGCCGCCGCCGCCGAGGCGGTCGCAGAGGCGGAGCACGTGGCCGATGAGTCCGACCATTGCGATCATTGCACGGATATGGGAGCCGAGCAGATCGCTGACATCAGCGACGCGTGGGAGCGCCACGCCCAGGACTGGATTGCGTGGGCGAGAACCCCCGACCACGACACGTACTACTGGCTGCTGAACCTGCCGGCGTGTGCCCGGCTGGTGCCGCCTGCGGGCAGGCTGACCCTCGATATCGGTTGTGGCGAGGGGCGCGTCGGTCGGTGGCTTGCCGACGCCGGACACCGTGTCTGGGGTATCGACAGCTCACCGACTCTGACAGCGAACGCGGTGGAGGCTGACGGGTATGAAAAGGTCGTGTGTGGCAGTGCGACCGAGCTGCCCTGGCCCGATGGCTGCGCGGATCTCGCGGTCGCGTTCATGTCGCTGCACGACATGCCCGACCCTGCGATGGCGATCACCGAGGTCGCCCGCGTGCTCGAGCCGGGCGGGGTGTTGTGCGTAGCGATCGTGCATCCACTTAATCGCCCGGCAGAAGGGCTACAGGAGTACGTCACGGCGAGTCGATTCTGTGGTTCGGTGACCAGGAGGGGACTGACGATGACCTTCGAGGGGATCGATCGCCCCCTTGAGAGCTATACGCGGGCGCTCGCAGCGACCCGATTCGTGATCGATGAACTGCGCGAACCTCGCGCGGACGCGATGGCCGTCGCTCAGGCGCCGGAGCTCGAAGCAGCCGCGCACCAGCCCTTCTTCCTGCATTTGCGCTGCCGGCGCGCGTGAAAGGACACCACTCGTCTTGGCCAGCGGCGCCCTTGCTACTGGAACCCCCTGCTGCAGCGCTTCCGCAAGTGCCTAGCGCAGAAGCAGAAGCGATCGCAGCCCTGGCGGTGCTCCGGGTACGGCGCAGGGCGGACGGGCCGCGAGCGCTTTTACGCGGAAGCGCAAGCGAGGAGCGCCGGCCCTCCGAGGCGAAAGCACAAGTGGCTGGGCGCTCGTCGGTACCCGTCCCACCACCGTTGGCGACGTGGCCCAGATGCCCTACTCGCAGCCCGCTTCTCGTGACGCCCGGTGACCGCATCACGCCTTTATGTGAGCAGCCTCGGCGGTGCCGGCGGGGCTGCTGCTCGGTGACGGGTGGAGCCATCCGTCATCCCGGAGCGCTTCCGCCGTAGGGGCTGGCGGGTGATCCGTGCTCGCCACGATCACAGCCGCCGGCGGGCGATGCGTGTGAGGAGCGGGATCGCGAGGTAGGTCATGGTCGTGACGAGAACGGAGGCGATGAGGGCCGTGCGGGCTGCGAGGGGGAGTCGTGCAAGTCGTGGAGCTAGGAGCCGCAGCGCGGGGGGTCACGAGTGGCCAGATCCCGACCCAGGTGAGCAGCGCCATCCGCCATCGGGCTGTTGGGGCCGTTGGCGCGGGTAGGTCGAACCGGGCCGCCATCCCGGTCAGCTGGTGACGGTCGTGTCCACGGTGAGTGATTCGACCCGTGCGAGGAGTTCCAGGTGAGCGTCCGAGTTCTCGCAGGCGCGCGAGTAGATCGGGTGGCGGACGAACCGGTAGACGATGTTGTTGCGTGGCGGTTAGTGATCGGCGCAGCACCTCGGCGCTGATCCAACCCGGTTGCTGCGACGCGGTACGGACCGCTTCATGCAGGCCGGCTTCGAACTCGGCCGCATGTCGCTCGTGGACACGACTGGTGATGACGACGCCGACCGTCTGATCGAGGCTCGTGGCCATTGCGTCACACGGTCCCGCCGTTGACGCGGAGGTTCTGGCCGGTGATCCATCGCGCCTGGTCGCCGGCGAGGAACGCGATCACGTCAGCGATCTCCGCGACCCGGCCGAGCCGGTTGAAGGCCGACATGCGCTCAAGACCAGCGATGAACTCGGGGTCCTTACCGTCGCGGTAGCTGTCGGTCTCGGTTGCCCCGGAGGAGACGGCGTTGACGGTGATGCTGCGCGAGCCGAGTTCGCGCGCGAGGGTGGCCACGGCGGCGTTGTTGACAACGACGTCGACCGAGCCGTAGTGGTCGGCGGCCGCAGCAAACAGGCGCTCGACCTCGGCGTGCTGGGCGACATCCGCCGCGATGACGATCGTGTCACCGCCGTCCTCGGCGATCTGCGTGGCGAGCGCGTCCGCCGCGGCGGGGGTGTCGAGGTGGTTGATGACGACGTTCGCGCCGGCGCTCGCGAGTCGGATAGCGGTTGCCTTGCCAATGCCGGTGGCGGCCCCGGTCACGATCGCGACCCGACCGGCAAGTGCCCCGTTGGACCGCGGGGGTGTCACTCGAACCAGTAGTCGAGCGTGATCGATGCGTGCTGTCCGAGCTCGGCGACGAACACTCCCTCGCCACGCAGCCCGGCGAGCTCGTCTGTGCCCGACCCCGGGATCACGAACCACTCACCGCTGACCGTGCTGCCCTCAAGCATACCCGCGTCCTGCAGCAGGAACGACCCCCGACGATCGCCGATCCGGCCGGTGACACGCTCGATCCCGACAAAGCTCGCCGTCCTCCCGCGTCGCCTGCAGGAACCGCACCACGCCATCGCCCTCGATATCGCCAACGAACCGCTCACTGACGTGGATCTCCACGAGCTGCGGCCCGACCGCCGGCTCCTCATAAGGCTGCGGGTCATAGCCATCGACCTCGATCCGGCCCGTTGCCCGCGCTTTCGTCGCCTGGCTCATAACGCGTTCTCCTCTGTGAGTGATGAATGCGACTCCGACACGATCGCGCTGTAGGCGGTGCCGCTCTATACGCGGATAGCTTGCGGACGAGCGCACCGGCGAACAAGAGCCGATTGCTCACCGCATCAGGTAGCCTTCCTTACCGATGTGGTCCGGGGTTGAGTTGCGTGAGATCCGCGTATTCCTCATGCTCGCCGAGGAGCTTCACTTTGGGCGCACCGCCGAGCAGCTCGGGATCACCCACTCCCGCGTGAGCCAGACGATCCAAACCCTCGAGGCACGCGTCGGCGCAATGCTGTTTGATCGCACCAGCCGACGCGTGCAACTGACCCCGATTGGCGAACAGTTCCAGCGCACCCTCACGCCCGCCTATCAGCAGCTTCGCCAAGCCTACGAGGACATCCACGAGCTCGCCACCGGCGTCACCGGAACACTCCGGCTCGGCGTCTACGCCCAGATCGCCGGCGGGCCTCACCTGATGGAGATCATCAAGACCTTCGAGGCACGCCACCCCAACTGCCATGTTCAGCTCACCGACCCCGGCCTCAACGCCCAGTTCGACCGGCTCCGTCGCGGCCAGCTTGACCTGATCGTCATGCGCCTGCCGCTCAACCAACCCGACCTGCAGATTGGACCGATACTCGCCACCGAACCGCGCGTGCTCCTCGTCGCTCGCGACCACCCGCTCGCCGCCCGCTCCTCTGTGTCCGTCGAGGATCTCGCCGACTACACCACCACTGACATCATCGGGGCTCCGCGGGAGATCATCGACACCTTCAGCCCACCGCGCACCCCGTCGGGTCGACCGATCCGCCGGGCCGGGCTGAACAGCCTGCCCGAAGCGACCGGACGCGTCGCCACGGGAGAACTCGTCCATCCGACTGTCCCATCGTCCTTGACCTTCTACCCGCACCCCGAAGTCGTCGCGGTGGCGATCGAAGATCTCCCACCCACGAACACGGCGCTGGTCTGGGCCCGCCAACACGCCAGCCTCAAAGTCCAGGCATTCGCACACATCGCCGCCGACATCCTCCAAACCTACGAGCCCGCACACGCGTGCGGCTGAGGTTGCGCTGCGCGATCTCGCAGAGCGCCTCTCCTTATCCTTCGAGCCGAGACGTCTGCGGGCTGCCGGGCCTCGCACGACATTCGGACTTGCGAGACCGCCAGCTGGCCGGCTGCCACGACACCGAAAGTATCGGTCGGAACCCTGCTCTTCCGCGGAAGCTGCGGAACCCTGCTCTTCCGCGGAAGCTGGTGCTGGCGTTAGCCCGGCCAGCTCACGCCCGACCCTGTGAACAACAGCGCCAGCGTCGCCAGGCTTACGGATGGCTCCATCCGTCAGCGAGCGGCAGCCTCGCCGGCCGTCGCCAGATTGCTCCTGTCGGACAACGCAGCCATCACGCGAGACTACCGCCGGGCTGCTCCTTTCCATGCGAACGGGTCAGGCGACGGGGCTGCAGCCTGAGGCTTGGATGGGTAGCGCTTGGTCGTGATCTAGAGAACGAATGGAATGAGCATCTTTGTACTTTTCCGGTACGCCGGATAGGCCGTGGGGAAGGTCTCGGTGAGGTTCTTCTCCTCCACGGATGCGGAGTAGTAGAAGTACGCACCCAGGATCGCAACGATGATCAGGCCGATCAGGTTGGTCACAAGTGCCGTCCCGAGCACACCGGCCAGGAGCCCTGAGTAGATCGGGTGGCGGACGAACCGGTACGGACCGGACGTAACGAGGTCCGGCTCGGCCTTCTGGGTCATCGGCATTCCCCAGTTGCGGCCAAGCTGGACGCGCGCCCAGATCGCCAGCGCGATTCCGGAGGCGAACACGACGGCCCCGATCGCCCCTAGGACCAAGCTATGGACGGCCAGGCTCCCACCACGAAAGACGCGGAGGAGCAGAATAACTGACACCCCGCTCAGCCCAGTCAAGCGGATCCGACCCCCACTGCCGGTGCCCCGCTTGGCACCGATCGCGGACATCAACCAGTAGACCCAGAAGATGATCCAAGCGACGTAGATGGCGGCCTTCAGCGCGTGCATGGCATTCGAAGCACGTGACGTTGCGGGTGCTCACCAGCCACGGCTCCAACGAACTGTTGTCATCAACTCCCAAGCGGATGTGAGGCCCTCCCCGCGGCACGGGCCGCCGATGATGACCGTCGGCCACCGCGGGGAATAGCCGCCGGACGACCTCAGGCGCAATGCAGTCTACCCGGCATGGTCTCGGATGCGATCCACCACCGCACGGCCGCGGACCGGGGTCGCGGTTCGAGCCTTACAGTCTGGCGCCGCAAACCAGCCACAAAGTAGGCGTGACCGGTTAGGCGTGGAGCATCGACGCGCGCGGCGACCCACAGACTGCTGCTTTGGGCTAGTGCGCCGGGACTGCTCCGGCGCCATGGGGAAAGGAAACCACATGACATAGGAGCGATAAGTTCGCGATGGCCTGCCGGTGCGAGTCCGGTCCGGGGAGACGCCTGGGTCCCCGGTAGCGGTGTCCCAGTGCGTGATCGAGAGGTCGGGTGCGAAGCGGGGCGGAGCGATCCCTGTGTTGAATCTGGTCGCCAGTGTGGGCGACGGCCCGCGTTAGGCTCGAAGGCTGAACCGAGGCCTGGGAGCGCCGGGATAAACGAAAGCGCCGGGAGAAACCGGCATGGAGATGCGGATGAAAGAGCCGTACATCGAAGAAGTAGCGACTCACGATGGCCCCGAGCCATGCGTTGGCGACCCGCGAGGGCGCA
>JBKQIR010000289.1:0-3560 GCA_052148275.1 Solirubrobacteraceae bacterium
TGCGCCCTCGCGGGTCGCCAACGCATGGCTCGGGGCCATCGTGAGTCGCTACTTCTTCGATGTACGGCTCTTTCATCCGCATCTCCATGCCGGTTTCTCCCGGCGCTTTCGTTTATCCCGGCGCTCCAAGCGCTCCTCCATATGGGCGACATCTCGATCACGCCGAGCCTGGGAGCCCGGCCATCGCTCCGCAATGAAAGGAATCGAGGGCGGCTGACCGCCTCGGACTATAGGAATCGCGTGAAGGGGATCACGAGCTGGATCACGAGCTCGTCAACCCGCACAGCCGGGCGAGAGCTGGCCCGAGGAGCACCGCCTGCTTCCTGCGATCGCGGCAAGCGCTTCAATGAAAGCGAAGACCTCGCGGTCGAAATCGACGTCGGTGGTTGTGGCGCAAAGCGTCAGTCTTGATCTCGAGCACGGTCCTGAGCGACTCTGGCCTCGCCGCCGGTTCGTGTGTGGTCGCGATGCGCCGGCGGTGGCCTGGTCTTCGGTGGGCAATGGCGCGCGCCGTTCGCCGGCGGAGTCCGTGCACGTCGACGTGCGTAGGAAACCAGGGCTTTGGGCTCTACCATTCGGGCATTCGCTCGACGGGGCCGACTCATGCTCGTTGATCTCCACGCCCACTTCCCGATGCATCTGCTGGTCGACGATCAGCAGCGCACGCACGAGAGACTGCAGACGTGGGCGCGCCAGCGATTCGAGGGCAGCGTGGTCGAGTTCATCTCGCACTTCGCCAATTATCAGGGGCGGGGTGATACGCCGAGTGTGACCGAGACGCTGATGCGGTCCGGGGACGTCGGGGTGGCGATGTCGATGCTCTATCAGCCGTTCGACGAGATGGACCTCACCGAACCATACGGAGCGGCGCCGCGCACGAGCTACTTCCAGGACGTGGTCGACCAGCGCCAGACCGTCGAGGACTACGTGGCCGCGCATCCCGGCGGGGTGGCGATCGCGCATTCGGCCAGCGAGTTGAATAGCCTGCTGGGGGACGGTGTTCCGATCCTCATTCACGCGATTGAGGGCGGGTTTCAGCTCGGGCATGATCCGGATGAGGTGCAGCGCAATGTCCGGACGCTGGCCGAGTTGGGCGTGGCGTACGTCACCATTGCGCACCTGTTCTTCCGCAATGTGGCCACGAACGCGCCCGCGCTGCCGTTCCTGTCCGACCGGGTCTACAACTTCGTCTTTCCTCAGCAGAAGGGGCTGGGGCTGACCGATATCGGGCGCGAGGTGGTGGAGTCGATTGTGGACGAGGGCATCCTGATCGACATCACCCACATGCGCTCGGAGTCGATCCGTGACGTGCTCGAGCTGCTGGATGAGCGTGACCCTGCGCAAGAGATCCCGGTGATCGCGACTCACATGGCCTGCCGCTTCGGCGACCTGACGTACTGCTTCGACGACGACACGATCCTGCGCGTCGCGCAGCGCGGGGGCCTGTTCGGTTGCATCCTGTGCGAGCACTACATCACCAGTGGCTTACCGGAGATGGACAAGTCGCTTGAGGGCTCGATCGACGCGCTGTGCCGCCACATCGACAAGCTCCACGACCTGACCGGCGGCTTTGACCACATCGCTATCGGCTCGGATCTGGACGGATATATTAAGCCGGCGCTGCCGGGGCTCGAGGACATGGGTCGGATGACAGAGCTCCAGAGCGCGCTACGCGTGCGTTACGGAGACGAGGACGCCGAGAGGATCTGTAGCGACAACGCCCTGCGGCTGCTGCGAGAGCAGTGGGGTCGCAAGCGACCCAGGCCCGCGGCCCCATGACGCGGCGCTCCTCAGGCGCCGACCGACCCACAGTTGCCAGGGACGGCCGATAGCGAAGGAGCCCTGGTGCACCATGCTTGACCCCGACCGGCTGCTCGAGAAGATCGAAGGTCTCCAAGCGGCTCGGGCTGCTCATACGCCCGATCTGCCGTCCGACCAGCGACTCCCCGATGGGTACTACGACGACCTCGCCTGCGTCATTGGCGAAGAGCGCACCGACCCGCAGCGGGTGACGCGGGCGTCCAACGTCGCCGCCCCGGACGGACCCTCGGCGCCGCCGCCGGTCATCTACCTCTCCCGCAAGCCGAGCGTGAGTCAGTTCATGACGGTGATCAGCGACTGCTTCGAGCAAGAGCTGCAGGGCCTCGCGGCTCAGGGCCTCCTGCATCTCGGTGACCTCGCCCACCTCAAGCAGGCGGTGGAGCGCCTCGGTCAGGATCTACTCAGCCGGTTTCGCCGGTTCGGCCCGTGCGACATTCGCTATATCGAGCCCAAGCTGGCCGGCCTGCTCGTCGACTTCACCGGACGGCATGCGTTCTCGCGCAACCCTGCATGCCGGCATCTCGATGAGCAGGCCGAGGTGATCCTCGTGGGCGACTGGGCGACCGGTCTGCCTCAGGCGCGCAACGTCGCGGCGCGGATTCGGGAACGGCTGGCCGCCCGCGGGCCGGGAGCGCAGTGCCACGTCATCCATCTCGGCGATACCTACTACTCGGGCTTCGAAGCCGAATACCGGCACCGCTTCCTGGATAACTGGCCGGTGGACGATCCCGCGATGGCCAGCTCGTGGACGCTAGCGGGCAACCACGACATGTACTCCGGCGGCCACGGCTACTTCGAGGTGCTGCTCGCCGATCGGCGTTTCCGGGCCCAGCAGGGCTGCAGCTACTTCTCGCTCGCCAACGATCACTGGCAAATCCTGGGCCTCGACAGCTCGTATAAGGATCCCGACGTACCGGACCTCCAGGACCCGCAGCGGGAGTGGCTGGTTGACCAGATCACCAACGCTAGCGACCGCCGGACCATTCTGCTCACCCATCACCAGCCATTCAGCGCCTACGAGGCGGTGAACGGCACGCTCGCCAACACCATCGTCAGCGTCCTAGGCAAGAGACGGGTGCAAGCCTGGATATGGGGACACGAGCACCGCTGCGCCGTCTACAAGCCCGGCATCGACGCGCAGACCGACAAGTACGTATCCAACGCCGATTACACGGCGATCGTCGGCCACGGCGGCGTTCCTCAGCTGCTCTCAACGTCGACCGAGGCGGTCGACCGCGGCGCGCTGGCGTGGGAGTTCACCGACTACTTCGAGGCAGGCGACGACCGATGGGGGCTCGGCGGCTATGCGGTCCTCAGCTTCTCCGGGCCCACGGTCGAGATCCAGTACTACGACGAGTACGGCAAAACGGCCCGCGCGGAGCCGCCGACGGGGTACCCGGAGGGCCACGCCAGCCTCCGCGACGTGCTGGCCACGCCGGATGATCGACCCGTCCGCCCCCCGGACGTGCTCGGCCCCGGGCGAGGCGGCCAGATGTGAGCCTGCGACGTGAGATTTCGATTCGACTCGGGCGCCGTGCCCGCCGCGGCTCCGGCGCCCGGGGCTCGCGGGGCGCCTGGACTCGTCGGGAAGCAGAAACCACGCCGAGCACGACTAGTGTCCTGCGCCTTAAGTTCGTACCATAATTATGGTACAATTGGACATGGCAAGAACTGGACGTCCCAAAGAGGTTCTGGAGTTGACAGTCGAGGAACGCCAGCAGCTGACGCGGTGGGAACGG
>JBKQIR010000290.1:0-4553 GCA_052148275.1 Solirubrobacteraceae bacterium
GGAGTAGTGCGATGCAGTATGGAAGCAGCAGCGCGGCGTCCGCATCAGGTTCGCGGCGTACGGCTTGCGCATCATCCCGGCGAAGCAGTCGCCGGCTGCGCCGGACGCGGCTATGGATTTCGTGGCAGAGCTGTAGCGCCGCCGGCGGCGCGTGCACCGCAAGAGCGATCGCCACCCGACCGCCGGGCCACGACGAACGCCGTGATCGAGATGTCGCGACGACGCGATCGCGGGCTCGCTGGCGTCGAGGGGAGCGAAGGACTCGTCAGCAGCGGCCTCCCGGCTGCCGGCTGGCCGCCGCCCCAATGTCCGAAACGCACACCCGAGCCGGGCGGCCCAGCCCGGCAGTCCTCGCTCGACACCGTCCCCGGAACCCGCGCAAAGCTGGTCGCTGCGCGAGGTCGGCGGGATGCTCGTGGGACGACAAGAGCGGGGCCCCGCCAGCGATCGTCGTCGGACTCCGGTTTGCCTGGCCTCGTGCCTGAGGTAGCTCCGGCCGGGCCTCGCGACCGACTCCGCCCAGACCTCGCCACCAACCGCATCGAACTTCTCGTCCCCCAGTTCACAGGCCCGGGACCCTGTTCGCCCTGAGAACGCGATACTGCGGGGTGCTGGCCTCAGGAGTTGCGACCACGAAGCTGCGACCACCAGGCGGCGTGCTGAAGAGTGCTCACACGCTCAATTCGGACCCAACGATCCGCGAGCCAGTTGCCGCCCGCCTCGTCCTTCTCGGAGTGCGCGGCAAGCAACGTCGCGTCGATATCCAACGTCAACGACGCCGGGTGAGCGCCCGCCTCCCACGCCCGCTCACGCGCGAGCGCCCGCGCCGCCCTGACCCGGCCGAGCGTCTCGGCGTCGACCGCCTTGAGCGTGTGATGCGTCGTCGTCCTCCGACGCGACCGCCCCGAACAGCTGCTCCTGCCCCCGCAGAGCGTCCAGATCGGTCACGCAATCACCAGCGTCGGCGAGCATCACCGCCACGTCGCGGAGGACCCGGCCGGGTCATGCGGCGAGCGACGCTCCCGCGTGGGCGCGAGCGCGCCGGACAGCCCAACCCGCTCCGCCAACTCCGCCAGCAGCGCCGTCCCCGCGTGCGACACCACGCCCGTGCCGTCGGGCGTCACTTCTACCGTGCTCAACCGAGCCTCTGGCTTCACCAACTGGGTGTCCTCCCGTGATCGTGGATCGAGACTTCGCAACCCCGATTCTCACGGTCCGGGAGGACATTCCCGCCGAACGCGCTACAGGCTTACCGGCGGATCCGGGCTAGCCGCAGCCCACCAACAGACCAATCAGCCCGGAACCGCCACTGGCTCTGGGACCGTTGCTCCATTCCAAGAACGGGACTTGGACAGGACGACAAAAATCGTGATGGCTGACACGACTACCAAGGGGGCGTAGAACGTATAGATGTACCAAATGGACTCCAGGTGGTAATGCGGGAGGTGCGACGTTAGGACGCCGCGCAATACGTTTAGGACGTCCAGAGAGCCCCACGTGTTGGCCACCCACACCGAAGGAATGGCATACCGCCACTTGAACCGCAAAGCAAAGATGGCAGCCAGCGCCAAAGTTGCCGCTATGAGATCGCCGTAGGCGCCGTCTTTGAGGAGGTGGCGGGACAGGTGCGGATCGATCATGCCCCTGACGAGTAGCGTCATCCCGACATAGCGGAAGACCTGCACCCAGAGCAGCGGAGCTAGCGCAGAATTTAGAGGAAGTTTGGTGAGTTGCGGCCACACGTACCAGGCCGTCATGAGTGAGAAGACCCCCACACCCACGGCAATCTGTAGCCAGAAGATCGCGGTGCTGGTCATACCGCCGCCTTCGCGGCCGCGGAGTCGCGCCGGTTCCAGCCGTGGAACTGCGAGTGATCACCCGCGTCCCAGGCCTCGCGAAGGCCTAGCGTCGAGAGGTCCCAGTCGGGATGGATCTCCCGGCTCACGTTACGAAGGTCTTGCCACAGTTCGCTGACCGATGGCCGGCCCCAGAACCAGTAGCCGTTGTAGATGCTGTGCACGACGAGGCCGGGCTTGAGTACCAGCGTGTGCGGGATCATCGGGTCGTTGTCGGGGTCGGTGTACTCCTTGATGTCCAGATCCTTCTGCACTATCCGCTCAGGATCTGAAAGGAACGGCCACTGAGCGCCGACAGACAGACGGAATTCTTGGCTGGTGTGGTGTGGGTCGGTCGAGATCGTAGCGACCTTGGTGTAGGCAACAGCGATCTTGGGGTACAAGGCAGCGAGCTCGCGGTGCTGCACATGCTCCTTAGGGCAATAGTGACCGCGCGCGAGCGTCAGTATCAACGGGTCGTCGCCCTGGATCTCACTCAGCCGCCGGCTGACGCTCTCGTGATCGGGCAACTCAAAATCGGGGAAGGTGGCCCCCGCAACGATGTCTTCTCGCATGCTTCTTCTTCCGTGGTCGCGTTCTGTTCAATGTGCCGTCCGCAAGTCTCCGCGGCACGATCAGCACGATCGACCCAGATCCTCGCCCCCGGCAACCTGCATATCAACAGACGCGTTTTGGATTATCAACACCAAAACGGGTGAGATTTGTTCGGAACGGAAACATGGACTGCTGGCACGGACCGTCGGTGCCGTCGTGCTCTGTCCTGCGCACCGAGACGGGAGCATGCCCTTGTCGAGGCCTATCGGAGTGAGCGCATGAAGTCATCCACTCATCCACCGGGCCTGCGATCACTCGCGCGAGACGCCAATTCTCGTGCCAGCGCCGGCGCTTCCGCCGCACCCTTCGATCAGACGCGCAGCGCTTTTCGCCCGCCACCGCAACGGAACCGGAACCGGAACCGGAACCCCAGCTGAGCAAGTCCACCGGACAGCCGATCGGATCCAGACGGCGACTGCCAGGGACGTGCGGACGATCGACGAAGCGAAGCTCTGCGCGAGTATCAGACGATCTGGGCTGCTGCCGGAACCCCCCGCACCCTGATGCCGCTGACATTCGACGAGCTTCTCGGGGTCCCGGACAGCGCATCACGGGAAGCCAAGGCGGCGGAGACCTACTCGGCCGACGACGATCAGACGGTGACGGCCGCGATCCTCCTCCACCGCCCCGCGCGCAGTTGAGCCGGCACCCGCCGCGAAGCGCTGCCTAGCGCGGGCATGGGGTCAATGTACTGCGGCGAGCGGCCCGGTACGAGAACGGCTGGAAAAGCTCGCGATGTGGTCGATCGCGTTCTCCAGAGCGATTTCCAGGGGGCGATGGCTTCGATGGATCTTGCCGAGCAGAAGGCCGCCCTGGAGCGCGACGATGAGGCCCATCGCCAGCGCCTCCGGATCCGCACGGCAATCCAGTTCGCCGGACTCGATCAGGTTGGTGAGCCCTGTTCGCAGTACATCCTCCCACTGCCCGAGGCTCGCGGAGATGGCCTGCCGAGCCAGCTCGTCGTACTCGGCGACTTCGCTGCCGAGCGAGCCAAGCGGGCATCCACCGCAGCAGCCGAACGAGCGAAAGTTGTCCACGACGAACCCAGCCCAATCTCGAAGGCTGTCGAGTCGTCGCATACCGCGCAGCATCGGCCCCTGACCCGCGACGATGTTCGCCGTATGGAGCACCGCAACCGCTTGGAGCAAGTCGCTCTTGCTGTCGAAGTAGTGGTAGAGCTGTGAGCTGCTGATGCCGGCGGCTGCCTTGACATCGTCAAGGCTCGTTGCCGCCAAACCTTGCGTCAAGAAGAGCTCGCTCGCCGCTTCCACGATCCGTTCGCGAGTGCGCAATCCCTTCGAGGTGAACCGTTTGGTCTCAGTCATCGCAACACTCCGGTGCTTATGTGGTCTTCTCATCTCATGTGCCCTCATGGCTCGTTGGTGCGGATCTTGCGTCCGGGCCGCGACCTATGCCCCGCCTCGCGCCGGGTAGTCGTTGGCCACGAAATGGTCGATGCCCTGCAGGAGGTCGTCGAGGCGCGGTCGGCCCACCGGCATCGACAGGATCGCCTCGTAGTAGACACTGCGGTCCGGCTTCACGAAGAACACCGCGGGCTCGTTGAAGATCGGCGGCTCGTGGTCGTCACGCCCGCGTGAGAAGAACAGCCCCCATGTCCGCATCTCGGCCTCACTCAGCTCATACGCCAGCGGTACGTTCTGGGTCTTCCAATCAGTCCGCATGGCCTCGGCACGCGGGGCGCTCTCGCCGCTGACCGAGAAGGGCTCGATTCCGCGGCTGGTCAACTCATCAAGCCGACGGTCGAGCTCCGCGAGTTGGGCGCGACACACCGGGCAGTGCAGTCCCCGGTTGAAAACCAGCATCGTGAACCGCTCTGGCCGGCGGTCGGCGAGCGCCAAGCGACCGCGACCCGCCAGCGGCAAGTCGAGCTCGGGCGCGATTTGGGTGGGCAGGATTCGTGTTCGGGGCTCAGTCATCTGGTCTACTCCTCAAGCGAATGGGTTTCTGATCAGTTGCCCTCGCCGGCTGCGCCGGCTACCCGAGGCGGGTGAAAAATAGCACTATGCGCCTGAAACCAGTGAAGCTTGTAGGACCGCTATTTTCCCCTCAGTTACCCATGCGGCGCGTGCGCGCCGCTCCCGC
>JBKQIR010000291.1:0-2676 GCA_052148275.1 Solirubrobacteraceae bacterium
TTCGTGTTCTTCGTCGACCCCGACGGCAACAAGTGGGCGGTACAGGAGCTGCCGCAGCGCGGCTGACGCCCCCGATTTGGACACGTGCGCCGGCGGCCCGCCGCGGTTGGGCCGCCGGCGCTGTCCACGGCCCGGTGTCCGGTCGGCTCGCTCGCGCACGGCTGAGCGCCCGATCCGGCTGTCTGGCATCCGCCTGTCGGTCCGCACGCACCTCCGTCCGGGAGCTGCTCGGCGGCGCTCATCCAGCGAGCCTGTTGCCGTTGGCGGCGCCACGGTGCGAACGATGAGGCCCCCCGACCGCCGCCGCCTGCATGGTTCACTGGCGATCGCCCGTGCACCTGAGGAGATCGCCCCTACCCGGCGCGGCGAGCCGCCGCGCTGCCCGACCGCACGAAAGGCACGCATGATCTGCTCCTCAGCGCTCTACCGTCCATTGCGCCGACAGCGCGCACGAAGCCCGCGAGCGCTCTGTATCCGAACTCGACACGCCCGGTCCAGCCACACGCGCGGATCTTTCAAGCGCAAGAGCAGCGGCGCCGCCGACGGCCTCGCTGCCGGCTGCCGCCCACAAGCGTGCGCGCGATCGAGCCTTGATTCAGAGCTGGAGAACCGCAGGCTTGCGCAGGTAAAACGCCGGATCCTGCACGCCGCCTCGCCGGCCCTGCTTGCGCCGATCCTGGTCATCGCGGACAGCGCGTTCGGTGTTGTGCGCTGCGACTCAAGCTGCACAGTGCATTGGCGCCGCAGGTCGCCGTTGTCACGGCTCCGGCAACCGTCCGCTTCACGCTCGGGTGCGCTGACGGTGATCGGGCTTGGGGAGCCTGCGCCCGTTGAGCCGCGGCGCCGGAGTAGGCTGAGCCAGGTGTCGCTCGTCTACGACACGGCGGAGTCGTTTATCGCATCGATCCCTGAGGGCCGCTGGACGACCTACGGTGACGTCGCGGACGCGGCGGGGAACCGCGACGCGGCGCGGAGCATCGGGGACTGGCTCCGGCGCAGCCGAGGTTCAATCCCGCTGTACGGCGGGTCATCAACTCCGCGGGAGATGTGCCCGAGGGGCTTATCGCTTCTGCCGCCGGTCTCCCTGGTGACCCCGTCGAAGCGCGCGAACGACTCGCGCGCGAGGGCGTCACGTTTGAGGGTCAGCGCGCAAGCGAGCGACGCCGCTACACCGTCGAGAAGTGGCGTGCGGCGGGCCGTCCATCCTGTACCGAGGTCGTTGCGGCGCGACGTCTGGTCGAGGTCCAGGCATACGTCGAGCGCCGGATCGCGACGTTGCCCAGTCGGCTCGAGGACCTTAAGCTGCTGGCGGGTACCGAGACTCATCCCGCCGATGCGGTTGCGGTCAACCGCGCGATTATCGAGCGGGCACCCGACGACGTCCCCGCGCACAACCGACTCGGGCGCGCGTATCAGGAGCTCGGCCCATCCGAGCATGCCCAAACGGCGTTCGAAGCCGTCATCCGACGCGATCCCGCAAACGCGATTGCGAGGAAGCGCTTCAAGGAGCTGAGATACATCGAGCGTGGGCCGAGAGGCCCAGGCTGAGTCGAGGCGCTCTGTCGAGGCTGGCCTCGTGCCCGCCTGTTAGCAGTCAGCGACCACGGGCGGGCGACGACCAGACGCTCGGTGCCTGCGTAGCGCCGCCGTTATGCGCCTCATCCGCTGTACCCCGCTGTCGGCGACGGGCGGCGTCGTCACTCCGATGCACGTCTGTACGCTCGTGGCGGACTGTCGCCGGGCTTTTACCGGAGGTAACCACGAAACCATCGCGGTAGCGATGGCGCGATGAGCTTCTCGGCGGCCTCCGTCCAGCGCGCGATCCGCCTGCCAGCCCAGCCGCTGCCCGGGCTCCCGCCCGCGCACGCACCGCGCCGGGCGTAACCAGGGCCGCGATCCTTTCCGCGCTGCGAGACGGCAGCGCGATGACGGCCGGTGAGATCGCGGCCGCCGCGGGGCTCGGGCGCGCGACGCTGAGCACCACGCTCTCGGGCTCGCGGCGTCCAGCGAGATCGCCAAGGCCGCCCGCGACTCCTGCGCCGCTCTCGCCGCATCCGGCCATGCGTGGCTGCAACGCAGAAGCCAACGACACGCCGCGTAGGCCCGCGCCCGAGACGGTGGCGTGGCGATGCGGCAGCTGGTCAAGCTCCACGTCCAACCCGAATTGCCCCCGGCCTTCCGGGATCGCGAGGGCACCCCCGCAGGGGGTTACGCGGCGCGGGTGATGTGGAGGCTGTTCGGTGGCTATCGCGATCCTCGGCGCGATCGCCGGCGCCAGCGTGGGACGGACGCATCGGGGGTGTCGGTCTCGAGCAGCCGTACGCCGATCAGCCGGCCGCGCTCGTGCAGGCGCTCGATCGCGTACCCGTTGAGCTCGAGCTCGCTAAGGACGACGGCCGGAAAGTCAATCCCGACTGCGCGCAGCTCCTCGAGCGTCACTGGCTGCGCACCCGCGGTTCGCAGTCGCTCGAGCATCCGCACCTGTTGGCTTTCAACGAGCGCCATCCACCCACATTGTCGGCCCATTTCCCGCTCGCCGATAGCCAAGATCTCTCGTTCCGCACTTCTCGGGGTCGATATCTCCCCCCATCTGGTGAAGGGGGCGGGTGGTCAAGGCTTGGTGGTCGTGGTGTGGTAGGCGTCTTGGGGGATTGCGAGCAGGTGGAGTACTTGGCG
>JBKQIR010000292.1:0-21560 GCA_052148275.1 Solirubrobacteraceae bacterium
GTCGCATCGGACAGAAAGGCCCCGCATTAGCGGGGCCTTTTCGCGTAATGGCCCACCAACTACGGCGAACCAAGCCGGTCAACAACACCGCCCAAACCGGCACGGTTAATCACTGATATAGGTCTGATAACGCGGACTTCGCGGCGTCGTCGTCGATACGTGATGCGGTCGCGACCTCGACCAGCAACAAGTCCCGGTTGGGCTTGAGTAGCTCCCGCGTGACCAGGCGTAATACGTCTTCCTCATCTGGAAAGTTCGCAATGGTATTGCCGAGTATCGAGAAGAGTACAGGCGCGTCCTCGCCCACCGAGCGAGTCAGAAAAAGTCTAAGTGCCCTCAGATTCGCCACTATCGAAAAATGAGGCTCCGAGGGTGATCGTAGGTGAGTCTGCCTGGTGGGCCGGGCTGGGTTGCTGGGCTGAGTAGGCTTTCTTCGCTTTCGCGGGGGTGTTGTGCGAGATGCTGGATGGACGGCGGGCGCGTTCGGCGAGACGCTGGGTGGTGATGTGCACGTCCCGAGGCGCTCGCGACGAGGCCGCGACGCGGACGGTTGGATCGAGCGGCATGGAGGCCGCGCTTGAAATCTGGATGATCATTGCGGGGACTCGCCCGAAGGGCGCTCTCTAGGCCTCTCCGGCGTGCTGGCCCCCTGCGGTGGGCGGGAGCCTCTCAAGGACGGGCTTGCCGGTCGTTCCCTGTTCACTGCGGCCGTTCGCTGTTGGGCCGTCGCGCGGCCCAGTTCGCGTCGGCGAGAGGCGCTTGTCCTTTTGCGCCGTCGGGCGCTACGCAGGGTGCGGCCGGGGGTTTGGGAGACGCGCACGAGTTAGCCCGTAGGCTCGCGGGTGTTCTGTGTCCTCGAGTTGGAGGTGTTGCCCGTGCGCGTCTGCACCGCATTCTCTCGTCTGCTTGACCTGCCCGGGGTGTGGGTCCGCTCGGTGCGCTTCGAGCCCGACCGTGTCGTGGTCACGGTCGCGTTGTGTCGTCGTCGCCTACATTGCCCGAAGTGCTCGTACTCCACGCGCCATCGGGAGAACAAGCAGCATCACGATTCGGTGTGGCGTGGTCTCGATCTCGGCCGCTGGCGTCTGGAGGTGCACGCGCGGCTGCGGCGGGTGCGTTGCCCGGTGCATGGCGTGCACGTCGAGGGCGTCCCGTTCGCGCGCGACGGCGCGCGCTTCACCCGCGACATGGAGAACTTGGTCGCGTGGCTGGCGACCAAGACCGATAAGACGGCGAGCTGCCCTCTGGCGCGGATCGACTGGCAGACGATCGGGCGGATCATCGAGCGCGTCGGCGAGGAGCACTTCCGCCAGCAGGACAGGCTTGGCGAGCTGTTTGTGATCTCGCTCGACGAGGTCGCGTGGCGCAAGGGCCACCGCTACCTCACGCTCGTCGGCGATCACCGCCGCCGGTGCGTGGTGTGGGGCGCCGAGGGCAAGGGCCAGGCCGCCGCCGATGCGTTCTTCGCAGAGCTCGACCCGCCGGTCACCGAGGCGCGCGAGCCGGCCACCGAGCCGCGCCCCTCGCCAGAGCCCGCGATCATGGTCCCGTTCGGCCCGAGCCCGACCGTCCCGGCCGGCCACGGCATCCAGGCCGCGTGGCTGCAGGCGGGCGTCGAGATCCAGCCAGCGCTGTTCGCGCGCGCCTCAAAGCTCCGCGCCGTGTCGATGGACATGACCGGCGGCTACGCCAAAAGCGTCCGCGCGCACGCGCCGCAGGCGACGATCGTGATCGACAACTACCACGTCGTCGCGCTGGCGACCAAGGCGCTGGACGAGGTCCGCCGCGAGCACTGGAACGAGCTGCGCCACGCTGGCCAGGCCGACACCGCCAAGCAGTTCAAGCACGACCGCTGGGCGCTCTTGAAGAACCCCGACGACCTCAGCGACCAGCAAGCCACCACCCTCGCCGCGATCCGCGCCGGCGGCGGGAAGCTCGCACGCGCCTGGGCGATGAAAGAGATGCTCAGAGCGATCTTCGCCCCCGGCCTCACCGCAGACGCCGTCGGCGAGCTGCTCGACCGGCTCCTGTCGCGCCTCTCCCGCTGCCGCCTGCGGCCGTTCATCCGCCTGGGCAAAACGATCCGCAAGCACCGCGACGGGATCCTCGCCGCCCGCCGCCTGAAGCTCAGCAACGCCCGAGCCGAAGCCATGAACAACCGCGTCAAACTGATCGTTCGCCGCGCCTACGGGTTCCACTCCGCCCAAGCCACGCTCGCGCTCGTTCACCTCACCTGCGGACCCGTGACACTCACACTCCCACACGAACAAGCATTCGCGTGACCTCACCTACGATGATTATGCCCGGAGAGCCCGAAAACCGAGGCCAAACAGCGCAATGCCAAGGTCACGATCGTCTTCGATTTCGTGCATGTCCTGGAGTACCTCTGGGCTGCCGCGTGGAGTTTCTTCACAGAGGGCGACCCCGCCGCCGAGACGTGGGTGCATGACAAAGCCCTCGCCGTGCTCGCAGGCAACGCCGGGAACACCGCTGCCGCGATCCACCGCAAAGCCACGCGCCTCAACCTCGCCGCTGAGAAGCGCGCCAAGGGCCGACCGCACCGCCGACTACCTACTCAACAAACGCCCCTACCTCGACTACCCCACCGCTCTTGAGAACGGTTGGCCGATCGCGACGGGCGTTATCGAAGGCGCCTGCAGACATTTGGTCAAGGACCGGATGGACATCACTGGCGCCCGCTGGGGCCTCGAAGGCGCCGAAGCGATCCTGAAACTACGCGCGCTGATCGGCAACCGCGACTTCGACACCTACTGGGACTACCACCTCGCCCACGAACGCCACCGCAACCACGACCTACGCTACGCCAACGGCGTGATCCCGCGCGAGGCATAGCGTCCCTCCGCGAGAGCCGCACCCGAAAATCAAGGCAGCAAGTGCACCCGAGTCCGTCAGGCGGCCTCACATGACGTCGCTCTGGACGCCGAGAGTTCTTGGTTGTGCGAGCCGCACAGGCGGATTTCTTTGTGCGACAGCCTCCATCATGAAAAGGAGCAGCGCAGTGCCGAGATGTCCTACGTCCGGGCGCTCGCTGCGTATGGATACGATCGATGCAAACAGTCAGGCACCGACGGCGAAGGAGAGAGCGTGTCCGGAGGAGACGTCAACTGGCAGGAGCTGCGCCCGGCGCTGCAAGGTCTGGCGAAGCGTCTGGATTACATCGAGGAGCACCTGGTTCACATGGGCCGCGCGGTCGGCTACGAGTACGCGCCGATGAACGCCGAAGTGCCGCCCGAGGTCAAAGAGCTGATGCGCGCGGGCAAGACCCTCGAGGCGATCAAGCTCTACCATCAGACGACTGGCGCCTCGCTCGACCAGGCGCGCGAGTACGTGTACTCGCTTTAGCGAGATGCGCCGCGCCGACGACCAAGGCCTTACCGCTTTGGGCGAAACTGGCAGTCGGCCGGACGCGACCCTGGTCGCGGCTCGTGCGACAAAGAGTCGCCCAGATCCGCCGCCGCGGGCGCTCGCAAGCGTCGCAGCGCAGAAGCGCAACGGAGATGACGCGAAAGAGAATGCAGACGTCCGGACCGTCCGCGACGGCCGGCTTGGAGGACGCTCCGATATGGGCGAATGCGATCGCGCGCGACGGCCGGCGCAGAGCCTGATCGTGACGATCGCAACGTCGCCAAAGCGCTCGCGCGGCGCACGCCAGCGCAAGAGTCAAAGCGATCGTACCGACGGGCCGGCGGACGCTCGCGATTGGGCGAAACCAGGCGTCCCGCCGAGTGGCCGCAGACCGCGCTGATCTTCGATTCGGGACTCTCCTCGGCGCCCGGCGACTTGCTGCTCACGGATCGCAGCTGCTAGCTCGTGGCGCCGATCTGAGCTAGCACGGTCCAGGGTCTCGGGCCGGATCCGGGGGCCTGCGTCGACTTCTGCTCGGAGCCCGAAGCGGTAGTGAGCAATCGCCTTGCGATATGTCTTTGCGAACGCGGCGAGCATCTTCGGGCCAACTGAGCACGAGCAGCCTGGACGCCGTGATGCGGAGGGTCTGGCTGCCTGAGCCTATGGTGCTTGGAGGCTTCGTCGGAGCCGAGGTCCAGGCGACTGTCGCGCCAGGGCGACTTCTGATCTTGACTGGCTTGCATCTGCTGTGTACGTTGGCAGCGCCGTTGCGTTGGTGGCCGTACCGGTGATGGACGCTCCGAGAAGGCGGGTGCCGGCGCAGACCGAGACAAGACGGGACGGCTCGCAGCTGCTCGACTAGACCGCGCGAGGTGTCATCCTCACGGCTAGCCCAGAGCGTGCAGTAACGACCGCGCCCCCGACGGGCGAGGGCGCGGAAACGTCCGGCTGAGCAGGGATCCTTGGGTTGCTGAAGTCCTGATCCCGAGCTTGGAGGTTCACCTTGAAGGTGATGCGTGATGGACGTCCCGTAACCGTAGAGGTCACGACGGACGGATCGGGGTTGGTGTCGCACGCCGGCAGCGCGTTGCTCGGGCAGGTCGCTGACAAGGTCGGTCTGACTGGAGCGCTGTCGCTGCGGCTCGCTGGCCTCAAGCAGCGGCGTCGTGGCCATGACCCGGGCCGCGTGATCAGGGACGTGGCGGTGATGCTCGCCGATGGCGGGGAGTGCGTCGCCGATCTCGGCGCTCAGCGTGATCAGGACGCGCTGTTCGGGCCGGTCGCGTCTGACTCGACCGCGTTCCGGGTGATCGACAAGGTCGCGTCAACACCGGGGTTGCTGGAAGCTGTTCGTGTCGCGCACGCGCGCGCCAGGGCACGGTTCTGGGAGCTGCACGGCGCGCCGGCGCGGTTGACGATCGATGTCGACGCGACCCTGGTCACGGCGCATTCGGAGAAGGAGAAGGCGGCCGGGAACTACAAGGGCGGCTACGGGTTCCATCCCATGCAGGCGTACCTTGATGAGACCCGCGAGGCGCTCGGTGGCGTGTTGCGGGCTGGGAACGCAGGCTCGAACACCGCCGAGGACCACAAGGCGGTGCTCGACCGGGCGCTCGCGCAGATCCCCGCCGAGTACATCGCCGAGCTGGAGATCTTGGTGCGCGCCGATTCGGCGGGTGCGACGCACGCGTTCCTCGATTACTGCCGTGAGGGGAACATGCGGTTCTCGGTCGGCTACGAACTGACCGAGCAGGTCCGGGCAGCGATCCTCGAGATCCCCGAAGACGCGTGGATCCCAGCGCTCAACCACGACGGGACTGAGCGCGAGAACGGCGAGGTCTGCGAGATCACCGACATGGTCGATCTGTCCGCTTGGCCCGAGCGCTGCCGGCTGATCGTGCGGCGCGAGCGCCCGCACCCCGGCGCCCAGTTGAGCTTCACCGACCACGACGGCTATCGCTTCCAAGCGATCCTGACCGACCAACCCGACCCGAACATCGCCGTGCTCGAGTGCCGCCACCGCCAGCACGCGCACGTCGAGGACCGGATCCGCGATGACAAGGACACCGGCCTATCGAAGTTCCCGTTCAAGAAGTTCGCGCTCAACGAGGTGTGGCTTGAGATCGTGATGCTCGCGCACGACCTGCTCGTCTGGACCCAAGCACTCGTGCTTGACGGCGAGCTCGCCAAAGCCGAACCCAAACGCCTGCGCTACCGCCTCTTCCACGTCGCCGGACGGCTCGCGTTCTCCGGCCGCCGCGCGAAACTGCACCTCCAGAACAGCTGGCGCTGGGCCGAGGAGCTGCTCGCCGCGTTCCAGAAGCTCAAAACGCTCACACAAAGACCTCCTGACCCGCCCCGCGCGGGCACAGCCAACCGAGCCGACCCCCAGGGCGCACCGCCCCGAGAGCCCCTGCCGCAAAGACACCTCCAAGGCGACCGGCGGGCTCCCGAGACGCCCCGTCCGGCCGAACACCACCCAAACCCGGCCCGCCAGCCCGCCAGTGACCCCTGGCCGTAGGTTCCAAGTCACACTCGCACGCTTACTGCACGTTCCGGGCTAGGGTCTCTTGGAACGCTCAAAAACAGCGCCCCAACCAAACGAAGGAGAGTCACATGAGGGTCAAGATAGTTGGATTGGTTGTCGCATTGGCTAGTCTGATGGTATGTCCAGCTAGGGGGTGCTACTCAGCCAGCACCATCGTCTTTCACGCTTTCCGCACGGGGGAGCGTCAGCCAAGGGATCACTATCAAGCCGGTGATGAAGAAACAGCGGGTGATTGGGTTGGTTGTGTTCAAGCAGTCCAACCATGCTGAGGTGGGTACCGTACTCCTGGGCACATTTTCGGGCCATCCGTCGATTCACTGGGACCTCAAGGTCCGTGGCAAGACCCTGCTCTCCGGTTCGTACGAGATTGACCTCCGGGTGTTCGCCAATGGCAAGCCCACGGACATCCCGAGGCCTCCACCGAGGCACCTCGTAATTTCGGCCAATCACGTCACGGTCAGCTAGAGACGACTGCCTCCAGCTAGCTTGCAGGGACTCACCGTGAAGGACGGTGAGTCCCTGCGTCAGGCGAACTAGAGTTTGGTGAACGGCCGATTTCGCGTTCAGGGACACGACGAGCGTCCGACCTGCATGGCGCCCAGTACGCCGTGAATCCGTTCCCGGACTTAGGGCTACACCCGGCGCCCCGCAGTTCAGCTCGGGTTTGCCTGTGCGGACCGCACCACCAGCACGCCCGAGCTTTGGCCGGGACACTCGGAAGCGCCGACGCGTCTCGAACCCTTCGAGTCGGGGATCCGCCAAGCCGACGCGATGCTCGTCGCGACCGTCGTCGCTCGTCTGAAACCCGGGCCACGTCGCCGGTATCGAGGCGTTGTTGAGGGCCAGCGTCCACAGCGACGTCGAGGCGGACGCGTTCGACGTCAACGTGGCCGTGCTCGGTGGCCAGGAATCCTGTGAGGATGCGCTGAGCGCAGTCAAGGCGAGCCCGGGAAACGTGAGTCGCGGGTGTATCGTGGCTGGTGAGGTCATGCCCTGGCTCGCGGACATCGACGTGGGCGCGGCGCGCGGGTTCGCCCGGATGCTGCTGGGAGCCCGTACGTCGACCGAGCTGCGGCGCCGTGCGCTGCCGGGGCTCGTGGAGCTCGTTCCCGCGGACGTTCTGACGTGGGATCATGTCGAGCTCGCGACCGGTGCCGTGCGACACGAGGCGGTCCCCGCTGAGGCCGAGCCGCCCGGCGCGTTCGCAGCGATCGTGGGCGACCCGGCGGCGCATCCGCTCCTGTGCGCGCATGCGGCCCGCAGGCGTCTGGCGCTGCGTCTCTCCGACGCCGTGGAGCGCCGACGCTTGTCCGGCAGTGAGCTGTATGGCGATTTGCTTCACCCCTCAGGCGTCGAGTACTGCATCGCGATCGGCGTTCGAACGGAGCGTCGTGAGATGGTCGTCGCCGGGCTCGGCCGTACCGACTGTGAGTTCTCCGAGCGCGACCGCGACGTGCTTGATCTCGTGTGTCCCGCCCTCGAGGCCGCGGTGCGGGATGCCGAGGCTTACGAGCGGCTCGTCGGGGCGCTGGCCACCGATCCGCCGCCGTGGACGGCCGTTGTGTTGCTCGGTCGCTGCGGCGAGATCGAGCGCTCGAGCCTCGACGCTGAGCGCTGGCTCGGCGAGCACTTCGGGGCGGCCGAGCATGCTGGCTGGCTGCCGGATACGGTCGCCGCGTGGCTCGCTTTGCCGCCGCGCCCGCCGCTTGTCAGCGTGCGAGACGGGCGGCGCCTTACCATCCACTTGCTGCCCGGAGATCCGCATGCGCTGCTGCTCGAGGAGGAGGTCGCGAGCTTCCGCCCCGACGCACTCGTGCGCCTCGGCTTGACGATGCGCGAGACCGAGGTGCTGTGTGCGGCCACCGCGATCGAGGAAGAGGCTGACATCGCATCCGAGCTCTGCCTAAGCCTGCACGCAGTCCGGGACCGGCTCGCGCGCCTGGAAGCCAAGCTCGGCGTCAATACTGCCGCCGACGCCATCGCTACGGCGTTGCAAGAGAGCACGTAGAGCTGTTGTCCTAGCTTCCGAACAGAATCGGTAGGTTCTCGGGTATTCCGTTAGTGGAAACTCGTCGTGGCACGGGATTCTGCGATTCGCCAGCTCGATCCCGAGACCGCGGAGCGGCGCGCCCAGGAGCCGAGCGCGAGTATGCGCGAGAAGATCTCGTTATGTGCACCTCGCAAGCGCACGACGGTGGGCGAGGAACCGCGCGAGCTCGACGCCGGCAGCGTGCGAATAGCCCGGGGGTTGTGCGAAAGGAATGCGCACACCCCTAACGCACACCCCACACCCCTGGAGCCGCCGGCGACGCCTGGCTCGTTGGACACGCACGCTGATCGTTCGACGTATGAGACGAGCTGACCGCTGGAGCCGGTCGCTCTCGGATGACTGTGGGTGCGAGGTTCGCACCCAGTAGCGGATTGAGGTGGGCCGGTGCGATCCGGAGCACGCTCGCGACCACCCTGGGCAGCGCTCGCACCGGCGCTGGTCAGCGCCCCCGGCCGCCGCTATAGAAGCGGCGCACGGAATAAGGTATAAAGCTGATAGCGATTCGCCCTATTCATGTGATCAAGCTAGGAGGCCGAAGTTGCAGTCTGCATACAAACATCGGGCCACCACCTCGACCGGAACTGTCGTCGAGATCGCATGTCACGCTTGCCCGCACGAGGCCGAGGGCATCATCCAACAGATCGCCCGCAGCGCAGATCAGGTCGAAATCGACCTATTGCTATCCGACGGTACGCACGCGACTGCGCGGTTAGGTGCGCTGGAATGGACCTGGCTCGAGCTGCGCGTCAGCGACATCGTGCCCGTACGCGTACACGCCGGCCTGACCAGCCTTGGCTAGCTCCGCTAGGCCACTGCTCCGCGCTTATCCGTCCAGGGAGGAATCCGGCGTACTGCTCGATGTCCGAGCTCAAGGCCGCACACACGCGGGTTTCGTTTTGGGGCGAATCCCTATTTTCCCCCAATATCACGACAGGAGTTGGGATCCCGCACGTCGAACGACCTCGGCCTAGCGCACCCCAACACGCTCGCCAATCGCAACAACCTGGCCAGCGCCTACCGGGTCGCCGGGCGCGTGGCGGAGGCGATCACGATCTTGCAAGAGCTGCTCGCCGACTACGAGCGGATCCTCGGCCCGACGCACCCCAGCACGATGGCCACCCGCCCGGCGCTCGCCGGCGGCCTACCAAGCGGCCGGGGGCGACGCGGAGGCGGGCCCTTTGACGGCCTCGCAGCGAGCGAAAGTACTTCTCCTAACAAGCGCAGCGGCGGCGGCTCAGTCGCCGCGGCGGTGGTGTCGATGGGTCATTTAGGCCGCATGAACTGGGCTGGGTTCAGTCGCCGGCGGTAAGTGTGGGAGGGTCGAGGTTGTTCGCGGCGAGCCAGCTGATCGCTGTGCTGACCGCCTTGAGCTTGCGATCAAGCTCGTCAACCGCGCCGCTTTTGCGGTCGTCCAGTCCGCGGTGCCGGGCGTGTTCGTTGGCGAGCTGGGACTGCATCATCGTCAGTGTGAACCATTCCGGGCTCCCGGGCTCGCTGTGTCCCAGCACCGAGCAAGCCATCGCGCGAGCCTGCAGGAACACAACCCGCTGGGCGACCATCACTGCGCTCCCGGTCGTGAGCGCACCGACGGCGGCGATTCCGCCTGCGCCCCCGACTGCTCCGACGATCGCCAGACCGCCGAGCATGCCGCCGGGGCCCAGCGCGGCTAAGCCGCTGACGATCGCGGCGCCGCCCGCGACCCCTGTCGGCGCGGCGGCGAGAACGAGGTAGGGCGCCACGACGAACAACGCGGCCGCGGCCGCCCCGAGCGCTGCTTTCTCCCATGGGAACCCCTCGTGCGCGTCGCGGGCGGCCTTGACCGCGGCAATCACAGCCTCGGCCCACGAGCCGGGCGCTCCCAGATCGGTGGCGAGGTTGCCCAGGGCATTGGCCTTCGCGACCTGCGGCGGGCTGATCTCGTACGGCGCGACGGGATTGCTCAGGTGCGCGCCGAGCAGCGCATCGATCAGATGGACCTGCTCGTCCTGGAAGCGGCCGTTGAGCAGCCGAGCGTTGTCCTCGGTCAGTCGGTTGACCACTGGGTGATCGAAGTTGTGATCCAGCAGCTGTTGGCGGACGCTCTCGGTCACCAGCATGCGCGCCGTCTCGTAGCGCGTGCGCTGTAACCCCCGCTTTTGGGCCTGGGCAAGTCGCAACGCGTACTGCGCGAGAGCAACGACCGCGAGCAGCTCATTGGGGAGCGTGAACTCAGAAAGACCGCGATCAGACGGCAACTGGGAGGCTCGCTCCAGCCAGCCGAACGCGCGGGCGAGCGCCGGTTGCGCGAGGTACTTCTCGGCCTCGTGCGCGGATCCCAAGCCGGTATCGATATACACGTCGAGAACCTCGCGGAAGATGCGGTTGATGCCGCGCCCGGCCGTGGCGGGGTCAGCCCTGCCGACGAGATTCAGCCACGGGCCTGTCACCTCGAACGGAAACGACGATCGCACGCGACGCAGGTGCCTCGAGATCTCCTTGAGGTGAATCGGGCTTCCGATCGTCACGAGCAGACGCACGCGGCAGGACCGCGGTAGGTGATACAGCAAGTCGGCCGCCACGACTGACCCGAAGCTGTAGGCGACGATCACCAGCTCTGACTCCTCGGGGATCGCGTCGAGGATCCGCCGCTTGATCGCGTTACGGCGGGCGCTGCTCGAACAGTAGGTATGGGCATGGCCGAACAGCAGCTTGATCACGGGCTTGGCGATCTGATCTGCGGGCGCGTTCGCCAACGGGCCAGCGCCAAGCACGGCGCTGCCACCAAGCGCTGCCTCGAGTTGGCTGCAGGCGAGCCAGTAGGCGCCCGCCGCACGCTTGTGCTGATCGTCAGAGGCCCGCTCGTAGGTCGACGCCGGGGGTTCCGCCGACGGCTCGGGCTGGACAGTCAAGAGATCCATGTACTCCGGAGCGACCGCAATCCAGTCGCGACTCTGGAGGTTCCCGAGGCCTTCGAGAAGCAGCGCCCCGTCAAGCTCCTCACGCCACCGGGTCGCTCCGGCTTCGGTCCTGATCCCGTGGATGAACAGCACGACGGGTCTCACGACCGACGAATCGTAATCGCCGTCACCGGACGCGTCTGATCGGCTCCACGAGTAGTCCCCGAGACGCACAGCTGCTCGCTCCCGTCAGGCAGCAGGCGCCGTCCCTGCGTCCGCGCCTCATCGCCCGCGCGCACGTCGGGCTCGACCCGAAACGACCGCTTCTCGGACAGTCGTCGTGGGACAGCTCAACTCGTCTCAAACCCGTAAGACCCCGTGCCAAAACCCTACGGTCCGACGGCAGGAAGCCGTCCGAGGGTTTTGGAACGATCGCGCCCATGAGCGAGCACCAGCAGGGCGACCTGATCGGCTACACGCGCGTCTCGACGGGCGTTCCTAAACTAAAGCCCTATAGCTTCCAGCCGGTGGAGATGGACCCACGGGCGAGCGAACGAAGAACGGACGCACTCGCCGCCCGGCGACGTCATCGGATACAGCGCGGATGCCGTCAAGCGTGTCGAGCCTACTGGGATGTGGATGAGGTGGGCGCGGTAACCGTTCTTGTCGGCCTTACGATTGTTGTCGTGTGGCCGATGCTGATAGAGGTGCCCGGTGCCGACGACGTGCTAGAGGAACCGCCGCCTGCCCACAAGCACGATGATCACGACAATGGCGGCGACAACAAGCGCGATTCCACCAGCGATCGCCAAGCCGCGGCGTTGTGAGTGACGGTCGTTCATATCAGAGGATGCTACGCGTCGGCTAACACTAACCAGCGTGGACGAGCAACTCGCAATTCGCATCACCCGATGGGGTGGAACCAGGCGTCGCTGCACCGAAGAGTCGATCGCTCTTTGCGCACGATTACAACAAGCTCTGGGGGCCCGATGGCATCGGCACCAAGCAGCTACGGCAGGGCACAGGATCCGGGACCCACGCTGGCGCCCGTGGCCCGATGCCGCGCTCTCGCGCACATCAGCTCAAGGCTGCTGATGGTCGTCCTACTCGCCGGCTGGATCGGCCAGCGATCGGCAATCAACTGTTCGGCGCCGACTGTGTCACGTGATTCGGAGGATGTCGTTTCGCGCTACAGCACCTATGCTGACAGCGCGTGAAATGGGAGCTCTCGATCATTGCTGCGGCGCTGCTCGCCGTGGCTGGAGTGTCGCGGCGGCTGACAGACACGTCCTTCACGCTGGCGATGGCGTTCGTTGGGATTGGGCTGTTGGCGGGACCGCTGGTTATCGACGAGGTGACGGTGGCTCCCGCGAGTGCGACGGTCCGTACGCTGGCGGAGGCGACGCTGGCCGTGGTGCTGTTCGCGGACGCCTCGCGGATCAAGCTGCGGGTGCTCAGACGCGAATATGCCGTCCCGGTGCGCCTGCTTGGGATCGGGCTGCCGCTCACGATCGCTGCCGGAGCCCTCCTAGCGGCGGCGCTCCTCCATCAGCTGAACGCAGCCGAGGCGGTCGTGCTGGCGATCGTGCTAGCGCCGACGGATGCCGCCCTCGGGCAGGCGGTCGTGACCGAGCCGCGACTCCCGTCCCGCATCCGCCAAGGCCTGAACGTCGAGAGCGGGCTCAATGACGGAATCTGCGTTCCGCTGCTGCTGATCGCGCTCGCAGTGGCGGATGTCGAGGACAAGGCCGTCACGGCTCATCACGCGGTCAGCATCGTGGCGGAGGAGATCGGCTACGGGATCCTCGGCGGCGTGGTGGCAGGGTTGGCCGCCGCCGCGGTGGTCGCGATCGGCTCTCGCCGCGATCTGATCAGCGGATCGTGGCTGCAGGTGATCCCGGTCGCGGCCGCGGGCCTTGCGTACGGGGTCGCGGCCGCGCTTGGAGGCTCTGGGTTCATCGCCGCGTTCCTTGCGGGAGCCATCTTCGGAGCGCTCCTCGCTCGGGAGTCCGAGGAGGCTTCACGCCTGAACGAGGAACTCGGGGGCCTCTTGGGCGGCGTCACGTTCCTGATCTTCGGCGCCGTTCTGCTGGGCCCAGCGCTCAAGCACGTTAGCTGGCAGCTCGCGCTCTACGCTGTGCTCAGCCTCACGCTCGTTCGCATGTTGCCGGTCGCGATCGCGATGATCCGAAGCAGCGCCAAGTGGCAAACCGTCGGTTTCCTCGGCTGGTTTGGCCCGCGCGGGCTCGCGTCGATCGTGTTCGCGGTGATCGTCGTCCAGGAGGCGCATCTCAAGGGAGCCGAGACAATCCTGCTCGCCACGTATCTGACGATCGGCCTGTCGGTGGTGGCGCACGGGATCACCGCGGCGCCACTGGCGAGACGCTACGCCCGCTGGTACGAAACACACCCGCCTCAGCGCCGGCCCGCAATGGAAAGCGTCTCAGCGCCACACCATCGCGCACGCGGGAGGCCAAGCCCTGCGCGTGAGCCGAGCTCATCAGCTTCAGCATGACCAGGCCGCCGATCTCCGACCCCGCGTCCGTGACCACTTCCAACCGCACGTGCCGGACGAACCTCCCCGAGGCAGAGAAGCGTCCGCGACACTGCTCCGTCGGCCCCCCGCACCGTCATTCGGTCCTGACCCGTGGGGCACACGGCACGGTGCCGGCTAGGGGCTAGCGTTAGCGGCCTCAGCTGCCTGCTCCTACTCGAGGGCAAGCTCATCGAGTTCGGATGCGAGATCGCGGTAGCGCGAAAGGGCTCAGCCATTCACCATCTTCCCAGGGAATCGGTGACACCCACAATCAATCGACGAAACAAACCAACGCACCTCGAGGCCTAGCGGAGGGTCTTCTGCTTCGGGCGGCTGGAGTCGACGCAATTGTGTGCTTCGTTCGCGGCCATGAGGAGCGGATCGATTCTCAGGACCGAGGCCATGAAGGACGTAGATGCCCTGAGGTCGAAACAGGGATCCAGGAGTTCAAAGCCGAGTGCCGCGTTCGGAACACTATGGCGCTCAACGATTCAAGCCAGCTGCGGAGCCGATTCAGCCCTTGCTTGCGCCGGGAGGCGGTGTGCCGTCGGGCGGGGTACCCGGAGGCGTCGAGAATTGATCGCGCTTGCGCCGCCGGCGTATCGCGGCGGCTCCCCAGATCACGAGCGAAGTCGCGGCAGCGCCGATCAATACCCAGGCCCAGCCGGGCAGATCACTCGATTCCGAAGTGTTGTTCGTTCTCGCGGCCGCGGCGCCTGCGGCTGCCGCCGCCCCCGGGTGACCGGACGAGGTAGTGGATGTCACGGTTGCGGGCGTCGTTGCGGGTTGGGTGTGAGTGGCGGTCGTCGTCTGTGGGGACGCGGTTACGGTTTCCGTCTGCGCGGGTGCCGTGACGGTTTCGGTCCGTGGGTGCCCGTTGACGGTCTCAGTCTTTGTGACCGTCGTCGTCGCCGGCGCATTCGTCGTCCGTCGTCGTGGATTCGGACGCGAGCGCCGCCTCCTTCGACGTCTTGAAGTCGTGCTCAGTGACCTCTCCGTCAGCGTAGCCGTGGGCGACTTGATACGCTCGCGGTCGTCTGCGTCGTGGTGCCGCTGCTCGTGGGCACGGGCGTCGTCTCCGCTTCTTCTGGGTGAGGTCCCCAGCTGCGCTCTGGGCAGCGGTCCCGGAGCCACATCCGACCATCGGGACCGCGAGGGCACCGACAAAGGCCGCGGTCAAGGCCCGGTGTCTCGACTGCTCGGGCATCGATCCCGAAGACGCTGACCGGCCGCTGACGGCCTATCATCCGATCGGGGGTGAACCGGGGAGACGACGGGTTGCGCCAAGACCGACAGTCTCGAGTCACGGCGGGTGAGGGATCCCGCTCATGGCGGTCTTTGAGAGCCGAGCTGACAGTCTGGAGAGCCGGGTTCCTCGGCGTGGGCGCGACAGTCGCCGTCGGGGGATCATCGGCCTACCCCACGCCGGGATCCCCGAACGGGCGCCTCGTGGAATCGTGTCGTGGAGGGGCTGTGTCGCCGCGATTCTGCGCCTCGTCGCTCCCGCGGCGCGGGTAGAGTGTTACCGGGATCGGGTGATGCGCAGCCGCACCAAGGCGCGATCCTCGATCCGCTGCAGCTTCAGGCAGCTGGCGACTCTTAGGAGACAGCGATGACGACGATCGAGCAGACCGCGCCCAAGGTCGGGTGGCACAGCAGATCGGCTGGCGATGTCGCAGCCGAGCTGGGCGTCGATCCCGAGCGGGGACTGGACGCCGGCGAGGTCGAGCGCCGGCTGGACCAGTACGGACCCAACGAGCTGCCGAAGGAGCCCCCGCCGAGTGTGTGGGAGGTAGCGCGGGGACAGTTGTCCAACCCGATGAACATCATGCTGTTGATAGTCGCCGTGGCGAGCTTCGTCGTCGGGCAGGTTCCGACCGGCATCTTCGTGCTGGGCCTGGTGACGTTCAACGTGGTGATGGGCTCGTCTCAGGAGCTGAAGGCGCGGGCCAGCGTCGAGGCACTCGCGCAGTTGCAGGTGCCGCATGCCCGGGTGCGCCGCGATGGTGCCGTCGAGGAGGTCGAATCGACGAAGCTGGTGCCGGGTGATATCGCCCTGCTCGAGGCCGGTGACGTTGTCCCGGCGGATGGCCGGATCGTGACCTCTGCGACGCTGGAGCTTCAGGAGGCGGCGCTGACTGGTGAGAGCGCGCCGGTGGCGAAGGATGGCGCAAGCGTGCTGGATGCCGAGACGGTGCTCGGCGACCGCACCAATCTGGTGTTCCAGAACACGCAGGTGACGCGTGGGACGGCCGCCGTGGTGGTGACGGCGACGGGGTCGGCGACTGAGATGGGGCGGATCGCCGAAATGGTTACCTCGACGCAGCGGCAGCGGTCGCCCCTGCAAAAAGAGCTGGACGGGATGACGAAGGTGTTCGGGCTTGTGGCGTGGCTGGCGGTGGCGGTGATCGCGATCTTCGGCATCGCCCGTGGTCAGTCGTTCGACACCGTGGTGCTGTTGTGCATCTCGACCGCGATTGCGTCGATCCCGGTGGGCCTGCCGACATTCGTGCAGGCGATGCTGGGCTCGGGTGCTCAGCGGCTGGCCGAGTCGAAGGCGGTGGTGAAATCGCTCGCCGACGTCGAGACGCTCGGCGGCACGACCGTGATCAACAGCGACAAGACCGGGACGCTGACGCTGAACCAGATGACCGCGACCACGATGCTGGCTGGCGGAGATTGGTTCCAGGTGGAGGGCGGCGGCTACCGCAAGTCCGGCGCGATCCTCGGGGTGGCCGGCTCGGAGCTTCCCGATTTCCGGCGCTTGGCGCTGGGGCTCACGCTGTGCAGCGACGCCACGGTGGCCGATGATGAGTCGATCATCGGCGACCCTACCGAGGCCGCCCTGGTCGTGCTCGCCGCGAAGATGAGCGCTGACGCGGTGCAGACGCGGAATTCGCTCCAGCGGCGCGCCGAGGTGCCGTTCGACTCCGAGTACAAGTTCATGGCCACCTTCCACGACCGTCCTGACTGGCTCGCCGGCGGGATCCTCACGGAGCGGCACTTCATGACCGTGAAGGGCGCGCCCGACGTGGTCCTGGGGCTGTGCAGCCAGGGCCTCTGGCATGGCCAGGAGCTCCCGATCGACGAGGTCCGCAAGGAGATCCTGGACGCCAACCAGCAGCTCTCGGAGAAGGGGCTGCGCGTGCTCGCGTTCGCCGCTCGCGATCTCGACGATCAGGCGATGTCGGCGGCGATCGACGATCCGATGGCGGCCGTGCGCGACCTGGTGATAGTCGCGCTCGTCGGCATCATCGACCCGCTCCGCTTAGAGGCCGTGGACGCCGTCCACATGGCGCTCAGCGCCGGCATCGACGTCCGCATGATCACGGGCGACCATACCGTCACCGCCCGTGCGATCGCCGACCAGCTCGGCCTCGGCCCCGGCGTTCTAACCGGGACCGAGCTGCAGCATCTCCCCGACGAAGAGGTGGTGCGCCAGCTCCCCAACCTGCATGTCTTCGGCCGCGTCGCGCCGGAGGACAAGTTGAGGCTGGCCAAGCTGATGCAGCAGTCGGGCGATGTCGTGGCGATGACCGGCGACGCCGTGAACGACGCCGCGGCCCTCAAGCAGGCCGACATCGGCGTCGCGATGGGAAGCGGCTCCGAGGTCTCAAAGCAGGCGGCTAAGATAGTGCTGACCGACGACAACTTCGCGACGCTCGTACGGGCGGTCGATCTCGGCCGCGACATCTACCGCAGGATCACCTCGTATGTGAAGCTCCAGCTGACGATCCTCTCCTCGGTGTTGCAGCTGATGGTGCTGGCCACGATCTTCAATATCAACGATGGCGTGGCGCTGTTCCCCATGCAGCTGCTGTTCTGCAAGTTCTTCGTCGTCGTCATGGTGGTGGTCGGGTTCATCGTCGATGTTCCCGATCCGAGCGTGATGCAACGACCGCCCCGCAGGCCCGGCACGCGGATCGTCAACCGGCCCCAGATCATCCGGTGGCTGCTAAGCGGCCTGGTGGTCGCCGTCACCGCGCTGCTCGTCCTCGACCTCGGACCGGACGAGCCGAGCACGACGCACGCGTCGGTGTCGATGACGATGGCGTTCGCCGTCGTGGCCTTCACCGCCGTGAACCTCGGCTTCGTGATGCGACGCGAGCGCGAGGCGCCGTGGTCCTCGCCGTTGTTCCCCTTCATGGGCTGGATCATCCTCGGCTGGTTCCTCACGTGGGCGGGCGTCGAGCTCCACATGCTGCAGCGCCTGCTCGACACGGAGTCGCTCACCGGCAGCCAGTGGGCTGTCGTGCTCGGGCTCTCGCTGATTGCGCCCGCGCTCGTGTGGATCGACAAGGCGATCCAGCTCCGCCGGCAGCGCACAGCTCGCGCGACGACGTCTGCCGCATCGGGTCCAGTGCTCCGCGAGGCAAGCCGGTAAGGAGCCGGATCGAGCGTCCGAGCGGATTTCCGGTGAGGTCTGGTGGTAGGTTCGCGGTGTGAATGGAGCACGATATGGCTGACGAGAGGCGCAAGCGCCTTGCGGAGTTCATCGAGCCGTTCCGGGTGAAGCCCGGCTCGAAGGTAACGCTCGCCAAGGACTTCGATCCGGCATTCAAGGCCGGGATCAAGAACAAGCAGGAGGGAGTTGCGCTGCTGGAAGGGGGTGTGCAGCTGCTAGCCGAGTATCAGGCACGTCTCGCTGCGCAGGACAGCTGGGGGGTGCTCGTCGTTCTACAGGCGCTCGACGCAGCCGGCAAGGACGGCACGATCCGCCACGTGATGAGCGGGGTCAATCCGCAGGGGGTCTCCGTGCACAGTTTCAAGGTGCCGTCGGCCGAGGAGCTCGACCACGACTTCCTGTGGCGCTATGCGCAGCGATTGCCGGCTCGCGGCGACGTCGGGATCTTCAACCGCTCCTACTACGAGGAGGTGCTGGTCGTCCGAGTCCATCCCGAGATCCTCGTTCGGCAGAAGCTGCCGAGCGCGGCGAAGAAGGGTGACGTGTGGAAGCGGCGTTACCGCCAGATCAACGACTGGGAGCGTTACTTGGCCGACAACGGGTTTCGGCTCGTCAAGCTGTTCCTCAACCTTTCCAAGGAGGAGCAGCGAGTCCGCTTCCTGCGCCGGTTGGACCTCCCCGACCACAACTGGAAGTTCTCAGCAGCCGACGTTAAGGAGCGCGAGCACTGGGATGACTACCAGGCGGCGTTCTCGGACATGCTCTCGCACACGAGCACGGCATGGGCGCCGTGGTACGTGATCCCCGCCGATCGCAAGTGGTTCGCGCGGATCGGCGCGGGCGCGGTGCTCGCGCACTCGCTCATGGAGATCGACCCTCGCTTCCCGGAGGTGACCGCGGAGCAGCGCAACGCGCTGCTCGACGTCAAGCAGCGCCTCGAGGCGCAGGCGCCCGCAGGGGCCGCAGGCGATCCCTTCGAGCAGCAACTCGAAGCGCGGCGCGCGGGCGCTTCGGCGGATCCGGGCGTGGGGGCGTGAGCGCGCCGCTAGTGGGCCGTCCTGCGAGGACGGCCCGCTAGGCTGAGCGGTGCCGCGTTCGGTTCCCGGGCTGCGAACGCTCGCGAGCTATCGCCGCTCGTGGTTGCGTCGCGACATCGTCGCCGGAGTCGTGCTGACCACGCTCCTCGTTCCTCAGGGGATGGCGTACGCCGAGCTCGCCGGCCTGCCGGCGATCACCGGCCTCTACACGACGATCCTCTGCCTCGTCGGATACGCCGTCTTCGGACCGTCGCGCATCCTCGTGCTCGGTCCGGACTCGTCGCTGGGACCGATGATCGCGGCGACGATCCTGCCCATCCTCGGCGCCAACGGGAGCCCCGAACGCGCGATCGCGTTGGCGTCGATGCTGGCTTTGATCGTCGGCGCGATCATGATCGCGGCCGGCGTCGCGAAGCTCGGGTTCGTGGCGGATCTCCTCTCCAAGCCGACGCAGATCGGCTACATGAACGGGCTCGCCGTGACGATCCTGATCGGGCAGTTGCCGAAGCTGTTCGGGTTCTCCGTCAATGCCGACGGGCTGATCAACGAGACGCGTGCGTTCGTGCACGGCCTCGTCTCGGGAGAAGCGGTGGGCGCCGCCGTCGCGATCGGGCTCGTCAGCCTCGGGCTGATCCTCGCGCTCGCGCGCTGGCTGCCCCGCGTCCCTGGCGTGCTCGTCGCCGTCGTCGTCGCGATCGCAGCTTCGTCCGCGCTCGATCTGGCGGACCACGGCGTCTCGCTCGTCGGGACACTGCCGAAGGGCTTTCCGCCCCTCACGCTGCCGAGCCCCGTGTCGGACCTGCCGCTGCTCGTGGCGGGAGCGCTGGGCATCGCCCTCGTCGCGCTCACCGACACGATCTCCACGGCATCGTCGTTCGCCGCGCGCACGGGTCAGGAGATCGACGGCAACGGCGAGATGATCGGGATCGGCGCCGCCAACGTCGCCGCGGGGCTCTTCCAGGGCTTTCCCGTGAGCACGAGCGGATCGCGCACCGCAGTCGCCGAGCAGGCCGGCGCAAAGACCCAAGTCACCGGCGTCGTCGGAGCGGCGCTCATCGTCCTGATGCTCATGCTCGCGCCGGGACTGCTGAAGAACCTCCCAAACCCGACGCTGGCCGCGGTCGTGATCGCCGCATCCCTGTCGCTCGCCGACGTGCCCGGCACCGTCCGGCTCTGGCGCCAGCGTCGCGTCGAATTCCTGCTGTCGATCACCGCGTTCCTCGGCGTCGCTCTGCTCGGCGTGCTGCAGGGCATCGCGGTGGCGGTCGCGCTCTCGATCCTCAACGTCTTCCGTCGAGCATGGCGGCCGTACCAGACCACGCTGGGCCGCGTGCCCGGGCTGCCCGGTCATCGCGACATCCGGCTGCACCCGGACGCCGAGCAGCTCCCGGGCCTCGTCATCGTCCGGTTCGACGCGCCCCTGTTCTTCGCGAACGCTCGGACGTTCCGGGACCAGATCCGCAGCCTCGCCGCCGCGGACCCGCACCCGCAGTGGATCCTGATCGCCGCCGAGCCGATCACAGACGTCGACACGACAGCCGCCGATATGCTGCTCGACCTCGACCGCGAGCTCAACGCCGCCGACCTGTTCCTCGTGTTCGCGGAGCTCAAAGACCCCGTTCGAGCCAAGCTCGAGTGCTACGAGCTGATCGGCCCGCTCGACCCGGAGCACTTCTTCCCGACGCTGGAACGGCGATCGACGCCTTCCGCCAACGCTCAGGCGCCGCCTGGACGGCGCCCCCAACACGCGCAACCGCCGACCGCGCGGCGCCCGACCCTCCCTGACGCCCCGCCGGCGCGCTCCGCACCTCAGGCGTGAAGATCGGGACTGATCGCCGCGACGCGCACGAGCGTCAAACCGAAGTCCGACACCCGCTGCAGGAGACCGTGGAGCTCCGCCTGGTCGCAAACCGGTCCTTCGAGCACGGTGTTCCCGCCGGCGTGACGCAAGGCCACCCTCGAACACACCGGCAAGGTCGCCCAACTCTCCCTCGACCTCAAGGCGGTACGTTCGGCATGACGATCGATGCCAGGCAGTCGGTGTCGGTGACCGTCTGAAGGTCGTCGAGTACGAGCGTCCCCCTGCCCAAAGGTTGCGATCCCGTTCATCAGCTCATCGAGGCCGATCTCGATCGGCATCCCGAGGACGCGAAGCCGCTGGAGCGCGCGGCGCCCGGGGCCTTCGCGGACCCGGTCGACCGCGGTCGCCACGTACGTCCACAGACGGCCGGGGCGATGTCACCGCCGTCGAGCGTCACCCAGGCCACCGACGTGCGGGGTTCTCGGCCCACGCGCGCACCGCCGTCGTCTTTCCATACCCAGCGGAGGCGGCGACCAGCGTCAGAGCCGCGCGTGCCCCTGGCATCGAGCGCGTCCAGGATCCGTCGCCTCGGCACCACAGTCTGCGGCAGTTCTTGGCCGACAGTCCGCCGAATCCAAAGCGGTTGATGCGGGCGGTCGTGGAACGCGTCGCGCCGGTCGTGGACGCCAAGGCGTGGGTGCTGGATAACACCGGGTTCCCGAAGGACGGCAAGCGCTACCCGGGGGTCAAGCGCCAGTAGTCGGGGATGGTTTGCGTCCGAGTCAATGACACAGATCGGGGTTTTGATTAGCCGACATCTGCGAGGCTTCTGGCTCCATCAGGAAGGGGTCTTTGATGACCGAGCTGGAACGTTCAGTAGGCAGCAGCGGGGGGCGTCGTCGCAAGCGGTTTCTGTCGCCTTCGCAGAAGTATGAGATCTG
>JBKQIR010000293.1:0-3129 GCA_052148275.1 Solirubrobacteraceae bacterium
CGCCGCGCGCTCCTTCTTCACCGTCGCCGGGGAGCAGCGCTCCTCGAGCTCGTCGAGATAGCCGACGAACGCCTCGCTAGTGAACGCCGACACCGCCGCGACCTCAACCCCGTCACGGGCCGCCAGCCAGCCGGCGAACCGCTCATAGATCCCGAGGTAGGTGCGCTGCGTCTCCGCGCTCTTGCGCATCAGCACGCGCGCCGCGCGCTGCGCCTCGGCCGAGAACGCCGGCCCGCCGGCCGCAGGAAGCACCGATCCGACCGCAACCGCCGCGTGGCCGCTCACGCCCGAGATGATCGCCAGCGGCCCGGATGGAATAGGCCAGCGAACCTTTGTTCCCTAACCCACGACTTGGTCGGCCCGAGACCTCGGATCGATCCGGCGAGCACAAGGAGTCACGACCCCGCGACGCTGCGTCCGCCGGCAAGCGCGCGATCGCAAACGTCGCATAAGGGAAGTGCGCCCTCCCAGCGGCGCACGCCTGCTCGTGGGCGAATGCGATCGCGCACGACGGCCGGCGCACAGCCTGATCGTGACGAGCGCAATGTCGCCCAAGCACTCGCCCGCTGCGAGCGGCCGAGGGTGGGAAAGCGATTGCGCGGCGTTGGCTGCCATGCGCTGGGCTCTGCTGGCCCAGGGCATCATGTTCGAGCGCGTCTCGTCGGACGCCAGGGCCGACCGCTTGTTTGCCGAACACAACGGTGCCGGTCTCGTCGACCTCAACGGCGCCGGAATCCGCGCCGGTGCTTGGCGCCAGTTGCGACGACGTCGCTTGCGATGCCGATGTCGGTGCTTTCGGTCGACGGGTCTGCTGATGTTCGCCTTGGCCCACGCTTCGCACGTGGTAGCGAGCGGTGTGCGTCGGTTCGAATGGTGGGCGGCTTTGGCGCTGCCGTCTTAGCTGCGTGCCGTTGTCGGGCGTGTCGGCGATCGAGCTAGGTTTGCGCGGGCGATATGGAGCCCTGGGCGTTGAGGGCAGCGCCGAGTCCCGCATGCCAAAGAGTGACCGAGTTGCCATCACGATCGCGATGCCGCACTTGCGATCTTGTGCGGATAGTCATCTGGACCTTCTCCGGGTTCGTTCACGCGCGAGCCGCAAGTGAGGGCGGATGGTCTGAGATGATCGCGGTGGTGCGGTGGCGTGTCGTGATCGTGGTGGGGTGCGTCGTCATGCTGTTGGCGGGTGTGGCGGGAGCCGCTGTCGCTTCGGCGCGGGCGGTCGGTTCGTGGTCTGCGCCCGCCGTGATTGTCTCACCTCTCGTGTATGTGGGCGATCCACAGGTTGCCGTGTCGGGCAGCGGTCGTGCTGTGGTGGTTTGGATGGCGGGGACTCCGCCGGTCGTCTGTGTTGGCGGCCCGGGACTGTCGTGCCCTCCGACGTCCTTCTCAGACTGGCAGGTGATGGCCGCGACGGGCACGCTGCCGGGACCGTTGGGAGCGCCGACACAGATCAGCGCGGTCGGGGCGGATATTCGCGAGCCTCCTTTCATTGCGGTGTCCGGCAGTGGGGTCGAGTATCTTGTCTGGCCGCAAGGCACGGCGTTTCGGTGGATGTTGTCGATCGGTAGCGGCGGCGTGTTCTCTCGTCCACGGGCGCTCGGGATCCCTGATGGTGCGCAGCTGCAGGGGCTTGTGGCCGGTGGTGGCGGACCGGTCGCGGCGGTCTGGCTTCAGTACGGCGTGCACAGCGCTCCCGCGCTGCGCTACGCGACGCTCAGCCCCGCGAGAGGGCTCGGGCCGGTCATCACCGTCGCGGATCTCGGATCTCCGCTGGACGACGTCAAGGTCGCGGTCAACGACCGCGGCGAGCTCGTGGCGGCGTGGACCAATTCGGGGGCTCCGTTCGGCAATCGACCGCGTGTGAGCGCGGAGTTTTGCGATCGCGATGGGCGCTGCGGGCCGCGGCTGACGGTCGCGTTCCGCCATCAGCTCAGCGGCCAGTACGGGGAAGTGCACGTGACGCTCAGCGATGGGGGCACCGCAGCGGTGTTCGTCGGTCTCTACGACCCGGCTTCTGACGGGCTGCAAGCCGCCGTCAGCCGTGACGGCCGCCCGTTCGTCGCATCCACGACGTTTGCCACCGGCGCCCACGCGGTCGCCGCGGCGGTCGGCGAGAATGGCGCGGTTGCGGTGTTCAATGTCGGCGGCATTCCGGTGAAGGACCTCGCACTCTCGCGACTCACCGCCGGCTCAACGAGCTTCACGCGACCAAGCGTGTTCGATCGCCGGACGGTCGGCTCGCCGGTGGTAGCAGGTGCGCCCAACGGCGACTACCTGCTTGCTTGGTTTGACGCGCCCGTCGGCCTCATCACGGCGACCTCGTATTCGCTTCACGCCGCACTGGGAGCGCCTAACAGTCCGAGCCGGCCCGTCCTGATCGCCCCTGGGACGAACCGACTCGACGGAGGCCAGCTCGCGACCGCGATCGATGACCACGGTCACGCGATCATCCTTTGGGACGACTGGCTCGCCAACCAACCAGCGGGCCTGTTCGCAGCGACGGCAACCATCACCGGGGACTCCTGAACCGCCGCGCGTCCACGTGCGGTTGCTCCGTCAAGACCGCGGTTTGGGATGTCACGACGGCGTGGCGGTGGAATCGAGCGGTATCGAGGCTCCCGCGTCACACGGGCTGCCCCGTGCCGCCGCGAGTGACAACAACTCGGCGCTTCCACGTGCCGCCAGCCTCCCCGCGGTGCGCTTCATTTTGGGTGGCGTAACCCTCATGTGAACATGGTGGCGGTCGGTGAAGGTTGGTGTAAGGTCTGCTTGCGTTGGGTGCTGTGGCGCGCGGTCAACTCTTAGCGGTCGTCGTGTTGGTCACCGGTGTTGCTGGAGCGCGGGCGCAGCAGCCGATCGACGTCGTTTCGGCGGCCGGGCCGCTGAGCGGCGGATTCGTAACGCAGGGCCCGCTTCCCGGTCTGCCCGCCCCAGGCATCAGCTTTGTTGTGCGGCAGTGGCCGGGTCCGGACCGGACAGCTTTCATCGCGGATCTCAAGCTCCTCGGGTTTCGCACTTTTCGGGGTGGAAGTGGCGGCGGCGGCCTGTCGGGGCAGGGCTCTGGTTTGAGGCTCTGAGCAGGCGTTAATGCAGCCGCTCTGAAGGAGCATCGGCGGTTTCCCCGAACAG
>JBKQIR010000294.1:0-22866 GCA_052148275.1 Solirubrobacteraceae bacterium
TGACCCACCTCGAGGACGCGACCCACGACCGCTTGCTCGGTCAGCAAGGCCCCATCGCCAACAGACGACGCGAGGCGCTACACGTCCAAGCGGAACTCGCCGACGACCACGAGCGGAGGTTGGGCCGACGAGAAGTTTGGTTCGGAAAGCCGGGTTTTACGTTTAGACGGCGGCATCGCGACTTCCCCCCGGGGCATCAGCATCGCCCAACCGCTCGCCCAGCTCAGCATCCTCCCGCGTCTACCCAGCAGCAGGGTCGCGGCAGTCAGAGCGTGATCGTGGTACCGACCGTCCCCATCACGAACGCGTCCGGGAACCGCGCGGCAAGCCTATGGCTCGCTTTCCACCCGGTGCAGTGAGCAGGCATCAGAAGCGAGGGCGAGAGCTCGGCGAGCGCTTCGACGGTGGGCTCGATGATTGGCTCGAACATCGGACCGCTGAGGTGAAAGCCACCGACGATCGCCGCGACCGCATCGTGTCCGGTCAGGCGACGCGCGTACCGCACGGTGTTGACAATGCCCGCGTGACCGCAGCCGCTCAGAATCACCAATCCACGGTCTCTGAGCCGGACGACGAGTGCCTGATCATCGAGGATCAGAGGGTCTGGCTGCCAGCTGCCATCGCGCAGCGCCTGATGTCCGTGGAACCCCGTCTCGAATACCGTCGTGCGATCGACCTCTCCGGTGATCAGCACAGCTCCGTCGAGCAGAAAGGAGGGCTGGCGCTCCTCGACAATCGCGAATCCCATCTCCTGCAGCGCAGCGCGGCTGGTAGATGGGAACTGCGCCGGCTCGAGTCCTGGAAAGCTGATCCGGCGGTGGCTCCAGAACTCTGGATGGATCATCACCGGCAGGCGCGTGCGTCCGAGAACCCGGACAAGGCCTTCCATCCCGGTGACGTGGTCCCAGTGGCCGTGACTGAGCACGATCACCTCGACCTCGCCCGGGTCGATCCCGAGCCGGCGCATGTTCTCGACCATCCCGTTCGGAGATACGCCGGTATCGAACAGCAGCGTTCGCTTGCGACCGGCCTTCTCGATCCGCACGAGCGCCGAGAAGCCAGGCTCGGCGATCAGCGCGTCGGGCACGCCGCTATCGGGACTCACACCCGCGGCTGCCCTCGGAAGCTCACCCAGCAAGGCTTTTGGCCAGTTCATCCGTGCGACCGCCTCCTGATCGACCAGCAGCGGGTCGGTCACGTTATCCATCAGGATCGTGATCTGCACGTGATCGACCGGCTCAAGCTCGATGCGGCTCATCGTTACCTCCTCGCCCGCACGACACCCGGATGCCGCGATGATCCCAACAACGAACCAGACGAGCAAGCAAGCGAGCTGGTTTGGTGAGCACCCGAGCGTCGATCTTCCGAGCTTGACGGCGAGCGATAGGGGTCGGCCATCAATCGCGGTCGATGGGCAGGCCGGCATCGAGCCAGCCATTCCACCCATCGGTGATCTCGGCGGCTCCGCGGTGCAGGGTCAGCTTCGAGCGGTTGGCATGCTGGCAGAGGTAGATCGTCGCGGGGCCGCGGGGCGCAGACTGTGGCGCAACAGCGAGACCCGTGTGGAGCCTGGAGGCCAGCCGTACCGGCGACGTTCGAGTTTTGTTCGCAGGTCGAGGATCTCCGCCTCGCCATGCTGCACAAGTGCCCATGCCTCGCCAGCCGGGACGCTTCTCGCCGTTTCGCCCCCGGTCCGCTGCCGTGATCTCTTGGTTTTCAATGGGCTGTCCTTTTGCGTCCGTTGAGGTCCATGCCGAGCAGGGGCGCGAACAGGCAGAAGTTAAAGACGCCCGCTGCGATCGGAACCAGTCCCACGACCGCGATCACCACGCCCGCCGGGCCGCGGACGGCTGCCAGTCCGACGGCGACGATTGCTGCGCCAGCGAGGATCCGCGCGGCGCGCCCGGACGTACTGCGCATGAATTCGACAAACATGATGGCTCTCTTTCGGTGCTGTGCGGAATGTGGGTCCTACCTGTTAGACGAGCGACGGCGTGAAACTGGACATCGCGGGAGGACTGTCGGCACACTGCGGGCGATGGAGATCGAGGCGTTCGAAGAGCTGATCCATGCGCACGGCGCGGCGCTCGCGCGTCTCGCGCGACGTCTCACGCCAACCGGAACCGATCCTGACGACCTGGTGCAAGACACCTTCGAGCGAGCGTGGCGCGCCTCCGGCGCGCTCCGCGAGCAGGCAGCGACGGGCGCATGGCTACGTCAGATCCTGCTCAACCGTGTGCGCGACCTGGCTCGCCGTGACGCGCTGATCGCCTTCGAGCCCGATGATGACCTCGGCGACCTGCTGAGCTTCGCGGTTGACGATCCGCAGGCGATCATCGCGCGCGCCGAGCAGGAGCACGAACTCCGCGCCGCGCTCGCGAGATTGTCGGTTGGAGACCGGGCGGCAGTCGCGCTGCACGACGGTGAGGGATGGTCCGCGGCCGAGGTTTCAAGGATCCTTGGCTGTTCGACCGAGGCCGCGCACAAGCGGATCCAGCGCTCGCGGCTTGCGCTCGCGCAAGCCCTCGCTCAGGCCGACCGTGATCCTCGTAAGATCGACCCGCCGCTGAGCTGCATGACGGCGCGCCGTGCTGCCTCGGCCTACCTCGACGGGCTGCTGAGCTCCGGCGCACAAGCACAGGTCGAGGAACACTTGCGCAACTGCCGAGAGTGCCCGCCACTAGTTCAGGCCCTCACAGGCATTCGCGCTGCGCTCTCAAAAGGCGAGGTGGCCGAGCTCTCGCCGGATCTGCGTGATCGCCTACACACCGTGATGAAGCTCGAGCTGCCCGACCAGCTCTAGAGGCTCGACGACAACGCCGCATCTCCGTTCGCCCACGATCGGCCGTGTCAGACAGCGTTCTGCCTGCCGCAACAACGCAAGCTTTGGGTCTCGCAGACTAATTGCGGCGAGAGCCGGGACGCGTTGAGCGCGTCCACACCAGCGCCGTGCGGTCGCGCGCCAGGCCGGGATCGTCCAGCTCCGTAGCCAGCGGCGGCCGATCGATCGCCGAGGTCTCGGATCCGCCCGAACTCGATGCACCAACCGGTCGACGACGGCCAGATCGCGCCGAACACCACGCGATCACCACAATCCCGCCGGCGAGCACCGGGGCATCCACGATCAGCGCAGCGGCCGTCCGCCTCGAACCCGGCGCTCGGGCGGGGCGTGGGTTCAGGCGCCGTTGGTGGCGAGCGCGAGGAATGCGCGGGCTGCTGCCGAGAGCGGGGCCTTGACGATGGATGAGACCTACCGTACGGGTGATCGCGGGCTGGGCGCTGCGCGCGATCGCGCCGCGTCGTTGCGCCTCGCGCGCGAGCGGGGTGGGTAGCAGGGCAGCGCCGGCGCCGGCGAGCACGAGCGCCACGATCGCTTCTCGGGCGGTTTGCACAGCGATCTGTGGTGTGACGCCGACAGCGGCGAGCGCCTGCTCGAGCAACATTCGGGTCGAGGTGCCGGGCGGGCTGACGACCAGCGGGGTCCGGGCCAGCTCGCGAGCTCCGACCGGGCGTTCGTTTGCGGGCGCGGCGTGCGGTGGGAATACGAACAACAGCTCTTGCTCGCCGAGGGGAAGGGCGGTCAGTTGGTCGCCCGGCAGGGGGAGGTGCGCGGCGCCGAGCTCGCACGCGCCGTCGCCGACCAGCGCTCTGACACCGTCGGCGCTTTCGGGTTCGAGCACTCGGACCTGTATCCCTGGGTGGTGTTCGCGGAAGCGGCCGATCAGCGCGGCCATCGGGTCGACCGCGAGCGTCGCGAGCGCGGCGATCTCGAGTGTGCCGGTTCGTAGCTCGACGACACCGCTGATCGCGGTGCGGGCATCGTCGATCGCTCGCAAGATCTGACGGGCGGGACCGACCAGCGTCTCGCCTGCGGTCGATAGTCGAACGCCGCGGCCAACACGGTGGAACAGCTCGACGTCGAGTTCGCTCTCCAGGGCGCGCAGCGTCTGTGAGAGCGACGGCTGCGCGACTCGCAGCCGCTGTGCGGCGCGCGTGACGCTGCCCTCGTCCACGACCGCGAGAAAGTAACGGAGCCGACGGTCATCCATAGGGAATCACAGTCGATGCTATCGACTTTTCGTCTTTGACCTATGGTGGGGAAGGCGCTGGAATGGGCGTGTGAGCCGCTTGCTGGATGCTCGTTGCGCGCCCGGGTCGCTGTGGCATGTGCTGTTGAGCGAGCCGCGCAGGCCGCGCTCGGTGCGTGAGAGCCCGCATGCGCACTGGTATGTGGTCGGCACCGTCTGCGTCGGTGCGTTCATGGGGCAGCTCGATGCGAGCATCGTGACGCTCGCGCTGTCGCGCCTGGGGCGGGATCTGCACGCGAGCGTCGGCGCGGTCGAATGGGTTGCGCTTGCGTATCTGCTCGTGCTTGTGGCGAGTGTCGCGACCGTCGGGCGGCTCGCGGACGCGGTCGGACGCAAGCTCCTCTACGTCTACGGGTTTGGGGTGTTCACGGCCGGTTCGGTGCTGTGCGGCCTCGCGCCGACGCTGCCCGTGCTGGTCGCCGCGCGGGTGCTGCAGGCTGTCGGGGCGGCGATGTTGCAGGCCAACAGTGTCGCGCTGATCGCCGAGGCGATGCCCCGCCGGTTGCTCGGGCGGGGGATCGGCGTGCAGGGCACCGCTCAGGCGTTGGGTCTGGCGCTCGGACCGGTGGTCGGGGGAGCGTTGCTGGCGCTCGGCGGGTGGCGATTGATCTTTCTCGTGAACCTTCCGGCCGGCGCGATCGGACTCGCGCTCGGCTGGTTTCTGTTGCCGCGCAGCCGCTCGCGGCGGGCAGCCGGGGCTGGCGATCAGCTTGGTGCCGTGCTGCTCGCGCTTGGGGCCGCCGGGCCGCTGGTGTACCTCTCGCTGGGCAGCCGCGCGGGCTATGGCAGCCCGCTGCTGCTGGCGGCGCTCGCCATCGGAGTGCTGGCTGCTGTCGGGTTCGTGCGACGTGAGCGTCGCGTCGATGCGCCGCTGATCGAGCTCTCGATGTTGCGCCGTCCGGCGCTCTCGGTCGGCCTCAGCAGCGGGCTCATCAGCTACCTGGTGCTGTTCGGGACGCTGTTCGTCGTGCCCTACTACCTGTCAGCCAAGCATGTCGGCTTCGCGCTGGTCGGGCTGCAGCTGTCGGTGCTTCCGGTCGCGATCGGGATCGCCGCTCCGGTCGCGGGGCGGTTGCTGAGCCGCACGGGCGATCGCCCGCTCACGGGCGGCGGCATGCTCCTGACTGCGGCTGGGTTGCTCGAGATCGCCGTCTGGCATGGCATCACGGGGCTGCTCGCGGGTCTTGCTCTCACGGGCCTCGGTCTTGGCGCGTTCACGCCCGCCAACAACGCGACGATCATGTCCGCCTCGCCCCCAGGCCACGCCGGGGTCATCAGCGGCGTGCTCAACATGACCCGCGGGATGGGCACCGCACTCGGCGTCGCGCTCGCCGGCGCGCTCTACAGCGCGATCGCGGGAGCAGCCGGCGTTCCCACCACGCACGCCGCCGCCGCCCACGGCCTCAGCGTGACGCTCGCCGCGCTCGGATCGCTTGCGCTCGCTGTCGGTCTCATGCTGCTGCTGGGCAGGAGCGCGGTGACCGCAATCAGCGGAGGCGGACATCGCAGCAGCGCCAGCAGCTCAAGGCGAGCCAACGCCCTCGATGCTCCGATCACCCGCAACACGGCGACCAGGCCTTCACCCGCTGCGGTTGAGCTCACGCGTCGCGATCCCTCCAACCATCAGTCGTGGACCCATCCAAATGCTCCAATTTAGGGAGGTTCAGTCATGAGCAGTTCGCTCAGCCCGGCCATCAAGCAACAGATCGACTGGATGGTCAAACATCTGTGCGCCGAGTTCGACGGCACGTTCGACCGTCCGCAGATCCAGGAGGTCATGAACGATTCCGTGCAGCGAATCGTCGAAGGCGCCACCGTGTTCGACTACGTCCCGCTGATGGCGTACCGATTCGCGCGCGAACGTCTCAACGCGATCAAGCGCGCCGAGGCTCACGACGCCCGGGAAAGCTGGGATGTCGTGTTCGTGAGCCTGAGCGGCGGGGGACGCGGCCAGATCGCAGCCGCGCTCACAACCCTGCTGTCGGAGAACCGCGTGTGCGTGCATTCCGCCGGGACCGCAGTCCACGGCCAAATCGACCCCAACGTGCGCGCCGTGATCGCCGAACTCGGCATCGACCCCGACGAGGCATTCGCGCGCCCGGTCACCGACGAGGTGCTCCGCGCCGCGGACGTGATCGTGACGATGGGCCACAGCGTCGGCGTGATCGATCTGCCAGAAGGAGTCAGACACGACGACTGGCGAGTCGGCGACCCGATCGGCGCCCCAATCAGCGAGATACGCTGCGTACGCGCCGATATCGAACACCGCGTCCGGACGCTACTGACCGAGCTCGGCGCGGCGCCCCGTCACCAACAAGACGACACCACGACCCACGATCACGACGCCGCGACAAGCCGGCGGTAGCCGCCCGCCCGAGCTCGCTACCAACCACCCCCGGAGCTGGTCGGATCCTCACAAATGCTCCGATGCTCGTAACACGCACGGGCTTACGGCGCTCGCCTGGTGATCCCGTGCAGTTCGAAGGGCCGAGATCCCCCGACCTCTGCCTGCCTTGCGGCGGTCAACGCCGCCGGCACCGCGCGCAGCCTGATTCAAGGACAGCGGGGCGCAATCGATTGCATCCAGCCGTCGAACAACCGGCTGAGAGCTCGATGTCACCCCGCGGAGCGGGATGCGTGAATGAATGCGCCGGTCAGCCGGACTGTAGGAGCTCTTCGAGCTCGGACACCTGCCGACGAACGCTGCCGCAGACCTGGTCGCAGAGTTCGAACACGCTCGGGTCGCTGATCGAATAGCGCGCGTGGTTGCCGTCCTTGGCACGGGCGACGATGCCTGCGGCGTGCAGGACGCCGAGATGCTTTGAGACGTTCTGCTGGGAGGCGCCGAGCGCCTCGTGAAGCTCGCCGACCGTCGCGTCACCCTCACGCAGTCGATCCAGCAGCTTGATCCGCATCGGCTCGCCGAGAACACGAAAGCGCTGCGCGACCAGCTCAATCAGCGGCTCGGGCAACAAGTGTGGCGTCGAAGGGAGTTTCGCCATAAACCAAGAATAACACAAGCCCACGGTTGTGTAGTTGACAACGGGCGAGGGTGTGGTATGTTCTGGGCAAGTTCACGAGCATACAGTTGTGGAGATGTTGAGTGCGGTTGCACACGCGGCGCGCTCGTTCTCTCACCGCAGCTCTCCACGATCAAGGAGCCGACACCATGACCGACAGCGTCCAGCACCTCACCGACGAGACCTTCGCCGAAGCGGTCGCCCACGGCATCACCGTGATCGATTTCTGGGCGGGCTGGTGCGGACCGTGCCGCGCGATGGCGCCCCAGTTCGAGAGGGCCGCCCAGCAGCGCCCGCAATACCACTTCGCGAAGGTCGACGTCGACGCCGAACCGGCGATCGCCGCCCGCTACGCGATCCGCTCGATCCCGACCCTGATCGTGCTGCGCGACGGCGAGCCGGTCGCCGCCCAGGCCGGCGTGATCAGCGCCGAGCAGCTCGTGGCGGCCGTCGATCGGATCGCCGGCACGCAAGCGCAAACCGTCGAGGGGGTGACCGTCTGATGGCCGTCGTTGATCCCCACCCGACGCTGGCCCCGCAATCACCGGCCGACGATTACCCGCACGCCCCGAACGTCGGCCCTATCGGGCGGCTGGGGCGCTACACCGCGACCCACTTCCGGCAGGTGCTCCTCGCCTGGGTCTTCATCGCGCTGGTGCTTGGGTTCTTCGCGCCGCGCGTCGAGACCGCGCTGTCGGGCGCGGGCTGGGAGACCACCGGCTCGCAGTCGGTGCAGGCGCGAGCGCTGATCAACCGCGACTTCCAGGGCCTCTCGAGCTACGCGCTGATGACCGTCGTCTACTCCCCGGCCACGACGGTCGCCGACCCGGCGTTCAAGACCGTGCTGGCTCGCGTGGAGCGCACGCTGCGCGCCGACAATGCGGTCAAGAGCGTGATCGCGCCCGCGGCGGGCGTGTCGATCTCCCGTGATGGGCACACCGCGATCGTCCAAGCCGGCGCGGCTTTGAGCTCCAACGGCATGGTCAAGGCCGCCGATGACATCAAGGGCAAGCTCGCCGCCCTATCGGCCGGCGGCGTGCAGGTACATCTGACCGGCGCGTCTGGCATGTGGTCGGACTTCAACGCCGCCAACCGCTCCGCGATGCTGAAATCAGAGGTCATCTCGTGGCCGGTGACGCTCGGGATCCTGCTGCTGGCGTTCGGGTCGCTGGTCGCCGCCGGACTGCCGCTGATGCTGACGATGGTCGGCCTCGTGTCCGCCGCCGGCATGCTGTACCTCGGCACGAAGCTGTTCCCGATCTCGATCTGGGCGATGAACTTCGCGCTGATGTTCGCGCTCGCGCTCGGGATCGACTACGCGCTGTTCATCGTGCACCGCTTCCGCGGAGCGCTGTTCGGCCACCGCCTCTCCCCAGCGGACGCCACCGCCGTGGCGATGGACACCGCCGGCAAGGCGGTGCTGTTCAGCGGCGTCACCGTGCTGGTCTCCCTGACCGCGGTGATGCTCGTCCCCAGCCCCGCGTTCCGCTCGATGAGCCTCGGGATCATGCTCGCGGTGATCTTCGTGCTCGCCGCGACGCTCACCCTGCTGCCCGCCGTGCTAGCCCGGATCGGACCGAAGGTCGACAAGCTCGCGCTGCCCTGGGCGCACTCCGGCGAGCACGCCTCGCCCTGGTTTCAAAAATGGGGCGAGCGTCTGTGGCGCCAGCCGCTACGCCACGGCGTCGTCGCACTCGCGATCCTGCTGGGACTCGCGATCCCCGTCACGCAGCTGCGGACCTCGATGCCCTCGATCAAGGTCGTCCCCACGAACGACTCCTCCTACATCGGCTACCAACAGGTACAGGCAGCGTTCGGACCCGGCGCCACCGGGCCGCTACAGATCCTCACCCCCGTCGCCGACGCGGCGGCGGCAGCGCGGATCGCCACGCAGGACAAGGGCATCGCCGCGCTGATGCCGACCCAGACCAACGACGGCTACGCGCTGATCAACGCGATCCCCAAGCAAGGCCCCTCCAATCCGGCTGTCGGGCAGACGGTCGACCGACTGCGCGCCAGCCTGCCCGTCGGGTCGCTGGTAGGCGGCGCGGTCGCTGAGAACCACGATCTCCAGAGCGCGCTGTCGACCACGACCCCGCTCGTCATCGGGGTGGTCATGGCGCTCGGGTTCGTGCTGCTGCTGATCGCGTTGCAGGCACCGCTGATCGCCGCCGTCGGTGTGCTGACCAACCTTCTGGCGACCGGCGCCGCGTTCGGGGTCGCGAAATGGGTCTTCCAGGACGGCGCCGCACACTCGCTGCTCGGGTTCACGCCGCAGGGCTTCCTCGATGCCTGGGGGCCGGTGTTCTTCTTCGCGATGATCTTCGCGATCTCGATGGACTACACCGTGTTCCTGCTCTCAAGCGCCAAGGAGCACTGGGACCGCACCGGCGACCCCCGCGCCGCGATGATCGGCGCCGTCGCGCACTCCGGCCGCGTGATCTTCGCCGCCGGCGCCGTGATGGTCGCGGTGTTCTTCACCTTCGCGCTCTCGGGACCGCTGCCCCCCAAGGAGATGGGCGTGATCCTCGGCGTCGCCGTGCTGCTCGACGCCGCCCTCGTCAGACTGCTGCTCGTCCCGGTGCTGCTGCGGCTGATGGGCCGCTCCGCCTGGTACCTCCCACGGTGGCTGCGCCGGATCCTCCCCAACGTCAAATTCGGCCACTCATGAGCGAGGGGAAACACCAATGACATCGACCAGTCGCGAGCTCTGGCAGACCGAATGGTGCCCGGCGTCGCACCGCGTGCGCCAACGCCTGACCGAACTCGGCATCACCTACACCATCCATCAAGTGCCCGTCCGCAGCGAGCTGCGAGCGCAGCTGCAAGCGGCCACCGGCCACACGACGATCCCCGTGCTCGTCGCCGACGGCGAGAGCATCGGCGGCGAGACCGCGATCCTCAGCTATCTCGACGAACACTTCACCGACCCCGCCGACGCCGAGCAGCAGCGCGCGAAAGCGGCGATCGCGAAACGAAAGGAACTCGAACAAGCATGCCCACAACTCACAGCAACTACAGCCTGAGCACCACCACGGCCCTGCGCTTCGGCGAGGCGGTCGCCCGGGTGCGCGAGGAACTCGCGCAGGAGGGGTTCGGCGTGCTGTGCGAGATCGACGTGCAGGCAACGCTCAAGCAAAAGCTCGGCATCGACCGCGACCCCTACCTGATCCTCGGTGCGTGCAACCCGAAACTCGCCCACGCCGCGCTCCAGGCCGAACCAGAGCTCGGCGTACTGCTGCCGTGCAACGTCGTCGTCTACCAGCAGCAGTCCCAGACCCACATCGCCGCCGTCGACGCCGAACGGATGCTCTCGATCGTCGGCAACGACGAACTGCAAGCGACCGCGACCGAGGTCAGGCAACGTCTAGCAACCGTCGTGAACCGAGCCGCCCAGAGCTGACCTGGCCACCCGCAACCGCGCGGCGCACTCGACCAGCGCTCGATCGCGGCGCGTCCCGCGGAGCGCGGCAGCCGCGTCCTCGAGCTAGATCCTCGGACGGACAGCGTGCGGATCTCCCGCTCTCACATCTGAGCCCAGGTTGCGGTAGGAGAGCAGACATGGCATCACAGGTTCGCCATCGAGAGTTCCGCTTCGCGGTCGAGATCGTCTGGGACGGCGGTCGGCGCGCCACTGCGCGCCGATGACGGCGTCGTCGGACGTCGGCCCGACGGCCGCTTCGGGTTCGTGCGAATCGAACAGACAGTCGAGCTGGCGACCGACGACGGTCACCAAGACGCTGCGCGGGCTCTCGTCGCAAAGGCCGAAGCCGGCTGCCTGGTGACCGTCTCGATTGACCTGCCTGTGCAGACGACCGTCAACGTTCGCGTGCTGGAGGAGCCGGGCTTAGCATGGCCGCGGGTCTGGACAGCGACGGCTCGCGCCGCCGCTACGCCGGCCGCGATCTGGTCTGCACAGCCGAGCCAAACCGCTTCCCCGTCGCCCAGACGATGCACGGGCGCAAGCGAATATCGCGCTCGCCGTTCCCGCTCCTCCAAGTTCAGGTCGTGAAGAAGCCAGAAACCAAGCCGTGGCGCGGCATTCATCCCTATACAACCCACCCGCTGAAATCAGCAGCAGAGCCCTTAGTCCAGATGGCATCCCGTAGGGAACAGAAACAGCAGGCGCGTCAGCGCCGGCTCGTCCAGGAGCAGGCTCGCGCCGAGCGCGAACGGCGCAACCGCCGCTTGCGGACGCTCGGCGGTGTCGCGGTTGGCGTCGTGGTCTTCGTCGTTGTGGTGATCGCGATCGGGAGCCGTGGGAGTGCCCCGACCGGCTTGCAGACCGGTAACAAGCAGAAGGCGACCGAGAAGCTGATCGACGCCGAGCTGGCGGGGATCCCGCAATCGGGCGCGCAGCTGGGGAACCCAAAGGCCCCGATCACGACGATCTACTACGGCGACCTCGAGTGCTCGGTCTGCGCGGCGTTCACCACCGGACAGGACGGCGGCGCGCTGCCGCAGCTGATCTCCCACCAGGTCAAGGACGGGCAGGTGAAGATCCAGTACCGCTCGTTCTGCACGGCTACCTGCAGCGACGCCGGCCAGAGCCTGTTCAAGACCCAGCAGGTCGCGGCGCTGTCCGCCGGGCGCCAGCACAAGTTCTGGTACTACACCGAGCTCTTCTACCAGGAGCAAGGCGCGGAGGGCAGCGGGTACGTGACCCAGAAGTTCCTCAATGAGCTCGCCGCGCAGGTCCCCGGGCTGAACATCAGCGAATGGCAGGCCGACCAGAAGGACCCCGACCTGCTCGCCCAGGTCCAGGCCGACGAGACGGACGCCAGCGCCGCCGGCCTCCAGGGCACTCCTACGGTCCTCATAGAAGGCCCAAAAGGCGAGCAACAGGTCGACGCCGTGACTGGAACCTCGAGCTACAGCGAGATCGAGCGCGCGATCGAACACGTCACATGAGCCCCGGTTGACCGCACCGCGCAGTGCACCACCGCGCTGCGACGATCGCTATCTCGGACGGCGCCGTCAGACGCTCCGACACCCCACGCCCTTGCCGCTGTCGCCTGCCCAGCTGCACCACCGCTGGTAAGGAAGCTGTCACCAGGGGTGAAGTAGCGCCGTCCGCTGCAGAGGAGGACGCCGGTCCCCCTGCTGCTCGACGAGGCCAAGCAGCAGCAGCCCCCCACGAGCGTCATCCGAGGCGCTGCTGCGCTTGGCGGATCGGCAGCCGACGTTCTCATGAAGAAATGTTGATATGAGCTGTACCTCATGGTACGCTTACATCGATCATGGTTGATATGACTATTTCGGTTCCCGCGGGTCCTGCCGCGGCTCAGTGCTGCGCTCCGTCTGTCGGTCTTGACCTGGGGCTTGATGCCGGCCGGATCGCGGCGGTGGCGAAGGCGCTGGCGGAGCCGCTGCGCGTGCAGATCGTGGACGTGTTGGGTCGTAGCGAGGGTCCGGTGTGCCAGTGCGAGCTGATTGCGTTGTTTGAGATCAACCAGTCGTTGCTCTCCCACCATATGAAGAAGCTCGTCGATGCCGGCCTGGTCGAGGTCGAGCGTCGTCACCGGTGGGCCTATTACTCCGTTTCGAGAGATGCTTTGAAGGAGCTGACCGCATGGCTGAGCTGATGACCGATCAGGACCCGAACGCCGCCTTGGCGTGCTGTTCGCCGGAGGCGCAGGCGAGTTGTTGTGAGCCGTCCGAGAAGGACGCGTGCTGCGGTTCGGCGCCGGTTGAGGAGGGTTGCGGCTGCTCGGCGGGTCAGCCGGCGGATGCCGGGACGGTGAGCGTGAGCGGTGTTGAGGATATTCGCGAGGTGGTGCGCGAGACGTACGCGGCGGCGGCGCGGGCTGTCGCTGAGCAGGGCTCGGGGTCGTGTTGTGGTCCGATCGCGTTGACGGATGCCGATGCGGCGCGGGTGTTCGGCGCGGCGCTGTATGAATGCGCTGAGACCGATGGCGCGACCGACAGTGCTGTGGCCGCGTCGCTGGGGTGTGGGGTTCCGACCGCGGTCGCGGACCTGCATGAGGGCGAGACGGTGCTCGATCTGGGGTCCGGCGCGGGCGCGGATGTGCTGATCAGCGCGCGGCGTGTCGGTCGGCGAGGGAAGGCGATCGGGCTGGATATGACCGATGAGATGCTCGAGCTCGCACGCGCGAACGCCGCGCAAGCCGGCGTTGAGAACGTCGAGTTCGTGAAGGGGTATATCGAGGAGATCCCGCTTGCTGACGGCAGCGTCGATGTGATCGTGTCCAACTGTGTGCTGAACCTCTCCGGCGATAAGCCCAGAGTGCTGGCGGAGGCCGCGCGGGTGCTGCGGCCCGGCGGGCGGTTCGCCGTCTCGGATGTGATCGCCGGCCCCGACCTCGACGACGCAACCCGCGCTGACCTGGCCGCATACACGGGTTGCATCGCTGGGGCGCTGACCGAGGAGCAGCTCCGCGAAGGACTGCACGCCGCAGGGTTCGTCGATATCGAGATCCGGGAGACCCATCGCGTGCACGAGCACGCGTCCTCGGCGATCATCCGTGCCCGCAAGCCCGCCAGCACCCCCGTTCGCGGTGCTTCGGGCATCCCGACCGAGGCTGCAGCGGCGCGGGCGACGCTTGATGTCATCGCGGTCACGCCTGGGGCCGATCGGGTCGCTTCCCGGGTCGAGCTGTTCGAGCCGGCGATGTGCTGCCAGTCCGGGGTGTGCGGCCCGTCGGTGGACCAGCAGCTGATCGATATCCGTGAGGATCTACGCTGGGCGCAGAGCCAGGGTGCGGCGGTCAGCCGGCATAACCTCTCCTCAGAACCGGAGGCGTTTGTCGCCAACCCGAAGGTCACCGGGCTGATCGCCGCGTTCGGTGACGGGGCCCTGCCGGCGGTGCTCATCGATGGCGAGATCGTGATCCACGGTCGCTACCCCTCACGCGCTGAGCTCGCACGGCTGCTTGGAGACCGGACCGAGACTGTCTCTCTGTCGGTTGCGAGCTCGGGCGGGTGTGGCTGCGGCTCGTCTGGGTGCTGCTGATGAGCGCGCATTCAGCGCCGGCGTTGATCGGAGGCCTTGATTGGACGGGGTGGGGGACGCGCTACGTGTTCTTCACCGGCAAGGGCGGCGTCGGCAAGACGACCGTCGCGGCGGCTGCGGCGGTCGCGCTCGCGGACGCCGGCAGGCGCACGCTGATCATCTCCACCGACCCCGCCTCCAACCTCGACGACGTCCTGGGCGTCGATGCCGGCTCGCAGCCGACAGCGGTTCCCGGCGCGGCGGGGCTGTTCGTCGCGAACCTCGATCCCGAGGCCGCGGCGCTTGCGTTCAAGGAGCGGGCGGTCGGCCCGCACCGCGGGCTGCTGCCGGCGGCTGCGATCGCGAGCATGGAGGAGCAGCTCTCCGGAGCGTGCACGGTCGAGATCGCGGCGTTCAACGAGTTCACCGCCGTCCTGGCCACACCTGAGGACACCGCGGCGTTCGATCACGTGATCTTCGATACCGCGCCGACAGGCCACACGCTGCGGCTGTTGACGCTCCCGAGCGCGTGGAGCGGATATGTCGATCAGCACCCGCCGGTGCGAGCTGCCTTGGTCCGCTCGCGGGGCTTGACCAGCAACGCGAGCAGTACGCGGCCGCGGTCACGACGCTCGCCGACCCGGCCCTGACCACACTGGTGCTGGTCTCTCGCGCGGAGTCCAGCACGCTGCGCGAGGCCGCTCGCGCGAGCGCGGAGCTCGCGGGGCTCGGGGTCGGCAATCAGCGACTGGTCCTCAACGGGCTGCTGGATGATCCCGGGGATGACCCGGCGGCGCTCGCGTTCAGTGAGCGGCAGGCCGCCGCGCTCGCCGGCGTGCCGGGACAGCTCGCGGCGCTGCCGGCGGCCGGTGTTGGTCTGATCGCCTGCGAGGTGACCGGGCTTGGGGCTCTGCGGCAGCTGACTGGCTGTGTTGCCGCGCCGGCGTCAGCTGGGCGCGAGGTCGCAGAGGTCGATCTTCCTGGCCTGTGTGAGCTGATCGACGCGCTCGACGCGGCCGGGCGCGGCGTGGTGATGACGATGGGCAAGGGCGGCGTGGGCAAGACGACGCTCGCGGCCGCGATCGCGATCGCGCTGGTGGACCGCGGGCACGCGGTCACGCTCTCCACGACCGACCCCGCCGCGCACCTCGCCGACGCGCTCGCGCACGCCGCGCCCGATCGGCTGCTGGTGGAACGCATCGACCCAGCGGTCGAGACGGCCCGCTACGCGGGCGAGGTGCTCGCGGCTGCCAGCGGTCTTGACGACGAAGGCCGCGCGCTGCTGGAAGAGGACCTGCGCTCGCCGTGCACCGAGGAGATCGCGGTGTTCCGCGCGTTCGCGCGGACCGTCGATGCCGCCCGGGAGCGCTTCGTTGTGCTCGATACCGCACCGACCGGCCACACGCTGCTGCTGCTCGACGCCGCCCAGGCCTACCAGCGAGAGGTCAAGCGCACCAACGCGAACGTCCCGGCAGAAGTCTCAGAACTGCTCGCGCGGCTCCGCAACCCCGAGTTCGCGAGAATGCTCGTGGTCACCCACGCCGAGTCCACACCCGTGCACGAAGCCGAGCGCCTGCAGGACGATCTGAGATGCGCGGGCATCGAACCGTTCGGCTGGATCATCAACGCTCTCACTAGCCGGCAGCGGAACCTCGCACTCGACGCTCCGCGCCCGCGCCGCAAGCGAGATGGCGCACATCGAACACGTCCAACGACTCTCCGCACACGGCGTGTGGCTGGTCGGCTGGCAGCCCGATGTGCCGGCCGGGACGGCCGCGCTGCGCGAGCTGGCTGCGTCGGTTACGGTGCGCTGAATATGGCTACCGCACTGTTCGTCTGCCTGCATAACGCGGGGCGATCCCAGATGAGCGCCGCGCTGTTTGAGCGCGCCGCACAAGGACGCCACCAGGCGATCTCCGCCGGCAGCGTCGCCGATCCCAACGGCCACGTCCACCCCGAAGTCGTCGAAGCCATGAGCGAGCTCGGCATCGACCTCTCCGACCGGCGCCCGCAGCTACTCACCCGCGAGCTCGCCGAGCAGGCCGACGTCGTGGTCACGATGGGCTGCGGAGACGCCTGCCCGGTGATCCCCGGCAAGCGCTACCTCGACTGGGAACTACCCGACCCCAAGGGCCGCCCGATCGACGAGGTCCGCGCCACCCGCGACGAAATCCTTGGCCGCGTCCAGCAGCTGCTCGCAGAGCTTGGCTGAGCCCCGGGGCCGATCAGACCATCCGCCGCGTCAAATCGCGGTTCGCCAGATCTCCTAGCGGAGGGCGCCGGGGACCTGCGGCCCAGCGCAGCCATGCGCCCGACGCTCCCAGAGGGCGCGGATCCCTCGCGGTTGTCGGTCATCGTCGGTGCTATGCCTCGTGGGCGTCCCAGTAGGCCTCGGCCTCCGCTTCCATAACGGCCAGCCGGGAGTAGTAGTCCGGGAACTCGTTGAGGTGCGCTCGTGCGATCTTCGCGGTCACGTCCGTGTCGTCGTTCGTGACGTTGGTCTGCAGATCGTGGGTGCCGTGCTCGAGTTCGACGTCCATCCCCATCCGGAACTGCACGACATCGAACCGGGATGTCGTCCAGTCGATCCCGATCCGCTCGCCGGCGGCACGGGCTTCATCGGTCGTGAACTGCCCTTTCTCGCTCGTCATGGCCGAGAGGCTAGAGCGTGCGCTTGCGAGCGGCTGGGCTCTGGTGTGCACTGATCGAGACCGAGGGTCGGCCGAGTCGGTTGCGCCCGGCGTATCGGACGCGAACTCGCGCGACTGGCAGCGTGGCGTCTGCTGCTCGACACAAAGCGACATGACGCTGCCGCCCGCGGCAAGCACATCGCGCCGCTACTGGATGCTCGCGACGATCAGGAGCGCGGCAGCGCAGCTGAGGATGAACGGGAAGATCCGAAACCAGATGACCGCTGTGCGCGAACCGGTTGCCGCCGTGAGCAACGCGAGGACCACAAGCGCGCCGGCGATGACCCCTGTAGGCGAGCTGGGTCGCAGGGTCGCTGAAGCCTTCGACGGCAGTCGTGAGCGCGACGAGCACGCCGAGCGAGATGTGGGTGAGGCCCTCGGCGATCCGCTCCATGATCAGGATGCGTCGGTTCTCGCGCGTGATCTCACCAAACGACGCGACGACAGCTCTCGTCGGTGCGAGGTGCGCGGCGCCTCAACCGATCAGCATCGCCGACGCGAGATAGCCAAGTGCTGCCGAGGACGTCACGTCCGCACGATGGCGCACCGCGGGACGGGATGCATCGCTGGCGGTGAGCCGCGTCGCACGGCTACGGCCAGGCCTGGGTGGACTCCCGCACGGTCGTCGGTCATCTCAGCCAGGTGGACAGTTCGCTGAGCGCGTCGGGGATCACGTAGTAGTAGGCCCACAGGCCTTCCCGTTCGGAGCCGACGATCCCGGCGTGGCGGAGCACCTTGAGGTGGTGCGAGACGGTCGATTGGGAGAGGTCGAAGAGAGGCACGAGCTCGCATACGCAGACCTTCCCGGCGTGTTTTCGCAGCACGTCGATCAGCTGCAGGCGGACGGGATCGCCGATCGCCTTGGCGATGCTCGCCATCCGCTGCGCTTGTGCGCGTTCGACGTCGGGGTAGACGACCGGCTCGCAGCACGGCTCGCCGGGCGCTCGCTTGGTCTTCGGGGTCAGTTCCAGATCGACAACCATCGATGTACGTATATCGATTGAACCGATGCTTGTCAATGCGTATCCTGAGCCGAACGTTTGTGTTGGAGGTTGGTGATGCATACCGAGATGAGCCCTTTGATGCGCGGCGCGCTGGACGCGTCGAGCAGGCGGCTCGCGGGGAAGTTCCGCGGCGTGTTCTCGGCGGAGACGGTTGCTCGCTGCGTACAGGATTCCTTCGAGCGAATCGGGGATCGACCGACGGTCGGCCCGAACTTCCTGCCGATCTTGATCGAGCGGTTTGCGCGCGAGCGGCTGGCGGCGGTCGCGCAGGCCGAGGGGATTGTCGCGAAGGCGCTGCCGGAGGTGCTGTTCGTGTGCGAGCACAACGCGGGGCGCAGCCAGATGGCCGCCGCGCTCGCGCACGAGCTCTCGACCGGCACGATCTCGGTGCGCTCGGCCGGCACCAGCCCGGTCGAGCGGATCGACCCGGTCGTGGTCGAGGCGATGACCGAGCTCGGGATCGATGTCAGGATGGAGTTCCCCAAGCCGCTCACGGACGAGGTCGTGCGCGCGGCTGACGTCGTCGTGACCCTGGGCTGCGGCGATTCCTGTCCCGTCTACCCTGGCAAGCGCTATCGGGATTGGCCGATCGCCGATCCGGCGGGCCAGCCGCTCGAGGTCGTGCGCGTGATCCGAGACGACGTCCAGCACCACGTCAGCGAGCTGCTCGAGACACTCACAAGGACTGCGGTCCGGTGAGTGTTCAGCGACCTACCCAGGAGGCCTGTCGCGGGCCGCGTTGGTTGTGCTCGAGCCGGCCGGTCCGGCCGCGCACAGGTATCGATCGAGCGCGTCCGGCAGGACGCGGAGGCAGCCGCGACCCGCGCACTGGGGTTTGTCGCCGCTGCATAAACAATAAACAGGGAGATGAAGGGATGAAGTACGTGCTGTTCGTCTGTACCCACAACGCTGGGCGCTCGCAGATGGCGCAGGCGCTGTTTGAGCGCTACGCCCCCGCAGATGTCCGCAGCGAGTCCGCGGGGCCTGACCCCGCCCGCCACGTGTGGCCAGAGGTGATCGAGGTGATGCGCGAGCTCGACATCGACCTCTCCGCCCGCAAGCCGACGCGGCTCTCGGTCGAGATGCAGCTGCACGCCGACTGGGCGGTCACGATGGGCTGCGGCGACGTCTGCCCGTACGTCCCCACGACCGTCGACGCGTGGGACATCCCCGACCCGGCCGGCAGACCGATCGACGAGGTTCGCGAGATCCGCGACCTGATCGACGAGCGCGTCATGCAGCTGGCGACCGAGAACATCGACGCGATCCGGCTCGACGCGACCTCGCACCGCTGGCGGCTGGCAAAGCTGCTACCCGAGCTGATCAAAGAGTTCGGCGATACCCGCCCGCCGGAGGTGATCCGCGGCTGCACCGACAAGATCCTGGATGACTACGACGACGTCCCGATCCGCAGCCACGTCCTCACGCTCGCGCTCAAACGCAGCCGCGAATGCCTACGCCAAGAGCACTGCGAACTGCTCGAGCTAACCGCCGAATAGCAGGATGGACCCTACGCGTCCGATCCTCGCGCCGAGCTTGCGCGAACACACACCCCCAACCGTCGCGGCTAGCGACAGCGACGCCAATCGATCAGGGAGATCGACAACGATGCACGCAGTGCCTTCTGACACGTTCGGGCCGCCGGCATGACCGACCCGCTAGGGCTGGTGATCGTCGGTGGCAGCGATGCCGGGATCTCGGCTGGCCTGCGCGCCCACGAGCTTGATCTGGCCGTCCGCCCGACGCTCGTGGTCGCCGACGCCTACCCGAACTTCTCGATCTGCGGGATCCCCTACTGGCTCAGCGGCGAGGTCAGCGACCGACGCCAGCTTGCGCACCGCACACGCGCGGAGCTCGAACGCGCTGGACTGAGCCTGCGGCTCCAGACGCTCGCCGAACGGATCGACCTCAACACGCGAGCGCTGATCGTGCGCATACCGGACGGGCGCCAGGACGCGATCGATTATGACCGGCTGGTGATCGCGACCGGCGCACTGCCGGCGCGCCCGCCGATCCCCGGGATCGAGCTTCCCGGAGTACACCCACTGCACTCGATCGACGACGCCGCCGCCATCCAAGACGCGCTGAGCAACGGCGCGCGCTCAGCGGTGATCGTCGGCGCGGGCTACATCGGCGTGGAGATGGCCGACGCGCTGATCCGACGGGGTCTGGAGGTCTCGCTGATCGAGCAGGAACCCAGCGCGCTGACCACGGTCGATCCCCAGTTCGGAGCGCTCGTGCTCGACGAACTGCGCGCGCACGGGGTCCGCTGTGCGCTCGGGGCGCGCGTGACCTCGATCCAGCCACGCGGCGAGCGGCTCGTCGTGAGCGCCGACGGCGGCGTCCGCGCCGAAGGTGAGATCGTGCTCGTGTTGGCGGGCGTGAGGCCCGACACGTCCCTGGCGCGGGACGCCGGAGCGAGCCTGGGTGCCGGCGGCGCGATCGCGGTCGATCGCCAGATGCGCACCGGACTCCCAGACATCTGGGCCGCGGGTGACTGCGTGCAGACCCACCGGCAACTGTTCGACACGCCCGCGTACCTGCCGCTCGGCAGCACCGCGCACAAGCAAGGGCGCGTCGCGGGCGAGAACGCGATCGGGGGCAGCGCCGAGTTCGCCGGCAGCCTCGGCACCCAGGTCGTCAAGGTCTTCGACCTCGCGATCGCCGCCACCGGGCTGCGGGAGAGCGCCGCCCGCGCCGAAGGGATCGACGCGCTCAGCGTCCAGACAACCACCGACGATCACAAGGCCTACTACCCCGGCGCGCACCCCCTGCAGATACGGATCGTCGGCGACCGCGACAGCGGCCAACTGCTCGGCGGCCAGATCCTCGGACACGTCACAGGCCAGGTCGCCAAACGCATCGACACGCTCGCAACGGCGATCTATCACCGCATGACGATCGCCGATGTCTCAGACCTCGATCTCAGCTACACACCACCGTTCTCCTCCCCCTGGGATCCGGTACAGATCGCCTGCCAAGGCTGGGAACGCGCGCAGCGGTCCCGCAGCCAGCCGCTCCGCAGCGCGGCGGTCTGATCAGCACCAAGCCAGCCTGCATCCAGACCCTGGCTGCCCAAGCAACGAGCTTACGGTGTCCGAGCTGATGGACCAATCGCTACCGCGCGCGCCGCGCCGCGCCGCGGCCGAGGGCCTCGCCGCATTCGCGCTGGTGTTCGCGGGCTGCGGCGCAATCATCGCCAACCAGCAGTACCACGACGCGCTCGGCGCGGTCGGGATCAGCTTGGTGTTCGGGCTGATCATCATGGTGATGATCTACGCGACGGGCCACCTCTCCGGCGCGCACATCAACCCGTCGGTCACGAACGCGGCCGGCCTCCGAATCGACACCAACCGATGGGGGGGCCCTGCTTCCCGCGCAGTGGGGTATCCATCTAACTCAGGTTCGAGAGGACCGGCGTCGGCGAACGCGCACTGGCCTGAGCGCTCGTGTGGTGCCTTCTGACGCCACCGACCCGGCGGCGGCCTCTGTCTGTCCGAGCCGCGCTTTCCGCCGACCTTTCCCGGCCTCAACCTGATTCAAATGGATACGCCGCCCCGCGCAAAGGAGGGCGCACGGTCAGGACGGCTGACGTGCTGGTCGTCGCACAAAAGCAGGCGCAGGCCCGATCACGCGCCATTGTCCTTGCCACGGGCTGGCTCACTCTGCCCGCGTTGGCCCGTGCGCGGTGCCCGCTGCGCCAGGACGGTGCGAATTGTTCGAAGCTTTGTGTTGGGCGGCTGTCTCACGGTCGCGTGGGGCTCATAGGTCGCGTCGGTGCAGGCTGGCGGCGGCGCCGATCAGTGCGATGGCGGCGTAGGCGCTGAAAACCGCGAGGCCCGCCCACGGGGCGAGCAGGTGGGCGGGCGTGAACTTGGTGTGACCGATGATCGCCTGACCAGCGTTCGAGGGCAGATATTTCTGGACGGCGTTGTTCCAGGACGCCGGGAGTGCGTCGGCCAATTGCGGCAGGACGGCCAGCAGGGTGACGACGGTGGCGATCGCGCCGGCGGTGTGCGGGATGAGCGTGCCGACGCCAAGCGCGAGCAGGCTGACGACAACGAGGTACAGAACGAAGCCGATGACGGCCCTGATGACCTCCAGGTTGCCTAGGTGCGCCTCGAGGTGGCAGTTTCCGATCAGCGCTTGGCCGAGGAAGAACGCAGTGAGCGACGTCGCGATGCCGACGACGGCGGTCGCCGCAGCGAGGTCGACGGCCTTGGCGGTGAGGAGGGTCCGGCGCTGGGGGACGGCGGCGCAGCTGGTGCGGATCGAGCCGGTGGCGAACTCGCCCGTGATCGCGAGGACGCCGAGGACGGCGATTGGGGCCTGTGCGAGGAAGACGCTGCTCAGGCTGTAGGGGCCGGCCGGTAGGCGGTTGCTTGCCCCGGAGGAGATGTAAAGAGAGGGTCATTGCTGGGGCGACCCTCCTATCGCCGCCGGCGCCTGGCGAACAGGACGCGGGTGTTCGCGCCGTCGCCGGATGACCCGAGTTGTTGGAGCCCGCGTCGACGAGCTATGCCGAGATCTCGATCGAGGACTACAAGGAGCGTAGTTCCGAGACCAACGAGGCCGGGCGGGGCATGAACGGCCAGCAGGCAGGGAACCCCGCCAAACTCGCCCAAGCGCTGATCACGATCGCCGATCAGGATCAGCCGCCGCTGCCGTGGGTCGCGGGTGCTGACGCCGTTGGCGCCGCCGAGCTGAAGGCCAAGGATCTGCTCGCGCAGGTCGACGCCTACCGCGAGCTGTCGATCAACCTCGCTCACGACGACGTCCCCGCCGCCGCCTGAGCATCAACCGCTACCACGCATTGAAAGGATCCCACCATGAAGATCACCCGCAGCAGCAACGACACCATCAAAAGGCCCGGCGGATTGGTTCACCGGCGACGTCTACATCGACATGATCCCCGCGGGCTCTGAGCCACCGCGACTCAGTGCAGCGAGCGTCCACTTCACTCCCGGCGCGCGGACGACCTGGCACACCCACCCCCTCGGACAGACGATCTTCATCACCGAAGGCGTCGGTCTTTGCCAGCGCGACGGCGGCCCGGTCGAGATCATCCGCCCCGGCGACAGCGTCTACTTCGAGCCCGGCGAGAACCACTAG
>JBKQIR010000295.1:0-12952 GCA_052148275.1 Solirubrobacteraceae bacterium
GCTATTTTCTGAGCAGTTACCCATGCGGCGCGTGCGCGCCGCTCCCGCGAGCGATGAAAACGGACGCCGTGCCACCGGATTGTTGTGGATCTATGTTTGCTGGGGGTCACGGCTATTTTCTGAGCAGACACCGTTAGCTCATAGCCGCCGGACGCAGACACCTGCCACCCATCGACCCCCGGGAGGTCGCCAAACACCGAACCGGGATCCCCGAGCGAGCCGCGGATGCGCACCTCCAGAGCCTGGTTGAACAGTCGCTGGCGCAGCTCGTCGGGCTGGCCGACAGCCGCAGCGTCGTGTCCAGGATCGCGACCCGGTGGCACAGGCGCTCGGCCTCCTCCAGCCGATGGGTGGTGAGGAAGATCGTCACCCCGCGCTCGCGCAAAGAGCCGATCAGTTCATGGACCTCGCGCGTTGCCACGGGATCGAGGCCCGAAGTCGGCTCGTCAAGGAACAGAACGGCTGGGTCGTTGAGCAGTGCTCGTGCGAGAGCGACCCGCTGGCGCAGGCCCTTCGACAACGCGCCGCATTGATCTCCAGCACGGTCGGCGAGGTTCACCGCCCGCAGCGCCCGGTCGATGCGGCCGCGCACGTTGTCGAGTTCGTAGAGCCCGGCGAAGCATTGAAGGTTCTCCATCACCGTGAGGCGCTGATACAGACCGGGGGACTCGGGCATGATCGAAATCCGCGCACGGATCAACGGGCCGTTGTCCGCGGTCAACTGAATCCCAGCGACCGTCGCCGTCCCCGAACTTGGTGCGATCAGCGTGCCCAATGTGCGCACGGTCGTGGTCTTTCCCGCCCCGTTGGGGCCCAGGAAGCCGAACACCTCGCCGTAGCCGACCTCGAACGAAACGTCCTCAAAAGCAACACGTTCACCGAAGCGCTTGCTCAGACGCTCAACCGTAAGCGCACGATCGCGCGGCACCGGCGCGATCAGGCCAGCCGCCGAACGGGATCGCCTCTCCGGTGTCCCCCTCGTATCATGCTCCGAGCTCACTTCGCCAACGCTAACAACGGTTTGGCCGCTGGTCGAGAAAAGCTACACCACGTGCTAATTTTTGGCCATGCGGTCAAGAATCACGGACGACAGCCGCACGTTTGTGAGTAGCGCCAGGCGGGCGCAGATCGTGGATGCTGCGATCGAGACGCTGGCCGAGGTTGGGTACGCCAACGCCTCGCTCTCGCGTATCGCGGTACGGCTCGGCATCAGCAAGGGTGTGATCAGCTACCACTTCTCCGGCAAGGACGACCTGATCGCCGAGATCGTCAGCCAGGTTCTCCAACGGGCGAGGGCCTACATGCAGCCTCGCATCGAAGCGCAGACAACCGGCCCAGAGATGCTGCGCGCCTACATCGAGTCCAACCTCGAGTTCATGCGCGACAACCCCAATCAGCTCAGCGCCGTCGTGGAGATCGTACGCGCGACGATCGCTGGCGCCAGGAGCCCATTCACTGGCAACGGCAACCGCGACGGGGGCGTCCACATCCTCGCCGAACTGCTCACACGCTTCCAGGCCGCCGGTGATTTCCGAAGTGACTTCGATCCGAATGCGATGGCGATCGCGATCCGGGCGGTCATCGACGCGGCGGCCGGCCGACTGTCCGACCCAGCGTTCGACATCGACCGATACACCTGCGAAGCAGCCACCATCTTCGACCGGGCAACGTGTGTGACCGGAGCTTGAAGCCCCGCCCGAGCCCCTGCCTTCTCTCGCACAGGTATTCGCTTCCGCTCGCGGCGCTGATCGACGGTCCGTTGCACGGCTACGCGATCACGCAGCGCGCCCGCGAGCTCGCGGGCGGGCGAGTGCGCCTCATCCTCACAGTCGCCGCGCGGCGACCGTGGATCACGCGCCACAGCGCCAAGGATTAGCCGCCCAACAACACCCTGTCGCCGAGCCCAAAGCTGACAGGACCTGGATGGGCCCGATCCCACCCGGCGCTAGTCAGGGTCCTTTGGGTCCGCCGCCGCAGGCGTTCGCGGCGGACTGAACGGCGGGCGACTGGATGTTGACCCCTTGCAGGTAGGCCTCTTGGTTGCCGCCCGGGCCGGTGCTGACCTTAGGATCCGGGAAGTTCGGCACGCCGTGGCTGCGCATGCACCGCGCGAACTGCAGTCCCTGCCTTATTTGCTGCGCGGTCTGCGCTGGGCTCCCGTACGTATGCGGCCTGTAGCGCTCGCACTTCTGTAGAGCGGCAGTGAACGCCGGAGCATTGAACGAGACCCCATTCACCGACACCGTTTGCCCGTGTTCCCCGATCCGCATGCCGTTGCTGCTCAAGTCGGGGAAGTTCGGCACGCCGTTGGCACGCATGCACTTGGAGAACGCGAGCGGCCCGGACCCGTCATCGCCTGGCGTGGTCGAGCCCGAGCTGGCGCCGCCACCGCCGGCTGCGACGGTCGAGGCCGATTTGCTCGTCCCGCCCGCCGTCGCCTCGGTCGGGCTGGGAGAACTTCCCCCGCATCCGGCGACCACGACCCCACTCACAAGGATTACGGCGAGCAGGAGGGTTCGGCGTGAGGGGGCCAACCGCTTTGGATCGATGCTGTCGTACATCTGGGCTCCTTCGGTGTCCGTCCGCGTGCGCGCATCCGTTCTACGATACGGGCGGTTTCACGGAGGTTTCGCTCCGCCAGCCAAGCCGAGCGAGCCCTCTACCAGGCTCGGGAAGACCCATTGAAAGTGGACGCGGTGGGATGAGCGCTCGTCTGTGTGAGCGCGACGTCGCCGGCCTCGATGGACTGTGGGGTTGCACGGCGTTGACCATCTCGGTCGGGTCGATCCCGTGCAAGTCGGTCGAGGTAGTGCCTGTTGAGCAACAACGACCGTGGCCGCGAGACGACGCGACTACAGCAGAGCCGTCGATGACGCTCGCGCTTGCACAGTGGAGTAGAGCGCGGTCATCAGCAGGCGCGCGGCCCCGATCACGCGACGATCGCGCGAGCACAAGGCGACCGATGAGGCCGAGGATCAGCAGCACGGAGAGGCGCGTGGTGATGAGCTGCCTGGGTGGAACGGCAGGCGGTCCCCCGGTGGACGTGCGCAGCGGTTGGTGATCGCGCGCTTGCGGTGCGAGCGAACGCTGGACAAAGGTGCGTCGATCGTCACCTGGGGCCAGTCGGGATGCGGTGGCCGCTCCCGCGAGAGCCGCCGCGGAGGAGAAGTGGCTCGGCAACCCAGCGGAACGCCTTGCGGTGGACATCGCGTACTGTCCCGTTCATGAGCACCAATCGCTTTTCGCGCTCGAGGCGCCATTCAATCGTTGTTGGTCGTTCGCTCGTGCTCGTGCGCCTTGCGGGCGCGATGCTCGCCGCGGCGCTGCCCGCCGGCGCCGTCGCAGCGACGGTTGCCGACCAGGCGAGGAACGTGGCGAAGCCGGCGGCCGGCACGTGGAAGCTCACGCCGGTGAGCAAGCCGTCCGAGCTCGCGTCCGCGAGTTTCACTCTCAAGGGCTCGACGATCGAGAAGCTCCACGGGACTATGAACGCGATCTCGGCCTGCGCGGGCGGGAAATTCACCGTCAGCGGGCAATTCACGATCAAGGAAGTGATGTTTGTCGGAGGCGTCACGCAGTGGACAGTCGGGGTGGGACGCAACACGTCTGGTGGCCTCGCCGCGCGCCCCGTGACCCTCGAGATCGACGGTCATAAGCAAGTCGACGCGACGCTGTCCATCGCGTTTCCGGGCAGCGGCCAGAAGGGCGCCGGAGAGCTGAACTGGGGGATCGAGAGCACCCCCGGGATCTCGCCTTGCACGACGGAGTACTACGTCACCCACGGATAGGCAAGCCGAGGGAAGGCTCGGGCGTCGGTAATCGCCGCCTTGTATTGTCCGGTACCCTTGCCCCGATTGGAGTCGCCAGCTCGTCGGCTCCGCTGAGCATTGAGCACTCCTTCGGCGAGAACTCGGCCGGCCCGCCGCCCTGAGCCTCCGTCCTCCTTGTTTCGGGGCGTCGGCGCCCCTGTTTCTCGAGCGTTGTAGCGTCGGCCGGCATCCACTCTCGGCGAACCGCTCGCCGGGAAGCTGTGTCAAGGGTGCGAAGCGATCGAGATTGTGGCATTCACGATCACGCGGGGCCGGCGATACTCGTGATCGAGAAGTCGAGGGAGCGATGGCCGGCCCGAAGCGGAGCCCGAGCGGAAACAATCGCCGGTCGTCGGCGACCGCCCCTGTCCTGCACTGGCAGGAGAAGCACGGCGAGATCGTCGCCGAGGAGGCTTCCTGCGGCAGACGTTCATCCAGTCGGTGGGCGTGGCGGCCCTGGTGGGGGCGCCAAACCTCGACGTAATCCCGGTCGTGATCGAGCTGATCGGGCCGCCGATATTCCGTTTGCCGGCATTGCCGAGCTCAAGGACGAGTACCGAGCACCGTGCGGTACTCACGGACGACTTGCGGAGTCTCGCGATGCCGATCTGGCTAGCGGTCGCGCTGCTCCCTTTCATCTTCGTTGTGATGGCTGCGTGCGAGGCCGCGTTCTTGCAATCGACTTCTGCCACTGGGCAGACGCACGCGAGGCGTTGTGCAAGATCGCGCTCTGCTCGGCGTTAAGGTCCGAGCGCGCCCTCTTGGTGGGTTCGTGCGCCATAGCCGAATCGGCTGTTGGTCGAGCCCAACTTGCCAGCCGCACGAGGGGCGTACGTGAGCGACGTTCCCGACCATATGTGGGCCCCCACGCCTGATGGTCGTGGAGCGCATCCCTCAGGCGATCCTGCAGTATCCCAAGCCGCGGCACAGCGACGCGGCCGCGCGGACGCCATCCAGCCCCTCCAGTGACCAGCCTGGCCGGTGACCGACCCACACGGGCCGCGAGTAGATGAACGAGCGCCTTGAATGGCCGCGGCGTGCCCAAACGAACCTTCCTGCGGTTGCCAGGCTTGCAGGGTCGTGCCCGAAAGATGCAACCCTCGATCCTTCGGTTCCATGGCCGGAAGCGTAAGTAACAGCACGCTTGGATCGTGGCGAGGTTGTGGTGTGGCTGAGGGTGGCGAGCGGTGTTCGTGGCAGCGGGGTGAGCGTGGTGGTCGTGCTCGCCCCGGCTCAAGCGATCAACGACGGCCGCCCGGAGTCGTTTGACGCGAGACGGCGGCGGCCGAGTGTCACATAATCGGCGGCACCGTCGAACACGCCGCCGCACGGATCGTCGTCTCCGTCTCGACGCACGACATCCCGCGCCGGCCGGTAGATGTCGCGCAGCACGAAGGCGCAGAGGACGAGGAGCGCAGCATCGCGAACGAGCACCGCCGCAAGGAAGGGCTGCTCGCCGATCCCGCCATGGGCAACGCCGCGCTCGAAGAGCAGCGTTGGGACCCAGATCAGTGCGTCGATAACCATCCACGGCACCAGCAGCCACCAGCGTGGCAGCGCGAGCACGGCGACTGGGACGAGCCACAGCGAATACTGCGGGCTGTACACCTTGTTGATGAGCAGGAACGCCACGAGCACCAGCAGGCATAAGGAAGCGAAGCGGGGGCGCCGCGGGCACGTCAATGCGATCCCGCAGATCGCGATACACGCGCACGCGAACAGCGCCGCGCTGACCGAGTTCAGGACGGTAGGCGCATGGCCTGGCGGGAGGTTCGCATCGAGAGCCCATCCGGTGACATAGGTGACGATGTTGTACAGGGACTCGAATCCGGCTCCGCGGATCGTGCTGAAGCGGAAGAAATAAGACCAACCAGCCGGGTACAGGATCGCGATCGGGGCATTGACGACGACCCAGCTGACGGCCGCGCCGGCAACCGCCTGCAGTCCCTGCCGGAGCTTGCCCGTACGCAAACACAGCACCAACGCGGGTACGAGCAGCAGCACCGGGTAGAACTTCGTCGCTGTGCCGAGTCCGATCAAGACACCGGCGAGCACCGGTCTTCGGTGCGACCATGCCAGCATGGCGCCCGTCGCGAACGCGACCGCGAAAGCGTCGAAGTTCGTGAACAGTTGCGCGATGACCAGTGGCGAGAGCGCAACCAGCAAAGCCCGCTGAGGCCTTCGCACCGACAACCTCCAGACAGCGTGCACGACGAACAGCCATGACCACGCGAGCCCCACCGCGACGACGTAGAAGTAGACCGTCACGGGCAGCCGGACCGGCAGCGCACCCGCGTGCGCGAGATCTTCATAGCCCTGCGCGGCGCGTGCGCCGGCCCACATGAACATGCCGGTGAGCACCGGATATTCCACATATTGGCGCTGAGGGTCCGACGCGTCGGTGGCACCCACCCACGACGTCCGGTACGGGAACGCCCCCGGCTGATCCAGCCGGTCCGTCGAGTACAGAGCGATGATGTCCGAATAGCAGTAATCGCTGTACTGTCGGTCGCCGCTCCAGGCAAGCTGGAGCTGTCCCTGTGCGTTCCTGTCGCTCTGCGTGCAGGGCAACCGCTGCGCTAGCGCGATCATCAGTGTCGCGATGGCGCACGCGAGCACCACCGAACTGGCCGCTCCGAGGCTCGGGCGATCCTTGACGATCGGGACGGCTTGGCTGTCCGGAACCTGTTCCACCGAGGGATCTCGACCTTCCCTGAATGTCGCAGCACCCACAGTCTGACGCCTGATCCCCTCAGCGGTGGCTCGGTGGCCGCCTTGACCCCGTCAGGACCCCAAGTGGCGGAAGAGGCTGCAGCGCGAGAATGCGACGGCGAAGCGGATCGTGGCCGACAAGGAGCTCGAGGTCGTCGCCTTGAAGGGGATGGCGAACGGAAACTGGCAGGCCCAGCCCGTCGGCGCCGGGCGGTCGCGGTGCTGCGCGACCGCCTCGGCGTCAGCGGGCGCCGGCATGCCGTGTGGTCGGCCAGCACCGCTCGATGCAGCGCCGCGAGCCGGTGCGTGCGGCCGATGACGCGACGCTTGCGAGCTGCTCAGGTTCTCCGAGGGGTGTCCGCGGTGGGGGTACTGTCGCGCCTACCATGATCTGTGCCAGCTGGGCTGGTCGGTGAATTGCAAGCGGGTGCAGCGGCTGTGGCGCGAGGACGGGTTGCGGGTGCCGCAGCGGCGGTGCGGCGTCGGCGCCTGGGCGAGTCGACGGTCCCTACGCAGCGCGAGCCGGCCGCCGTTTAGATGCCGCGCGATCGCGTTCTCGTCCGTCTCGTGAGGCGAGTGCGCCGGCATGTGCTCGTAGGTCTGGTGGCCGCACGGGTATGGTGCTCCTGGTGCTCGGCAGCTACGACAACTTCTTCATCGCAAGCTCAGGCGCATCAGCGGCGATCCTTGGTCTGCTGTTCGTCGCCGTAACCGTCGCCAACACAGACGACGCAGATCTCAAGACTCGGGAGCGCCGGACCGTCCTGGCGGGCAGCGCGTTCCTCGCCTTGATCGACGCCTTCTTCGTTTCGATTCTCGCGTTGACCGGAGGCGCTGTCGTGTTTGGTCTATCAAGCCTGGTGATGGCATTCGTCGGCCTGCTAGGCACAAGTCGCTTGATCCCCAGAGCGTGGCGGGCCGGAAATTTCTCACGCGGGTTCGCCACTCGAAAGCTGAATATCGTCTTTGCCGCCATCTCAGCTGGGGGCTATTCAGTACAGCTTGGTCTCGCCGCAGCCCTGGTGGCCAACGATCGCAGTTCGGCGCTGCAGCGCGCTCTGGTCCTCGTCGTCGTGTGCTTGTACGGGAGCGCATTGGGACGCGCATGGGAGGTCATGGGAATCGGTCGGCGGCGTTATGGCCTGACCCCGGAGGATCGGTCCGTCACCGGTGAGAGTCTCTCGCGCCCTGGATCGTGGGGGAGGAAGGAACTCCACGATGATGCGACGCAGGCGCACGCCGGAGCGGATCGTCCGGAAGTTGCGGGAGGCTGAGCGGTTGCTCGGCAGGGCCGGACGATCCGAGGCGGCGAAGGCGATCGGGATCAGCGAGCAGGCGTTTCAGCGGCGGCGCGCCCACGCAGCTTTTCACGCAGACCGGACGCTACCCACCGAAAATGCGGAGGAGCCCCCTGAAGGCCCGAGGCTCTGGCCAGGATCATCTGAGCGGAACCGCGCCCGAAGATCGGCGTGCGCCTCCGCGGGAAACCGCCCAAACCACCCGTTCATCAGGTCTCGCACCACTGCGAGCTCAGGCCGGTTGACGCGGTCGAGAAAGCCGAAGATGCCCTCGGTCCGCCTCCCGAGACGGAAGTCGGTCCGGGCCTTGTCGTGAAGCAGCGGCATAGATCCAGGGTACGCGCCGTCGGCCGCCACGAACCAACGCATGGCGCCTCGTGGCGGCCTGGGGCTTTGATTGGTCCAGGAAGAGGCCCGCGGCCGGCGTGCCACAGCGCTTGGAGCGTGAGAGGCCGATCCACTGAAGCGCCGCGCTGAGTGATGCCCAGGCCCGACAGGCGGCAGCACAGAGATCCGCTCTCGCGATGCCTCGGGCATACCGCCGGTGCTCGCAGGCGCCCTCGTTAGCGCGGAAGGCAAGGTCGTCGCAGAAGGGGAAGAATCAACGAACACCAGTCAATGCTGCCTATGGTCCTGTCTCCGGCCCGGCAGCCAGCCCGGGTCGGGTGCAGAAGCGAGCGTGGGTTTCGCGGACGCGACGGTGGGGGACAGTCGGCCGGCGCGCGGGACCGGTGCTGAGCACTTAGTCTTAGTTAGTCCTGCCAGATGTCGAACTCCTTACCGAGGGCGTCGTAGTCGGAGTCGGTCGCGCAGCGGTGCTCTTCCAGGGCCTTCACGCCGGCCAGGTAGTGATCGAATCCGCCGGGGGGAGAAGATGGTGATGATGCGAGCGCCCTCTGGTGAGGACACCGCGTGTCGAGTGCCGGGGCGCAACGTTGATGGTGTCGCCGACCGCGGCCGTGATCGTCTCGTCGTCCCAACGCGAACGTGACTCGGCCGTCCAGAATGTGGCACCTCGATCATCTTCTGGTGGTGGTGGCAGGCGAGGAGGAACCCCGGCTTGAGGGTGTCCTGGACGACGGTGAGACCGCCGTCGGTGAGAGCGGACGGGGACAGCACACGCACGGTGTCGTTGGCCCAGTCAAACGTGGCGCCCTGCCCGGCCGGGATGTGGCGAATGGGATCACTCACGTTCTGCTCCTTGTTGGTTGCCGCCGTCTGCTTCGACGAATCCGGCGTCCGCGGCATGCTCGTTGGCCCACTCGATAATGCCCCGCAGAGGCTCGACGAGCGTCCGGCCGAGTTCCGTCAAGGAGTACTCGACGGCGACCGGCGCGGAGGGGATCACGGTTCGCTGCACGCAATTGGTCCGCTCCAGGTCACGGAGGGTCTGGGTGAGCATCTTGTGCGACACACCCTCGATCCGGCGCAGGAGCTCGCTGAAGCGGTGGCTGCCACCGCTGAGGACGAACACGACGAGCGGCGTCCATTTGTTGGAGATCAGGACGAGCGCCTGGCGCGCCGCGCACTTCTTGATCGTCTCTCCTGGGGCCAGTTCAATCATCTAGTCTCTTTTCGTTATTAACACACTAGCAGGTGCCTCTGCGACAGAAGTGCGTAGAGCGTCTATAGTGCGTATAGTGCGTATAGCGCCTGCAGTGCGTAGCGCTGATCCCTCGCTCGACGGAGCAATTGTCAAAAAGGGTCCTCCATCTCAGTGCAGTAGATTGGAGGGGTGTTTCGCCAGTCGCCGAGAGCCGCCGTCGACTATCCAGGCTCCTACGCTGACGTGCGGGCGTGGTTCCCGACCGACGCGGCATGCCTGGACTACCTGGACTGGCTGCGCTGGCCGGATGGGTTCCGCTGCCCGGTGTGCCGCGGGACGAAAGCGTGGAAGCTTCCGGATGGTCGCTGGTCGTGTGGCGTGTGTGGCCGTCGTGTCTCGGCGACCGCGGGGACGATCTTCCATGGCACGCGGACGCCGTTGACGGTCTGGTTCGCTGCGGCCTGGGAGATGACAAGCCAGAAGCACGGGATCTCGGCGCTGGGGCTCAAGCGGACGCTCGGGATCGGGTCCGAGCAGACCGCGTGGGCGATGCTTCACCGCTACCGGACGGCGATGGTGCGCCCGGGTCGCGAGCGGTTGAGCGGGATCGTGGAGGCCGACGAGACGTTTCTCGGCGGGCCCGAGCCGGGCGTGCGCGGCCGTGGCGCGCAGGGAAAGGTGATGGTCGAGGTGGCCGTCGAGCAGGTCGGTCGCGGGCTTGGCCGCTGCCGGCTGCTGGTGATCCCGGATGTCGCCGGGCCGACGCTTAGGGCGTTCATGGTCGACCACGTAGAGCCCGGATCGATCGTGATCACCGACGGGCTCGCGAGCTACCGGCCGGCGTGCGGCGAGGACTACGAGCATCGGCCTGAGCCGATCGGTCCCTCCGGCCAGCAGGCGCACGAGCTGCTGCCCGGCGTGCACCGAGTGGCGTCGCTCGCTCAGCGCTGGCTACTCGGCACCCACCAGGGCGGCGTCAAGCCCGGGCACATGCAGGCCTACCTGGACGAGTTCACCTTCCGCTTCAACCGCCGGCGCTCACGAGCCAGGGGCATGCTCTTCTACCGCCTACTCGAACAAGCCGTCCAGGCCCCACCCCGCACCTACCGATCACTCGTGGTCCAGCCCGGCACCGGGCGGCGGGACCGGCCTCCGCCACCGCGCGACAAGCGCGTTCGCCCCGCCAGCCTCGACGGCGACCCCGTCGATCGCCCATGGCGCCAAGCCGCGCGGGCGACAGATGCTCGTTGACGCCGTCGATTTACTGCGCTGAGATGGAGGACCCTTTTTGACAAATGTTGTGGATTCGGCGATGAAGAATGATCAGGCGGCGACCCTCTCGTTGGTCGTGGTTTCGTCGTCAGTGACCTTGATCCCGTCCTTGAACGTGACGCCGTCGAGCACGTCGGCGACGAGCTCGTGGCCGTTGCACCGCCGCCAGCGCTCCTGGGCGGCGTCCAGGAGCTTGTAGGCCATCGCGAGCGCGGCCTTCTTGGAGCCGGCGCCCTTGGTGACCTTTGTGCGCAGCTTGACGGTCGCGAAGCTTGACTCGATCGGGTTCGTCGTGCGCAGGTGGCGCCAGTGCTCGGCGGGGAAGTCGTAGAAGGCGGTGAGCGCCTCCCAGTCTTTGTCGAGCTTGGCGACCGCCTTGGGGTATTTGGCGTCGAACTCGCCGCGGAAGCGCTCAAGCGCCTTGCGAGCGTCCGCGCGTGTGGGGGCTTCGGCCATCTCGTGCAGCATGCCCTTCGCGCGCGGCTGCAGCCGCTTGGGGAGCGCGTCGAGCACGTTGGCTGTCTTGTGGACCCAGCAGCGCTGCTCCGTGGCGCCGGGGAACACGTTGCGCAGCGCCGCCCACGCACCGAGCGCCCCGTCGCCGGTCACGAGCTTGGGCTCGTTGAGCCCGCGGTCGCGCAGATCGCGGAACACTGCCGCCCACGAGTCCTCGCTCTCGCGGTAGCCGTCCTCGACCGCGAGCAGCTCCTTGCAGCCGTCCTCACGGACGCCGATCACGACCAGCAGGCATAGCTTGGAGTCCTCGCCCAGGCGAACGGCCACGTTGACGCCGTCGACGAACACGTAGGCGTAGCGGTGAAACCGTAGCTCCCGGGCGCGGAACGCGGCGTGCTCGGCCTGCCAGGTCTCGGTCAGCCGCGCGATCGAGCTCGGCGACAGCCCTGAGGCATCCTCGCCCAACAAGTCCCGCAGCGCGGGCCCGAAGTCGCCGGTCGAGAGCCCGTGCAGGTACAGGATCGGGAGCACCTCGGTGACCTTCGGCGAGCGCCGTGCGTAGGCCGGCAGGATCCGCGAGCTGAACCGCTTGCGCTCCCCGGTCTCCTCATCGACGCGCTTGTCGTTGACCCGCGGCGCGCGGATCGCCAGCGTCCCCGAGCCGACCGTCAGCTTGCGCTCCTTCGCCTTCCCGTTGCGGACCACCAGCCGCTTGCCGTCCTCGCCGCGCTCCTCAGCGAACGACGCCACGTACTGGTCGACCTCAGCCTCCAACGCCGCCGCGATCATCCGAAGCGCGCCCTCCCGAGCGAGATCATCGAGCGTGACCCGCATCTCGTCATCCTCCCCAGCGGGGAGCCTGCGAACATCCTCCATGGCGTGCCTTCCTTTCCCGCCTCGCGGCGGTCGGTCTTTGTCAACCGGGAAGGTACGCCGCCTTCCTCTTCACGCGTATCCACAACTTCTGGGTATAGCTCCCACCTGCCCGACTCGAACGCGATCCTCCTCTACCTCGCCCAAGGCACCAGCTACCTCCCAGACGACGCGTTCGGGATCGCACAGACCGTCAGCTGGCTGATCTACGAACAGACCGACGTGATTCCGATGATCGGCGGCCTCCGCTTTCGGCTACTGGTCGGACGGTCCAGCCCTTCGGATCTCGACGCGATCCGTCGGCGCAACGGTGCCGGCCCCGTGCTCTCACTACTCGATGATCACCTCACTCAAAACGAGTTCTTCGTCGGCGGCCGCTACACCATCGCCGACATAGCGATCTACAGCTACACCCACCTTGCCAACGAAGCCGGGCTCGACATGCAGCCGTACGACAACCTCCGCTCCTGGTTTGAGCGCGTCGAGCAGCAACCCGGCTATATCGAAGACGTCATGCCGTACGGTGCCAACGCGGCACCCGGCGCCGGAACATCGATCTACGACTGAGCCGCGCAACGCACCCGGAGGACTGGCGGCCGCATCGCGCCTGGCGGTCGCCGAGGCGCCGTCGGCACACGCTGCTGGGGGTCGGTGTCGGGGTGTCGGCGCGGTTGGACTGCCAGCAAACGCGAGTTCGGGGAGTGTGTCGCGCATCCACGGGTATTGAGGTTCCCGCCTGAGAGAAGACGGCGACAGGCGTCGTGCGTGGGCGGTTAGCAGCACGACTGCGAGTGTTTTAGTGGCCGCCCGCCGGAAGGCGCAAGAGCGCGGGTGCTTGCTGGCCGTGTGACCGACCACGCGTCTCCGAGCGGTTCGGCGGCTGCCGCTTCGCGATGAAGCAGCAGCCGCGAGGCACCATTCCGACTCGGGTTTGGGCTGGCGAGAGTCGGCGGTGATTGACTGGTCGCTAAGTATGCCTAGGGTGA
>JBKQIR010000296.1:0-9676 GCA_052148275.1 Solirubrobacteraceae bacterium
GCCGAGCATCCGGTAACAGTGAAACTCCAGCTCGCGCTGGAATGGCTCCGTGAGCTCGCGGAACGCAAGCTCATCGCCAGCGGACGCCCGCTCGAGCATGGTCGTTGTCACGCTTCAGATCCTCCCATGTCGAGCCATCGTCTGGTGTGACAACACCGCCGCACTCCCGACGTCTGATCGCGGTGACGCGTGCGGGACCGAGATCAAGGCTCAGGTTGTTGGGCGGGGGTTGTGATGCGGTAGCCGATGCCTGGGGTGGTCTGGATCGGCTGGGGTTCGCCGAGCTTGCGCCTGAGCCTGGCGATCGTGACGTGGACGGTTCGGGTGAAGGGGTCGGCGTTCTCGTCCCAGACTTGTCTTGGGCAGGTAGTCGTCGGCGCCGAGCGTCAGGCCCGTGACGCGTTCGCTGGGTGAGCCTGCGGCGGTGAGCATCAGGATCATCGCTGTGTTGTCGCTGTCGGCGATCATCTAGCAGATCGTGTCGCCGTCCAGGCCGGGGAGGTCGCGGTCGAGGACGAGCACGACGTAGGGGTTGAGGTTGACCTTGGCGACGGCGACTAGACCGTCGTAGGCGACGTCGACGGCGATGCCCCTGGTCGCGCAGGCCCTCGGCGACGTCGTCGGCGAGCCGGCGTTCGTCTTCGATCACGAGCACCCTCACGCTTGCGCTCCGGCGGCGGCGGTTCGCATCGCGTCGGGCATCTCGATCGCGACTCCGAGCCCTCGCTGCGGGCGGGCATCGAGCTCGAGCTTGCCGGCGTCGGTTGTTAGCGCCAGGTCCAACGACGTGTTGGAGTAGCGAGGTCGTCGTTATCACGATGGGTCAAGAGGCCGTGTCCGTGTCCGAACCCCGACGAACGCGCACCCTCCACGATACTGTTTTTAAGCTCGGGCGTCTCGACTCGCGAGCAGAACCCCAACGGGCAAGCACAGGTCCTGCACGCCGACGGCTTCGAGCGATTGTTCGTCGAGCACGCCTCCGGAAAGCACAACTCCCGTCCCGAACTCGACCGGGCGCTAGCCGAACTGCGGGCCCGTGACACGCTCGTGGTCACGAAGCTCGACCGGCTAGGCGCAGCCTGCAGCACTTGCGGGAACTGTCCGCGGCACTGCAAGAGCGCGGCGTCGACCTCGTTGTCTTGCAGCGAGGCATCGACACCAGCACGCCCACGGTTCGACTGTTCTTCAGATCATCGGCGCGATAGCGGAGTTCGAGCGTGAGCTAAACCACGAGCGCACGGTGGACGGCCTGGCGGCAGCCCGCGCACGCCGGCGCACCGGCGGACAGAAGCCGAAGCTCACAGCTCGTCAGGTGGAGCTGGTGCGCGAAGTGTACGACGCTCGTGATTGCACGGTCGCGCAGGTCGCATCGGACTTCGGCGTTACCAGAAGCACGATCTACCGGGCGCTTGCGCAAACCGAACCGGCCGCCCAATGAGCGACGTTCCGGCAGATGCCAGAGCATCGATCCTCGGCACTGGCGCCCGCCCACCTCTCGGCTTCTCGCGCAGCTGGTGACACGGACTCGAGCACTGGGCCACATGGGATCGACCATCTGACCCTCTCAGCGCCTGCCGCTGGCGTTCGGGCCCGTTGCCAAGCCCGTCTCAGATGTCTAACGCTCAACGAATATTGTCCAGTGGCCACCGCCGGACCGGGGAGCGGTGGCTGTGCAGTGTGAGGGCACGCGCGGTCGCAGGGTCTGTCAGCCCGCCGTGACGGCTACGGCCGCTGAGTCCTTGCTGCGGGCGGCTATTGAGTGGTCGCGGCTGTCGCGTGAGGAGATCAGCAGCGCGGCGAGGATCGCTCCGGCCACGGCGAACCCGGCGCCGACGAGGAAGGCCCGGTCGAACCCCTTGGTCAGGGCGATTGAGGTGTTGTGAATGCCGAAGTGCAACAGGCTTTGGGTTTGGCTGTTGGCGATTGTCGCGAGGATCGCGAGCCCGAGCGCGCCGCCGACTTGCTGGGAGGTGTTGATCAGGCCGGAGGCGAGGCCCGCCTCGTGCGGCTCGGTCCCGGTGACCGCGGCGATCGTCACTGGCACGAACGCGAACCCCAGTCCGACTGCGGCCAGGAGCGAAGGGCCGAGAATGTCGGCGGCGTAGGCGCCGCCGGTGCCTGGCACTTGCGAGAACCAGAGCAGGCCGCCGGCGATTAGCAGGAGGCCGGCGATCAGCGGCGGCTTGAACCCGAGGCGTGTGACCAGTTGTGAGGCGGCTCCCGCCGAGAGGATGATTCCGACAGCAAGCGGCAGGTAGGAGATCCCGGTCTTGATCGGCGAGTAGTGCAGCACGTTCTGGAGATACAGCGAGATGAAGAAGAACATCGAGAACAGCGACATTCCGATCAACAGCCCGACAATGTTCGCGCCGCGCAGGGTTCGCAGGCGGAAGATCGAGAACGGCATCAGCGGATCGCGCTGACGCTGCTCGATGATCAGGAAAGCGGTCAGTAGGAGGACGGCGCTGGCGAGTCGCAGTAGGGTCGTCGTCGATCCCCAACCCACGTTGACCGTGTCGACAATCGCGTAGACGAGCAGCGACAGGCCCGCGGTGACGGTCACGGCACCGGGCAGGTCAAACGTCCTCCCTCCGCCCTCGGCGCGACTTTCGACCAGCGTCCGCGGCGCGAGCGCCGCGGCGGCGAGTCCGATCGGGACGTTGACGAACAGCACCCACCGCCAGCTCAGGCCGCTGGTGAGAATCCCGCCGAGGAGCACCCCGGCCGCTCCTCCGGCTCCCGCGACCGCACCCCAGATGCCCAGTGCACGGTTGCGCTCGGCACCCTCGGTGAATGTGGTGGTGATGATCGACAGCGCCGCCGGCGAGACGATCGCCGCTCCAAGTCCTTGGACGGCTCGGGCGACGATCAGCCACCCCTCGGACTGGGCGATCCCTCCGGCGAACGACGCGATCGAGAACACCACGAGGCCGAGCATGAACATCCGCCGGCGCCCGAGCAGGTCGGCGAGCCGGCCGCCGAGCAGCAAGAAGCCCCCGAACGTAAGTGTGTAGGCGTTCACAACCCACGAGAGGTCCGCGCGCGCGAAGTGCAGGTGCGCACCGATCGACGGCAGCGCGACGTTGACGATCGACGCGTCGATCACGATCACGAACTGCGTCATCGCCAGCAGCGCCAGAGCGAGGTTCTTAGCGCGGGGGGTGTACAGCGGTGGCGTCTTCGGGGTGCTCAGCGGTGCCATGGAAGCTGACCTCCGGTTCCGGTTGCGGCCCGCACTATAGTGAACTATGATTCCGGTTGTCAAGCGAGCCGGGTGAAAATGTTGTGGCCGACACTGTGCTGACCGATTCCGGTCGCCCGCTGCGTGCGGACGCCCGCCGAAACCGCGAACGGATCCTCGAAAGCGCGCGGGCTGTGTTTGCCGAGTACGGTGCGGACGCACAGATCGACGACGTAGCCCGCAAGGCGGGCGTCGGCGTCGGCACTGTCTACCGCCACTTCCCGACAAAAGAGGCGTTGCTGGTGGAGCTCCTGCGCGAGAAGTTTCGGCTGTTTAGCGCGCGGGCGCGCGACGCGCTCGAACAAGACGGCGAGCCGTTCGCCGTGATCGAGGACCTCTTGCGTCGCAACGCGGAGACGGCGGCTAATGACGCCGCCGTCCAACACGCGCTGGCCGGCGCCGGCGAACACATCTGGATGCAGGCCCAAGCCGAGCAGCAAGAGCTGGTAGCGCTCACCGAAGACCTGATCGCAAGCGCCCGACGCGCGGGCACGATCCGTCAAGACGTGGACGCCAACGACATCGCGATGCTGATGTGCGGCCTGTGCTCCACGATGGGGGCAAAGCCGGGTTTTGACTGGCGCCGACACCTCGAGCTCGTGATCGACGTGCTGCGAGCGCGCTGACCTCGCTCCGTCGACTGCCAGACCGTCGCTACGGCCAGCGCGTCGCCGCTTGACCCAGCCGCACCATGCCCCCCCCGGACCTGCAGCTCCCTCGACAGCTCGCCAGGCGCGGGCTCGCTACCCCAGCGCAACATTCGGCGCGCTCGGCTGCGCGGCTCGCCGAGCCACTGTCGAGCTCACGGCAAGGATCCGCTGATCCACCACCGCTCGCAGCCGATGGCGGCTAGAGCGGTCGATGCCGGCTTCTGTAGCCGTCTCAGGCACGAACACCCAGCGGACGGAGCGATCGAGCCCCATTCGTGAGCGGCTCAGGCGGCGGTCGCGGTAACCACGTGGGCTAGAGGCTGATCTGATTGAGACTGAACCCTCAATTGACCGCAACTTGGTCATACATGCGGCGAGCCGCGGCGTTGGTCTCCTGGGTGGACCAGTAGACGCGGCTGCAGCCCTTCGCGCGAGCGGCTTCGGTCACCGCCGCGATCAGCGCCCGCCCAACTCCCGGCGTCGGGCCGTTGGCGCAATGAACAGATCCTGCAGGTAGCAGACGTCCGCTGCCGTCGTGCTGGCGTGCTCCAGGAAGTGCGCGATCCCAACCAGCCTCCCGTCGAGAACAGCGCAGAGCGCGTGCATCCCGTTGTCGTGCTCGAACGCGATCCAGGCCCTGTCATACAGCTCGGGTGCGAGCGTGCGCTCATAGAACTCGTTGTAGCCGCTGAATAGGTGCGTCCACTCGGCGCGGTCAGCTGGCTTGAGCTTGCGGATGCTGATCACGGTGGCGTCTCCCATCTCAGACTTACCAGGAGATCAGGACCCTATCGCTGGCGCGGACCGATCCAGGTGAAGGCCGAGCAGCTGTTGTGCGAGCTGCCGTTGGAATTTCGCGAGCAGCTGCCCGATACCAAGTCGGTGCGCCCGAGACGGCTGCCCTGCAGCGTCGCAACCGCCGCCGGCGCTACGACGCCGCGACGCGGCTGCGCCTGCAACTGCCCGACTGCTACTACCAGCAGATCGACGCGCTCGATCGCGAGAAGGAAGCAGGTCGTCGCTCACCTGGAGGAGCTTGTGCGCCAGAGCGGCTCGACGCTTCGCGAGCTCTGCGGCCTCTCGACCCGTTCGATCGCCGAGCTGCCGGTCGAAGTCGGCGACGTGCGCCGGTTCACCGAGGGCGGGTTCGCGCGCTTCAACGGCACCGCACCGTTGCCGCGACCGCCGAGGGCCCCAGCGAGCCGGTCCGTCACCGCTACAACCCCGGCGGCAACCGGCGCGTGAACGCGGTCCTGCACCGGATGGCGATCACGCAGCTTGCTCGAGAGCCACGCGGACAGCGCATCTACACAGCCGCACGCGCCAACACCAAGAAGGAGGTCCGCCGCGTCCTCAAACGACACCTCTCCGACGTCATCTACCGCCGCATGACCCGCGACCTCGCCGCACACACCCCCGAGCAGCTCCTCGCTGCATAACCCCGCGCCAGGCCCCCAGTCGCAGTCACGCCCCGGGCCACACGACACTCAACGTCAGCACCACCCCAAACCCCCGGCCCCCGGGGGCCAGGCTTGGTCGCGCGCGCGGAACCTTCACCGAGCACGGACGCGAGGTCACCCGATCGTTCTCCGTGCGCGAACGCGCACAACGACGAACCTCAACCCCCCGCCTTGCCCCTTTCGTTGCCATCTCCGGCCCCCCAATAACGCCACGCGTCATCGCCTCACGAGCAGGAGCTTGACATAGGAGCCTTCGCGCGCAACGGTTGGCGCGTCGCCGTGATTGGACGACTGCGATGTCGCCGATGCGGTCGTCAGCTTGGGACTGGGGTTCGAGCGAAGGCGCTCGTTCCAGCCGATGACCTGGTTCGGTGTCGCTGGCGCTTGGATGTGTGTTTTGGGTCGGCGGGGTTGTCGGCGTGTGGGGCGTTTTGCGGATAGTTGGTGCTACGGGCCCGCGTGCGGTAGTGTTCCCGAGCAGAACTAGAGACCGCGCTGGGTCTATCGACTGTGCGCTGGTCGCCCATGGGGGCAAGAGCGATCGGAGGCACTGATGATGGGTTCTGGGTTGTCGTGGGCGCTTGCGCGCCTTGGGTTGGTTGGGCGGGCGTGTGTGCGCTCGCGGCGGGATCGTCGGAGGGCGGCGAGCGGGAAGTTCGCCGGCGAGTTGGTCTTGGGGCGCGATCGGGTGAGAAGGCTCGTTGGTTGCGCGGTTGCTGTTGCGGTTCTGGCGCTGCCGGTTTCGGCGTGGGCGTCTACCGCGGTCCCGAATATTGCGGGCGGCACGGCGCCGAGCGCGGGTTCGTGGCCTTGGATGGTCGTGATCGTCGCGAATGGTTCGTCTGGCGCCTCTCTCTGCAGCGGTGAGTTGATTGGCCCGATGACGGTGCTGACCGCTGCGCACTGTTTGGATCCGAGTAATACGGAATATCTCGTGGGTTCGGCACAAGACAATCCCGGGGCGTTTTCGCTGCCGCCCGTGTTGTCATCGCCGTCTGAGGAGGTGAGCGCGTCCGCGGCGGTCCCCGACCCCGGCTTTGATTTTGCAGAACTTGACAAGGGTATCGTCCCCGCCTTTGACGACGTGGGGATCATCCAGTTGTCGGCGGCGCTGACGGGCGCGAGCTGGCTGCCGCTTGTCCAGCCGGACCAGGTGGGTCCGTTCGTGACCGCGAGCGAGACTCCGGATGGCTTCAGTGGGCTTGCGGCGGGCTACGGCCTCACGCTCCCCCAGGGAAATTCGGCCGGCAATCTCTACCAGACCGAGATTTCGGAGGCGTACATCGACACTTGGACCCCGGGCGGCGATCCCGCTGATGACACGGGCGCGTTGATCGATTACCAAAACCCCCAGGCCAGCGAGGACGGGACGTGCGAGGGGGATTCCGGAGGCCCGTTGCTCGTGCCGATCGGCGGTGGGGCACTGCCGGTGACGGCGAACCCGTCGCCGAGCAATGGTCTGTGGGCGGTGATCGGCGACACCCACGCCGGACCCTCAAACGAATGCAACGATGGGGAGTACACGAACGTGGCCTACGATGGGGCGGGGTCCGCGACCAACGATGTGGCGGCATGGCTGCAGCAGTTTGAGACGCCGTTCGATTACACCCCCCCGTCTGTGAGCGGCGCCCCGATCGTTGGCAACCAGCTGACCTGCGAGCCGGGGACGTGGGCGGAGCCGACGGCGAGCTTCGCCTATACGTGGGAGACCGCCGGCAGCGCGACCCCGATCAGCGGCGCTGACGGGCCGACCTACACCCCCAAGAGCACGGACGCGGGCAGCCAGCTCGAGTGCTCGGTGACGGCGACCGTGACCAGCTTCGGCTCGACGAACAGCGCGACCTCTGGGCCGGTCGCTGTGACCACGGTGGGGATCAACACGTCCCAGCTGCCGGCGTCGGTGACGGTCGGCGGTTCGGTCGCGGATCAGGCGACCATGTTGGGCGGGGACAATCCGACCGGGACGGTGACGTTCGACCTGTACAACAACCCGAACGGGACCGGCACGCCGTTGTTCACCGACACCGAGACGCTGTCGGGCGGCACGGCGACCTCGGCCAGCTACACCACGACGGCGGCGGGGACCGACTACTGGGTCGTGACCTACAACGGGGATGCCAACAACAGCAGCGTCAGTAGCTACGCCGCGGAGCCGGTGACGATCTCGCCGGCGTCCCCGTCGATCAACACGTCCCAGCAGCCGGCGTCGGTGACGCTCGGCGGTTCGATCGCGGATCAGGCGACCGTGTCGGGTGGCTATGACCCGACCGGGACGGTCACGTTCAACCTGTACTACTACACCTCGTTGGGGGTGAGGAAGCTGTTGTTCTCCGACCCCAACGAGCCGCTGGTGAACGGCGTGGCGACCTCGGCCGGCTTGACTACGACTCTGAAGGATGTGGGGACCGACTACTGGGTCGCGACCTACAATGGGGATGCCAACAACAGCAGCGTCAGCAGCGGCGACACGGCGGAGCCGGTGGTCGTGTCGTCGCTTCCGTCCCCGTCCATCAACACGTCCCAGCTGCCGGCGTCGGTGACGGTCGGCGGGTCGGTCGCGGATCGGGCGATCGTGTCGGGCGGCGACAGTCCGACCGGGACGGTCACGTTCAACCTGTACAACAACGCGACCGCGTCGGGCACACCGTTGTTCACCGACACCGAGACGCTGTCAGGCGGCACGGCGACCTCGGCCAGTTACACCACGACGGCGCCGGGGACCGACTACTGGGTCGCGACCTACAACGGCGACACCAACAACAACACGCTGACCAGCGGCAGCGCCCTGGAGCCGGTGATCGTGTCGCCGGCGTCCCCGTCGATCAGCACGAGCCAGCAGCCGGCGGCGACGACGGTGGGTTCCTCGATCGCCGATCAGGCGACGGTCTCGGGCGGTTACAGTCCGACGGGGACGGTCACGTTCAACCTGTACAACAACGCGACCGCGTCGGGCACACCGTTGTTCGCGGACACAGAGTCGCTGGTGAGCGGTAGCGCGACGAGCAAGGGGTACACGGTGACGGCGGCCGGCACCGATTACTGGGTGGCGACCTATAACGGCGACACCAACAACAACGCGGTGACCAGCGGCAGCGCCCTGGAGCCGGTGACGATCACGCGGGTCGCGCCATTGATCAGCACGAGCCAGCAGCCGGCGGCGACGACGGTCGGCGGTTCGGTCGCTGATCAGGCGACGATCTCGGGTGGCTACAACCCGACGGGGACGGTCACGTTCGACCTGTACAACAACGCGAACGGGACCGGCACGCCGCTGTTCACCGACACCGAGCCGCTAAGTGGTGGCGTGGCGACCTCGAAGGGGTACAAGACGACTGCGACGGGGACCGATTACTGGGTCGCGACCTACAACGGTGATGCGAACAACAGATCGGTGTCCTCGAGCACGTCTGGCGAGCCGGTGACGATAACCACCGCTTCGAAGCTCGCCGATCTGAGTATCACGATCAGCGGACCGTCCAGCGCGGCGGACGGCAGCAGCTTCAGCGAGCAGGTCACGGTCAAGAACGCGGGTCCGGCGAATGCCAGCAACGTGCTGACGACCGTGCTCGTGCCAAACGGGACGACGGTCACCAGCACCGGCGGTGGCACGCTCGTGTTCGGCGCGGTGTACTGGACCGCGTCGCAGATCAACACGGGCGCGAAGGTCACCTACACGGTCACGTTCGAGGTCTCAGCGCACGCCAGCGGGAACGTGCTGATCCCGGCCGCGACCGCTTCGCTGGCCAACCCCGATCCCAACTACACTAACAACGCGACCGCGACCACGGTCACGCTCGGTGGCAAGACCACCGCCACAACGGTGCGCGCACATCATCTGCGCAACCCGCTCGCGGTCGGCAAACGGCTGCCGGCGCTGCTCACGCAACTGACCCACCGACACCGGGCAAAGCACCACAACTCATAACCACGATCGGGCAGGCGGACCGGCCACCAACCGGTCCGCCCGCCGCGCCACGTCTCGCTGCCCACGGCCCGCCCGCTACGAGCGAGCCGGGAGCAATCCGCCCGGGCCTGACGGCCCGCGCCGCTGAGGGTCGATCGGTTACCGGACACGGCCGGCCCACGAGGACGGCGGGGTGCGGCTCTTCTGGAGTGATCTGAGGGATCGTTTGCTTCGAGGTAGAAGGCCCTGGAAATCGGCGGGTTTCGGGCTATCGCCGGGGTGCGGGTCGGCGTTGTGGTGACGCGATTCGGTCCCGATTAGGGCGGGTTGGGGCGTTGACGCTCGGTCAGGGCAGGGTTTTGGGGTCCGCGGCGGGCACCAAAGATCCTAGAGAGGGCGAGGAAGCACCAAGGAGTCATAA
>JBKQIR010000297.1:0-5073 GCA_052148275.1 Solirubrobacteraceae bacterium
GAAACCGCTCGTCTATCGGCGCTCGATGCTGAGCCGGGCGACTGCTGCGCCATCATGCGGTGACGCAGCGGACGCAGGACGCAGCGCCGTCGGCGAACCCGGCCTCGCAAATCGCCGAAACCAGGGCTCGCGAAGGGGCGTGCGAAATGCCTGTTGTGCGTAGGCATGCCTCTGTGGGGGAGAACGCTCCGGAAGCCCGCGAAGGCCCGTCCTGAAACACGACGGGAAGCATCAGGGAGCGGATCCCGGGCCGAGTTGCACGCGAATGAGGGCGTCGACGGCCGGGGTCCTGATGCCCGCTGCACATCGAGAGCAGGTCTGACGCTGCCGGCTGCGCGTGCCACGGGAAATGCTTCTTGCGCTGCGCGATTGGCGCTGCCGGGAGCTTGGGGCGGGCAACGTCGGATGCTCCCGGTGCCGGTGCATGCCGTGAGCCGGTGCCGTGACACGGCGGCGTCCGTGCCGGCGTGTCGCGAAGGTCTCTTGTTGAGTTCCTGCGCCGGCTCTTATCCCTCGTTGGCGATCTGCTGCGCCCACAGCCGCAAGACGCCGGTGAGCGACTCGCCGTAGTAGAGCTCGATGACGCCGAAATCCCGCAAGCACATTTGCGCTCGTGCGGAGTAGCCGATGAACTCGTCTTCGCCGCTGAGCGTGCTGAGTTGTTCGCGCCCGCCGCGGAGAATCCAGAAGCCGTTCAGGCTACCGTCGCCGTGAGGCTTGACGAGAAACGGCTCGAAATTGCTGATCCGTGCCTCTTCAATCAGCTTGGCGTAATAGGCGGCGGTTTCCGTGAACAGATTCATTGCCTGCTGCTCGCGGCCCGGATAGACGTCTCCCCATTTGATTAGCAAACCGGACTCGGCCATGCGATCGCCTCCCCTTGAAACATACGCGTCACCGCCATGCGGTGAACCGAACGCACAACCCTACTCGCGCGCAACCCGACCAACATCCGTGCGAAGTACGGCCTAACGCGCCGATCCGCACGGATCATCCCGCGTGCCAGCGATCGAGGGGACACGTGCGGACGACTCGGCGCGTCGCAAACGTCGCGAAGCGCAAGTCCGCGAAGGTCTGTCTTGATAAGCGAAAGGAAGCGTCAGGGAGCGGGTTCGGGTCCGCGGGTTTCGCGCAACGCAAGTCCACCCGAAACCACAAGGCTCAGTCCTTCTGTTCGCCGGATCCAGGGCTCGGAAGGAGGCGTGCAGAATCGTCCTGGTGCCTACGTACACCTCGACGGGTGCGGCCCTGAGATTGGCGAATTGGCGGGACGCGACCCGCCTGCGGTCACAGGCCTGCAATGCCGTCGGCGCGGTCGTCTCGGATAGCGTTGACAGCATCACGCCTTCGCGACCGGCGCCGTGGGCGCCTTCCGCGTGCTTGCGCGCGAGCAGCAGTCTCAGAGCCGTCGCGAGAACGTCGCGGCTCGCCCGACGGGGCAGCCGGCGTTAGCCGGGAATCGCGCCTGATCGGAACGGGCTGCTCCTCCGCAGCGGAGCGATCGTATCGTCGTGCGGCTTGAGAGTGCTGGCGTTGGTTGTCTTGGCGAGAACGTCCGAGAGCCGATTGGTGCCCGTAGGTGCGTGCATCCGAGGAAGGAGCGCCACGCGATCGTCTGCGGACGGCGGGTCGCGCCCGCTCGACCTGCACCCGATGTCGGCGAGAGTCGCTATATAACAGGATCTAGAGGAGGAGTTTGGGCCGGAATCGTCCTCCACCGAGGAAAGGAGTGGGTCGAAAGATGCAGGTTCTCAGTCCAAAGCTCTGGCGATCCCGCCGGTCGGCGGCGGTGGCCGGACTGGCGGCGGTGGTAGGCGCCGCGCTGCTTGCCGGCTGCGGCAGCAGCAGCACGCACAGCTCGACCAGCAGCGCTGCGGCCAACTCGAGCGCCAGCGGCAGCTCAACGGCGGCGAGTGCGCCCGCGAGCACGAATGCGCCCGCCGCACCGGCGAGCTCGAGCGGCGCTTCGTCTGGTCAGCTGACGGCGGCGGGCACGAAGCTGAAGGCCGGGCAGGCGGCGGTCGTCGAGTACAACAACGACGGCGGTGCTCCGACCTACAAGCTGCGGATCACGGTCCTGTCGATCAAGGCCGGGTCGCTCGCTGACTTCAAGGCCATCTCGCTGAGCGGCGTCCCCAAGGGGGACACGCCCACTTACGTGCAGATCAAGATGACGAATTTGAGTAGCAGCTCGATGAACACGAGCAGCAACGATCCAGCCGACTCGGTGCAGGCCTACGAGCCGAACGGAAACGGCGACAGCAACCTGATAATCACTGGCTACTTCCCGCCGTGTAATGACGTCAGCACGCCGAATCCGTTCAAGGCCGGGCAGACCTTCACGACCTGCGAGACGTACTTCGAGCCCGGCGAGGCGACGCAGATCGGCTACAACGGTAACGCGGACACGGTCAACAACCCGATCTTTTGGTCGCCATGAGTTAGCGCAGTGAAGCGCGTAGTGATCTTCAGCGCCATCGCCGCGTTGGCGATCTGCGCCGGGGCGCTGGCACTCTCCGACCAGATCGGCACCTACGAGGCGGGGCGCAGACCGGCTTCACCGCGCCCGGGATCGGGATCGGGATCGGAAATGGCTTCTTTAGCGTCGCGCGGATCCTCATGCACGAGACCTGCACCGCTCCGGGCAAGGCCTTGGAGCGTCCAAGCACCCCCGCCGCCGGGATCTCTCCAGAACGCCGCCAACCTGGCCCGCGACCCGCGAACACCATCAGCGGTGACAGCTGCTCAAGCGCCGCGTCGATCGCATCGATCGTCCGCGTGGAGTCATGAGCGCAGCCGATCCCGGATACCTCGTTCCGCGCGCCATCGCGCGAACTTCGCGACCAAACAAGCGACCCGCAACGCGCGGCAAGCGAGTCGCTGCACGCCGGCCTCGGGAACCCTCGAGTCGGTTCCAGACAGGCGTTGGCCCCTAGCGGCGGGCCTGCTGGTCGCCGCAAGCAGCGCGGGACAACGGCGTGCAGAATCGCCCGGATACGTAGGCAATGTCCGCGATTCGCAGCCTTCACCTTGCGACCGCCTTGTCGCCTTTGCAATAGCGCGCCGCGCGCCGGCGAAACCGCGAAAGCTGTCGTCCGGGTCGCTTGCGCGACGCGATCGCTTCCCGGCAAAGGGATCACGCCGACCGGTGCCGGCGGACGATCGCTCGCCGTCGTCGATAGCGATCGTCCGGATGCGGCGACCGTGGCTGCCGGACGATGCGACGACAGCAGAGCCGTCGATGATGCTCGGTGCTCGCAAAGTGGCGTGGAGCACGGTCCCCAGGAAGTGCTCAGGCGCGCTGATTGCGACCGTCGACCGCAAATCGTCGCCGAAATCACAAAGCGAGCGTCGGCCAGCTCGGCAGTGACGCTCGGACGCGTGGGAAAGCGCAAGCCCGCGTAGCGAGCGTTCTCCGGGTTGCTGCTTGCTGACGGCGACTCCACTAACTCCGAGCCGATGCGCCGTGGCCAGTGAGCGGCAAAGGGGCTGTGACCCGTGCGCGCTTGGGGCGCCGCTAGCTCGCCCGGGAAATGGGACGCGATGGCGGGCACGCCTGGAGAAGGGGATTCTCTGCGCTATGTCGGCGCCCATGGCTGGTGGATGCCGAACAGGAGCGGCAGCGCGCCGACGATCCATTCGCGCGGTGCGTGGACCCGCCGGAGGCCGACCTCACCGCGGGGGTGGTGGTCGCTGGAGTCGGCGTTGAGACGTTGCGTAAGGGAGAAAGCACATAGGCGCTTGACCCTACGCGACGCCGACCACCGGCCCCCCTTTAAGGGTCCACGCACTCGCCCCAAACACTGCCGGATGTCGAGCGAGGCGATGGTGAGGACGGCACGCCTCGCGCCGAGCCCACCGACGCTGCGAGATCTCCAGGCCTTCGACCTGACCTGGCTCGGACCCAGGCACCGAACCACGCGATCGGTGCCCGCCCGCATCGCTGAGGCCGGCGTTCGGTGATTGTTAGCATTCAAGAAACCGACATGCTCGGCTCAGGGCGCTCTGGCGGAACCCGGGAGCGTACACCTGCCACCCGCTTGTTCGGGGAGGGTCGGTCTCACCGCTGCGGAGACTACGCCCGCGAATCGCTAGTTCTCATGGTTGTCCGTGGGTTTGGCGATCCGTGGAGTTTGGCGATCGGGATTGTGGCGAGGCAAGGCTGTATGTTGGTTTCGGGCGGTAATTCGAGGGAACTCGCTATGTCAAGCACTCAGTGCGCGGTCGTTGCGCTGATCGCGCGCACCGACGGGTTGGACCGCGGCGAGCTCATCATCGTCAAGGCGAGGATGAGGAACCGGCTCCTCGCGAGCCGACGGCGGGGCGGCAGGCTCATGCTCGTGAAGGAGCGCACAACGGGCGCTCCGTCTGGCTCAACCGTGGGGGCGAGGGGCTCGCGCGGCGGATGGGATCTCTCGTGTCTCGTAGATTCGTGTGGCGTTGCCTGCTCGCAGGAATGATCCGCCTCCCGCGCACGAGGACCACGGCCACTCGCCTGGACACCGAGCCCGTTGGCTGGGCGCGACTGCACGCGCGCGGTACGAGGGGTCGTGGGTCCAGGACATCGCCAGACAACTCAAGACCCTGCACGTGTTCGATTGGACCACGATCTTCGGTGCGGAGCTGCTGTGGTCGGCGCTCCCGTTCATCATCCTGCTCGGCTCGCTGGCGAACGAGCGGATCGACGACGACCTGAGCCGGCACATCGGTCTCAACAGCCAGGGCGCCCACATCGTCAGAAGTCTGTTCCGCAATTCACCGACCCATGCACTCGTGCCGATCGCGACCGGGCTGCTGTTCGCATTCGCCGGCGTCATCGCGGTCGTGTCGTCTGATTGCGGTGGACGGGCAGGAGGCGCAGTCTGCGGTCGAGGCGGGTGGCGGCGTGTCCGAGTCGCCCGTGGCGGTTCTTGCGGATGATGATGTCGAGCTCGCCGGGGCGTTCCGAGTCGCGGTCGTAGTAGTCCTCGCGGTAGAGCATCAGCACGCAGTCGGCGTCGGCTTCGATCTGCCCGGACTCGCGCAGGTCGGAGAGGACGGGGCGCTTGTCGGGGCGCTGCTCGACCGCGCGTG
>JBKQIR010000298.1:0-6510 GCA_052148275.1 Solirubrobacteraceae bacterium
ACACTCTCGCGATCTCGGAGCAGGTCGACGCTTTTGACCGCGACGCCGACGTCAGGGCGGACGACGGCGTGGTCGCCATCAGGCCACTGCTTGCAGGCGCGGGCCCGCTTAGCAAGCGCGAGACCCTAAGAGCAAAGCGCCCGGCGAGTCCGGATGGGCTGACTCCGGCTTCGCAGCAGCGCGGCGGCGTCAACGTCGAGCAGCTGAACCCCGCGATCGCATTTGCGTTTCTCGCCGGCCCGTAGCTCGCGATTGCAAAGGCGACATTGCGCTCGTCACGATCAGACTGTGAGCCGGCCGTCGCGCGCGATCGCATTCGCCCACGAGCAGGCGCGCGCGGCCGGGAGGGCGCACTTCCCCTATGCCACGGATACGATCGCAAGACTGGCGGAGTGGACGCACCGTCGCGGAACCAAGCCTCCGCGAGCCCGGCGGATCGGCCGCGAGCTTCTGGGACAGCCGCCTCAGATCGCTTCGGCTTAGGGAACTCCGTTTATGTCGAGCCGGTCTTGCGTGTCAGCGACGTCAGGTAGAGGGGCGGTTTTCCGTCCGGGGCCGGTGGTTACGTTGAGCGTGTCATGGGCGTCAGCGACGTCAGTGGTGGGTTCCAGGCGCGGCGAGTGTTTCTGCCGAGCTCGGGCGTCGAATCGTGGACGGTGATCGGGCCGGACCTCGGCGGAGGTTGATGAGTATCTGGGCTGGTTGACCAGCGTCGAGCGGTCGCCGAACACGGTCGAGGCGTACGCACGGGACCTGAGGCTGTTATGGACGTTCCTCGCCGAGATCGACACGCAATGGGACGCTGTTGATGTCGCGATGCTCGGCGAGTTCGCGGGGTGGGCGCGACGGCCGGCGGCGAACGTCGTGGTCTTGCACGAACGGGCGGCGCGGCGGTCAGCGAAGACGGTGAACCGGATGCTGACGAGCATCGTCGGCTTCTATGAGTTTCACGGCCGTAGCGGCAACCGCCTCGCCGCGGAGTTGGTCGCGACGACTCGCGGTGGCTATGGCAGCTACAAGCCGTTCTTGGCGGGGATCGCGCCGTTGAAGCCGCGTGGGCGGGCGGGCCGGCTACCGGAGGTCAAGCGGTTGCCGCGGTCTTTGTCGCTGGAGCAGGTCGCGGCGGTGATCGATTCTCAGCAGCGGTTGCGGGACCGTTTTCTGTTTGCGTTGTTGGCGAGTACGGGGATGCGGATCGGGCAGGCGCTCGGTATGCGTCACGAGGATGTCGTGTCGTGGGAGCGGCGGGTCGTGATCGAGCCTCGCGATCACGCGCCGGCGCGTGCGCGGTCGAAGAATCAGGGGCGTGCGTCGATTCCGGTGCCGGGCGAGTTGATCCGGTTGTGGTCTGACTACATGCACGAGGAGTACGGCGATCTCGACGCCGACCACGTGTTCGTGAACCTGTGGGAAGGGAAGATTGGCCGGCCGTTGAGCTACGCGTCGGTCGACAAGCTCGTCGCGCGGACACGTCGCCGGGTCGGATTTCACTTCACCCCTCATCTGTTCCGGCATACATACGCCACGCTGGCTTATCGGGACGGGGTGGCCCTCGAGGTGATCGGGGCGGTGCTGACGCATCGCTCGCCGTCCTCGACGTTCGTCTACGCGCATCCAACGGCAGAGGATCTCCGCCGGGCGCTGGATGAGCGCGGGGTGCTGGATCGCGTTCGGGATCTGATCACGTGAGCACCGGCCCGCTCACAGTCGTGGCGGGTGGCCGCGCGCCTCGCGGCTGGGAGCGGTTGTGGGAGCTCAATGCGTGGCCGTTCGAGGAGTTGCCGAACGCGGACCCTGATTCGGAGCAGCACGGCACGATCCGGTTTGATCGGATCGTCCAGCCGTGGCTGCGGGAGGCGGTGAAGCGGTGGGCGCGAGCCCGGTTGCTGGCATCGACGACCCCGGACACGGTGCGCGTCTACCTCCACGACCTCGCGGTCTTCAGCGAGTGGGTCGCTGAGCGCGCTCCGGAGGTGGTCGCGCCCGCGCTGATCGACCGCGCGCTGCTTGAGGATTATCTGCTGTGGATCCGGACCGGAGACAAGGCGACGCAGACCCGCCGACGGTACGTGTGCGTGCTGCGGCAATTCCTGGCTGAGCAGTGCGACGACGGGCTCGTCGGACTACCGCGCGGCGCGGTGATCCACCGTTCCGAGATGCCGGACACCCGGTATCGACCGCCGCGCGGGCTTGACCATGCCGTATTCGAGCAGTTCGTCGACCCGGAGAATCTCGCGCTGTTGGGCAACGACCAGCAGCGGACGGTGATCCTGTTGCTCGCGCATACCGGCCTGCGGGTCAGCAGCGTGGTCACCCTCGCCCGGGACCCGGTCGAGATCGGATCCGACGGGCACCCGTATCTGCGCTACCTCAACGTCAAGCTCAAGCGGGAGGCGATGATCCCGATCGGCCCGGTCCTGACCGATCAAATCCGCGTTCAGCAACGCCACCTCGACGACGCCTACGGCCCCGACGGCACCCGGTTCCTGCTGCCATCCCCCCCCGAAGGACACGTCGGCTGGGTACCCGGGCACGGCGGCGAGCGGCACATCGCGAAGCACACGGTCAATCAGATCGTGTCCAAGTACGTCCGCCGGGCCGGGATCTGCGGCGGCGACGGGAAGCTCGCGACCGGTGTGCATCCGCACCTGTTCCGTCTTCACCTCGGCGCGAGCCTCGTCAACGACGTATCGCGTTGCCGGTCATCCAGAAGGTCCTCGATCACGAATCGCTCGAGATGACCGTCCGCTACGCACGCGTCGCGGACGAGACCGTCAGCACAGCGCTCGACGGCTGGCACGAACGGGTGAACATCCGCGGAGAGCGGATCGCGCTCCCGATCGACGGGCCGCGCGTGCAAGCGGCGTGGATGAAGGACCGGATCTCACGAGCGAAACAGGCGCTCCCGAACGGGTACTGCGGACTGCCGCTGGTCCAGAGCTGCCCGCACCCGAACGCGTGCCTGAGCTGCGATCACTTCCTGACCGACCCGTCCTACCGCCAGATCCATCAAGACCAACTCGATCAGACCAAGCGGTTGCGGTCCGACGCCGAGCACGCCGGGCAGGGCCGCCTGATCGAGCTGCTCGCGGGCGATGAGGCCGCGCTCACCCGGATCCTGGCCGGCCTGGACGAACTTGAAGCCGACACCAATCCGCCGATCGACCTGGTCGAGATCGCACAGGAGCAGTCGACGTGAGCGTCGAGCGGGCCGACCGGATCCGAACGGCCGCCGCGACCAGATCCCTCGACGCCACCGCTCGCGCCGGCCGAGCCCTGCGAGAACTGCACCACCGCGGCGCCGACGTGAACTTCGCCGCGGTCGCCGTGATCGCCGGCGTCAGCCGCCAATTCCTCTACACCCATCCTCAGCTGCGCGAAGAGATCGAGCGGCTCCGCGGCGAACGCGACTCGACGCTCGCGCGAGCGTCAGCCGCTGAGCCCGCCAGCGACGCGTCGCTCCGCTCGCGGCTCCGAGCGACGCTCGATGACAACCAACGGCTACGCGAGGAAAACACCCGGTTGCGAGACGAACTCGCAGTCGCGCATGGCCGCTCGCGCGAACTCGAAACCGCTCATCGAACCGGCCGGACTCCACCGCCTCCGAGCGTACCACCGCTGCGCTGTCTCTGAACAGCCGAACGCCACGAGCAAGCCATGGGATGTCGCCTCCGCTAACGCTCTGAGCGGGACGCCCAAGGCCGTGGTCGAAGTGCAGGACGATGCTCACCAAGCCCGGCCTCGCGATCCGCGCCCGGGTCTCGTCGCCGCATTCGGCGATGAGGGGCCGCCCGATGTCGAGGGGCGAGACGACTCCTAGCGCGGCAGGGCGGCCACGAGAATTCGGCGGTAATGGGCGAACTGCTTTCAGGCCGAAGGCGGAAACCGCGTCCTCGCCGCTACGACACGACGGATGCGTCTGCTGCTTGGCAACTCCGGCGCTCTCGACCTGGACAAGGATCTTGAATGGTCGTCGGCTGCCGATTTCGTCGTGGGCCCTCAGACGGACCGTCGCGAGGCAGCATGTTCCGCGGTGGCCGGTTGCCGCTCACTGATCTGTCGATGGGTCGGTGAAGTAGCCCGGCGCGTCGAAGTGGGTGGGGATTCTGATCCCTAGGTCGGAGAGGGCTTCTTCGAGGCGTTCGAGCTCTTTGGCGCCGATGCGTTCGGCCCATTGGGCGCGGAGCTCGTCGAAGACCTGCTCGCCGGTACGAAGCAGTGCGTGGCCCTCGTCGGTGACCGTGAAGCGGCGGCGGCGGCTGTCGCGCCGGTCGACCTCACCGGAAACATAGCCGCGCTCCTCGAGAAAGCCGATCGTCTTGGCGGCCGCCTGTTTTGAGACGCCGAGTTGGCGACCTAGCTCTGAGGCGGTGTCCGCGCCGGCGTCGATCGTGCGGATCGCGAAGTCGTGAACCGGCCGGATCTTTTCGTGCCCTCGTACGGCCAGCTCCGCGCTCGCGGCGTCCGCGAGCGCGCGGAAGCCGCCGAGCAGCAGCAACGCGAGATCAGCACCTGAGCGGGCCATACGGCGACAAGTATAGACAATAGGGTTGACGCAGCGACAACCAAGGTGCTAGTGTGGTGACAACTTGGTTGTCGAACTTATCGAAGGAGCATCATGACCCAGTCAGCCGGCATCGCCTCGATCCCCGAGGTCACCCACCACCGCGCCACGCTTAACGGCGCCGATCTCCATTACGTGATCGCCGGGGCCGAGGGCACCCCGATCCTGCTCGTCCACGGCTTTCCGGAGACCTGGTGGGCGTTTCACAAGCTCATTCCGCTACTCGCCGCCGAGCATCGCGTGATCGCCGTCGATCTCCCCGGCTTTGGCGACTCCGCTCACGACCCGGGCGACTACACCAGCTCCTCGGCAGCTGAGAGCCTGCGGCAGCTGATCGATCATCTCGACCTCGGACCCGTGCATCTCACCGGCCAAGACATCGGCGGCGTCAGCACCTTCCGGCTCGCTGCAACGCATCCTGGGCTCATCCGTAGCTACGCCGCGATCGAGACCGGCCTGCCCGGCTTCGGGCTGGAGATGCTGGCCGACGTGACCCACGGCGGTACCTGGCACATCGGCGTTCTGGCTGCTCCCGGCATCCCCGAGATGCTGCTCGCCGGACGCGAGCGCGAGTTCCTGGCCGGCTATGCCTACCCTGCGATGAGCGTGACCGAGGGCGCGATCACCGCACAGGACATCGACGAGTTCACCCGGGCCTACTCACGCCCGGACGGCTTCCGTGGCGCGACCGGTCTCTACCGTTCGATGCTCCACGAGGGCGAGGAGATCAAGGACCTCGTCGCCCAAGGACAGCTGACGATGCCAGTCCTCGCGGTCGGCGCGGGCACCGGACAGTTCACCCACGGCACGATGGTTCGGGTCGCGCAGAACGTCACCAAAACCCAGCTCGACGGCATCGGTCACCTCGCCGCGATCGAAGCCCCCGAAACACTCACCCAAACGCTGCTCGACTTCTACCGAACACTCGACGCCTAACGGCTACAGCCCCAACCGGACCTAACCGCGCAGCTCGAGCGTTCCTAACCGAGCTGGGCCGCGTTGCCACCAGCAGCCCCATGCAGCGACCCAGAAACCAGCGAGCGCCGAGATAAACGCAAGTTGGCTCACGCCTCTATTTCAAGCCGGCCGGGTGGCCGGCTTCGTCCTGCTGCAATCGGCGACGGCGATGATGGTGACCGCTCCGCCGCTGAATGAGCCATGCGGTGACATGACTTGCTTCGGCGATCGGCTGACCGAACGCAGCCGTCAACCGCGGCCTGTCGGAAGCTCGGATCGCTGGACGCCAGCTTGACTCCCCCGCTGGCCGTGGCGGGCACGACGATGACATGTCAGCGACGCGACGAGCCTGCGGGCACTGACGATCCGTCCCGCAGCTCGACATAGCTACGTTTCCTAATCCATGTGGTTCGCTGTGGCACCAGTCGCGCTCGGGCGATCCGCTGAGGAACTTCTGTGTAAAGCGACCTATTCGGATGGGCTACGGGCGCTGGGCCCCAGCGATGGTCGACGACGGGCTCCCGGCGTTGTTCGCCTCGTGGCCGTCATTCGGCCGTAGCGGCAGCGAGAGCGCCGGCAATGAGATTGCGCCAGCGTGGCTGGATCTGCCTTCAATCAGAACTGGTGCCGACCGCCGCCCTCTGAGTGCCCGCGTGCTCACCTACGGCTAGCACCGCGCCGTCGCGGACTTGCGCTTGGTCGCCCAAGCGATCGCCCGCGATTTCCGCCGGCAGTCGCGATTGCGATCGTCCCGAGGGACAAGGCGCGCGACGGATCCGCTGCAAAGGGCAACCCCGCCCTCGGCGGTCACCAACCTCTCCGGGTGCTTGCTGGCGGGCGGCTGCGCAGCTAATTTCGGCGGAAAGGGGGTCTCTATCTAAATCAGGTGCGCGAGGGCGTCGCCTCGCGCCACGGCCGCGCGGCGATCGCGGGCGCGGGGGACCGCAGTGGGAGAGGAGGTCGGCGCCCACCCGGTCGCGGGCTGACAA
>JBKQIR010000299.1:0-8890 GCA_052148275.1 Solirubrobacteraceae bacterium
GCGTCGACGAGCGTCGCGTCCAGCTGGGTGCAGGAGGAGAACCTCGGGAAGGCACTCCCGAACCCGCCGAGGATCACCAGCGGAAGAGTCCTCGTGCACAAGACACGCGAGCTCGTCACGGCGTAATGGCGTCCACGCCGTTCGCTTCAACGAGAAGGCCCGCCGACCGCGGGCCCGCTGACGCCGTATTACTTAACATATGCGAACATACGTTCGCAAAGGAGTACGAAATGACTGAAACCACCACCAAAACTCGTCCAGTCGTGCAGACCCAAACGGACCATCAGCTCGGCATCCCAGCGGCTGGTCTTTCGAACGTCGTTGTCGACCGGGCCGCGATGCTCTCTGAAGAGGTCCTCAAGTCGCTTGAGAGCAGTGAGCGGGCCGCGGTCGAGGCGCTTGGGCAGTTCGTGATCGCCATCGAGGAGGCATTCCCACAACAAGTCGCGGGTACGTCCGACGTGGCAAAGAAGATCACCGAGTCGGGCCTACGGATGGCCGACCAACTGGTCCACACGCAGCACGACTTCCTGCGCAGCGCCATCGGCAGCACTGGCAAGTCGTTGAGCATCCGCGACAGCGCGAAGACTCAAACCGCCGAGTAGTTCATCGACCGCGCAACAGTCGGCGCATCCGAGCGCGTCACCATCAGAGTCGACTCGCGCTTGGCGCCGCCGGGGGTGCGAGGCGGGGATGCCGCTCGCCTCGCCGTGACTTGTGCTCCCGACGACGTGGGCTCGTTCATCCGAGGCCGAGCCGTCCTTTGGTTTTTGTAGGCGCCGACTGCCCCGTTTCGCGCGCGTGGTCCGGTAGCCAACCGCGACCCCAGCTGATCCGACCAGTTCATGCGGAATCGCGTTCTGGGGTCGCCCCATGGTCCGCTCGAGGACCCAACGCCTCGTGCTTGTCGCCATTTCGTCCGCGAATCAAAGACTTGAAGCCGCTGTCTTGGGGCCTCGCCCGGTTTTCCGCTTTGTTTCATGAGCAGTGGCGCGCTGCCCGCCGTCCGCCCACTCCTGCGCGCTGCCCGCCGTCCGGAGTCCTCCAACTCGTGGGCACGTTGTGCGCCGGCTTGGCGGCCGGGTTCAGGTTGCGTTGGCCGGGTGAGGGGCGGGGCGGCGTGCGACGCCGCTGTCCCCCGCCGCCCGCGCGACCGCGAGCGCTACTGCTTTGACCACGTTACGGTTGAACACGCTCGGGATGATGTACTCGGCGTGGAGCTCGTCGTCCGCGACGACTCCGGCGATGGCTTGGGCCGCGGCGAGCTTCATCGGCTCGTTGATGGCGGTGGCGCGCACGTCCAGCGCGCCGCGGAAGACGCCTGGGAAGGCCAGCACGTTGTTGATTTGATTCGGGTAATCGGAGCGGCCCGTGGCCATCACGGCGACGTACGGGCCGACGGCCTCCGCACTCACCTCGGGTTCCGGGTTGGCCAGCGCGAACACGATCGGCCTCGCTGCCATCAGGCGCACGGCCGCTTCGGACACCGCACCCGGCCCGGACACGCCGACGAGGACGTCGGCACCGCGCAGCACGTCGTTTGCCATGCCGCGTTCTCCGGTGGGGTTAGTGTGCGCGGCGAGCGCCGCACGGACCGGATCCAAGCCAGGACGCCCGGCAAACAGCGCGCCCTCGATATCGCACACGATGATGTTGCGCACACCGTGGGCCAGCAGGATCTCGGTGCATGCAGTGCCTGCAGCGCCAGCTCCGACGACGACGACCTTGACCTCCGCGGCATCCTTCCCGACGACGCGCAGCGCATTCATGAGCGCGGCGAGCACCACGATTGCGGTACCATGCTGGTCATCGTGGAAGACGGGGATGTCGAGCTCCTCGCGTAGGCGCCGCTCGATCTCGAAGCAGCGCGGCGCGGAGATGTCCTCCAAGTTGATCGCGCCAAACGTCGGCGCGAGCGCCTGGGCGAAGTCGACAATGCGGTCAGGGTCCTTGGTCGCCAGGCACAGCGGGAACGCGTCGATTCCGGCGAGCTCCTTGAACAGCAGCGCTTTTCCTTCCATGACGGGCATCGCGGCCTCGGGGCCGATGTCGCCCAACCCGAGCACAGCCGTCCCGTCTGAGATCACCGCGACCGCGTTGCCCTTGATCGTCAGCGACCACGCCCTGCCGAGGTTCCGCTGGATCGCCAGGCTGACGCGCGCGACGCCCGGCGTGTAGGCCATCGAGAGTTGATCGCGAGTCTTGACCGGGATCCTGCCGTTCACCTCGATCTTGCCGCCGGCGTGCATCTGGAACGTGCGGTCGGTGACGTGATCCACCGTCACGCCGTCCAGCGCCCCGACGGCCTCGGCGACCGCCTCGGCGTGCGCGGCGTCCGAACACGCGACGGTCACGTCGCGCACCACCTCGCCGTGCTCGACCCGCACAAGGTCAATCGCACCGAGGGTCGAGCCCGTCTCGCCGATCGCCCCGGCAACCCGCGCGAACGCGCCCGGCCGCTGGCGCAGGCGCACGCGCATCGTGATGCTGTAGGACGCCGACGGGTGCTGAGCGGAGATGGAAGGCATTCCCGCTCCCGCCCCCGCCCCCGCCCGAGGCGCGATCGTGGCCTCCGTGGCGACCTCGAGATTCTCGCTCTGGCTCTCAGATGTCATGGTTGACGACTACGAATCAGCCGAAGTACAAAGCCGTCGCTCGCGCCAGCTTCAATTGATGCGCGGACGTACACGCAGCTGATCGTACCCCTCGCACCAATGCTGCGATCCACGCGTTGGCGGACTCTCGGAGATCAGCTCGTCGACCTTTGCGATCAGCACCACCGCGCTGATCATGAGGGTCAGCCGACGACCGCTACCGAACGCGCTTGCCCTCGGTTGTAGCATTCGTTACTAGCTCGCTCAATCAACCGTCGGGCATTGGTTTTCCGGCTCCAGCTCGCGGCCGGTGTGGTGGTGCTGACCGTCTGTGGTCTGCGCCGTCAGGCACGCGTCAGGAGCTGAACCCATGTGGCCGTTAACCGAACCGCCCGATCTGCCTCACTGGACAGGACTTCGGGGGGCCGCGCGATGAGCGAGTCATCCCGCAGTAGCAGGCATGTACCCGCCGCGCCCGAAGTTCACGATGGCGGGCCGGCACGGGGCCGGGCGTTACTGGGACGCATGGACCGGCTGCCGGGGTGGCCGTTGCCCCACTTTGACCTGTTCGTGCTGGGGCTGGCGTACTTCTTCGTGTTCTACGACATCACCGACATCGGCTTCGGGATGCCGGCCATCGTCAAGCAGTTCAACCTGAGCACCAACGACGTGAAGTTCGTGGCGATAGCGATCGGGCTGATCGGCTACATCGTGGGGTCGAATCTCGTCGGGGCGCTCGCGGCCCGTCGCGGCCGCCGGCTCGCGTTCCTTGTCTCGCTGCTCATCTCCGGCCTGGGATCGCTCGGCACCGCGTTTGCGACCGGGGTCGTCACCCTGTCGCTCTGGCGTTTCCTGACCGGTATGGGCGTCGGCGCGGCCCTCAACCTCGCCTCGACATATGTGGGGGAGCTCTCTCCTTCCTCGCAGCGAGGCCGTATCTCGGTGAGGATGTTCATGATCGGCATCATGGGCCAGGCCATCACACCGTTCGTGGCCCTCGCCCTGGTACCGAACTTCCACATCGGCTGGCGGCTTCTGTTTGCGATTGGCGCATTCATCGGCCTGGCAGGGGTGCTGTTCGCACGAAGGCTACCGGAATCACCCCGATGGCTGATCGAGCATGGCCGCCTCAACGAGGCCGAGGAGTTGGTCGAGTCGATGGAGCGGCGCTTCGCGCCGGAGGAACTGGCGGCGTCCGCAGCCTCGGCGTCGGCCGCGCGGCTCCCCGATGGGCTCGAGGGCATTCCGCCGCTCGGCGAGGACGAGGACGCGGGCACCATGGGCGAGCTGCTGCACGGCCGCTACGGCCTCGCGGTCCTGGCGATGACCACCATGTGGTTCATGTGGTACATCGGCAACTACGGGTTCCTCGGAGACGGCGCGACCCTGCTCTCAGCCAACGGCCTGGGGATCGGAAGCTCGATCCTGTACCTGGCGGTCGGAGCGATCGGGTACCCGGTGGGGGCGGGGATCATGCTCCTTACCGCCGACAAGATCGAGCGCAGGCTCCTGATCTTCGGCGCCACGCTCGTGTGGCTGGTCGGGATGCTGCTGATCGGGACTCTGGCCAGCGGCGTGGTGGTAACCGTCGGCTCGTTCCTGGCGTCAATGGCCCTGGGGTCATACCTCCAGGTCGCCTACACCTTCACCGCCGAGAACTTCCCGACGCGCCTGCGGTCCCGTGGGTTCGCCCTGGCTGACGGAGGCGGACACCTCGGCGGGGCCGTAGGCGCGCTCCTGCTACCCGCACTAGTGACCGGCAGCACCTTCTTTATCGGGTTCGCCGCAATCGGCATCACCGGGCTGCTGGCCGGCCTGATCGCCCTCGGCGGCCCGAAGACCAGCGGCCTCTCACTCGAGAAAGTCACACAACGCCGGCTGCGCAGATCAACGAGACCGGGAGTTGTCTGACCGCCGCATTAGCTGGGCGGAGGACATGCTGCCGGGCCTCAATCTCCGCTCGTCGCTTTGCAAGCTGGGCGCGGGACGACTTCGAGGCGAACGGCGTTCCGGTCCGTCAACCAAGAAGTGCAGTAACGACGGGATCGCCGCGGTCTGGATCCACGGGTCCGGTGCACTAAACACCGACAACCTCGGCGCAGCTCGAGCAGGCGTTTGGCAGGTCTCGCTCGCCGCGCGTCCGGGGCGGGCCCGAACCTGGCGAGCTCGTCTTCAAATGGAACTCGCAGGAACGGAACTCCGGTCTGACAGAGAGGGGAACGCCGGTGCAAATGCTCTCACAGGCTTTTCGGGACCGCACCATGAGGAATCATGATCAATCCTCAGGCCGCCCTGTTGGCAGAAGCGGCGGTGACGGGGCGTCAAGCGCAGCACGCTCGGCGGTGGACGGCATTGGTGGTGCTGTGTGCCGGCGTTGATCATCAACGTGGATCACACGATCCTCAACTTGGCCCTTCCTACGCTCGTGCGCAAGCTGCACGCGACCTCGAGCGAACTGCAGTGGGTCGTCGACTCCTACGCGCTCGTGTTTGCGGGATTGCTGCTCGTCGGTGACAGCCTGGCCGACCGACTCGGGCGCAAGCGCTTCTTCCTGATCGGCCTGACGGTGTTCGCTGCCGGATCGATCGGCGCTGCCCTTTCAGGGTCGGTGGACCTGCTGATCGCGTGGCGAGCGGTGATGGGGGCGGGTGCGGCGCTTACGATCCCCGCGTCCTTGTCGATCATCAACGACGTCTTCCGCGACCCAGGGCAGCGAGCCAGAGCAATCGGCGCGTGGGCCGCGACGATCGGGCTCGGGATCGCGCCCGGCCCGATCGCCGGCGGCTTGCTGCTGGCCAAGTTCTGGTGGGGCTCGAGTTGTTTGAGGTGTAGGAGGGCATCCATCGTGGGGTCCGCCCGCAAAGGGCTGACAGCATGCTCTGACTTCCGAGAGCCCCTCAATGCCGGAGGTCGACATGCCCGATAAGTTCGTTTTCACCGATTCGGTCGGTTCTGCGGTTGATCCCCGTGGCGTGGGTGCTCGTCGGTGGTGGGCGCTAGGCGCGTTGGTGATGGGTGGCGTGGCTGTGGGCCTGGACGCGACGGTCCTCAGTGTCGCGCTGCCGACGCTCGCCCGGCAGCTGCACGCGTCGGAGTCAGATCTGCAGTGGTTCTCGTCTGGGTATCTGCTCGTGCTGGCGGCGGCGATGCTGCCGCTTGGCTTGCTCGGCGACCGGTATGGCCGTAAGAAGGTGCTGCTCGGCTCCTTTGTGCTGTTCGCGGTCGGCTCGGCGGCGTGCGCGGCGTCGCCGTCAAGCGACGCGTTCATCGCTGCGCGGGTGCTGCTCGGGCTGGCCGGGGCGGGGGTGACCGTGATGGGGTTCGCGACGCTGCCGGTGCTGTTTGAGGAGGATGAGCGCCCGCGGGCGGTCGGGATCATGGCGGCGGCGACGTTCGTCTCGTTGCCGCTCGGCCCGATCCTCGGAGGCTGGCTGTTGACCCACTACTGGTGGGGGTGGGTGTTCCTGATCAATGTGCCCGTCTCGCTGGCTGGCGTGGTCGCGACCTTCGCGTTCGTGCCGGAATCCCGCGCGCACGAGCGGCCGGGCCTTGACCCCGTCGGGGTGGCGCTGTCGATCCTCGGGCTCGTCGCGCTGATCTACGGTCTGATCCAGGCTGGCCAGCATGGGTGGAGCAACACAGGCGCGGTGCTCGAGATCGTCTGCGGTCTGGCGGTGCTGGTTGGATTCTTCTTCTGGGAGCGGCGGCTCAGCCGCAGGCCGGATGGTCAGCCGCTGCTCGATCTCGCGCTGTTCGGACGGCCGTCCTACACATGGGGGGTGATCCTTGCCGCGATCGCGATCTTCGCGATGTTCGGGGTGCTGTTCACGATGCCCCAGTACTCCCAGGGAGTGCTCGGAACAAGCCCGATGGGGTCGGGCCTGCGGCTCTTGCCGCTGATCAGCGGGCTGCTGGTCGGGGCGGTGCCCGCCGACCGGATCGTGCGTCTGGTGGGGGCGAAGGTCGCGGTCGCGGTCGGGTTCGCGATCCTCGCTGCAGGGTTGCTGATCGGGGCGCGCACCAGCGTCGGCTCTAGCGGCCTGTTCGTCGCGGCGTGGACGGCGGTGGTGGGGTTGGGGATGGGTCTCGCGCTCGCGACCTCGATGTCGGCCGCGCTCTGTGAGCTGTCCGCAGATCGAAGCGGGGTGGGATCGGCGGCGCTGCAGGCAATCAACAAGCTCGGCGGTCCGCTCGGCATCGCGGTCCTTGGCAGCGTGATCAGCACCGCCTATCTCGCCCGCCTGGTTACTGTCGGGCTTCCGGCCGCGGCCGCGACTGCCGCGCGGCAGAGCGTCTTCAGCGCGGTCGCGGTCGCGGACAAGATCCACTCGCCGGCGCTGCTGATGTCCGCTCACACCGCGTTCGTGCACGGAATGGACCTCGCGCTGGCCGTGTCGGGCGCCGTCGCACTGGTCGGTTTCGCGCTCACCGTGGCCTTCCTGCCCCAATCGAGCGTCTCGAAAGAGGTCGAACGGCTACCCGCCGAGACGCAGCATGCGGTTATCGCCGTCACGTGATGGCTCGCTCGTGCGTGAAGGCCCCCGGGGTTTGCGCGCATCGCGACGATATCTCGGCCACGGAGCTCGACGGGCGTGACCGGCTCGGCATGACGGGCGACCGCGTAAGTGGTTGGATTCCTTGATGCCAGCGACCAACGACGGCTCCCCAGCGCCGGCGATTGACACCGAGACGGCGCCTGTGCTCGACGCGGAGAAGGCGAGCCGGAGTCTGCGGCGCGGGCTGATCTCGCTCGCGATCCTCATCGCGCTCGCCGGCGGCCTGATCCTCGCATTCCCGGGGCTACACGGCGTTGGACACACGCTGGCGCACATGCAGCTCGGCTGGATCGCGGCCGCGCTCACGCTCGAAATCCTCTCCTGCCTCGGATATGTGCTCGCGTTCCTGCAAGTCTTCGAACAAGCGCCACTGCGCTTCGGCGCACGCGTCGCGCTGAGCGAGCTCGCGTTCGGCACCGCCGTCTCGCTCGGCGGCGCCGGGAGCGTCGCCGTCGGTGCGTGGCTGCTGATCGATCGCGGGGCGCCGCCGGCGCGGGTCGCCCAGCGCTCCGCGGTCCTGTTCCTAATCACGAGCGCCGTGAACGTGATCACGCTAACCCTCGTCGGGCTTGCGCTCTACATCGGGATCCTCCCCGGCCCACATAACCCGCTCCTGAGCGCCGTGCCCGCCGCCGTCGGCATCGCCGTACTCGCGTTCTTTCTCGTGCTCCCGCGTCTGTCCGAGCTCGGTGCCGCGCATCTTGCGCCCGGGCGTATCCGGGGGCTGCTCACGACCACGGCCGAGAGCGTCCGCGACACCAGAGACCTACTGCTCAAACCCGACTGGCGGATCGTTGGCGCGTTCGCCTACCTGTGGTGTGACATCGCCGTACTCGTGATGTGCTTCGCCGCCACCGGTCACAGCCCACCGCTCGCCGCGATCGTGCTCGGCTACCAGATCGGATACCTGTCCAACCTGATCCCGATCCCCGGCGGCATCGGCGTCCTGGACGGCAGCATGATCGGAATCATGGTGCTCTACGGAGTCGCCGCGACACCGGCAGCCGCAGCGACCATCGTGTACCACGCGATCTCCCTGTGGATCCCGGCCATGTGGGGCACGGCAGCATTTCTAGTCCTCCGCCGCACCAGGCATCAGCAGCTGACTCTGCGACCCCCACTAGCCGAGCGGCGCCGACTGCGCGCTGACCGATGACACCAGCCCGATCGGAAAGGGCTTGACGCGGTCCTCACTCAAAATGAGCGCCGACCACGTCGATCGGACCAGCGCACTCGATCGGGCTCAATTACGCTGGGCCCACCGTCCAATGTGCTCGATCGATGAAGATCATGGCACTGGGCGAGAGCCCCGAGGCGTCCTCGCCGAGCAGGTCGCGCAACGCAGGCGCGAGGTCGCCGGTCGAGAGCCCGTGTAGGTAGAGGATCGGCCGCACCTCGGTGACCTGCGGCGAGCGCCTGGCCTACGCCGGCAAGATCTTCGAGGAGAACCGGCGCCGCTCCCCAGTCTGCTCATCGACGCGCTTGTCGTTGACCCGCGGTGCGCGGATCGCCAGCGTCCCGGAGCCGACCGTCAGCTTGCGCTCCTTCGCCTTCCCGTTGCGGACCACCAGCCGCCTGCCGTCCTCGTCGCGCTCCTCAGCGAACGGGGAACTAGTGGGTCGTCCTGTAAGTGCCGTCCCGATCTTTGGGGTTACGCCTCCAGCACTTTGCCGGTGTAAGTCCACTTGAACGGCTTGGCCGTCTGGTTGTAGGTTTCGATGTACGCAAGCATCTGTTGGG
>JBKQIR010000300.1:0-12191 GCA_052148275.1 Solirubrobacteraceae bacterium
CCTCGAGCTGCTCGACGGCGTTCTTGCCCGAGCGCTCCCCGAGGATCGCCATCGCGTCGTAGACGATCTTCTCGGCGACGGATTTCTTGCCGTCCTCCATCACCTTGTTGATGACCTGCTGGACGAGTCGGTTGCGGTGAACGGCATCAGGCTCGACCGGCCTGATCTGTGCAGCTGCGCGACGGGGCATGCGTTACTTGGCCTTCACGCCGTACTGCGAGCGCGCCTTCTTGCGGTCCGAGACGCCGGCTGCGTCGAGCGCGCCGCGGATCACCTTGTAGCGGAAGCCCGGGAGATCCTTGACGCGGCCGCCACGCACGAGCACGACCGAGTGCTCCTGGAGGTTGTGGCCCTCGCCGGGGATGTACGCGCCGACCTCCATGCCGTTCGTGAGTCGGACACGCGCGACCTTGCGCAGCGCGGAGTTCGGCTTCTTCGGCGTCGTGGTGTAGACGCGCGTGCAGACGCCGCGGCGCTGCGGCGCCGCGACCTTGCGCTTGCGGCCCTTACCTGACTTGAGGCCCGGGGTGGCAAGCTTCTTCTTCGGAGTTTCGCGACCCTTGCGGATCAGCTGGCTTGTCGTCGGCATTCAGTGCCCGAGCGTAGCAGGGTGGGCGTCCCCGATGCCCGCGGGACGCCCGTGGCTTGGCTGGGCGGGGCGACTCAGCCCGCGGCGACGGTTCCGAGCACGTCGTCGACCGGGACGTACTCGACGCCTACGGCCTCGGCGACCGGCTCGTAGGTGACCTGCCCGCCGGCGACGTTGACGCCCAGCTTCAGGGCCGGGTCCGCGCTGCACGCCCCCACCGCGCCGAGGTGCGCGAGCGCGAGCGCGTAGGGCAGGGTCGCGTTCGTGAGCGCGTGCGTCGAGGTGATCGGCACCGCGCCGGGCATGTTCGCGACGCAGTAGTGGGTGATCCCGTCGACCTCGTAGGTCGGGTTGGAGTGGGTGGTCGGCTTCGAGGTCTCAAAGCAGCCGCCCTGGTCGATCGAGACGTCGACGAGCACCGCCTGGCGCCTCATCGTCGAGAGGTGCGCGCGCGTGACGACGTGCGGCGCCTTGGCACCGGGGACGAGCACCGCCCCGATCACGAGGTCCATGTCCGGCAGGCGCTCCTCGATCGAGAGCGTCGTCGCGAAGCACGTGTCGGCGCGGCCGCCGAGGATGTAGTCGAGCTCGCGCAGGCGGTCGATGCTGCGGTCGTAGATGTAGACCGTCGCCTCCATGCCGAGCGCGATGAACGCCGCGTTGAGGCCGACGACGCCGCCGCCGATGATCATCACGCTGGCTGCGGCGACGCCGGGGACGCCGCCGAGGAGGATGCCACGGCCGCCGAGCGGCTTCTCGAGCATGAACGCGCCCGCCTGGGTCGCGATCTTGCCGGCCACCTCTGACATCGGCGCCAGCAGCGGCAGCTTGCCGCCGACCTCGACGGTTTCATACGCGATGCAGGTGGCGCCCGTCTTCATCAGCCCGAGCGTCTGCTCGCGGTCGGCGGCGAGATGCAGATAGGTGAAGAGCGTGTGGCGCGGCTCGAGCATCGCGATCTCAACCGGCTGGGGCTCCTTGACCTTGACGATCATCTCGGCCTCGGCGAACACCGACTCGGCGTCGGGCAGGATCGTCGCGCCCTGGCCCACGTAGCCCGAGTCCTCGATCGCCGAGCCGAGTCCGGCGCCCGCCTGCACGTACACCTGATGTCCGGCATCGACGAGCTCGCGTACGCCCGCCGGGGTCATCGCAACCCGGTACTCGTCGGTCTTGATCTCCTTCGGAACGCCAACTTTCATGCCAACAACTCCCTCGCTCGTAGTGCCAACCAGAATTCGATCCGGTCGCGGGCGCCGCCGAGATCGCGTCCCGTCAACTCCTCGACACGCCGGATCCTGTACCGCAGCGTGTGGCGATGGCAGTACAGCCGGCGCGCGGCCCGCTCCCACTGCCCGTTCTCCTCGATGAACGCCTCGAGCGAGCGCATCAGCTCGCCACCGTAGTGCCCTTCGCTGGATTCGATCGGCCCCAGGATCGAGTCGCAGAACAGCTTGAGCGCCTCGTCGTCCTGCAGCGAGAGCAGCAGCTGGAAGGAGCCGAGGTCCTTGTATGTCGCAACGCGGGTGCCCGGCGTGCCGGCCCGCAGGCCGGCACGATCGGAGGTGCCGCTGCCGTTGGGGCTCGCGGCGGCGCCCTCGGGAGCGGCCCCGGCGCCACCGCCGACGCCGAGCGCAACCGCCTCCAGCGTGCAGCGCGCCTCGTGATAGCTGCGCCGCGCCTCACCGCTCGGGACCGCGCGCCCGATGCCGATCCTGACCTCGCGACCCAGCTCGGCGGCGACCCTGGCGACCGCCCGCTGGCCCAGCGCGAACAGCTCGGCATCCGGCAGTCCGGGGACGAGCGCGCACGCGAGCGAGCCCGCGGAGGCGACCATCGCGTCGGCGCCCTCGGCGCGCAGCGCGCCGCGCAGCGCACGCTCCAGCGCCACCGCCGAGCCGCGGCCGCTGTCCGGATGCGGCGCCACGATCGCCGCCACGTGGCCGGACAGCCCGAAGGGCTCCAGGCGCCGTTGCAGCTCGGGTCCGCGCAGCTCGTCGCTGACGAGCGCGCTGAGCACATCCCCCGCGAGGCGGCGCTCGGTGTCGCTCGCGACGCGCGCGCGAAGCAGCTCGAGCGCGATGATCGTGACCGACTGGCGCAGCGCGAGGCGGTCGAAGTCCGACAGCGGCTCGGCGTCCTTGATCGCGACCAGCCATGCCTGCGGCGGCTGCGCCGAGCCGGCCGTGCCCGCCGGCGCGCCGTCGCTGGCGACGGGCAGTGCAAGGCTGTGGCCGGGGCCGTCGATGCCCGGCATGAACTGGTGGACACCGCGGCGCCGGCCGCGTTCGCGGATCTCGGCGGCGAGCCCCGCCAGCGTCTGCGCGTCGAGCGGCCGGCGGAACGCATGCTGCACGAGCAGCTCCCCGCGCGCGTCGAAGACGACCACGGCGCCGCCGACGAGCGCCGCGAGCGTCCGGGCCATCTCCTGCAGCCCGCGCTGGGAGAGGACGATCCGCTCGAGGCGCTCCTGCGCCGCCAGCGCGCGACGCAGGACCGCGTACTGCTCGTTCACCAGCTGCGTGAACGCGCGCTCGGTGATCGCGATGAACGGCAGCTCGTAGGGAACCTCGAACAGCGGGAAGTCGCGCTGCTGCGCGGACTCCACGAGCGCCGCCGGCACCGCCTCGAAGCCGAACCCGACGCCGAACCCGAGGCCCGCCAAGCGACTGTCGGCGAGCCGCGTGACGAACTCGCGCTGGTCGGCCTCGCTGCCGAGCTGCATGCCGGTCGTGAGCAGCACCTCTCCTCCCGACAACCATGGCGTGGGGTCAAGCAGCTCGGACATGTGCACCCAACGGATCGGGAGGTCGAGCCCCTCCTCGCCCGCCAGCAGCGCAAGCTCGAGCCCGCCGACCAGGTCCCGAACCGTGAGCACCGCTACATCACCGTATGTTCGGGGCCGGCCACGGTCAGCCGCCGTGGACATGCATGCGGTGGCCCGCCTCGGTGAGCACCGGGCGCAGGATCGACTCGATCTCCTCGAACACGTCGGGCCCCGCGATCAGCGGCGGCGCGAGGATGATCACCGGGTCGCCGCGATCGTCGGCGCGGCAGATGAGGCCGCGCTCGAACAGCTCGTGCGACAGGTAGCCGCGCAGCAGCGTCTCGCACTCGTGGTGGTTGAAGGTCTCCTTGGTGTCCTTGTCCTTGACGAGCTCGATCGCGTGGAAGTAGCCGGCGCCGCGGACGTCGCCGACGATCGGCAGGTCGCGCAGGGAGTCGAGCATCGCGCGGAACGTGTGCTCGTGCGTGCGTACGTGCTCCAGCACGCCCTCGCGCTCGATCGCGTCGAGCGTCGCGAGCCCGATCGCGGTGCAGACGGGATGTCCGCCGAAGGTGAAGCCGTGCATGAACACGTTCGTGCCCTCGTGGAACGCCTCGGAGACGCGGTCCGAGACGATCACCGCGCCGAGCGGGGCATAGGCGCTCGTCAGGCCCTTGGCGGTGGTGATGATGTCCGGCTCGTAGCCGTAGCGGGTCGCGCCGAACCACTCGCCCAGTCGGCCCCAGGCGCAGATCACCTCGTCGGAGATCATCAGCACGTCGTACTCGTCGCAGATCTCCCGCACCCGCTGGAAGTAGCCCTCCGGCGGGACGAAGCAGCCGCCGGCGTTCTGCACGGGCTCGAGGATCACAGCCGCGACCGTGTCGGGGCCCTCGAACTCGATCCGGCGCGCGATCGCCTCGGCGAAGTCGCGCGTGTCCGCGCCCGGCGTGAGTCGGTACGTGTTCGTATTGGTGACGTGGCAGGCGCCGGGCGTGAGCGGCTCGAACGGGGTCCGCAGGTCGGTGATGCCGGTCGCCGAGAGGGCTCCGAAGCTGGTCCCGTGGTAGGCGATCTCGCGCGCGATCAGCTTGTGCTTGTTCGGCTTGCCGCGCAGCTTGAAGTACTGGCGCGAGAGCTTCAGCGCCGACTCGACGGCCTCGCTGCCGCCGCTCGTGAAGAACACGCGGTTCAGGGCGCCGGGCGCCAGCGAGGCGATCCGGGCGGCGAGCTCGATCGACGGCGGATGCGCGTAGGACCAGTTGGTGAAGAAGCCGAGCTCCCTGGCCTGGTCGGCACCCGCCTGCACGAGGTCGCCGCGACCGTGGCCGAGGTTGACGCAGAACAGCGCCGAGAGCCCGTCGAGGTAGCGCCGACCGTGATCGTCGTAGACGTAGCAGCCCTCGCCGCGCACGATGATCGGGATGTCGTGTACCTCGTCGTACGCGCCCATGCGCGTGAAGTGCATCCACAGGTGCTCGCGGGCCTGCTGCTGCAGCGTGCTGCTGTCGACGTGGGTCGTCGACGGATCGGTCGTCGCCATGCTTCTCCCTCGGTGGCTCTTTGCCGCTTTGTACAAAGATATCCACCCGTTAACTCAATGTGAATTGGACGTTTTGGCGTCATCTCGATGCATGACTTGTACGTTGTGTACACGCTCGCTTGCGCGGCCGGCGGGGCCTTCGCGCGGCGCGCGAGCGGTCAGGCGGGGACGGCCTGCGGGCTTCGGGCGGCGCGGATCGGCGCCGGCGTGAGCCAGGCAGCGACGATCACGAGCACGAACGCGACGCCCTGCATGACGATCGCGAGCGGATGGGCCGGCATCGGATCGCCGAACACGACGATCCCGCCGACGATGCCGGAGATGTTCGCGGCGGCGCTCGTGATCGCGATGACCGGCAGCGCCTCGCCGTCCTGCAGGGACCTCGCCGAGGCGTAGAAGGAGACGAACCCTGCAAGGATCGCGACCGGCAGCCACAGCGAGGCGATCCCCACGAGCCCGTGCGCTCCGACCGCGCCCGTGATCGCCTTGAGCGCGACGTCCGAGACGCCGAACAGGATCCCCGAGGCGGCACCGAGCATCACGCCATGCTGACGGGAGGGGGCACCGGCACGCGGAGCGGCGAGCAGCAGCAGACCGGCAACGGTCATCCCGCCCTGAAACGCGAGCATCCCGGGGAGCGCGTAACGCGAGTGCGCCCCGTGCACCGCCGGCAGGCAGATCGCGAACAGCGCCAGCCCGGCGGCGGTCATCGAGATCCCGATCCACTGCCGGCGGCCGACGCGCAGCCCGAGCACGCGCTCGGCCACTATCGCCAGCAGCACGATCCCTCCGGCGAGCACCACCTGCACGAGCGACAGCGGCGCGATCGCCATCGCCGCGAGATGGAAGCCCCAGGCGGCGGCGGCGACCAGCATCCCGATCATGAACAGACGGGAGGAGTACAGCTGGCGCGCCGTGCGCAACGGGTGGCGCGCATCCACGGGCGGCGCCGCCTGAACGCCGCGATGCCTGTACAGGAAGCTCAGGTTCGTGAGCAGTGCGCAGATGATGGAGAGGAAGATGCCTAGCGTGGTGGTCATGACGCGGTCTCGCCGGGTCCGGGTCGATGGGTCCGAGCGATCACGGACCGTTTCGGCGACGATCCCGCGCCGCTTGAGGACGCTGGACGTTATGCCCACCGGGCGTCCGCACCATCGCCCCCGCAGGTCACGTTTCGCTCACATTCGGGGGGTTGCGGTGGCTGTAAGCTCACGCGTTCACTGCGATCGAAGAAGGAGCAACCGATGAGGTTCGGATATCTGAGACGGGGTTTCTCGACGATGCGACGGGGGGTCGCAGTGTGCGCGGCCGGCGCGGCCGTCACGACGATGGCGGTCGGACTGCTGGCGCCCGCTGCCGGCAGCGCGCATGCCGCCGTGCCCACCTGCTCCGCCTCGAAGTTGAAGCTCACGCTCGTCAGCTTCCAGGGAGCGACAGGGCACCGGTTCTGGCAGTTCGCGTTCAAGAACACCGGGTCGAAGACGTGCACGCTCAAGGGCTATCCCGGGGCGAAGCTGCTCAAGAGCGGCTCCTACGTCCTGGGCACCACCGTCAAGCAGGCGCCGGGAACCGTGGCGACGGTGACGGTCGCCCGCGGCAAGCTCGCGAACTTCACGTTCAGCTACCTCGACGGCGGCTTCTGCTCGGTGCACGTGACCGCCACGCTGCTGCAGTTCACCGCACCCGGGCAGAGCACCAAGTTCAACTACAACCCGGTGCCGGCCAACCACGGCCCCATCAGCGTCTGCGTCGGATCGGCGGAGATCACGCCGCTGAGCGCGCACGCAGCCGGCTGACCGCACGCGATCGGTGAGGGCCGGCCTGCTCAGCGCCGGCCCTCACCACTGCAGCCTGGGCGCCGCACCCCCTCAGCGCCGGCCCTCAGCACTGCAGCGTGGGCGCCGGCTGAGACGGAGAGCTGCACCCGCAGCGCCGGCGGCGCGAGATCGCCGGCGCGAGATGTACTGATCCGAACGCGACGCGGGTGCGTACGCTTCGTATGACCCATGTTGTCGCGCGCCGCTCGTAAGGTGATAGCGGGTGCTGTCGCCGAATCATCGAGCTCGCAAGCCGGATCTCCGCACGCTCGCCGACGAGGATCTGATGGCGCTCGTGCACGGCGGCGAGGCGCGCGCCTTCGAAGTGATCGTCGACCGGCACTCCGGATCAGCGTTCTCGCTCGCGTATCGCATGTGCGGGCGTGCGGCGATGGCTGAGGACATCGTCCAGGACGCCTTCCTGTCGCTGTGGCGGACCGGAGCGCGCTATGACCGCACGCGGGGCAGCGTGCGCTCGTGGATCCTCGCGACCGTCCACCACCGGGCGATCGATGCGTTCCGGCGCGAGGCCTCGAGGCAATCTCAGGACGTGGGCGACGACACGGCGGCCGAGCGTGTCCCGGCGCAGGAGCTGACCGACGTGGAGGCCGTGCGCAACGACGAGGCCAGGCGCGTCCGCGCGGCGTTGCAGGAGCTCCCCACAGATCAGCGTCAGGTCATCGAGCTGGCCTACTTCGGAGGCTTCACCCACAGCCAGATCGCCGAGATCCTGAAGCTGCCCGCGGGCACGGTCAAGGGGCGGATGCGCCTGGGGCTGTCGAAGCTGCGCGTCACGCTGCGGGAGCTGAGCGGAGCGCTGACGTGACCGGCACCGGACATCCGGTCGGGTGCGAGGCGCACGCCGGCGACGCCGCGGCCTACGCGCTGGGCGCGCTCGAGCCTGCCGAGGCGGCGGAGTTCGAGCGGCACCTACGCACCTGTGCCGGCTGCCGACAGGAGCTGGCCGCGTTCGAGCAGGTGGTGTCGGCGCTCCCCGAGTCCGTGCCGCAATACGACGCTCCGCGCGCGCTCCGGCGCCGGGTGCTGCAGGACTACCGCTCCGAGCGCCGCAGCCCGGGCGCCCACGGCCTCGCCGGCGCCCAGGGCGGCGCGCGCGCTCGCCGCCGCTTCTGGTCGTTGCAGCGCCGGCCCTCGGCGCGCACGCTCGCGGGCGGCGCGGTTGCGGCGCTTGCGCTCGCGGCCGTCGTCGTCGTCATCGCAGTGTCGGGAGGCGCTCCGGCGACGCGGACGATCACGGCACGCGTGATCGGATCACAAGGAAGCGCCGAGCTGCGGCTCTCCGGCAGCCACGCCGAGCTCGTCGTCGAGCACCTTCCGGCGCCCGCCGCGTTTCACGTCTATGAGATGTGGCTGCTGCACGGACACCGAACGATCCCGAGCACCCTCTTCAGCGTCGGCGCGAACGGCGAAGCCGCCGTCGAGGTGGCCGGCGATCTGCATTCGGCGTCCGCGGTGCTCGTCACGCAGGAACCCGCCGGTGGGACGCTGGTCCCGACGACCGCGCCGGTGATCGTCGCGCCGCTGCCCAGCTGAGGCGGCCCGGTGATCCAATCCTCGGCCCGGCGCGTAGAACGGGCGTCAACCAACCCGATTGGAGTACCGCATGGGCCTCGACAACCCGATCCACATCGCTTTCCTCCTCGTACTCGCGCTGCTCGTGTTCGGCGCCAAGCGCCTGCCCGAGATGGGTCGCTCGCTCGGCGAGGGCATGCGCGGCTTCAAGGAGTCGATCAACCCCTCGACCCCGGCCGCGCAGCTGACCAGCGTCAGCACCCCGACCGCCACGCCGGCGACCGTGCAGGACGAGCCCGCGGTCGACCACGCGCGCGTCTAGTCACTGCCGAGAGGGCTACAGGGCACGCCGATGCCGAACGCGATCGCCGCACTCCGGATGGCTCGCTCGATCGGGCACGACGAGCAGCTGAGCGTCGTCGGGCACCTCGACGAGCTGCGTACGCGGCTGATCGTGTCGCTGGCCGCGATCGCGGTCGCGTTCGGCATCTGCTTCTGGCAGAACAACGCGCTGCTGGAGCTGATCAACCGGCCGCTGTCGGTCCAGACCCAGCAGCAGGTCAAGGACGGGCACGGCCCGCTCGGCGCGACCTACACGGTGCAGGAGGCCGCCCGTGACATCGCCGTTCAGCTCTCGACGGTGGTGGCCGTCCTGCGCACCCCATCGCTGCACCTGCCGCGCCTGCAGCGCACCTCGCTGACGCGCGCCGGGACCGAGCTGTCCAGAGACGTCAGGCGACTGTCGAGCCCGCCACAGGGCGACAAGCCGGTCACGCTCGGGATCGGAGAGCCGTTCACCACGACGGTCACCGTGTCGCTGATCTTCGCGCTGATCCTCGCGCTGCCCGTCGTGCTGCTGCAGGTCTACGGGTTCATGATGCCGGCGCTGAACCCTGAGCTGCGCCGCGCGATCAGACCGCTGATCGCGGCGATCCCCCTGCTGTTCATCGCCGGCGTCGTGTTCGGCTACTACGTCGTCCTACCCGCGGCGGTCCACTTCTTCCAGAACTTCAACAGCGATCAGTTCAACGTGATCGTCCAGGCGGCGCCCTATTACAAGTTCGCCGCGACGACGCTGCTGGCGATGGGTGTCGTCTTCCAGGTCCCCGTGGGCGTGCTCGCAATCACCCGGGCGGGCCTGATCACGCCGCGCCGGCTGCGCAAGAGCCGGCGCTGGGCGATCGTCGCCTGCGGAGCGGTCGCGGCGTTCATCCCGGGCGACGCTGTCACGTTGCTGCTGGAGACGGTTCCGCTCTACCTCCTGTTCGAGGTGAGCGTGCTGATCGCGACGATCATCGATCGCCGCGCGCGCCGCGCCACCGCCGCATAGCGGCGCTTACGCGCAGTGTGACTGAGTCGGTGATCCGCTCGCCCCGGCCCCGCGTATTGGGTGTCAACAGCAGCTGAGCAACAGTCACTCGGCTGAACCTCGATGAAAGGATGTACCGTGAGCGAGCTCACACGCCTTGGATTCGTGAAGTCGTCGGTCGGAGCGGCAGTCGGCATGTCCGCGATCGGCTCGATCGTGGCCGCGCAGGCGCAAGCGCACGACGGACCAGTCGGCTCGGAGCCGGTCGTGGCGTATGTGAAGGATCCGCGCAGCGGCGAGATCTCGGTGATGTCCGGCGAGCACGAGGTGGTCGTTCGCGATCGCGACCTCGCCGCCAGGCTCAGCCGCGCCGCGAGCTGACCAAGCCCGGTCCAGCCCTACGACGTTTCTCATTTACCCAACGGAGGTATCACAGATGTCGTCTCACCGCGAGGCTCCGGCGATCAGCAAGGATCCGGTCGCCGACAACACCGACACGTACGCGTTCGTGTCACCTGACGATCCTGGCACGGTCACGATCATCACCAACTACCTGCCGCTCGAGCCACCGTTCGGCGGCCCGAACTTCTACGAGTTCGGCGATGACGTTCGTTATTACATTCACATCGACAACGACGGCGACGGCCGGCCGGACGTGAGCTACGAGTTCGCGTTCGAGACCGAGGTCAGCGACCCCGACACGTTCCTGTACAACACCGGAACCATCACCTCGATCGGAAGCTCGAACTGGAACCGCCGGCAGTTCTACACGGTCACGCGGTCTGAGCCTCGCAGGCGCCGGAGCGAGGTGCTCGGCAGCCACCTGCCGTGCCCGCCATGCAACATCGGCCCCGCCTCGACTCCGAACTACGCCGCTCTGGCGACGGAGGCGATCAACTCGCTCGGCGGTGGACGCACCGTGTTCGCCGGGCAGCGGCTCGAGGGGTTCTACGTGGACCTGGGTGCGATCTTCGATCTCCTCGATCTGAGGCCGTTCGAGAAGCTGCACGTCGGCGGCATGGCGAACTCGTTGGGCGTCAACGGGACGAACGGATTCGGCGTGCACAGCATCGCGATCAAGGTCCCGATCGGCGACCTGACGCGCAGCGGTGCAGCGCCCACCAACGCGAGCTCGTCGGACGCCGTGATCGGCGTCTGGGGGGCAGCGAGCCGGCAGCGCTCGCTCATTCAGGAGGGGCGCGGGAAGTTCGGGTGGCACGGGGACTGGGTCCAGGTGTCCCGGCTCGGCAACCCCCTGTTCAACGAGGTGGTCGTGCCGATGGGCAAGAAGGATCTGTGGAACTCGCTCACACCGGCCGACGACGGTGCGTTCCTGCAGTACGTCCAGCACCCCGAGGTGTCCCGGCTGCTGCCGGTTCTCTACCCGGGCGTGTTCCCCAAGCTCGCCGGGCTGACGGCGGCCCGCGCTGACCTCGTCGCGATCCTTCTCACCGGGATCCCGTCCGGGATCGTTCCGGGCTTCCAGAACTACACCGGAACGACCTACGCCGACGAGCTGCGCCTGAACGTGGCGATCCCGCCGACGACCTCGCATCCGAACCCCATCGGGCTGGTCGCCGGCGACCCGGCGGGCTTCCCGAACGGCCGGCGCGTGTTCGACGACGTCGTCTCGATCGAGCTGCGGGCGTTCGCGGGGTTGACCTACCCGCTCGTCGCTCCGTCGTACACCCCCGACGCGGCGGCGTTGGCAATCACCGACGGGCTCACCGACGCCGATACCACCTACCTGTCGACGTTCCCGTATCTGGGGACGCCGCAGAGCGGCTATCAGACCTCGCCGCTGGGTCTTGTCGCATGAGCGCGACCGAGCTCAGTCCCGCTGCGGCGGCGGCCGGAGCGAGCGTGGCGCTCGAGATCGGCGCCGGTCGCGGCGCTCTCGTGATCCTCCCGGATGAGCGCTTCCGGGGCAGGGAGATCGAGATCAGCCGCGTCGATGGCCGCGGGCATCGGGTGCACACGGGCGTTCACGAACGCGCGACGCAGACCGGTCGCAGGCTGACGGCGATCTTCGGCAGCCTGCCCGCGGGCGACTACCTCCTCTGGGAGGACGACACGACCGCCGGGCCGATCGTGACCGTGCCCGACGGAGCGGTCGCGGAGATCCGGCTGTAGCTAACGCCATGGGCGCTCGCCGCGAGGACGGCCGGCGAGCGCCCGCTGAGCACTGACAGGAGAGTCTGTGATGGAGGCATCGATCACCTCGGTCGCGCGGCGGCCCGGGTTGGGCAGGTTCTGGTCCTCGCTGAGCACGGGGCAGCGGCGGACGCTGCTGGGGATGGCGGTGGTCGTCGTCGGGCTGCACCTCGCCGGGTTTCTGATGCTGATCGCGCTGGTCTCGCCCCGGCACTTCCACCTCGGCACGGCCGGGACGTTCACCGTCGGGATCGGGGTGACCGCCTACACGCTCGGGCTGCGCCACGCATTCGACGCCGATCACATCTCCGCGATCGACAACACGACCCGCAAGCTGATGAGCGAGGGCAAACGCCCACTGAGCGTCGGCTTCTGGTTCTCGCTCGGTCACTCGACGATCGTGTTCGCGCTCTCGCTGCTGCTCTCGATCGGGATCCGCTCGCTCAACGGCCCCGTCAAGAACGACCACTCACACCTAC
>JBKQIR010000301.1:0-7068 GCA_052148275.1 Solirubrobacteraceae bacterium
GTTCGTCCGCAAGCCGCCTGCGCCGCCTGCGCTACCCACCGCCGCGTGGATCAACAAGCCCGATAACAAGGAGGCTGCTCACTAATTTCGATCGAGAACCGTCTCATTCGACTTGACAGGTTCCGGCCGCGTCGGGATCGGGATGTTCGCCGACGAGATCACGATCTGAACCGGTACGCGCACTTGGACGGGCGGCCACTGGGCGTGCAGAAAAGTCCGCCCGACAGGGGACACCTTCGCAGCCGCGTACGGCGGTGTCCGGCGGCGACATCGTGTTGATCGCCGGTGAAGGTGGCATGACCGGCGGCGACGGATGAACCGTCGCTGATCGTTGTGATCCGAATCATCACGGCGGCGCTCGTCGGCACCGCACCGAGGATGCGGTTCTCGCCGATCTGAGCGCCGATGAAATCCGGATGTGGGGGTGCCTCTGGAGTCAGGCAAGCTGGTGGACATGTCCGACACCATCCGAAGTTCACCGCCACCCGATGTGCGTCTGAGTTTTCGCGTTCAGCCCGAACTGGCCGACCGGATCGACACCCTCGCCGCTCACTGCGGTCAGGGTAGGAGTGCCTTCATCCGCGCCTCCGTGGCATTGGCCGACGCCACGATGTCGCTCGCGGCTCTCGGAGGCGATGGCCTTCTGCCGCCAGACGAAGCGGAGGTACGACGGTTGGCCGGTCGTGTCGCCGAGGTCGAGAAGCAGCTTTCGCCGACACGCATCATGTGACAAGGACCACTAGAACGCGCACGGCCCGGGTCGCTCCGGGCCGCACACAACGAAAGGATTTGCACCAGTGAGTATACGGGGTCACCAGCCTCTCCCGGGCGTTTTCATCGTCGACGGGGTTTTCATCTTTGACCGCGATCAGGTGGTCTACGCATCAAGAGCGATGGGGGGTGTTCCTATCCGGCGGTGGCACCCGCCGACCCTCTCGGCTCGACGGCAAGTCCGCAGGCGTACGTGTACTCAGCGCTGCCCGCGATCGCGCCATCATTACCGCAGCACGCCTGCGCGCGGCGATCCCGACCCGGACGCAGACCATCCGAGGAGCATCCGCACCCAAGAGGTAGCCGTCAGTAACCCGGCGCTCGCGGGGGTGGTGCCGTCATGAGCGCGACGACATCCGTTGACCGCCTCCGCCTGCTCGGCCGTCTCATTCGCATCACGTGCGATCTCGATGATGCCGTCGGCGAGATCGTGTCGATCCCCCTGTCAGGGAGCGACGAGCTGAATTTCTCCGGGTCGGCGGACCACATCCGGCGACTGCTCGACGCGCTCGATGATGCGTTCGATCAAGCCGATGTCCGCGCCGACCGGAGGGCGGCGGCATGACCCACGTAACCGAGACAACAGAGGCAGCGAACGCGCTCGCTGCCACCGGTTCATCGTTCATGCGCACGGATTCGGGCAATGCCGAACGGCTCGTGCATCGTGAGGGTGCTGACCTGCGGTTCGTGCCCGCGATTGGCTGGTTCGCTTGGGATGGCTGCCGGTGGCGCAGGGACGACGATGGCGAGGTCATGCGCCGTGCGAAGCGTTCAGCACGGTCGATGCTCATCGACGCGGCGAGCGTCGACGACGATGAGGAGCGCAAAGCGATCATCGGTCACGCGAAGCGATCCGAATCGGAGCCGCGTTTGCGGGCTGCTGTCACGCTCGCGCAGACCGAGCGGCCGGTGATCGTTCGCTCCAACGCTCTGGACTCCCAGCCGTGGTTGCTGAACGTTCTCAACGGGACCCTCGATCGCCGTACCGGCGATCTCCGCGAACACCGTCGCGATGATCTGCTGACAAAGCTCGCCCCGGTGAACTACGACAAGCAGGCGGCGTCGCCGTTGTGGAGCAGTTTCATTGCCGAGATCACTGGCGGCGACGGGGACTTCACAGCGTTCTTGCAGCGCGCTGTGGGCTACACGCTGACCGGCGATGTCGGCGAGGAGGTGTTGTTCTTCGCGCATGGCCCAGCGGCGACGGGCAAGTCGACATTCTTGGAGGCGCTGAAGGCAACTCTCGGTGGCGAGTACGCAGTTGCGGCCGACTTCGAGGCGTTCCTCAAACGCCGCAACGACTACGGTATCAGGTCCGATATCGCGCGGTTGGCGGGCGCTCGGCTGGTCTTGGGGACGGAGGTCGATGACGGGAAACAGTTGGCGGAGGGCCTCGTCAAGCAGTTGACCGGCGGGGACACCGTGACCGCGAGGTTCATGTACCGCGACTATTTCGAGTTCCGGCCTTCGTTCAAGCTCTGGCTTGCTGCGAACCATCGTCCGCGCGTCAACGCCGACGACGAGGCGATGTGGCGGCGGATTCTCCAGTTGCCGTTCACACAGGTCGTTCCGTCGGAACGGCGCGATCCCGAGTTGAAGCGCATGCTGACAACCGATCCGGCCGTGCGGTCAGCGATTCTCGCTTGGGCCGTCGAGGGCAGCATTGAGTGGGCAGCTCGCGGGCTGGGCGTGCCGCAGCGCGTTGTGACTACACGGCGGATTACCGAGCTGAGAACGATCCGTTGGCCGAGTGGCTCGATGCGCGCTGCACCCTTGATCCCAACGGGGTGACGCCATCGAGTGCGCTGCTTGAGGACTACTGCTGTTGGGCGGCAGAGAACGCGGAAACGGCCGTAACCACGGGACCATTTGCGGTGTCGCTGAGGGGTCGCGGCTGTAAGCCTGGCCGCGCTGGTGGAGGTCGACGGATCTGGCGTGGCATCGCGCTCCGTGCCGACGCGGTGACGGCAAGTGATGTCACTAACGGGAACTCGCCCTCATGAGGCAGAACCAAAGGAGGTTCACGGAAGGTGACGCCACCAGCCGCCACCAAAGTCTTGGGACGGACCGCCAGATTCACTCGGACGCCGAGCAGCCTCGTTCAAGTTTGTGGACCCGTCTGCATCCCGAGGATCTCGCCGTGATCATCGACGCCATCCAGGCCACGACGACACCGGTGATCATCGGATCGCCGTGGATGACGGCCCCGGAGGCGGCGGTCTACCTGCGCTGTCCGCTGTCGCGGATTCGGAAGTTGACGATGACCGGCGAGCTTCCTCACGAGCGTGACGGTCGTCGCGTGTTGTACCACCGTGACCAGCTCGACGCCTTCATTCGTGGGGGCGGAGCGTTGTCACCGTGATGAGGCAGCCGTACACTGTCTCTCACAAGCAGGTGGCCCCGCGCGACTGCGAATCGCCGGGGCCGTGGCCCCCGACTAGACAGGAGTCGAGAACATGAATGAGGGTACGGGTCCAACGACCCCGAAGCACCGACGCGCCATCCCGGTGCCGAAGCATCCGGGCATCTTCCGTAAGGGCACCCGGTATCAAGTCCGCTGGCGGCACAATGGCCGTCAACGGGCCAGGTCCTTTCGAACCCTGAGCGAGGCCGCGAGGTTCAAGGCCGCGACACTCTCCGGCGACACGCAGCCGACCTCGCGTGAGCCGTTCCGCAACTATGCGCGCACGTGGCTGGAGAGCTACGCGGGCCGCACCGCTCGCGGCGTGTCCGATGGCACCCGCGACTCATACCGCGACGCGCTCGAACGCCTCGCCATCCCGTTCCTCGGCACGACGCCGTTGGACCGGATCGACCCGCCGATGCTCCGGGACTACATCGCCCACCTGGCGAGCAAGGGACTCGCTCCGGCATCGGTCCGCCGCGCATACGCACCGGTGCGCGCACTGCTCGCGACCGCGTTCGAAGATGGGCGCATACGGTCGAACCCGTCCGTCGGTGTGCGAGTGGTCGTCGCCGACAACCGCGAGCGCCAGCCGAAGCGGCTCACGCCTGCGCAGACCCGTGAGCTGCTTGCCGCGATGCCTCCCAACCAAGCCGACTTCGCATACTTCCTGGCGACGACCGGCTGCCGGATCAGCGAAGCACTCGCGTCGCGCTGGCGGGACGTGGGGAGGGACGATGGTGGCCGACCCGCTCTCACGATCCCGATCGCAAAGACGCCAGCCGGTGAGCGGACGATCCCTCTCTCGCCAGAAGCTGCTCGTCGCCTTACAAAACGACGGGCAGAAGTGCGATTTGCAGACGATGACGACCTGATCTTCCCATCGGCCGTTGGGACGCCGTTGAACGCCCACAACTACCGCAGCCGCATCTTCAACCCCGCTCGGCAGCGCGCCGGAGTGCCGTGGGCGAAGCCGCACATGTTCAGACACGGCGTCGGGTCGCTGATGGCCGAGCAGGACCTGTCGGCCGCGAAGATCGCAAAGCAACTCGGTCACGCCGACGGCGGCGTCTTGGCGCTCCGCACGTACGTTCACGTCGATTCGCTCGAATCGGTGGACTTCATCGACGCCGCGCTGACTGGCTCGCGTGATGGGTCAACGTCGGGGTCAACAACGCATCCGAACCCATCCGAACGCCGCCGAATCCAACTCTTGTGAGAGCAGGCGATTCCGAACGACACCGAAACCAGCCGAATCGCCGCGATGACAACTCGTAATGAAGGGGTCCCCGGTTCGAGTCCGGGCGTCGGCTCTGACGTGAAATCCCTGCTAAACGCCAGTCTTTCTGGCGGTGTGTTGTCGCTCTTGAGCACGGGGCGTAGGCGGATTTGGAGCTTGGGCGTCCACTGAGCGTCCAGCAACGTGGCGGGGTGTGAACGATCGTTGCGCGGGGTGGCCGGGCGTGACGTGACCGTCCTTGATTGGGATGTGCTCCGGAGAGCTCGTGAACCTCGAATCGACGCTCGCTCCGACTTGGGCTGTCCCAGGTCATGCTCGGGTCCTGGTCGTTGCGTAGCGGTGCAGCACGGTGTCGTTGACCAGGGGCGATGCGCGGGCGGTGCTCGCTTGACCTGACCGTCGGCGGGAGTACGATGAGTGTCATGCAAGCAGCAGATGTATCAAAGCCAGATACTTTAGGTGATCGCTTGACACGCGCCATTCCGGCGTCCCTGAGTCCGATCCTCGCCGAGCTGGAGCTCGAGTCCGCGCGAGTCGTGACCATCGTCGAACTCGCTGACTTGGTCAAGCGCGCTGGCGTTCGGACCGAGGCCAGGGTGGTTGCCGATCGGTTGCGGCGTCTTGGTTGGCTGTTGCCAACGGCGACTGCCGGTGTATGGGAGTTCGCTCCCGGTTCGCACGCGGGACCAGTCGGGCATGGCGACCAGTACCTTGAGTTGCGTGCTGCCCTGGCGGCACGGCCGTCGCTTGATGCATCGGTCTGCTTGCTTTCGGCGCTCGCGGCGCAGGGGCTCAGCGATCGCGCCCCGGACCGCCTCGAGGTTGCCGTCCCCAGCAGCCGAGAGGTTCCGGACGGACTGCGCCGCGCCGCCCGCGTGGTGATCTTCAGAGCGAACCTCGCGTCGGTCCGACCGCAGGGAGTTCCAGTCCACCAACCGGCGACCGTCCTGGTCCACCTCGCAGCTCGCCCGACCGATGTGAATGGTTGGGGGGCGGTCGCCGATGCTCTCCCCGACCTGGTCGACGCGGTCTCCTCCGCAGATGTCGATGCTGAGCTTGCGGGTCGCGCCCGGTCGGTTCGGGTTCGTCTTGCGTACCTCGTCCACGGTGTCTCGCCCGAGTTCGCCGACCGGCTCATACCACCCGAGGAGGGCGGGCGGTCAGCGGCCAAGGTGTGGTTCGGTCCGCGAACGAGTCTGAAGCGGCACAGCTCCCGGTTTGCGGTCGCTGACACGTTGCTGCCGTTCGATCCCGCCTCTCTCCAGCCGGACAGATGAGTGCCGCTGCCCACGAGGTGCGGCTTACGCAGGGGCACGTGTTGCGCCACGCCCCCGCGCAGTCTGCTCAGGGCCGCGGCGCTGCGCTCATCGACATCGCACAGGATCTGCTGCTTCGGCACCTGTCCGAACGGGGTGTTCTCACAATGGTGGCCTTCAAAGGAGGGACCGCGCTCCGCAAGGTCTACGCCGGTGCCGCGGGACGGTTCTCGACGGACCTCGACTTCGCAGTCGCCTCGCTCGATGACGATCCGGACGCCGTGATCGAACTGCTCGTCGATGAGATCAATGGCACCCAGCTTGGGCCCTTCACGTTCGGTATCGAGACCCGCCGGAACCGCCACACGATCACCTACCGCAGCGACCTCGGACCCGACCCGGGCGAACTGCTGCAGTCCAAGATCGACGTCGGCCCGCCACCCTGGCTGGAGCCGGTCAGCCGGTCGTGGGTCGCCGTGCCGATTCACGATCGCTACGGCGGCCCGCTGCCGTCGCTGCCCGTGGTCAACCTCGCTGAGAACGTCGCTGAGAAGATCGCTCGCCTGAACCGGCGTAGTCCCGCTCGGGACGCGTACGACCTCGTGTGGGTGGCCGGCACCCCGGGGCTTGATCTCGACCGCGCGCTGATTCGTCGGCTCACAGTGCTCAAGGCCTGGGTCGACCTTCACGGGCTGCACACCGAACACGCGCGCTGGGCTGCACCACTTCCGAACGCCCGACCTTTCGAGGTCAAGCGGTGGCTTTCGCCTCGAGCGGCCTCCGATTTCGATGATCAGGCGATCGGACTCCTGACCGTTCCACCGCCGGACCTCACCGACCTTGGACGGGATCTGTCCCGGCTGTACCAGTGGATCGCCGACTTGGATGACGACGAGCAGCAGATCGCCGAAGGCCGACCACAGGATCGCGGGCTGGTGCTCAGCCTGCTCGCCAAGCTTCCCGGCGGACGCGTAACCGAGGCTCGGTAACCACCGAGGAGGCGACGTCCACTGAGCGTCCACCAGATCGAAGACGGCCGGTTTCGTGGCGTCACCGGCGCACACCCCAACCGCCCGGGATTTGCAGGCAAATCGTGGTCTTTCGTGGCGTTCAGTGAACGTCCGAATTTCTTCATTTTCTCTGGGGTGAATGCCCACCGAGGTTGCGCGCGCCGTTGGCCGAAATGGGCATACAGAAGCGTCTCGGTGCGAGACCGAGTTGAACTACCGAGGACTGAGTTGGCTAGGCGGTGGTGTCTGTGGCGGCCTCCAGGGTGACGGCGAAGCCGAGCTCTTCGAGCTGGGCGATGAGACGGCGGGCTCGTCGTGCAGGATCCTGGCGCTTGGTGAAGTAGTCCTCGCCCAGGTCCTTGTACACCTCGCCGGTGCTGAGCAGGT
>JBKQIR010000302.1:0-13167 GCA_052148275.1 Solirubrobacteraceae bacterium
GTAGGTGTGAGTGGTCGTTCTTGACGGGGCCGTTGAGCGAGCGGATCCCGATCGAGAGCAGCAGCGAGAGCGCGAACACGATCGTCGAGTGACCGAGCGAGAACCAGAAGCCGACGCTCAGTGGGCGCTTGCCCTCGCTCATCAGCTTGCGGGTCGTGTTGTCGATCGCGGAGATGTGATCGGCGTCGAATGCGTGGCGCAGCCCGAGCGTGTAGGCGGTCACTCCGATCCCGACGGTGAACGTCCCGGCGGTGCCGAGGCGAAAGTGCCTGGGCGAGACCAGCGCGATCAGCATCAGAAACCCGGCTACGTGCAGTCCGACGACGACCACCGCCATCCCCAGCAGCGTCCGCCGCTGCCCCGTGCTCAGTGAGGACCAGAACGCCCGTATTCGCGTCCCCGTATGCGTTCGCGTTGCGCTCTCGGTTCCGGTGCGGAGCATCAGCGGAATCTACTTTCCGATCCCAGGCCGGCAGGGTTGATCGGATCCCCTTCGCAGTATTTCGGACTCGAGCGCCGCGGCAGTGCCTGCGCCCGCCAGCGCCGATCGCCGATTCCGCAAGTAACAGATGCTTCAACCAACCACCGCGATGCACCTCTTATCCGGTTGGGCTCGAGGACGAGCCAGCCGCCCAGGAACTCGTGAACCTGGCCACACCAGCCCGGCACGCTGCCGGTTAGCGCTGCAAGACGCTCGAGATCAAACGCCTGCCGGTGTCCATACACAGGATCGGGAACTCGCTCCAGCGGGACGGCCACGATCACCCGGCGACGCGCCGCGCTACACAGCGACGCGAGCACCGCCGTGCTGCGCTCCGCCGGGAGGTGCTCGAGCACATGAAGTGCGGTTACCGTATCGAATGTGCGGGCGGCGAACGGCAACGCTGCCGTCAGGTCAGCAACCTCGAAGTTGAGCGCCAGCCCCAGCTCGCCGGCCATGCGTCGGCCAAGTGCGACCGTCGGCCGATCATTGTCGCTCGCCGTGACTCGATGCGTGCCGTCCTTCGCCACGAGCATCGGGAAGAAGGCGAAGCAACTGCCGACGTCGAGCACGGTGGCGCCGCTGACGAGCGCCGCCGCGTGCCCGTAGATCTGCGCGAACGTGGAGATCGGGCTGCCGGCATCGTCGGCTGTGGCGCCGCTGCGCGCCTGCTCGAGCGCTCGCAGGGTGTTGCGGTAGAACCGGCGCCAGCAGATGTGCGGCGCCGGCCCGGTCGATTCGACGATGCCGGCGAAGCACCGCTCGAACGCCCCGGGGCCGTTCACGAGCTCAGGTCCCACGATCTCGTCGGCGATCAAGCGGCCGATGTCGTTGTCGATCGCATCGCGTCTGAGGCGATGCACGACGAGCGTGGTGGACGCCGTCCGGTGGACGGCGAAGCTGCGGGTGCGCTGCGGACGGTGCCCGCGCTGGAGTCCCGCGAGTGCTCGACGGTTGATCGGCTCCCAGGCGACAACGACATCGCGGCTTCGGCGCGCCCACCGCAGCGCAGGCTGGGCGCTCATCAACTCGATCGCAGGACAGAGCCGGCGACGGCCTCGAGCTGGTCGAGGTCACGAACGAGCTCCACCCGGTCGCAGATCTCGGCGTAAGCCGGGAGATCGCTGCGGCCGAGGTGCCAGTAACGCCTCTGCTCCGGTGTCAACCACACGAGCTGCCGCGCCCGGCGGCGAACGTCCTCGAGCGCCCAGACGTGGGGTGGATGGCCATTTCCACGGCCGTCGCCGAGGACGAGCACCGTCGTGCGCCGATTGACCGCCGGAAGGTGCTCACGATGAAACATCGCAAGCGCATGACCGTAGTCCGAGTTGGCGTCCACGTCGAGGATCTCTCCGCCGAAGATCATCCCAAGCGCTTCGTCCAGCTCGCATCGCTCGAGATATGGCGTGACGTCCACGAGATCGCTCACGAACGCAAACGTCCTGACCTGCGAGAAGAGCGATTGCAGGGAATGCACGAGATGGATAGTGAACTTTGCCGTGTTACGGACCGAGAGGCTCACGTCGACGAGCAGGATCAGCCGCGGCCTGTCCTGATGCTTCGTCACGAGCACCGGCCGGAACGGCAGCCCTCCGTAGCGCATGTTCGCCCGCATCGTGCGCGACGCGTGGATCCTCCCGTGCGCAGCCGTCGTGCGGCGAGGCGACTGCGCCCCCTTGAGCTCACGTCCCAGTCGCCGCAGGAGGGCATCCATTTGGTGACGTTCGTCCTCAGTGAAGACGGTCGTGTAGGCCGGTGTCGGGTGATCGCCCACGGCTGGACGTTCGAGCGCCATCAGCTTCTCGAGGTATCTCCGGAGCAGTTCGGGCAGGTTCGCGATGACACCGTCGACCTGGCGGCGCAGCGCCTCGACCTGCTGGTCGTCGAGCATCGATCCGGGCGGTAAGGCCGGAAGATGATCGATGCCGCCGACCGACAGGTCCGCGTCGATCACCTCGCCGCCGTCGAGCGCCAAGTCGCCGGGCACGCCGGGGTTCGTGAGCCGTCGCAGATGCAGGATCTGGCGCAACTGCTGAACGGCCTCGTCGATCGCGTCCTTCTGCTCGCCGAGAAGCAGTTCCTGGCTGAGCCCGGCGAGGTCGATGCGGGTGCCGTCCTTGTGCAGTCGCTTGGCTGTTGCGAGCTGGTCGTCGTCGAAGTACTTGGCGATGTCCGCGGGCTGCTCGTGGGAGTGGCTCGGATCGTCGAAGTCCGGCGGATCCTCCGATGCCTTGATGTGCAGCGCCGGCGCCGGTTCGTCGTGGTCGTGGTCGTGGTCGTGGTCGTGGTCATAACCATCGCCGCGCTGTCCGGCCCGATCATCGACTGAGAAGAACGCGTCGAACAGCTCGTCGAACACGGGCTCGTCCTTGCCTTCCTTGACGAGGGTCGCGCGCAGCGTTGTCTTGACCAGCTCACGGGAATCGAGCTGGACCACTGTGAGACCTCGGAGTGCGTCGAGCGTCTCGGCCGGCGAGATCCGGATACCGTGCCCTCGCAGCACGCCGACGAACCGCAGCATCGGAGCATCCATGATCGTCGATCCTCTTCCTACGGCTGGGACCGGATGGCTCCGAAGTAGCCCTGCTTGTTGCGGGCGTATGCCGTCCGTTCAGGTGTGTGCTGCGCGCCATCGTGCTGATGCGCATGGTCGTCCACGGGGTTAGGGCTGTGGCTGTGGCTGCCCGCTTCGCCGTGGCTGTGGCTGTGGCTGCCCCCTTCGCCGTGGCTGTGGCTGTGGCTGCCCGCTTCGCCGTGGCTGTGACCGTGGCCGTGACCATGCTCCTCGCCACTGTCGTGTTCGTCTTCGCGGGGGTGTGCCGGGGGCCGGTGGGCGACGCCGAGCAGGCGCGGCAGCTCGTGCTGCACGCGCTCGACGTCTCGGTCGTGCTTGATGATGAGCGAAATCGTCTGCTCGATCACCTCGCGGTCGAGCGTCGTGACGTTTAGCAACGTCAGCGCGCGCGCCCAGTCGAGCGCCTCGCTGATGCTGGGGGCCTTGCGGAGGTCGAGCAGCCGTGCTTCCCGCACGACCTCCACGACCATGCTCAGCAGCTCCTCTCCGATGCCGGGGACCTTCAGCCGGAGGATGTCGAGCTCGCGTTCGGCCGAAGGATAGCCGAGTGACAGGTGAAGGCAACGGCGCTTAAGCGCGTCACTGACTTCTCGAGTCGTGTTCGACGTGACGATCACCCACGGGTGCGTCCGGGCCTGCATCGTCCCGAGCTCCGGGATGGTGACTTGGAACTCGGCGAGGACCTCGAGCATCAACGCCTCCAGATGCTCGTCTGCGCGGTCGATCTCGTCGATCAGCAGCACGACCGGTTCGGGTGAGCGAATCGCCTCGAGCAGCGGGCGCTCGACGAGGAAGTGCTGGGAGAAGAAGATGTCCTCGTGTCCGCGCAGGCGTTCCGCCGCCTCCGTCAGTCCGGTCGTGCCGGCCAGGACCGTGTCGATCCGTTCGCGGAGCAGCTGCGTGTAGAGAAGCTGCTTGCCGTAGTCCCATTCGTACAGCGCCTTTGTGTCGTCTTGCCCCTCGTAGCACTGTAGGCGAACGAGCCTTCTCCCGCTCGCGCTGGCGAGCGTCTTGGCCAGCTCGGTCTTGCCGACGCCGGCGGGTCCCTCGACGAGAACCGGCTTACCGAGTCGCGTCGCGAGGTAGACGACCGTCGCCACCTGCTCTGTCGTCACGTACTCACAGTCGCGAAAACGCTCGACGACGTCCTGGACTGAGTCGAACTGCTGTCGTTGATCCATGTCGTCACGGACGGGCCGGGGTCGTGTGGGAGCGGGCGTGCGGCCGGTTGGCTGCCGCTCGCTCCCACATGACCGCCGGCGCCGCTCTCAGAGGGTCCCCACCATCGCCGCGCGGACGACGGGCTTCAGGTTCTCCACGGTGCACTCCTGCGGGTTGCCAGGCGTGCACGCGTCGCCCATGATGTGAACGGCGACGCGTTCGATGTCCCTGTCGTCGCCCTTGGGCTTACCCTTGCCCTTGTAAATACCGGTGTCCATGCGGTTCTTGGTGTAATCCTCCACGCTGGTGTAGTTCTCAGGGATGTTCACATCCTTGGACAGGCGGATCGCCGCCTCCAGCGCCGCCTCCGCTGCCTGCACCTTGGTCATCCCATGGGTATCGACGCCCATCGCGACGGCGATGTCGGCGAACCGCTCATAGCGGGCCGGCAGGTTGAACTCCCACACGCGTGGCAGCGCGATCGCGTTGTTCAGGCCGTGGTGGCTGTCATAGAACGCGCTGAGGGCATGGGACATCGAGTGGACGATCCCGAGACCGCCGGAGTTGAACGCCTGGGCCGCGATGTACTGCGCATACATCATCCCCGTGCGTGCTTCGTAGTTGGTCGGCTCGGCGACCGCCGGCCGTAGCCACGTGGCCGTCAGCTCGATCGCCTTGAGCGCCGATCCCAGGCTGGGAGCGAAGTCCAACCTCGACACGTACGGCTCCGACGCATGCGCGAGCACGTCGAAACCGCAGAAGGCGGTGTAGTCCTGCGGCAGCTCGTAGTAGAGGACCGGGTCGCAGATCGCAAGCGTGGCGATCGAGCGATCGTCGAACGCGACGTACTTGTGGGGGTTGTCGCGGTCGCTGGTGTCGGTGATCACGTATGCCCAGCTGGTCTCCGACCCGGTGCCCGCGGTCGTGCTGATCGCGATGTGAGGCGGGTTCACCGGGTTCTCGGACTTGTTGAAGCCCTCGAACTCGTTGATGTTGCGGCCGTCGTGCGCAGCCACGATGCGTGCGCCCTTGCAGGCGTCATGGGTGGACCCGCCGCCAACCGAGATGAAGCTGTCGCACTTCTCGTCGGCGTAGAGCTGGTAGGCGTCCATGACGTTGTAGTCCTTGGGGTTGGACTCGACCTTGTCGAAGACGACGACGTCGACGCCCTGGTACTTCACCTTCCCGACGATGTCGTCGATGATGCCCGTGCCTCGCAGCCCCGAGGTCATCAGCAGAGACTTCTTGAAGCCGAGGTTCTTCGCCTCGACCCCCACGAGCTCATATGCGCCTGGCCCCAAGAGCCCGCGCGGAACGTTGTGGAACTCCTTGATCGGGAACTGCCAAAGCCTGTCCGCGTCCATCGCTCTCTCCTCTAATCGTGCGTGCCGACCCGTCCCTCACGCGACGGCGAGCAGCAAGTATCGAGGCTCAGGTCAGGTGCGCCCCGGGGTTCGTTGACGGAACCGCGCGGCGCGCCGCGGACAGCTCGGCAGTTGCCGGGCGGTGCCGGCCGCCGGCGGTCGTGGCGGCGGCTGGGCGGGCCGTTGCGGCGAGCGTCGCGCGACGCAGTCGGCAGAGCCGACAATGCCCCTTGTCCAGGCGATTAACAGGTATCTGAGGTGCACCTGGCGTGCGAGAGACGCAATCCTGGAGGCCAACCGGGCGATCTGTCACCCGCGCCGAGTTGCAGCGCCGGCGCCGGCGCTCCTGAGTGTCGCGTGGAGCTCGCACGTTCCTCAGCGGAGTTGGCGAATGCTTGAACCGTCCACTGGCGAACCTGACGAAATGTGGTCGCTGGACGAGGGTGTGGCGGCTGATGCGGCCGTTTCAGGCTTTGTCGTGCGGTGGGTTAGGCTGATCAGGCGCCCGCAAGGAATCGGAGGTCTGATGGCATCGCTAGTTCGTGCTCACCGGCGTCGCTGGAGCGCCTGGCCGACGTGCGTGGTCGGTGTGATGCTTGCCGCACTCGGCGACTTACCGGATGACTGGGCGGCCGACGGTGGCTAGCGGTTCCGTACTCGTCGGCGTCGGCGTTGTGGTCGAGCGGGGGGAGCGTATTCTGCTCGCCAAGCGTGCCGGTGGCCATGCCAGCGGCACATGGTCGCCGCCGGGAGGTCACCTTGACTACCTCGAGGAACCCGCCGATTGCGCGCAGCGAGAAGCGCTCGAGGAGACGGGCGTCGCCATCATGCAACCGGCGCTGCTCATCGATGTGACCGTCGATCCGTTCGAGGACGTTGGGCGTCACTACGTCACCCTGTGGTTCGAGGCGCAATGGGCGGATGGCGAAGCTCGCATCGCATCGGCGCGCGAGGTCGCAGAGGTCGGGTGGTTTCACTGGGAGCAGCTTCCGCAGCCACTGTTCCCGTGCTTCGCGCGACTCGTCGATGGACATGGTCTACTCGGCTGGCGGCTCCCGGGCGAGCGCTCACGTGAGCGTGGTGGTTCGCTGCGGTAGCAAGCGCGAGTATCCCGAGCAGGCGTGATGCTACGTTCAAGCGATGCAGCAGTCCGTTTCGCGGCTCGCAATCGTCGATCGCGGGCATGCCGCGATGCGCCTTGTGCATACGGTTCGTGAGCTCAACTTCGGCGCAACGGCGCCGATCGCACTGATCGCGCTCTTCACCGAGCCCGAGCGGGAGGCGAGGTTCGTACGGGAAGCCGACGAGGCCTGGCGGCTGGAGAGCGATGCGGGCGACGTTCGCGGCGCGCATCGCGAGCCCGCCGCCGTGGCGCGCGCGCTCCAGGCGTCGCGCTGCGACGCGGCTTGGTTCGGGTGGGGCCTGAGCGCCCCGGAGCAACTGGCCGTGGCGGAGATCTGCGAGGGGCTCGGGATCCTCATCGTTGGACCCGACGCAGGCGCGCTGAGGCGGCTGGGCGACGCGACGGAGTTCGCCGCGATCGCCGAGATGGCCGGCGTGCCCCTGCATGCACATGACGCCAACTGCACGCAGGCACGCCGCGTCGGCGTTCCGGTCATCGCTGATCGTCGGGGCACCGTCTGGCCGCTCGGCGTCTACGAGCACTCCTGCGAGCATCGTGGTCGCACGGTGATCGCCGAGGTCCCGAGCCCGGGGCTCAACGCCGAGCAGGAATCGGCGGCGCTGCAAGCTGCTCAGCGGATCGCGTCGTGCGCTCGCTACGTCGGCGCCGGTTCGGTCGAGTTTGCCTTCGACCCGGCGCGCGGCCGGCTCGCGCTCGTCGGCTTCAACGCGTTCCTGCCGAGCGAGCACGGGTTGATCGAAACCATCACCGGAATCGATCTCGTCAAGATGCAGCTCGGCATCGCGGAAGGCGCCACGCTCGAGGGTCCGCCGCCGGTGCGGGTCGGGCACGCGATCGCAGCGACGCTCCGCGTCGCCGCTCCCGCCTCGGAGCTCGCCGATGGATGGGCGCGGATCGCACTGCTGCGCGCCCCCACGGGTCCTGGCATTCGCGTCGACAGCGGCGTGGCCGAAGGCGATCGCGTGCTCGCTCGGGCGGGCTCGCCGGTCGCCAGGCTCATCGCGTTCGGGCGCGAGCGAGCCGACGCCCGCGCACGGCTGTGCCGAGCGATTGCGGAGACGATCATGCTCCTCGACGGCGCCACGACGAATCAGGGCGTACTGCGCTCGCTGCTGGCGCGGCGCGAGCTGGGTGCCGGCGAGATCGGCGCACGGTGGCTCGACGAGCTCTACGACCGCAACGAAGCCGAGCCATCGGACCACGGCGAGCTCGCGCTCCTGCAGGCCGCGGTCGACCTCTTCGAGAGCGATCTCGCCGCCGACCGCCGGCGTTTCTACGCATACGCGCAGCAGGGAAGGCCCCACCCGGCGGCCGACTACGAGCGTGAGTACGAGCTGCGTCACCGCGGGCGGCTGTACTCGCCGGCGGTTTCGCTGCTCGCGCCGGCGGAGTACCGCGTCACGGTCGAGGGCCATGCCGTCGAGCTGTGGACCCACTGGGTCGGCAGTCACGAGCGTCGTCTCGAGCTGCGCGGCTCCGCGCACCGCGTCATCATCGGCACGCACGGCGAGGAGATGCTCGTCGAGATCGATGGTGTCTCGCACCGCGTCTCACGCGATGACCACGGAGTCGTACGCAACGTCTCTGCGGCGATCGTCGTCTCGATTCCGTTCGCCGAAGGTGATCTCGTGCAGGCCGGCGACGTCGTGGCCGTCGTCGAGTCGATGAAGATGCAGTCGTCGTTCACGGCTCCGTTCCGCGGGCGCATCAGGCACGTGCTCGTCAGAGAGAACGCACGCGTTGTCGCAGGTGCGCCGCTCGTCGTGCTCGAGGAGCCCGCCGAGGATCTACAGACGCCGACCGCCGAGCGCCTCTCGTTCGTCCAGCTCGCGGGCGTCGCTGACGCCAGCGTCCCAGCGCCGTGGGAGGAGGCGCTCCGCCGCTTGAGGTGGCTGGTGCTCGGCTATGACATCGATGCCGACGAGGCCCGCCGGCTGATCGAATGCGTGCGCACGGCGGCGAAGGACGAGGCCGTGCCCGACGAGGCGCTGCTTGGCGCAGAGCATCGCCTGCTCGAGATCTTCGCCGACGTGAACGCGCTCTTTGCGCCGCGCTACGGGCAAGCCGGCGAGTCGCCGACCGAGACGCTGCGCGGTCCGCGGGACCACGTGAGCGCATGGTTGCGCTCGCTGGAGGCACACGCCGGCGCCGAGGAGCTGCCGGGCGCCTTCGTCGCCGACCTCCGGCGCGCGCTGCGCCATTACGGCGTCGAGCGCCTCGCGCGCACGCCCGCGCTCGAGCGCGCGTGCTACCGCGTGTTCGTTGCGCACGCTCGTACTCGGACCTCGCGTGCGGCGATCCTCGCCATCCTCAACCGACGACTTGACCAGGCCGACGCGATCGCCGGCCGGGCCGGTGACGATTTCCGCCGCGTACTCGATCGTCTCATCGTCGCGCTCGAGGGGCGCGATCCGGTGATCGCCGATCTCGCGCGCGACGTCCGCTACCGCTACTACGACGGGCGTGTCATCGCGGCGGCGCGCGAGCGCGTTTACGCCGAGACGGGCGCGCTCATCGCCGCGCTCGTGCGCGACCCGGGGAGAGACGACCGCGAGGCGCTCATCGGCGCGATCGTCGACTGTCCGCGACCGCTCGCCACACGGCTTAGCTCGGCGATGCGCCTCAGCTCCGGCGCAGCACGACTCGCGCTCGTCGAGGCGATGGCCCGGCGGTATTACCGCGTGCGCTCGCTGTCGAGCTTCGAGCCACTCGAGCTCGATGGATTCATGTTCGCCTGCGCCCGCTACGAGTTCCTCGGCACCAAGCGCCGACTTGGTGCCGCGTTCGTCGCGCTCGAGGAGGTGGCGGCCGCGGCCCGCGCGTTCGCGCGGCACGTCCCCGCGAGCGCAGAGGGTGAGCTTGCCCTGCTCGATCTCTACACCGAGGACGACGAGCTCTCCACCCACGGTGAGCTTGCAAGCCGTCTGCGCGGCGAGCTCTCTGACATCCCGGTCGCGCCGGCGCTGCACCGCGTCGTCGTGGCGGTCTCGCGACCGCACCGGGGGGAGGGGATGTCGGCGATCGACCTGCACACGTTCAGGCCGCAGGGCGGGCGTCTGCTCGAGAACGAGGCGATGCGGGGCCTTCACCCGATGACCGGGCACCGCCTCGAGCTGTGGCGGTTGCGCGAGTTCGACGTGCGGCGGCTGCCGTCGCTCGAGGACATCTACGCGTTTCACTGCGTCGCACGCGCCAACCCCCAGGATGAGCGGCTCGTCGTGCTCGCCGAGGTTCGGGATCTGACACGCGTGTACGACGATCGAGGCGAGCCGGTCGGGTTGCCGGAGCTCGAGCAGATGCTCGTTCAGGTTCTGCAGACGATCCGCACCTTGCAGGCGCAGCGACCGCCGCACAGCCGGCTGCACTGGAACCGCGTGCTGCTCTACGTATGGCCGGTCATGGCCCCGGAGGCGAACGAGCTCCAGCAGCTCATCGAGCGGATGGCGCCGTTGACGAGCGGACTCGGGATCGAGGTGATCACCGTTCAGGGACGCCTCATCGAAGACGATGGGCGGATCCGCACCCGCCGGCTCATGTTCCAGACGCCGACACCGACCAACGTGACGCTCGAAATCGACGACTCGGCGCAGGAGCCTCTGCGGGCCCTCGACGAGTCCGCGCGGCGACTCATGTCGGCGCGGCGGCGCGGCATGCTCCACCCCGCCGAAATCGTGAGGCTGCTCGCCCCGGCCCGGAGCGCGGTCACCGGGCAACCCGCCGGAGAGTTCGTCGAGCACGATCTGAAAGGGGACGGGACGCTCGCGCCCGTCGACCGCCCACCCGCCACAAACACAAGTGGAATCGTCGTAGGCACGGTACGCAACTTCACCGAGCGCTATCCCGAAGGGATGCTGCGGGTCATCCTGCTCGGCGACCCAACGCACGCCCTCGGAGCAATCGCTGAGCCGGAATGCGACCGGATCCTCGCAGCCATCGACCTCGCCGAACGGCTGAGGGTGCCGCTCGAATGGTTCGCCTTGTCGGCGGGCGCAAGGATCGCGATGGACAAGGGCACAGAGATGATGGACGCGATCTCCTCGGTGCTCGCGCGCATCGTGAGCTTTACGCAGAAAGGCGAGATCAACGTCGTCTCCGCCGGCATCAACGTCGGCGCCCAGCCGTACTTCAACGCCGAGGGGACGATGCTCATGAACACCCGCGGTGCGCTGATCATGACGCCGGACAGCGCGATGGTCCTGACCGGCAAGCAGTCGCTCGACTACGCGGGTGGGGTGTCTGCCGAGGACAACTTCGGGATCGGCGGATACGAACGCATCATGGGGCCCAACGGCGCCGGGCAGTATTGGGCACGGGACCTCGCGGGCGCCTGCCGGTTGCTGCTCCAGTACTACGAGCACACATATGTCGCCCCCGACGAGCGTTTCCCGCGCCGCGCCGAGACGATCGACCCGGCCGAGCGCGATGTCAGGTCGGCGGCGCACGACGACCCGGGTACCGGCCTGCCACGGATCGGCGACATCTTCTTGGAGAGGACGAATCCCGGACGCAAGAAGCCGTTCAACGTTCGCTCGGTGATGAGAGCCGTCATCGACAGCGACCATGCGCCGCTCGAGCGGTGGGGAGCGATGGAGGGAGCGGAGAACGCCGTCGTCTGGGACGCACACCTCGGCGCGTGGCCGGTGTCGTTGATCGGGATCGAAGCCCGGCCATTGCCGCGGCGGGGTGCGCCACCCGCCGATGGTCCCGACCGCTGGTCAGCGGGGACACTCTTCCCGCGCTCCGCGAAGAAGATCGCCCGCGCGATCAACGCGAACGCCGGACGGCGGCCGCTCGTGATCCTCGCCAACCTCTCAGGCTTCGACGGGTCACCTGAATCGCTGCGCGACGGCCAGCTCGAATACGGGGCCGAGGTAGGGCGCGCGATCGTCAACTTCGATGGACCGATCGTCTTCTGTGTGCTCTCGCGCTATCACGGCGGCTCGTTCGTCGTCTTCTCGCGAAAACTGAACGCGAACATGGAGACGATCGCGCTCGAAGGGTCCCATGCGTCAGTTATCGGCGGTGCGTCGGCCGCCGCCGTCGTGTTCGCGCGCGACGTCGAACAGGCCGCTCGCGCCGACGCACGCGTCGCCGAACTCGACGAGCGCATTAGCGCCGCGGCCGGGGGAGAGCTCCAGCGACTGCGGGCGCGCCGCAACGAGCTCTACAACGAGGTGCTCGCCGAGAAACGCCGGCAGTTCGCCGCGCGCTTCGATGCGGTTCACAGCGTGGAGCGCGCCGTCGAGATGGGCTCGGTCAACGCGATCCTCCCCGCCCGCGAACTGAGGCCCTATCTCGTCGCCGCGGTGGCCCGCGGCATCGCCCGCAGCGAGCGCTCGCGCCACTCGGATGTCGCTAGCCACGAAGCACTGAGTTAGCGTGGCTAACTCTACGGTCTAATAATCAGCCCAGGCGATGTTGTTCGCCCAGTTGATCGCGGCTGACGCCATATCGAGCAGCGCGATGCGAAGCTGCTGTGAGTCGGCGCTGCGGCGTGCGAGTGCGACGGCTTCGACGTGCGCGGCGAGGATCGGCGCGCCGACGCGTAAACCGGGTGCGACGCCGATCTCTGCGACGACCCGCAGGTTACGGGCGCGGTGCTCGGCGGTCACGCTGCCGTGGTCGCCGGCCCGGCGAGGCGTCAGGCCGGCCGCGCTCACTGCTTCCCCCAGCGAACCGAAGTGATACAGGACGGTGTTGAGGCTCGGCCAATCTCCGTCGCGGTAGCGGAGAATGCGCCAGGGCTGTCCGAGCCGGCGCGCACGTACGGGGTCCCAATCGGCCTGCGTCGGCGGCTCGCCGTAGCACTTCGTCCACGCGACGATCGCCGCGATCACCTGCTCGGAGCCCGTGAGATGGCGCTTCAGGCGGCCCGGACCCTTGCGCGCGCAGAAGCCGGCCGCGCTCACGGCGGTGCTGAACGCGCCGAACTGGCGCTTCACCATGCCGACCGACGGCCAGGCGCCGGCTTCAAACCGCTCCGCCCGCCAGACCTGACCGGTGCGGCGCGCTCTCGATGGATCCCAATCGCGGATCGTCGGGGGCTCGCCGTACTGCCGCGCCCACGCTTGGATGCGTTCGATGATCTCTTCGCGACTGAACCGAGGGCAGCGAGCCGAGCGGTTGGCCCCGCCGGGGTTCAGGGCGAGAGTTGATCGCAGCGGCGCCTGGCGGGCGAGCGTGAACGCCGGCGTGGATGGGGGCTCTGCGGCTGGCAGTTGCGAAATGGACATAATCGGGGCCCGCGGACAGCGGTGCGCTGTCCGCGGGCTACCTCCTACGGCTGATCCGCCGTTAGTTGGGCGAGGTTCTCACAGCCCGATGCAGACTGATTTGGTTTCGGTGTATTCGTGGATGACTTCTTCGCCCATCTCGCGACCCCATCCGGATTGCTTGTAGCCGCCGAATGGGAGTGCTGCGTCGAAGATGTTGTAGGCGTTGA
>JBKQIR010000303.1:0-3034 GCA_052148275.1 Solirubrobacteraceae bacterium
AACGTCGGAGAGCCGTGTGCGGGAGAACCGCATGCACGGTTCGAGGTGGCGGCGGGAGGAAACCAGGCCAGTCGGGCCAGCACGTGCCGCGCAGCCCAGGCGCCTCTCGCCGACCCTACCACTCCCCTCGGCTGAGACGCTGACTCTGCGTACGATCAGCCGCAGCGGCTCCTGACCCCATCCGTGCGGGGTGAGCTCGGTCTCGGCGACCTGGGCGCCGCGCATCTCGATCGCGTCAGCCCAGTCGCACTCTGGGATCTCGGCCATCGCACGCCACATGCTGCTCGTCCGCGGCGCGGACATCGAGAACCGCACGTGCTGCTCACGCAGCCGGGTCATCAGCTCCGCGGAGTAGAACCCGCTATCCACCCGGGCGGTGAGCTGGCCATGCCTCGCGGGTAGCAAGCTCTTCGCGCGGGCGATCATCCTGGCGGACTCGGCGGCGGTGATCCTCGCGCGGTTACCCGGCTCGAGCTCGCTGGTCAGCGCGCGGCCGCGCTCGGCCCACGTCACGACATAGGACTGGTAGGCCAGCGCGCCGCTGTGACTGCGCGCCGCGCCACGCCGGCGCGGCCCGCGGCCGTACACCTCCGTCTCGGTCGCATCCAGATCGAACGTCACCTCATCAGCCGCCTCTCGACCGAGCTCGCGGTCGACGCGGTTACCGACCCGCGCGAGCGCGCGCTCGATCGCGCGAACATGGGTACGCCGGTAACGCTGCGCGAGCTGACGCGCCGTCGGCGCTGACGGTGTGTCGCGCACCGCCCGGAACGCCGCGCTCGCGGTGTCCGCACGGACGTTCTCGATGTCATCGAAGCACTCCGCCCCAGCGATCTGACACTCCGACAGCGATACCACCAACCCGCCCGCGGACAGGCCACGCCGACGCGCTTTGACCGGCCGCACCCCGCGCGCCGCTGATAGCTCCGCGTCGATCAGCTCGACCAGCCGAGTGCGGTGCGCGAACTCACCCACGATCGCAAGGCCGGCGTACGGTGTGAGGGTCGGATCGTCCGCGCGGAACCGCAGCCGTCCGGGTCCTCTGTCACAGTCACTAGCGTTCACCCGCAAGGTGGCATCCCCTCACCGTCAAAAGTTGGATATTCGCAACCCACACTTTGACGGCACGGTCGGACGGAAAGCCCTGCATTTGCGGGGCTTTCCTATATCACTGCCACGAGCGGACAGTCCCCGACGTTCGCCAGCTCTCGCCCCCAACCCACTGATCTAGATCTGAGCGGGGCGCGGATGGCGTCGTGTCCGGCTGCGTGGAGCAAATCTCCGTCGGTGATTGCCGACGCGCGGACGCTCGCGGTCGTGGCCCCGCAGGGGATGCTGGTGCGCGCGCACGGCTTTCAGTCGTGCTGGTCGGTCCCGCTGGCGATCCTCGACGGAGGCGCCGGCGGCGTGTTCGCAGCTTTCGGTCGTGATCACGAGTCGCCCACTACACGCGTGGTGGAGCTCGCATGCGCCTACGGATCGGTGATCGCGCTCGGCCTTGAGCGGCTGCGCCAGCAGTCGGGGCTGGCGGCCCGTTCTGAGGCCGTGCTTGCGCTGACCGCTGCGTTGGATGCACGCGATGACTGCACGGGGCGGCACTCGACTGACACATCGAATCTCGCGCTTGCTGTCGGGCGGCGGCTGGGGATGGGTCCTTCTGAGCTTGAGCTGCTCAGCCAGGTCGCGGTGCTTCACGACGTCGGCAAGCTCGGGATTCCCACAGAGGTGCTGCTCAAGCCTCGGCCGTTGGACGCCCACGAGCAGGCTCTGATGCGTGAGCACCCCGCGATCGGCGAGCGGATCCTGAGCGGTATCCCTGGTTTGGCGGACGTCGCGCGCGCGATCCGGCATGAGCACGAGCGTTGGGATGGTGGTGGTTACCCGGACGGGCTCGCGGGCGACCAGATCCCGCTGGCGAGCAGAATCGTGTCTGGCTGCGACGCGTACAGCGCGATGACCTCCGACCGGGCCTACCGGCCGGCGATGGCCCCGCAGGACGCTCGTCGCGAGCTGCGCGAAGGCGCCGGAACGCAGTTTGACCCGCGCGTCGCGCAGGCTCTGCTTGAGATCCTTGGCGACGCCACGCCGCCGCCGGCGTGCTCGCCGAGCGAGTCGCGCGATCGGGCGCTGTCGCGTCAGCTCGCGCAGCTGGCCGCCGAGATCGGCGCGCACGATCTGTTCGTGTTTCGTAAGGTCGCTGAGCGGCTCTACTCACATCTTGGGGGCATCGGTCGGGGCGCGGGTTGGGCGGGCAACATCGAGCTTGATTCCGGCCAGGAGCGCCATCTGCGCGAAGCGATCGACCGTGGCGCGCCCGTCTGCGTCGAGCTCGCGCATACCGGCCGGATCATCGGCCCTTACTACGGCCGCTCGGCTGTGATCGTCCCCTGCTCGCAGGATGCCGTGGTCGTGTTCGGCTCGCCGACCGACTCCCTCGCCGGCGGGTGCACGCAGCGCGCAGCCGAGCTCGCTGAGTGCGGTCGCTCGCTCGTGGTCGGCGTCTCGCCCGCCAAGCGGCTGGCTGACGAGCTCGAGGTCCTCGCGGCGGTGCGCGAGATCACGACCGTCAATGCCGAGGACATGCCCGAGACGCTCGCGGCGATCGCCGCGCGCGCACGCAACGCGCTGTCGGCCGAGTTCGCAGCCGTAGCGACGCTCCCATCGGCGGAGCTCGACACAGCGCTAGGTTTCGACGCTGGCGACTGGCAGCCGAGCGATCCCGACGCGCCCGCCCGCGCGTTGGCGAGGTTCGCAGCGCGCGCACGGGAGCTGCCGATGCTCTGTCAGGACTTGAGCGAGTTCGAGGACGCACCCGACGGTTTCAGGCACGAGGACGGCGTCTCCTCGATGCACGTCCTCGCGATCGGATCGCCACCCGTGGCCGTTCTGCTCGTCGTCCACGCGCAACCCGGACTACGGGGTTTCACGGCGCTGTGCCAGCGCGTCGCGAGGGCGATGTCCGACGCCGCCGAGGTCGTGGTCCGTCGCGGGATCGCCCAGCAGCGCCTGCGCCTTGAGAACGCTCGCCTGGCCG
>JBKQIR010000304.1:0-8128 GCA_052148275.1 Solirubrobacteraceae bacterium
TCACGGTCACAGGCAGCTGGCAGGAGAGATCCCCCAAGGCGGTGATCGCGTCCGCGGGACGGTTGCACGCCACCAACAACAGACGCGCGGGCTCCCCACCCGTCTCGGCGGCGAACGGGTCAAACCCCGGGGCGGGGTGCCGGGTTGCGGGCGCGAGCCCAGGGAATGCGTCGAAGGGGTCCAGCACGCCCGGCTCGAGGTACTCGGCGTGTTGCGCCCAGCGTGTCTGGAGCAGTTCCGGGATATCGACGTGGTCGATCGCGTCCAGATCGCCGTGGCCGCCCATGTAGCTGTCGGGATCCTCACCGATCCGCCACAGCAGCGGCCACAGGCCGGTGCGGGCGAACACTCCCGCCAGCCTCGACGCGAGCGTGGCGGCGTCCGGGAGCAGCGTGTCGGTGCACCAGTACGCCGCCGGGCTCCCCTGCGGGTAGCGGCTCCCCGCCGGAACGCTCACACCACCCACCACGACCGCTCCGGCTTTGGGAATCGCGCCGATCGTGGCGCGAAGAACGCGACCGGCGGCTCGGGCGCCGCCATCGTACGGCGACGGTGACGGCGCGGACGGGGCTCCCCGTTCCAGTTCTCACGATCGCGCCACTTCCACTCCTCGATCTCCTCGCGCCACTGCTCGCGCGAGACCCCGCGCGTCTCCTCAAGCCCCGCCCGCCACGCCGCGCGCGTCTGCGGATGAATCTCATGGACGGCACGCACGCCCTCGTTGACCCACACCACCTCCACCCGCTCCTGCTCCGCCAGGATCTCCAACAGACGCCGCTCCTCGCTCCCCTGCGACAGATCCAGCGCCCGCTCAAGCTTCTGGCCCTCTCCGTCCACGATCCCTGTGCTCCACACCCCCAAATACCGCCACGGCCGGTCCTCATACTTCGGACTCCGGAACCCGATCGCTCCCCGCTGTTTGAGGTATTCCGCCGGGGTGCGCACGTGATGGGCCGATTTCTGCTCGCCGGTCACCTCATCGACGACCGTGCGCCACCCGCCGTAATAGTCCTCAAGCGGCTTCTTGGTACGGATCTCGATCCGGACCACCCTGCGCTCATCCTGGGCGAACGCGAGCGTCCCGAGCTGCGGCACCGCTCACCTCACCCCCTCGGCGCGCGCGGTCACGTTCAACGCCGAGGCTGCGCTGGGCTGTGGTGCCCGCCGGCGCCGAGGCCGGCCCCGGAGGCCGCTGGTCCGCGCGGGGCTCATCCGCAATTGCATGAGATCCTGCTCCATGATCCCAGCAGTTCGTGTCTGGATTATAGAGCGCCAGGCAGCCGTCATAGCCCAGTGTGGCGTACGCGCCGGGGTCACCGGAGGTGCCGCTGTCCCACTCGACGTCGCCGCTGGCGTCGTAGAGGACGAGGTTTCCGTCGGTTTGCATGATCAGGTAGGCGCCGGTGCTGTCGCTGCTGCCGTCGGGCGCACCACGGAAGATCCATGGCCAGTCGCCGTCCATCAGCAGCGTGTATGCGCCGTCGCTGGAATGCAGGTACTGGCCGTCCTGCAGCTCCTGCCCGGCATCGAGTGTGTCCCCCTGGTCCGCGGTAGAGCCTCCTGACGCGGCGGAGAGCTGGGTGATCTGCAGGCTGTAGGTCATGGGGTCATCCCACGGGTCTGTGTTCGTGACCGCAAGCAGGTAGTCGCCGGCGGGCAGATTCTGCACCACCTCGGTCCCTGAGGCGGGTCCTGCGATCGCCTGTTGTGCTCCGGCATCGGTGTTCGTCAGCGTCCAGTACACCGCGTCGTTGGGGTCGAAGCTCAGCTGCAGCGCCCCTGGGACTTCCGCTTTGGCTGGACCGGCGCGGGGCTCATTGTCGGAAGTCGACAATCGCGCGTCGCTGTGGCCTACTGATGCCGTAATGCTGATCGGCCTTGTTCGTGGCGAATACCAGGGCCCGGCCTGAGCGGCTCGAGAGTGTGGTGACCGCGATTTGCCGGGCGCAGAAGGCGGCGGGCATGCTCGGGGGGTTAGCCGCCCCTTGCGTTTCTGGGGAGTGCGGCTCAATTGCATTTAGCGCCTGCGGTCGCCGGAGTCCTTTGCGGCCCCTGCGCCAAGCAGGGCGGCGTCGGAGCTCGCTTCATCCATCCGGGCTATGATCGCAGACCGAAGCTGGCTCAAGCTCAAGGTTCGAAACGGCTTCCAGCGGTCTCGGAAACTGCGACCGTCGGCCACAGACTCGAGGAGAGGTGTCGATGCAGCCGTGGTGGCGATCGCGTGTCGAGATGAGGACATCGCGGAGCAGGCGCGGGCGACCGTTTGACAGTTGGAGGAGGAGTTGATCATCCGGGCTGACCAGGTCGCGGTCATCTCCCGCGATTCCGAAGGCGACTATTCCATCCACACCAGCCCAGCGGTTCCTCGACCGCGGCCGGAGCGATCTGGTGGGGTCTGGGGTCTGCCGTTCGTGACGCTGTTCCTGATCCCGTTCGCTGGCTGTGTGCTGGGCGCCGGGGTGGGAGCGCTGTTCGGTCACCTCCGCGACAAGGGCATCGACCGAGGTTGCAGCAGCAGGCGCGCGATGCGTTGCAGCCGGACACTCGGCGCTTTTCATGATGATCCAGCGTGCGAGCCGGACAAGGCGATCGCCGCATTCGAACCGTACGGCGGGACTGTGATCAAGACCTCGCTTTCAGATGAAGACGCCGAGATGCTCCAAGGCGCACTAGAGGCCGGCTGCGATCGTCCGGGGCGAGGAGGCAACCGGATGAACGATCTGATCGCGATCGCGGACCCCGACGAAGGAGCGCCGAGGCGCGCTCCCACACGCTTGGCTGACGCGGTCGAGAAGGGGTTGGTCGATGTAGCGGACGCGGCGTCATCGCCCGCGACGACGACGGCCGGATCGTTCCTATTCTGGGCGGCTCGGAGGTCAGATTCGCCGCGGCCGGGCGGCGCCACGGCGGGAGGAGTGATCGCGCGCGATTTGGTCGCTATGGCCGGTGCTCCCCGGGAGTCGAGGTGACGTGAGCGCGACAACCCCAGAACGGGGCTCGGGGACGGCACGTTGGGTCGGTTCTCCGCGTGCGTTCATCGCTCCACTGGCTCTTGCTCAGTTCATCTGCAGCTTCGCGGGCTCGAACATGAACGTGATGATCAACGACATCAGTCACGACTTGCACACCGATGTGAAGGGCGTGCAGACCACGATCACGCTGTTCCTGGTGATCATGGCGGTCCTGATGATCCCGTGCAGCAAGTTGACCGACCGCTGGGGCCGCAAGCGGTGCTTTATCGGGGGCCTGACGCTCTATGGGATCGGCGCGTTCGTGAGCGCGATCGCGCCGACGCTGGGCGTGCTGATCCTCGGCAACTCGGTGTTCGAGGGCGTGGGCACCGCCTTCTTGATCCCGCCCGTCTACATCCTCACGACGATGGCGTTCACCTCGATGCAATCTCGGGCGAGAGCGTTTGGTGTGATCAGCGGGCTGGGCGGCATCGGCGCCGCAGCCGGACCCCTGATCGGCGGTCTGATCACGTCGGCGATCAGTTGGCGAGCCGCGTTCGTGTTTCAAGCCTTGGTCGTGGGAACCATCATCCTGCTCAGCCGTCGCGTCTCGGATCCGGTCGCGCCTGACCCCGAGCGCCCGTTCGACGCGGTGGGGGCGGTGCTGTCCGCGGTCGGCATGTTCTTTCTCGTGTTGGGGATCCTTCAGGCAGGCGTGAACAACACGCTCCTGGTCATATTCCTGGCGATCGGAGTCGCATTACTGGCGGGATTCTTCTTCTACATCCGCTCCCGGGAGCGGGCGGGCAAGGTGGCGCTTCTGTCGACGGAGCTCTTCCGCAACCGGATATCCAACCTAGGCCTCGTTACGCAGAACCTCCAATGGCTGCTTCTGATGGGCGTGTCATTCACCGTCTCGGTCTTTCTCCAGACCGAGCGCCACTACGACGCGATCAAGACCGGCGTGATCTTCACCGCAGCGACGCTGGGCGTCCTCGTCTCCTCGCTCGCGGCGGCGCGACTGGCGAAGAGGTACGCGCAGAAGACCCTGATATCGGCCGGGTTTCTCATGACCGCGGCCGGCATCGGGCTCCTGCTTGGCCTCGTGAACGCGGCCTCGTCGAGCGCTTGGGCCTTCGCTCCCGGTCTGCTACTGATCGGTCTCGGCCTCGGCGTGATGCTGACCCCCTCGGTCAACCTCGTGCAGTCGGCCTTTCCCGAGGAGAAGCAGGGCGAGATATCGGGGCTGTCGCGCAGCATCTCGAACCTCGGCTCGTCGTTCGGCACCGCGATCGCTGGAACGATCCTGGTCTCGAACCTTGTCTCGGGAAACGGCACCTACGTCGCGGCAATGATCGTTCTCGCCATCGTCGCCCTCGCCGGGCTTGCCATCGCTACTCGCCTACCGTCCAACCCCATCCAATCCGCTGACACCGATGTCGCGCCTTCCGCCGCATCCGGAGCCGCGCTCGACCCGGCGGTCTGACCGGGGAGCCACCAAGGGGAGTTCCGGCACGCGACACCCGTTGCAGACGTGTTCGCCCTGCTTCGCCGCGGCTGGAGCCGCGAATGCCCAGAAGGGCGCGTCACAACGCACGGGCCAGTCCGACTCGCCGAGAGCATGTGGCCCTCCTCGCGCCGACCGAGCCAGCCACACCATAAGCCGAGTGGTGCGGTGCTCGTGACGAAAGCTCGGCGACGCGCAGGGCGCGCAGCTGGTAGCCGCGATCACGCTCGCGACGTTGCTGTTTCTGTTGCTGACGTTGTTTCGGATGTGGGGCTCGCGCGGTTCTTGTCCAAGGCAGTGGTGACGGGTTGTCGGCCGGCGCTGCGGTTGACGTCGTGATCGGCGAGCTGCCGAAGTTGACTCGCACGTCCTCAAAGGGCCCGCGCACCATCCGTTCGAGCTCGTGAATGGCACCTCGCCGCGACGGCGAGCGCAGCGAACTCCCCGACGCGCCCTGCCCGGCCGTGCGGCGACAGATCGCCTCCCCGATCCCTCGAGTGCCGCCGGTCACGAACGCGACCCGGCCGTGGAGGCGTGAACGATGGACTCTGCGGTTTCGGTGGCGGTCACTGCTCCTGCTTACCTCGTGGGTTCGATTCGGGCCTCGCCGGACGCCGACGCGCCCTCCCATGCGTCGCGGTACCGCGGGCGCGCCGCTGCCACACGCCGCCGAACGTCGCGCCGAGAACGATCACGCCGCCAATCAGGATGAACCAGGTCAGCAGCGTGAAGACGACGCCGATCGTTCCGTACAGCTTGCTGTCGTCGATGACCACCGACGAGAAGTAGAGCGACGAGAACAGGGCAAGCCCCGTCCAGAGCACGGCAGTGACGAGCGCCGGCTCGATGACCAGGCGCCAGCGCACCCGCCCTGCCAGAAGCCAGTGCATTGTCCATGCGAAGAAGGCGGCAACCACCACGAAGCCCAAGGCCGCCTGGACGATCGGCCCGAGCGCGGTGCGTTCGGGCTTGTCGATGGCGCCCTCGATGATCAGAACGCCCAGTAGGGCGAAGACCCAGGCGATGAAGCGCAGGAAGTCGCGCCACCCGCGGGGCTCCTGTTCGAACAAGCGCTCGTAGATCACCTGCAGCGAGCTGACAACCGCAATGATCCCCCGCAAGCGAGAACAACAGGCCGGTGACGATCGGCTCGACAGCGTGGCTAGGCGTGCTGCGAAACAGGCTGTGGACGATGTGCGCGCCGTGGCTGTTGAGACCGATGTGCCTGCTCAGGTCGTCGTCGATCCGCTCGTTCGCCAGCGAGCTCAGCAGGATCACGAACGGAAGCGCGGACCACAGCAGCTCGGCGCCGAAGATCGTCGTCCAGTCCAAGAAGTGAAGCGCCTTCAGCTGCGCGACGACGTCGGCGACCCACGACCGTTCGTAGCGAGTTCGGGCAGCGTCGAACTGGTGGTGCGCGCTTTCCGTGCGCGAGCGGCGTTTCTCATGGTCGGTGCTCACGCCGACGCGTTCGTGCGCAGCGGGCGGCGGTGCACTTCGATCAGCAGCACGCCGGGGAGCGCGAGCAGCAGGTACAGCACCGCCCCAACCTTCGGGAAACCGACGAGGCCGACGCAGATCGCGATGAGGTAGCCCCCCAGGCTGGGAGTCAGCCACCAGCGGTGCCACATGGGCCTGGTGCCATTCGTCGGCCCCGGTCCGTCCGTGCCTTGTGAGCTAGCACGTTGCGCGAACGCCTGGAGCACCACTTCGATGACGAGCACGGTGGCGCCGTACAGGAACACTGCGGTCTCCGCGGTGTGCTCCGGGGCACGGAGCGCCTCCGCGAGGATCCCGGTTGGGAAGGGAAGAAACGCCGTCGTCATCAGCAGCACCAGGTTGAGCCGCATCATCATCGAGTCGATGAATCGCAATCCGCGGCACGCCCGATGGTGTGCGATCCACACGCCCCCGACCGTCAGAAAGCTCGTGACATATGCGAGATACGACGGCCACTCGTGCTCCAGCTCCTTGCCGAGGTGTTGCAGGCCCGGCGGGACGTGTATGTCCAGAACCAGGAGCGTGATCGCGATCGCGAACACGCCGTCGCTGAACGTCTCGACCCGATTTTTGTCCCAGCGCTGATCCGTTTCCTCGTCATCGACCATCTGCTGCGGGGGATGATCGGTGCTGTCTTCGTTGATGATCGCCATGGTGCTCCGCGGTTCGTGGCGCCGCGGGCACGTTACATGTCCGTCTTCCGGCGGCATCACCCCATGCGGATGAGGGTTTCGGCGAGCGCTGGCGCCCCGGCGTGCTCTGCGTTGGACTACGGGGTGCTACGCAAGTCCCGGCAGCGGCCGCGGGCGAGCCTGCGGCACGATCAAGGGGACACCGCGCGGTGAGGAGCCTCGCCCCCCGCAGACGACGGGCTCCGGCATCTCGTCGGCGGCGAGGAGCACAGCGTTCCTCGGCGCGCTCACGGGACGTTGGTTGCGACCGTGCGGCCGACGGGCTCCGGCGTCTCGGCGCTGATGGGTCGCACCCTCCAGTACCAGCGCCTGCGCGGCCGTCGCGGCCACAGCCAAGTCGTCACCGCGGTCGGGCACTCTCGATCCTCACCACCGCCTGGCACATGCTCACCCACCGGCGAGCTGTACCGCGACCTCGGTGGCGACTACTTCAGAACCCCGACCGGATCACCAAACGCCTCGTCCGCCAGCTCGAAGCGCTCGGGCACCAACTCCGCGCCGTCTTCGTCGAAGACGCCCCACCGGGCTACGTCCCCATCGTCGACGCGATGCGGGCCCTTGGCGTCTCCCGCCCGACCGTGTTGCAACGTGTCAAGCGCGGCGACCTACAAGCCCTGAACGTCCCCAGCGGACAACGAAAACGCCTACGAATACCGGCCACACAGCCGAAAACGTCCTATTCGACACCACCCCCATGAACGCTGCGGCAGTGTGACGATGGCTCCAAGATCGGCTAAACGAGCCGTCGGAGCTGGTTAGCGTCCACGACAGCCCTAGCGTTATCTGGGAAGTCGAGTACGAGGCCGCCGAGGTGGTGGTCGAGAATTCGAAGTCGTCTTGTGAGGCAGCGGTCGACTCTCCGCTCCTGCGGCCGGCACCCCCCCCGCGGGGGGGGGGGGGGGAGAGAGATCGACGCCGGGAGCGTCACGTCGAACACCCGCCGGGCAGGCCGCGCGACGATCGAGAGGGTGTACGGTCCGCCCCGCCCCGGGTCAGGAGGCCGTGTCCGCGTCCGAACCCTAACGAACGCGCACCCTCTGCGGTACTGTTTTTACGCACGGGCGTCTCCACCCGCCAGCAGGACCTCGCGGCGCAACTCGACGCGCTCATGCAGGCCGACTGCGAGCGGATCTTCCGCGACGTCGGCTCAGGCACCCTGCGCAAGCGCCCCAGCCCGAGGCGTGCCTGGAATACCTGCGCTCATACGACACGCTCCTCGTCTGGCGCCTTGACCGGCTCGGCCGCAACCTGCGCCACCCGGTTGACGTGATCGCCGCGCTCGAGCAGCGACGTGTCGCCCCCTTTTACTTCCCCGGCCGCCATGGCGTGCTGCGCGACCGAACGCCGACGCGCCAAGGGCGAACACTTGTTCGCTTCTTGGGTACGGTCGTATGCGTGGAGAAACTCACGTTTCGCTTTGAGGACGAGGAGGGAGCCGTGATCCTGGACGGCTGGGCTCACCGGCCGGGCTGCCCGCG
>JBKQIR010000305.1:0-11837 GCA_052148275.1 Solirubrobacteraceae bacterium
GTTCTCACCTACCTGCAGAACGTCGCGACTGCCGCCCACCACCGCCTCCCCATCCCCTCGCTCGTCCCTACATAAAGTCACGCAGGAACCCCAGCCATCACGGCGACACCCCGTGAACGGCAACCCGGCACCGGCCCGCCGTCGCTCGTTTGGCCGTTGACGACGGTTGCGCACGGGCCTGATGCGCACAGGTACTGCTCTCCGGCCGCCACGACGTTCGCGATCGAGCCGATGGAGACTTGCACATCTGCGTTTGGTACAGGTTTGCCGGTCTGCTTGTTGGTGACGGTGATGATCACGTCGGCGCAGCCGGACTCGCACGCGAAAGACCCAGTCGAGCTTTTCTTTGTGATGAAGTCGGCGGGGTAAAGCTCGTAGGGCTGCCTGTGCAGGGCGAGGCCTGAGCGGATCGGCTCGGCCACCTGGATCTTCACGTTCAATTCGCACGAGCCGCCTGCGGCTGCCGCGCTGGCGCTGTCGCCCTGCCCGCCGCTCGCGCAGCTGAGCTGGAAATTCACGTTGCTTATGTCGTGCGTGACGTCAACCTGGATCGAAGGCGGCGTCGACACGTCTCCGGGTGGTGGGACGACGGAAATCTCGCACGGGCCGCGCTGCAGCAGGAAGCTGTAGGCGCCGGTGGTGTCGGTTGTGGTCGTACCACCGCCGGGGCAGTTCGCCTTCACCCCTACGTCAGCGGCGGGACCGCCACCTCCCTGATAGGTGACTTTGCCGCTGACCTCGTACGGACCAGAAAGCGACCCTGCGCAGAGAAGGTGCCGCTGTTGTTAATGTTGCCGCGAGCGGACCAGATTCCGAGCGGGGTGCTGGTCCCGATCGTGCAGTTGCGGGCGAGCGTGCCGTGGAACATGGCGGTGTACTGGCCGTTGAGGTACGGGTTGACCGCGGAGAACGAGTTTCCACTGACCGACAGCGACACGGTACCGAACGGATTCGACCCGTCCGCGGCAAAGCTACTGACCCAGCCCGCACCAGTTTGCACGAAATAGTAGGTGCCGAAACTCGTGACGTTGATAGTCCACAGCGTCACCTGCGCGCACTGATTGTTTGCAGACAACCACGACGCGGCGAAAGGCGTCACCCCGGGACTGCTTGGAGCGGACGAGGCGGACGACGCCTCGACGAAGGCTTGGGTCCCGGAGCCGCTGACCGCCGCCAGTGCCGCTGAAGAAGCGGCAAGGCGCCACCATACCGACCAATGACGCAATCACCGCGCTGACCCGCCCAACCCGCCACGCCCGCACCCGCGCGCAGCGCGACCCATGGCGCCGGCTCAACACTCGATATGCGCGCGTTCCCATGTTCTTTCCACGCGTCAACTGGCGGCGCCGACGGCACAGCCCGCCGAGCCTGCGACCACTGTTGATCGTGCGGTAGGCGCCCATCACGGGTGATCCTCGTGCAGGAGGGCGCCGAGCCCGTTGAAGTCGACGGTGACGCAGGGCTCGTTGCCGATCAGCCACATGTCGTGCCCGGGCCCGACGACGAACGCGTCGCCGGCGCTCAGCCCGAGCACGGTCCCGTCCGCCATCCGCACCATCTGGCGGCCCGAGACGACGTAGCCGATGTGGGTCAGCTCGCGCAGGTCGGTGCCCACCAGCGGCTGCATGTGCTCTGACCAGCGCCAGCCCGGCTCGAACGTGGCGCGGCCGACCGTGACCTCGCTGATTGAGACGAAGTCGTTCCGCTCCGGTCCGCGGGTCGTGCGGGTGTCGTCCGGGGAGGAGAAGCTCTTCACGATCGTTGCGGTGGCGTTGGTCATTGGAACCTCCTGGTCGACGTGCCACGGCAACGTACGCGCGATGTCCGGCTAGCACATCGGCTGGTCTGCCTAGATTGGCTCCCCGACCGGCCCATCTTGTGCGAGCAGGCCGCGCTCGCGCGCCTGCGTGATCGCCCTGCACCGGTTCGGGACCCCGAGCTTGGCCAGGATCGCCGAGACGTGGTGCGCGACGGTACGCTCCGAGAGCCAGAGGGTCGGCGCGATCTCCCGGTTCCGTCGCGCCCGACGCGAGCCGCTCGAACACCTCCTGCTAGCGCCGCGTCAACCCGCGGCGGTTGGCCAAAGTCGACCGGCGCGGGCCTCGCTGAGCCCGCGCTCCGATCACCGCCCGCTCGCGGGCGAACGCTCGCGCCGCGCCGGTGGGTTGACAGAGGGAGTCTCATCTGATCCTGCCAACGGCTTGGAGTGACTCGAGTTCGCTGATCGCCAGGTCGGCTGAGCGCTCGTCGGCGATTCGCAGCGCCATGCGACGGGCGTTGTCGGCGAGGTGGGGGTTGGCGAGCGCGTCGCGTACGGTCGCTGCGATCTGCGCCTCGCTCGCGTCGCTGGAGAGCTGCACGCCCGCGCCGGTGTGAGCGACGCGTGCGGCGACGTCTGGTTGATCGCGGCCCATCGGCATGCACACGAGCGGCACGCCATGCGCGAGGGCGGCCATCACGGTGCCCATCCCGGCATGGGTGATGACGAGCGACGTGTCGGGCAACACCAGCTCGTGCGCGACGTACCGCTCGACGCGGACGTTGGGGGGCGCCGCTGCGTCGAAGTCGATCGCGGGGCCGGTCGTGACCAGCGCCTTGACGGGCAGCGTGCCGAGCGCGTTCACGACCCGCTGCAGGAGCGGCTTTTGTGCCTGGTAGGTCGTGCTCAGGCTGACCAGCACCCGCGGCGGGCCATAACGCTCACCCGTCCGGTCGGCGACTTTCAACTGCGGCCCGACGTAGCGCACGTTGGCGGGCAACGCAGCGCCGGTGATCGCCGCGAAGTCAAACGCCGAGCTGATCAGCACGAGCACCCGATCAAGCCGGTCAAACTGCTCAAGCACATCACCCAACGGCTCCAGACCCAGCCCCGCACGCGCGTCATTCAGCGCCGGCAGGCCCTCGTTCCACAGCGCCGACATGACCCCGCGCACCGCCTCCTCGCGCGCCCCCCCCGCCGCGTCCGCGGACAGCCCGAACCCCGACAGGAACGGCGGCACGCTCACGCTTGGCGGCGCGTACACCGTGTGGAACAGCGCGACCGACCGGCACCCCGACCGCTCAGCCGCGGCGAGCGCCCCGAACAGCATGAAATCAGCCGCCACGACGTCCGCCGGATCGCGATCCAGCGTCGCGAGCACGTCCGCCGCGTAGTCCGCCGCCGGGCCGAAGAACAGCCGGTCGCGTGCGCGCGCGAACAGCGTCGGTGGCGCGCTCACCTCCCAGTCCTTCAAGAGGTCCGTCTCGGGTTGCCGCGAGTCGCAGTCAGGCGCGCGCTCAAACGCCGCAAACTCGCATCCCGTCGCGCGCACCGCCTCGCGTTGCGAGCGGTTGCCGAGCACGCGGACCTCGTGCCCGCCAGCCACCAGACGCTCGCCAAGCACCAGCACCGCCGCCAGGTTCCCGCCGCCATCCCAACTCACCAGCAACACCCTCATTGTGGGATCTCCCTTCGTTCTTTGTTCTTTGACGTACAGCTGAAACGGGCATCCAACTCACGTGCAGCAACCCTCATCGATGGATCGCCTCCACCAACCCACCCACCGCGGCCACGGTCTCAGGCTCGGAGAGCCCGAGATCGCGCCGTAACAGCTTCCACACGTACACGTCGGTCACGGCGATCAACTGCGCCAGCTTCTGCTCGCGCGCCACCTCCCCGAGGCCAGCGAGCGCAGCCGGGAACGTCCGCCCCACCCAGGCGCGGTGAAACGCGCGCCCCTGCGCCAGCACCGCCGCCATCCCCGCCACCTGCTCCTCCAGCGCCAGCGCACGAATCGCGGCATCACCCGTGCGCTCATAGTCACCGATCAGCAACGCCACCGCCCGCGGAATGTCGTCCGCCGGCGCGTTCACGCGATGATCGGCAAACGCTCCCTCCCGACCTGCGCCCTCCAGCACCGCCGTGACCAGCCCATCCTTGCTACCGAAATGATTGACAACCGTCTGCAACGCAACCCCCGCCCGCGACGCAATCTCCCGCAAAGTCACCTCCGGCGGAAAGCGCTCCGAAAACAACGCGGCCGCCGCCTCGAGGATCCGCGACCGCGTCGCGTCGACCGACTCCGCGCGCTTGCGCATCCGATACGAGCGAGCATCCGACATTCAGTAGAACGAGACTACAGCCAAATATGGCCGACGTCAAACAGATCGACCGGAGTAGCGAACCTCGAAGCCGCGACCGCGTCTGCTCGGCGACGTCGAGCGCGAGCCCTTGGTAGAGCTTGGTGCCGAGCCCGACCCGCTACGCGTGCCGCGGTGCCTGCCGCCCGAGCCGCCGGCCGACGCCGACGCCATCAACAACCCCGCTCAGCACCGCAAGCTCTTCGTCGCGCTCGAGCAGGCGCTCCATCGGGCGCGCCGGGCGCGATCATAGACGCGGCGAGCATCTGTCCGAGACCCGCTTGCCCGCCGAAGCAGGTTCGTGGCACTGGAATGAGCCGACGATCGCCTCTGTCCGAGCGCCGACATTCGGCCCGCGAGCACGTCGACGACCGAGTGATCGTGCAGATCGTCGACGTCCGACGACTCCTTCGCGGCGAAACCGATCGCCCGCAGCCGTCGCAGTCAACCTCCGACAACTGCGACGCGATCACCGCCGTTTCGAACACCCTCAGCGTCGGGGCTCGGCGAGTGCCGTCACGGCGTCGTCTGCTTGTCCTCCAAGCACGCTCCCAGCAAGCAGCTGCCCTATTAGCAAGCCTGACGCGATTCCAGGTCGCTGCAAGCGACCTCGCACGACTCGGACAGCTATCCCTTGCGCGATGTGGAGGCGTCAGTCTGCCCGGCGGCGTGATCGCTATCGACGACAAGCACTCATGCGCCGTCGCTGGCCGGCGCGGTCGCACTGCCACCGAAGCGCTCGTCAACGCCAGCCCGTGCTCACGAGCACGTTCGCGTGAAAGCTATCGTTGGCTCGTTCGAGCCGAGGCGGTCCCAGTCGTCGGAGGAGCAGCTCACGAGCAACGCTCGTGCTTGCTGCGCTTCGGCAAGCACTGCGGAGAAAAGCGACGACCTCGAGAAAACGGTCGACGTCGTCGCAAATGGCGCGACGCGACGACGTCGGCGCGACCGGGGCGTCGTCGACTTCGCGTTCGAACTGGTCGGCCGGGCGATCCCGCGTGGGAGCGTGCTACGGGCGGGCGGAAACCGCACGTCTCTTGGCGCTCGACGCTGAGCCGGTCGACAGCTGCGTCGTCCATGCGATGACGCAGCGGACGCAGCACAGCCCCATCGGCGAGTTTGGCCCTGGCTCTCGCCGATTGCAGGGCCCACGCGGTGGAGTGCAGAATTCGCGATCTGCCCAGGCAAAGCCGGTCGGCTACAAGTGAGCCGTGTGCGGGACAACCGCTCGCACGGATCGATGCGGCGGCGGGAGGAGGAAACCACCGCCGGTCGGGCTCGCACAGCCACGCGGCGTGGGCGCCCCTCGTGCCGACCCTACCCACGCTCGCTCCTCGCGGTCTGACGAGGAGAAGGGATCAGGCGAACCCGTTCAGTGGATTGTCAGACGACGGTTCGTCCGGTGAGCCCTGTATTCCCGCAAAGGGAGTTGAACAGACAACAGTTGAGGTGACGTAACCGGTCGAAGAACTGGTCACAGACGTGTACCCGACGCTGATTCCGCCGTTGAGGTCGCCAGCGGCGCCCAGCTCTCCCCCGAGTTCGGCATTGAAACCACTCCCCGTGCAACTCGAGCCAATCGAGCCCTCGACACCGATAATTACCTGACCAGAGGCCCCAATGCTACATCCGGGACCTTCGAGACCCTGAGGCGTTGACGCGCTCGAATAGTCTAGAGCCGCGCCTCCGGTCACGCCACCGCCACCGCCGACAGTGAGTGAACCTATGGGCGTGACGGTCGTGGCGTCAAAGCTGCCCCACCAGGTACATTCTTCAACCTCGCCGCCGACACCGCCGCCTACATCTGCGGAAGCCGCGACGAACGAGCAGAGTCCGAACGCATATCGACCGGTTGGATCGTCGAAAGTGAGTGGGCTATCGTTCGCCTCGATGTAGCGGGCTCTGGTCCGATTCACTGCTGGATCGACTGTCAAGAACTGCCCGGTCGACGGATCTACGTACCGCGCCCTCAAATACTGGTACCCCGTTTCGGCGTCGGTGTACTGCCCGTCGTACTGCAGGTTGGTTGTCGCGGTGCCGGTGTGGCTCGTGACGTTTCCCCAGGGGTTGTAGGTGTAGCTGCCGACGACATTCCCGCTCCCGTCGGTGAGCAGGCGCGCGCTGCCCTGCTGGTCGGCCAGCAGGTAGGTAGGCGTGCTGCCGGTAATCTGCTCGATCGGTTGCCCGGCCGGCCCGTAGATGTAGTACGTGCCGCCAGCCTGCAGCAGCAGCGGCAGGCCGCCGGCTTCGTCCCAAGCGAACTGCGTCGTGGTGCCATCTACAGTCTTGCTGGCGCGCAAGCCGTCTCCGTCATAGGCGTAGCTGATCTGACTGCCGACGCTGATGAGCTGGTTTGCCTGATCGTAGCCGAGGCTCACCGTGGTTCCGTCCTGTGTGACGCTGGTACGGTCGCCTTCGGCGTTGTACGTGAAGATCCTGGTGGGCGTCACTGCGACTGCCGCTAGCAGCCAGCTCTTGGAGGCGGGAGCGCGGTCGCCGATCCTAATTGCCCCGGCCTTTCTGACGGTTGTGTCCTGGATCCAGGAAGCGTCGTGGTTCTTGCGGCTCTGGAGGTGCGTGACGAGCCGTTGTCCGCTGTCCGGCTTGCGCACCGCGCCGCTGTCCGCGTCATGCCCGACGCCCCACACCACCGTGCCGCTGCTCGTTGTGCGCACCTTGACCGTCGGCGTGCCTCGCTTGCCGGTGGTGGTCGCATGCGCCCCAACGGTTGCGCCCGGACCGAACACGGCAACCGTCAGCAGCGCCTGCGAGCTCGGCTTCCCAATCTTCGTGGCGACCGTGACGCGCCCATTTCGGCTCGCGTGTGCCTGCCAGATGGTCACGATCCCGCCACGCGAGGAGTTCTGCGCCACGCGGACCCACTTCAAACCTTTGCTCTTCGGGGTCGTGGAGGTCTGCCTTGAGCCGCCCGGCCCCTGCGCAGAGACGAACGCCAGCAGGAGATCGTTGGGCTGCTTAGCCGTGACTAGCGCACTCAGCGTGCCGTGCTTGCCGAGCTTGTGGGTCGTGACGGTCGAATCGACGGCGACGCGTCCTGCTCCGGGCGCTTGGCTGGCCTGGAGTTCGTCGGCCGTGTCGAACGTCTGGGGTTGGCCGCCATAGTTGGTTGGGTTTCCCGCGGCGTCATAGCCGTAGGTGGCACGGTTGTCGGTGGTGAGACGGTCCTGCGCGTCGTAGCTGTAGCTGTCCTTTCCGGAGACCGCACCCGAGGTCGTGGAGGCTGTGAGTTGCCCGTTCGCGTCGCGGCTGTAGCCGAACGTCGCGATGGCGCCGCCAGCATTGGTGTCGGTGATCCCGGTCAGCTGGTCGTCGGCGTCATACGTCGAAGCCGCGGTGACTGAGCCGGGGAGGCTCTCGCTGGTCTCGTTGCCATCACCGTCATAGCCGAACGTGGTGGTGTGCCCGAGCCAGTCGGTGACGCTCTTGAGTCGTCCGTCGTCATCGTAGGCGTGGTTGATGGTCTGCCCGTTGGGGTACTTGATGCTCGTGACGTTGCCGGCTGGGTCGTAGGTGTAGTTGATCGTTTCCCCAGCACCGTTGGTCTCGCCGGTCAGCCGTCCGAGCGTGTCATAGGTGAAGGTGCTGGTACCGGTCCCGTCGGTCATCGACGTTCGGTTGCCGTCGGCGTCATAGCGCTCGGTCACGTTCGGAGTGGTCCGGTCCGAGTAGCTGATCGCCGTCAGGTGGTTGTCGGCGTCGTAGCTGTAGCTCGTGGTCCGGCCGGACGGATCGACAGTTGTGAGCTGGTTGCCGTCGCCGTCGTAGGTGTAGCTCGTCTTCTTGCCGTCTGGATTCGTCGTGCTTGCCACCCGGTTCAGCGGATCGTAGGTGTCCGTCGTGGCGCGTCCGTTGGCATCGGTTTGCGTGAGCACGTTGCCGTCGGCGTCATATGTCGTCTTGGTCGTGCTGCCGTTCGGATTGGTGACCTGCGTCTGCTCGTTGTCGGCGTTGTAGGTGTAGCTGGTCTTATGCCCATCGGCGTCTGTGACCAAGGTCTTGTTGCCGTCGCCGTCGTAGCTGTAGTTGGTGCCCTTGCCGAGCGGGTCGGTGGCTTTCGTGAGCTCGCCGTCGGCGTCGTAGACGTAGCTCGTCGTATCGCCGTTTGCCGTCGTGTTGCTCAGACGCCGCCCGTCACGGTTATAGGTCTCGGTGGTCTTCTCGCCGGCGGGGTCGGTGACCGACGTCCGATCGCCAGCGGCGTCGTAACCGAAGGTCGTTGCGTTCCCGTCCGGGTCGGTGCTACTGACGACCTCGCCGTCCGCCGCCCCGGTCCCGTAGGTGTAGGACCAGGTCGCGGTCCCGCCACCCGACAGCGGGGTCGACTTCGACAGCAGGTTCCCTCCGGCGTCGTAGGAATAGCTTGTCGTCGTGCCGAGCGGATCGGTCGTCGAAGTCAGCTCATCGAAGCTGTTGTACGTATAGGTCGTCTTGTTTCCCAGCGGATCGGTCGACGTCAGCAGATCCCCGTCCGGGTCGTACGTCTTCGAGGTGACGCCGCCGTCGGGATCTTTGACCGTCGCCTGCCCGCCCGTTATCGGATCGTAGGTGTAACTCCACGTCGCAGCATCCTTGGCTCCGTAACCTCGCGTCTCCGAGGCGAGCACACCCGAGCCATACGTGTATAGGGTCCTCTCGCCGTCTCGATCTGTCACCACGGTCCCATCGGCCACCGATGTGTAGTCGAAGCTTGTGACCCGCCCGATCGCGTCCTTCTGCTGAATCACGCGACCCTGAGCGTCGTACTCGTTAGAGATCGTGCCGCCGCGCGGATCGGTCCAACTCATCATCCGGCCATCCGAATCGTACGCATAGCTCGTCGTCCGGCCGAGCGGATCCTTGACGCTCGTCAAGTCGTCGCTGCCGTTGTACGCATAGGTCCAGACGTTCCCGTCCGGATCGGTCGCCGACACGATATGACCATCGGACAGCGCAAACGTCAAGGTGCGCCCAGACGGATCCGTGACGACCAACTGATCCGCCGAGGGATACGTAACCGTGGTCGTATAGCCCTCCAGATCCGCAATGCCCGTCAGTTGGCCCGACGAACCGAACTCGTAGGTCAGCTGCTTGCCGGTCGTGAACGTGTAGCTCCCGTCCGCGTTCTGCGCCAGCGTGGCCGTCACCCGCGACGGCGCGGTCAGACCAACGCTCGTCTCCGTGTACGGCACCTCAGCCCCGTCCCCCTGGATCACGGTCACATCGCCGGTCGCGGCGATATCCAGATGCGCGTCATACGGGAAGCTCCAGCCGTTACCGAACAGCCCAGCGCTGCCCGTCGCCAGCGAGTTGTACGTCCGCGCGAGGTCCAGCGTCGGACCGTTGCCCGGAACCGTCACGTCAGTCCACGTATGCGAGAAGTTCCCCGTGCTGGTGTTGACCGGGTCGCCCTGGACCCCGAACGAGCACTGGCAAGCCGGCTCAGCCGGGTTATAGCCACCGAAAGACTCGCTCGCCAGCGGAGTCCCCGACAGACCAGGCGCCACGGTCGTACCAGGCGTATACGACAGGTTGTCGATCGCATAGCCTGCCGGCTCCGTCGCGATTTCCTCGGTCTTGAAGCCGTAGATATCCGGCACATCGGTCGAGAGAGTGTTGATGCCGATCTCATCCGCGGTGAGCACGGTCAAACCGCTCGCGCTGTAGACATCGACCTGGGTAGAGCCGGGATTATCGATGTACCCAACGTCGACCGAAAGGCCGTTGACCGACGTTGGTGTAGTGGTCCCAGGGATCACGAACTCGCCGATGATGTCGCCGTTGAACAGCGGGGCACCGGACAGCACTGGACTCGTGGGATTCGCGCTATCGGTCGTGATGAACGGCTCAGAAGACGAGTCAGGTCCAGCGAACAACACCCCCTCCGGCTCATATTGGTTCGTGATCGTCGTGTCGATCGGAAACTCGGAGAAGGTCAGCGTCGTGCTGAACGCCGCATCCTGCGCCTGCTCAGCGCGCACCTTGGCGCGCGCGGTCTTCAAAGCCTGCGAACTCAGCGACGTCGGCGACGTTGAGCGCACCGCTGCGGCTCCCCACGCGACAGCTGGCAGCATGAGCAGGACGACCGGACTGGCGAGCAGCACACCACGTCTACTAGCCCGGTTCACCGTAGTGGGCAGCAGCAATAGCACGACAATGTCGCTGCGGAGAAAACCGAAGACGCTCCGCGGCGACCAGGCGTGCCGTGCCCCAAGTAGATTGCGACATCCCGCGCTACGCATCATTCTGGTCCCCCTTCGGTTGATGCCTCTGAGGTTGTCTGGGGAAGCAAACCAGCAAACGACCCGATTCGAGGCGCGCATACTCGCACAATGTTGTCGTCTCCGAGTGCTGCTGCTGTCCCACCCTAAACACCCTTCCGAGATACTCTCGCTGAGGCAGGGCGTGAAGCTATCCGTGTAACGCACCCCGGTCGGTGCGGGAAACCACGGATATGGCGATTTCATCAGGCTTCGAGCTTGACCCCCTCATTCCGACTCTCCCCGATGGCGCTGCTCGATCTGCGATAGCCTTCGGGCTGCGCGCAGCTTTAGCTACTTCGTGAAGACGAAACGGCTGCGCTGGCCGAAAGCGCCGCCCAGCTTGGGTTCTACGAGCGGCTCCGGCAATCTCGTTGTGCGAGTGCTCGCGGCAGCGCTTGGCCCCGTCGCGCTCGTGGGCACGGCGGCGGCTTCGGCGCGCGCGGGCACAGCTAACCGAGGGAGGGAACGCTGGAAGGCGCGCACACCGCAAACGGCATGTCGTAGGCGCGCCCAGCAGACCACGCGGCGCGGCGACTCAACGCTTTACCACACTCGACGCGTGTACATCGACGCGGGCGTGCGTTATTGGCTGCCGTTCAGGGTAGGTCGCGTCGATGCTCGATCGCGCCGGGATCTGTCACACCCGCGGGTTCGCGCTAAACACCACCAGCTCGACAGCACCAGCGCCGAGCTGGAATACGGCGCCAGGATCGCCCAGGCGCTCGCCGCCGACTGGATTCCCGACAAGCATCTCGTGATCAACGCCGCCGAGAACTGCGCTCTGTTCCTCAACGGCCCGTATCCCGGGAACGTCGAGATTACGAATTCAAGGGTGTGCCGCAACCGTCACGACACGATCCGCGCGACGCTTGGCATTCCTCCGACTACCGACGTCGCCAAACCTCGCTGGGCCTATCCCTCCGATCGCGCGCGAATCCGGCCGATTCCCCGCATTGGGCGGCAAGCGGGACGCTCGCTTTTCCTCTGGCGGGCGCCGCGAGGGCAAAGCTTGCAATGCGACGGGCGCCGCGAGGGTAACGCTTGCAATGCGACGGAACCACGCGCCCGGGCAGATCGGCGCGCGCGACTGCTTTGGCGACATCTGCATAACGCCGATCGGCGGCGCCCGGCGATCGCTCGGCCGAAAGAGGACTGGTCAGCGCGAGATCGGCCGGGCTATAGCTTCCGCGTGAACGCGATCGTCGACTCGTTTGAGCCGAGGCGGTCCCAGTCGCCAGAGAACCGGCTCAAGAGCACGATCGTGCTTGCAGCGCTTCAGCAAGCACTTCGGAGAAAAGCGAGGACCTCGAGACGGAAGTCGACGTCGGTGGAAATGGCGCGAAACGACACTCTCGCGATCTCGGAGCAGGTCGACGCTTTTGACCGCGACGCCGACGTCAGGGCGGACGACGGCGTGGTCGCCATCAGGCCACTGCTTGCAGGCGCGGGCCCGCTTAG
>JBKQIR010000306.1:0-32953 GCA_052148275.1 Solirubrobacteraceae bacterium
CGGCCACGACCGGACCGCCCCCGCCGGCCGCCGGCACGGCCACGACCGGACCGCCCCCGCCAGCCGCCGGCACGGCCGCGACCGGACGGCCCCCGCCGGCCGCCGGCACGGCCGCGAACGCACCGCCCCCGGCCGCGAGCGCCGCCTCCAGCCGCTCGATCCTCGCCAGCAGCGCGCTCGTCGAGGCCTCCATCTGCGGGGCCGCCGCCTTCACCAGCGCGAGCTCGAGCTGGATCCGCGCCTGGGCGCCGTCCGCGGTCGCCGCAAGGGCGGCGCTGACCAGCTCGAGCAGCCGCACCGCATCGCCGGGCGCCATCGCTGCGGCCTGCCGCGCCAGGCGCTCGTCGCGCTCTGGCGTGACCCGCAGCTCGGCGGGGAGCTCTCCCAGCACCCGCACGGCGAGCAGTTCACGGCCGTGGACCTCGAGGTCGCGCAGCACTTGACCGGGATCGCGGCCGGAGCCGGCGAGCGCGGCGGCCGCGCGCAGCGCGGCCGCGGGGTCGCGCGCGACGATCGCGTCAACGGCCTCGAACAGCTGCTCGGCGTCGGCCACGCCCAGCACGGCCAGCGCGTCGGCGGCCGTGATCGGCGCATCGCCGGCGTAGGTGAGAAGCTGCTCGAGCGTACCCAGGGCGTCGCGGAAGGAGCCGGTGGCGTGCCGCGCGAGGAGCGCGCACGTGAGCTCGTCGATCTGGATCCGCTCGGCCTGCGCGACGCGCCGCACGACGGTCCCGACCTGCTCGGCCGACGGGCGCCCGAAGTCGAAGCGGTGGCAGCGGTCGACGACCGTCGGCAGCACCTTCTGCGCCTCGGTCGTGGCGAGCACGAAGATCGTCCGCGGCGGCGGCTCCTCGAGCGTCTTGAGGAATGCGTTCCACGCCTGCTGGGAGAGCATGTGGGCCTCGTCGAGGATGTAGACCTTGTGGCGCCCGGAGACCGGCGCGTACGCGACCTTCTCGCGCAGCTCGCGGATGTCGTCGACCGAGTTGTTCGAGGCGGCGTCCATCTCGATCACGTCGAGCGAGGTGGCGCTCGCGATCGACACGCACGAGTCGCAGCGGCCGCATGGCGTGATCGTCGGCCCCGACTCGCAGTTCAGGCACGCCGCGAGGATCTTCGCCATGCTCGTCTTGCCCGTCCCCCGCGGCCCGACGAACAGGTAGGCGTGGTGGACGGCATCGCGCTCGACGGCATGCGAGAGCGTACGCACGACGTGCTCCTGCCCGACGACATCCGCGAACGTGCGCGGACGGTGGCGGCGGTAGAGCGAGGGACCGGCGGCTGACACGGACAACCGAGTCTAGAGATCCGCCCGGGCATCGAGCCCGGGTCAGACCCCTGGTCGAAAATGTCCAGAGATACTTGACTTATTCGCCCAGCCCCTGCCCGGGGCCGCCGCCCAGCCCCTGGCCCGAGCCGCCGCCGAGCTCGAGCTCACGCAGGGCGGCCGCCAACGCCAGACCCCAGACGCGCTTCGCGGGGCGCCCCAACGTCGCGGCGACCCGAGCGACGTCGTCGTGCTCAGGCGATACGTTGACCACCTCGTCCCCGAGGCGGCCCAGTTTGACCCCAACGGCCTGCCCGTCGACAGCGACGACGAGGCGCTCCCGCGCGAGCTCCCAGCGCGACACCGTGCTCACCCGCACCCCGAGCGTCGAGGTGTGGCACAGGAGCGCCTGCGCGACCGCCCCCTCACGCTCGGGGCGGGCGACGGCAGTGAGGACGACCCCGGGACGGCCCTTCTTCATCTGCACCGGGGTCAGCCAGGCGTCGAGCGCACCCGCCCCCATACACGCCCGGACGCCGTCGGCGACGAGCTCGCCGGGGAGGTCGTCCAGCGTGCACTCGAGCAGCACCGCGTCCCGGCGCTGCACCACGGCCGCGAGCGCCGCCGCATCGACGCCGGACGGTTCAGCGGGGATGCTGGCCTGCGGGCCAGCATCCCCGAGCAGGACGCGCACGATGTTCGGCCGATCGGGCAGCTCGCGGGCGCCGGCGCCATAGCCGACGGCCTCCAGGTTCAGCGGCGGCAGCGTCCCAAAGCCCTCCGCGAGCGCGGCGACGAGCGCGGCGCCGGTCGGCGTGACGAGCTCGACCTCCGCCTCGACTCCGTACAGCGGCGCGCCGGCCTCGCGCAGCAGCTCGAGCGTCGCGGGCGCGGGCAGCGGCAAGATGCCGTGGGCGGCCGCGATCAGGCCGCGCCCGGCGGGCAGCGGCGAGCAGACGACGCGATCGACCCCGAGCGCCTCGAGCGCGAGCGCGACGCCGCACACGTCCGCGATCGCGTCGATCGCGCCGACCTCGTGGAAGTGGACGCGTTCAGGGGCAGTGCGGTGGACGGCGGCCTCGGCGTGCGCGAGCCGGCGGAAGGTCTCGTGGGCTCGCTCGTGAGCGCGCGGCGGCAGCCGGGCGGCGTCGATCAGCGCCCGCGCGGAGCCCCAGTCGCGTGACGGCTGGGGCTCCGAGGGCGTGAGAACCCGCACCGAGGTCGCCGCGAGGCCGTGGCGCGTGGTGGGCGCGACCTCGATCCGCAGGCCCGCGATCCCGATGCGGTCGAGTCCCGCCTGCACGCCCTGCAGCGGCGCCCCCGCGTCGAGCAGCGCACCGAGCAGCATGTCACCGGCGACGCCGGCGATCGCGTCGATGTACAGCAGACGGCCGCGAGCGGCGTCGCTCACGGAGCGCCGGCGGCGGCGCGGGCGATGCGCGCGGCGATGCTCGCCGCGCCGAAGCCGTCGTCGATGTTGACGACCGCGACCCCGGCCGCGCACGAGCTCAGCATCGAGAGCAGGGCGGCGAAGCCGCCTGCGGCCGCGCCGTAACCGGTCGAGGTGGGGACCGCGATCACCGGCGCCGAGACGAGCCCGCCGACAACCGAGGCCAGCGCCGCGTCGTGCCCGGCGACGACCACGACGCAGTCGGCGCTGCGCAGGTCATCGAGCGCCGGCAGAAGGCGGTGCAGCCCCGCGACGCCGACGTCCTCTTGCACGCGGGTGACCACGCCGAGCAGACCGGCGCAGATCGCGACCTCGCGCACGACCGGGCCGTCGGCAGTGCCCGCGGAGACGATCGCGACGGTCCCCGCCGGTGCCGGGGTGTCGCGTGCGATCCACAGCAGGCGCCCGACCGCGTCCTCCTCGACGTCGCCGTGCACCGCACGCACGGCTGCGCGGACCTCGGCGTCGGCGCGGGTGACGAGGATCGTTCCCTGCGCCCGCTCGTGCAGCGCCGAGACGATCGCCAGCACCTGCTCGGGCGTCTTGCCCTCGGCGAGGACCGCCTCCGGCACGCCCTGGCGCTCGATCCGGCCGGTGTCGAGCCGCGCGAAGCCGAGGTCGATCAGCGGTGCGCGGACCACGTACTCGTGCGCCTCGTCAGGCGACAGCTCTCCGCGCGCGAGCTGCTCGAGCACCTCGCGTACGTCCTCCCGTGGCATCGCAGTCAGTCTAGGACGGCTGCGGCGGCGGCGGGATCAGCGGCCCCGAGAGCGCAGGCGGTAGAGATCCTCGCCGGCGTCCGGGACGACGAGCGTGTTGGGATCGGCCGCCCAGACGGTGGCGTCGATCGTCGCGGGATCAAGGTAGTCGAGGTTCGCGGCGCGCGTGACGTGCTCGGGGATCGAGGTGGCGAGCGTCACGGTGACACGATCGCGCTCGCCCTCGACGGGGTCGTAGGTGCCCAGGCCGCGCAGATGCGTGCTGTGGGCGAGATCGCCCCACGCGTAGTCCTCGAAGCGATCCCACTGCTTGACGAAGTAGTCGCGGCAGTGGTACCCGATCCGCTCGATGTCCGGGTGGGTGGTGGCGACCGATCGGATGTGCGGCGCATAGACGACGACCTCGCCGCCGTCGGCGACGATCGGCTCGACCTTGTAGAACCCCTTGGCGCCCGTCCACAGGTCGTCATAGCGTTCCGGAACGAGCGCGAGCACGCGCTGGACGGGCCGCTCGAGATACGTGATGTGGGCACGCGCGGACACCTCGGCCGCCGCCTGCCAGGCGGCGAACGGCTCGCCGAACGCGACGTAGTGCAGCTGCGTGCTGCGCGAGCGAGTAACGGTGCAGAACGCCCGGCGCTCGCCGGGCACCATCGCCGCGGCCTCCTCGATCAGCGCCCGCACGGGCGTGATCCCCAGCGTGCCGATGATCTTCGGGCTGGTGATGAGCGCGCCCAGCCAGTGCGAGAGGTCGATCAGCTCGCGGCCGGAGACGCCGGGAAACAGGTACTTGTGCCCGCCGGAGAAGCCGACGACCTCGTGCGGGAAGACCGGCCCGAGGATCAGCGTGAGATCGTGCTCGAGCAGGGCACGGTTGATCCTGATGTCGACCGACTGACTGAGCATCCCGTCGGACAGCTGCTCGATCCGCTCGGCGCTGATGCTGCCGACCTGCGCGAAGGTCGACGGATCCCACCAGGCGTGGTTGCGGACGCTCATGCCGGGATAGGTCTCCTCGAGCGTGCTGTGCGCGTAGCCGAGGTGCGTCGCGAGCGCGCGCTCAGTCATCGCCGCGTGCGTGCCCAGCGCGATCAGGACCGTGACGGCACGTGCTCGCCCGCGTAGCGCCTCGCCTACCGCCGAGAGCATCAGCGGCAGCGGGAAGCTGCGGGTGGCATCCGGGACCAGCACGCAGACGCTCGCGTGCTTCAGGTCGATCAACTCGAGTTGGTCGAGCACGAACGCCCGGATCCGATGCTTGTCGAGCATCTGCTCGGGGCCGCCGATGTGGGGGATCCGATCGGTCACGCGGGCAACCGCGATCATACGCGGATGGGCGACCCTGAACGGACGACGAGCCCCGAGCTGAGCCTGTATGAGGACCGGTTGCTGCCGGTCGATCCGGCGCTGCGGACGATCGCACGGCGTCTTTACAGGGCGGTGCGTGACATGCCGCTGATCTCTCCGCACGGCCACGTCGACCCGCGCCTGCTGCTCGACGACGAGCCGTTCCCGGATCCCGCAACGCTGCTGATCACGCCCGACCACTACGTCACGCGGCTGCTGCACGCTGCCGGGATCCCGCTCCAGGACCTCGGCGTCGGCGAGGGGCCGCTGTCGGAGCCACAGTCCCGGCGTGCGTGGCGGCTGCTGTGCGAGCACTGGGACCTGTTCGCGGGCACACCGGTGCGCCTCTGGCTGGAGGCAGAGCTGGCGGACATCTTCGAGGTAGCGCTACGTCCCTCGGCGGGGACCGCGGACGCGATCTACGACGCTGTTTCGGAGCGCCTGGGCCGCGACGATCACCGGCCTCGGGCGCTGTTCTCCCGCTTCCAGATCGCGACGCTCGCAACCACCGACGACCCCTGCTCGGATCTGGCGGCGCACGCCGCGCTGCAGGCCGATCCGGCGTGGCGCGGACGGGTGATCCCGACGTTCCGCCCGGATCAGTACCTCGAGCCGGCCCTGCCGGGCTGGCGCGACGCCGTCGCGGCGCTCGGCGCCGCGGCCGATGTGGACACGGGCGACTACGGCGGCTTCGTGAGCGCACTCGAGCGCCGGCGGGGGTACTTCATCGAGCACGGCGCGACCGCTGCCGACCACAGCCATCTCGACGCGCGCACAGATCCGCTGCCCGTGCGGGAGGCGCAGCGGATCTACCGAGCGGCGCTCGACGGCTCGGCGACTGTGCCGGAGGCGGTCGCGTTCCGGCGGCACATGCTGCTCGAGATGGCGCGGATGTCGTGCGAGGACGGCCTCGTGATGACGCTGCATCCGGGTGTGCGACGTAACCACCACCGGCCGACGTTCGAGCGCTTCGGACCCGACACGGGGCACGACATCCCGATCCGGTGTGACTTCACCGACGCGCTCGCGCCTCTGCTGGAGCGCTTCGGCACCCACCCCGGCTTCCATCTGGTCGTGTTCACGGTGGACGAGGCGGTCTGGTCACGCGAGCTGGCGCCGCTCGCCGGTTTCTATCCGTCCCTGTACGTGGGCGTGCCCTGGTGGTTCCTCGACGCGCCGGAGTCGATTCATCGGTTCCGGGCGGCGGTGACGCCGATCGCGGGGTTCGCGCGGACCTCCGGCTTCGTCGATGACACGCGCGCCTTCTGCTCGATCCCGGCCCGGCACGACATGGCGCGGCGCCTCGACGCCGGCTATCTCGCGGGCCTCGTGGCCGAGCACCGGCTCGCCGAGGATGAAGCGCTCGCGGTCGCGATCGAGCTGACCGGCGCCCTGCCGGCCCGGGTCTTCAAGCTGTGAGCGCGGTGCCGCGTCCGCCGCGTGCGGGCGGGAACGGGACCTCGCGGCGACCGCCGCGTGCAGGCGGGAACGGGACCTCGCGGCGCCCTCCGCGTGCGGGCGGGGACGGGACCTCGCGGCGACTCTCGCGTGCGGGCGGGGACGCGACCTCGCGGCGCCCTCCGCGTGCGGGCGGGGACGGGATCTCGCGGCGACTCTCGCGTGCGGGCGGGAACGGGCGCCCGGCCGCCCCGGTGCGGATCGTGCACCTCGGCCTGGGCAATTTCGTCCGCGCGCACGGGTGCTGGTACACCGAGCATGCCCCCGACGCCGAGACGTGGGGCATCGCGGCGTTCACGGGCCGAGGCAGCTTGCGGCTCTGCGGCGACCTCGAGGCCCAGCAGGGCCTCTACACGCTGGTGACGCGCTCGGTGGCGCAGGACAGCTTCGAGCTCGTCGGCAGCCTGTCCAGAGTGCACGCGGCCGGTGAGCACGAGGCCTGGCTGCGGCACTTCGCTGCGCCGGAGCTGGCGGTGGTGACGCTGACGGTCACAGAGGCGGGCTACCTGCGTCGCGCCGGCGGTGGCGTCGATCTGTCTCACCCTCAACTTGAGGCTGACATCGCGGTATTGCGGGCTGACCTGCGTGGTCGCGTCGTGACCGCGCCCGCCCGCCTCGCCGCGGGCTTTGCCGCCCGCCGGCAGGCGGGCGGCGGACCGCTCGCGCTCGTCCCCTGCGACAACCTCCCCGACAACGGCGCGATCGCATTCGGGGTCGTGCGCGAGCTCGCGGATGAGATCGATCCGGCGCTGGCGGCATGGATCACGGAATCGGTGAGTCGCGTCACGACGGTCGTCGACCGCGTCACGCCGCGGACGACCGAGGACGACATCCGTGAGGTGCGACGGCGCACCGGCCGCGACGATCGCTGCCCGGTGGTCACCGAGCCCTACTGCGAGTGGGTGCTGAGCGGCGACTTCCCCGCCGGGCGCCCTGGCTGGGAACACGTCGCCGGCACGATCTGGGCTGATGACGTCCGTCCGTTCGAGCAGCGCAAGCTCTTGCTGCTCAACGGGGGGCACTCGCTGCTCGCCTACGCCGGCTCGATCGCCGGTCACGAGACGGTCGCCGAGGCGCTCGCCGACGAGCGCTGCAGGGACTGGCTGGATGATTGGTGGGATGTCGCCACGCCACGGCCGGAGTTGCCGGCGGGCGCGGTCGCCGCGACGCGCGCGGGTCACAGGACCGGCCCAGCCGGCTACCGAGACGTGCTGCTCGGGCGCTGGAGCAATCCGCGGATCCGCCACCAGCTCGCACAGATCGCCGCGGACGGCTCGCAGAAGCTCCCGATCCGGGTGCTGCCCGTTCTGCGCGCCCAGCGGAGCGCCGGCCGGCTCCCCGCGGGCGCGACGCGGACGCTCGCCGCGTGGGTCTGTCATCTGCGGGGCTTGGGCGCGCCGGTCAGCGACGTGCGCGCGATCGAATATCGTGCGCTGGCCGCGGGCCCGCTGCGCGAGGGGGTGGTCCGTGTACTGGAGCGGCTCGACCCGGCGCTCGGCGCCGACCAGGAGGTGATCGCGTTGACTGAGGATCAGGCGCGGGAGATGCAGAGGCTTGGGCGATGAGGGCGGTTCGGATCGCGAGGGCGCGGGAGATGGAGTGGGCAGCGTGAACGCGGGCGCGCCGCGAGAGGTGATCATCGGCCTCGACGCGGGCACGACCGGCGTCAAGGCGGTGGCGTTCGCGCCCGGATCAGCCTGGCGGCGCGTGGCGCTGCGGGAGTACCCGCTGCTGGAGCCCGCGGCGGGACAGGCCGTTCAGGATCCCGACACAGTGCTCTCAGCGGTCGCAGGCGCACTGGCGGAGTGCTCCGGGAGCGCCGACGGGGCGGCCGTGCTGGGGATCTCGGTGAGCTCCGCGATGCATGGGCTGATCGGGCTCGATGCGAATCTGGCTCCGCTCACGCCGCTGATCACATGGGCCGATGGGCGAGCCGCCGCGGAGGCGCTGGCCCTGCGGGGCAGCGCCCTGCAGCTGCATGCGATCTCCGGAGCACCCGTGCATCCGATGACACCGCTCTGCAAGCTCGCGTGGTTTCGCCGGCACGACCCGCGCACGCTCGCCGGCGCGCGCTGGTGGGTGGGGCTCAAGGAGCTGATCCTCTCGTGGCTGTCAGGGACGATCGTGACCGAGCTCTCGTCTGCATCCGCGACCGGCCTGCTCGACATGCACGCGAGGAAATGGAGCGACGCTGCGATCGAGCTCGCGGGGATCTCCGCGGCGCAACTGCCGCCGATCCTGCCGACGACCGCGCACGTCCCGCTGTGTCCGGCGGCGGCGACGCGGACGGGGCTGCCGGCGGGCACGCCGGTCGTGCTCGGCGCGGCTGACGGACCGCTCGCCAACCTCGGCTGCGGCGCGATCACCCCCGGTGTCGCCGGCCTCTCGCTCGGCACCAGCGGCGCCGTGCGAATGACCGTCAACGAGCCGCGGGTCGACGACGCTGGGGCGCTCTTCTGCTTCGCGCTCACGGACTCGATCTGGGTGCTCGGCGGGGCGATCAGCAACGGCGGAGCCGTCGTCCGCTGGGCGGAGCGGGCGCTCATGTCGGAGGTGGACGCATCGAGCGCGAGCGCCGACCAGACGCTGCTGGAGCTGGCGGCGAGCGCTCCGGCGGGCAGCGGTGGGCTCGTGATGTTGCCCTACCTGCTCTCGGAGCGCGCGCCGCTGTGGAGCCCGGAGCTGACCGGCGCCTATCTCGGCCTGCGCTACGAGCACACGCGAGGGCACCTGGCCAGAGCCGCGATCGAGGGGACATGCGCCCAGATACGCCTGATCGTCGATCGGCTCGACGGCCTGATGCCGGTCGAGTCGATCCACGCCACCGGCGGGGTGTTCCGCTCGACCCTTTGGCGGGAGGTCATGGCCTCGACGCTCGACCGCCCCCTGCGCATCGTCGGCGAGGCCGAGGGCACCGCGGTCGGCGCAGCGGCACTGGGCCTGCTCGCGCTGGACCGCGCGCCGACCCTGACCGTGGCGCTGGCACTGCTGTTCGACCTCGATGCGGTCGAGGCGCCGCCGACGACGCCCGATCCCGATCTCGTGTCGACGTACGAGCGCACGCGCGGCCGGATCGCGCCGATGATCCAGGAGCTCGATCGGGTCGCGGCCGCGATGGGCTTATGAAGGCCCGGCCGGATGCCGGGCCGTGGTGACTGCCGGCCGAGCTGAGCGGTCTCCTCTCAACTCAAGAGCGAAGCGAGGCCGGCCCCCAAGCCGGATGCGCTTCCCGGCCGGATGCCGGGCCGCGCGTAATACGATCAGCCTCATGCCTGAACCGGCGGGTGCGGAGCTGCCTGAACTGGCGGGTGCTGAGCTCGAGGCCGCCGAGCGTGTCGGCGCGTTGCTTGTCGGCTGCGCTCCGCTCGGGGTCGCGTTCTCCGGCGGGGTTGACTCATCGACGTTGCTGGCGCTCGCAGCCCGGGCGCTCGGAGCAGATCGCGTCGTGGCGGTGCTGGGCGTCTCACCGAGCCTCGCGGCCGGCGAGCGCGTCGCCGCTGCAAGGATCGCGACGCTGCTCGGCGTGCAGCTCATCGAGATCGAGACCCGGGAGGGCGAGCGGCCCGAGTATCGCCTCAACCTGCCCGACCGCTGCTTCTTCTGCAAGGACGAGCTGTTCACCCGCATCTCGGGGGACGTGGTGGCGGCGCACGGGCTTGCCGCCGTCGCCTACGGCGAGAACGCCGACGACGCCCGCCGCAGCGACCGGCCGGGAGCGCGGGCCGCCGCCACGCACCGCGTGCTGGCACCGCTCGCCGAGGCCGGCATCGGCAAGGCCGAGGTGCGGCGCCTCGCGCGCGCGCTCGCGCTCCCTTGCGCCGAGAAGCCGGCGATGCCGTGCCTGGCTTCACGGGTCCCGCACTTCGAGCCGGTCCTCCCCGAGAAGCTGCGGGCGATCGATGAGGCCGAAGCGGGGCTGCGCGCGCTCGGCTTCAGCGATCTGCGCGTGCGCCATCATGGCGAGGTGGCCAGGATCGAGCTCCTGCCCGGCGAGCTCGAGCGCGCGTCGGCCGAGCCCCTGCGCAGCACGATCCTCGACGCCGTGCGCGCCGCCGGGTTCCGCTACGTCGCGCTCGATCTGGGCGGCCTGCAGAGCGGCGCCTTCACGCTCTCGCATCTGGCGGCCGCCGGCGAGTAGTGGCCAGCTACCGCAGCGCCCTCCTCACGACCAGAAGCGCATCCGGCTTGGGGCCGGCGCTGCATCCAGCCGGGCCTGTGTGTGTTGCTCGCCTCAGATTCGGGTATCGGCACCGTGTTTGCTCGCCTCAGATTCTGGTATCGGCACTAGACTCGCCCGACGATGACCGCCGATACCGCTCCACCGATCGCAGCGCTCGCTCAGCTGGCCGTCGGATTGGGAGCGAACGTCCAGCCGGGTCAGATCGTGTCGATCAGCTCCGAGCCGGGCAAGGAGCCGCTCACGCGGGCGATCGCGGAGGCGGCATATGCGCGCGGCGCGATGTTCGTCGACGTCGCCGTGTTCGATCCTCACATCAAGCGCGCCCGGCTGCGCCACGCCGACCGGGATACGCTGACGTTCGTGCCGTCCTGGTACGGAGAGCGGGTGAAGCGCCTCGGCGAGGAGCGGGCCGCGATCATCGCCCTCACCGGCCCGGTCGAGCCCGGATTGATGAATGGCATCGATCCCGCGCTGCTCGGCCTGGACCTCCTGCCACGCTTGAAGGAGACCTCCGCGCTGATCGAGCAGCGCCTTGTCAACTGGTCGGCGGTGCCCTGCCCGACGCAGGGCTGGGCCACGCGGGTCCATCCAGACCTGGCGCCCCAGGACGCGCTGCAACTGCTGTGGGACGAGATCGCCCACATCTGCCGCCTGCGCGAGGACGATCCGCTCGCCGCATGGAACCTGCGCCTGGACCGGCTCGAGCAGGTCGCATCGGCGTTGACCGCGTTGCCGCTCGATGCCCTGCACTTCGAGGGTCCCGGCACCGACCTGACCATCGGCCTGCTTTCGAGCGCCCGCTGGATCGCTGCGCGAGCCCAGACCGCCGAGGGGATCGTCCACGCTGCGAACCTGCCGACCGAGGAGGTGTTCACGACACCGGATCCGGCGCGCGTCGACGGCACCGTGACGTCGACGAAGCCCCTGTTCGTGTCCGGGGGCATGGTCACCGGCTTGCGCGTGCGGTTCGCGGGCGGCCGCGCGGTGGCGATCGAGGCCGACGGCGGGGCGGCGACGTTACGCACGATGACGGAACGTGATGTAGGCGCCGCCCGCCTTGGCGAGGTTGCGCTGGTCGATCGGGAGAGCCGGATCGGCGCCCTCGGCACCGTCTTCTACGACACGTTGATCGACGAGAACGCCGCAAGCCACATCGCCCTCGGGCAGGGCTTCAGCATGTGCGTCTCCTCCGAGGCCGACCTCGAGCGCGTCAACGGGAGCGAGATCCACGTCGACTTCATGATCGGCTCCGACGACGTGAGCGTCACCGGCCTAACCGCCGCCGCGGATCGCGTGCCGTTGCTGCTCGGCGGCGCGTGGCAGATCTGAGACGGAGCGCGGCAACGCGTGCGACCTGCGACTCACGCAGCGCCAACGATCAGAGGTCTGAGATGACCCCGAGCCACGGAGCGCCTCTCGGAACTTCCACGCTAGCCTAAGCCGACACGCGTCACGGAGAGGTGCCGGAGTGGTTGAACGGGCGCGACTGGAAATCGCGTAACGGGGGGTAACCTCGTTCGGGGGTTCGAATCCCCCCCTCTCCGCTCGCTCGCTCGCTTGATTTCACGGGCGATATGGCACGTGCGTGACCCGGCGCGTGACCCGCCTACACCGTTCCGAGGTACGCGTCGAGCCGGCCGGCGTCTTCCGCGTCGCGGTCGGGCGGCACCTGCAGGTAGCGCTGGCTCTGGCGGATGTCGGAGTGCCCGGCCGCTTGGTGCAGCCGCCCGATGTCCGACACGCGGGCCCCAATGCGTCAGACAATGGTGGCGGGCGTCGTGCAGGCCGGGCGGCTCCATCCCGTCGACCGCCCACTCCGCCGTGAGCCCCGGGGCTTCCAAGGTCGTGCAGCTCGATCGCCGAGAGGCGTTACCAGCCGACCGCCTGGTAGATGCGCTTTGTGCGCTTCGCGTAGGCTCGGAAGGTCGACGGTTTGTCCGCCGCCAGTTCGCGAGGTTCGGTTCGTGCCGGCGGGCGCTCTCCAGCAACCGCTCGGCGTACTCGCGGAACGTGAGCGACGTCGGCGAGATCACGGTGCGCTTGCGGACGTCGAACGGCGTCTCGTCTCGCCAGGCGATCGCCTCGCCAGGCTCCGGAAGCCCTTGCGCAGCTTCCCAATCGCGCAGAAGCCTGGGCTTGCCAGCTTCACCAAGCCTTGCAGGTCTGTGCATTCTCTGCCGAGACGCTCCAGCAGGAACATGGGGTTCGCAACGGCGAGTTCGTGCCAACCGTCCGGATCGACCACGTCGGGGTCGGGAGCGTCGGCTCGCTGAGCGGGCTGCTTTGCCATCTCGCCAGATGAGTACCGGGGAGCCGGCAAAGGCCCCCTCTCTCGACCGCTCAGTTCTCTGGAAACGCGTCAGCCAGAACCGCAGCCCACCTGCCTTACAGGTCGATGACCGAGCGGTCCAGACGGCGACGTGCGGAACCGCTACGGTCCAACGCGTGCCATCGCGTCCAATGCTCGAACCAGCGCTCACGCTCGATGGCGAGGAAGCCGTAGGACGGGTCGGCCCGTGTATAGAGCGGTGCGCACGTGTTGACGGCATGTCCGCCCCTGACCTGCACCGCTGGTCGCAGCGCTGAACGAGACAGCGAAGCGATGCTGCGGCTGGTCGGTGTGGTGATCTCGGTGGGTCTGGCGGACTCGCTCAACCCCAGCACCGTCGGACCTGCCCTGTACCTAGCGACCGCCCGCCGGCGGGTGCTGCGCGTGACCCAGTTCACGATCGGCGTGTTCGGCGTAACGCTCCTCGCCGGCGTGGTCCTGACGATCGGGCCAGGGAGGCTGTTGCTCGGACTCATACCCAACCCCCAGCGAAATGTCAGGCACGCGATCGAACTCGTCGCAGGCATCCTCCTGCTCCTCGCCGCCGCGGCTCTCTGGCGAGGGCGGCGGAGGCTCGCGCAGCGGGAGCTTCCGATGCGCGACGGTGGGAGTGCTGGATCCGCGTTGATCGCAGGAGCGTCGATCGCAGCGGTCGAGCTACCGACCGCGCTGCCGTATTTCGCGGTCATTGCGGGAATCGTCGCCTCAAGCGCGAGCCTTGCTCAGGAGATCGGGCTGCTGGCCATCTACAACCTTGCCTTTGTGCTGCCGTTGTTGGCGATTATCGTGGTCCTTCTGGTCGCCGGGGGACGCGCTGATCCGTGGCTGCAGAAGGGCGGAGCGTGGCTACAGCGACGCTGGCCAGTGGTGTTCGCATGCCTTCTTCTGCTTGTCGGCAGCGGCCTGACCGTGCTCGGCGGCACCGGTCTTGTCAAGCAGTAGCGGCGATCAGAGACTCGTCCCGTCGCGTCCTCGAGCAGCCACTCCGTCGCCGAGCTAGCCGACGGCGGCGGCACGGTGTGCCATCCCTCGCCGCCGAAGTCGAGAGAGTGTCGCGCTGGCGAGACGCCAAGCGAGCGGCGGCGAGATTCTCGAACATCGCGCTGATCTTCGAGAAGGACTCGACCCGGACGCGCTGCTCCTTCGAGGTCGCCTCCAGCGGCGCCAAGATCACGCTCACCGAGAGCGTCGAGGAAGCCGTGAACGGGTGCGACGTGCTGCTGACCGATGTGTGGGTCTCGATGGGCGAGCCGGCCGAGGTCTGGGTGTAGCGGATCAAGTTGCTGCTCCCCTACCAGATCAACGCGCGCACGATGCAGCTGACCGGGAACCCGGACGTCAAGTTCATGCACTGCCTGCCCGCGTTCCACAACACCGACACGAGCGTCGGCAAGGAGCTCTTTGAGAAGTACGGCCTGGACGCGCTCGAGGTGACCGAGGAGGTGTTCGAATCGCCGGCCTCGGTCGTCTTCGACGAGGCGGAGAATCGGCTGCACACGATCAAGGCTGTGCTCGTCGCGACGCTGGGGAGCTGACGATGCGCGTCGTGGTCGCTTTGGGTGGAAAGCGCCGCTGCGACGCGGGTAACCAATGACGGCGGTGAATCAGCGGGCGAACGTCGCACGAGCGTGCGCGGCGCTCGCGCCGATCGCCGACCAGCACGAGCTCGCGATCGCCCACGGCAACGGCCCGCAGGTCGGTCTGTTGGCGCTGCAGGGAGCGGCGTACGCGCAGGTGGATACCTACCCGCTCGACGTGCTTGACGCCGAGACCGAGGGATGATCGGGTATCTCATCTTGCAGGAGCTCGGGAACCTGTTGCCGTTCGAGAAGCCTCTGGCTACGCTTCTGACGATGATCGAGGTCGACCCGGACGACCCGTCTTTCCAGAACCCGACCAAACCGATCGGCCCGATCTACGGCAGCGAGGAGGCGAACAGGCTCGCCGGCGAGAAGGGATGGCCGTTCAAGTCCGACGGCCCGAGTATGCGACGGGTCGTTCCGTCCCCGAGGCCTAAACGGATCGCCAGCGCCGCGCTGGCGGGCGACAGAGCGGCCTGCGAATTTGTCTCCCAGACCGGTGACATCGCCGCGATCGGATCGATCGACGAAGCCCAAGGACTTCTGCACGGCACTGCCGGCACGCGCGTGGCACCAGATCCCGACCCACCAGTCGGCAGCCTCGGCGCTCCCCGGACGACGGACACGGCGCGATGAGTGTCGCGACCGAAAGCAAGGACGCAGCGCGCAGGCAACGACCAGCCTGGCATGTGATGTCCGCAGAGGACGTCGCGGGTGAGTTGGACGTCGATGTCGGACGTGGGCTATCCAGCGAGGAGGTGGACCGGCGGACCGCCCAGCATGGGTCGAACCGGTTTACGGCCGGGGAGACCGAGCCGCGTTGGCGCGCGTTCGTGCGTCAGTACGACGATCCGATGCAGATCGTGTTGCTGATCGCCGGAATCGGGAGCCTGTACCCGCTCAAGCAGCTCGGTACAGGACTGGTGATCCTCTTTCTGACGGTGTTCAACGCGATTCTCGGACTGCAGCAGGAGGGAAAGGCAGCGGCCGCCGTCGCGGCGCTGCAGAAGATGATGATCGTCAAGGCGCGGGTCAGGCGCAGTGGCCAGCTGGCTCAGCTGCCGGCCGAGGTGCTGGTGCCCGGGGACGTGGTCGCGATCGAGGCGGGCGATCTCGTGCCCGCCGACGGCCGCCTCCTCCAGGCGGCGACGCTGGAGGTCGCGGAGTCCGCGTTGACAGGCGAGAGCGTTCCGGTGGGCAAGAGCGCCGATCGGCTCGACAACAGAGACGCGGTGCTCGGCGATCGCGCGGACATGGTGTACATGAACACGAGCGTGACGCGGGGGACGGGCCTGTTCATCGTCACCGCAACGGGCATGGCGACCGAAGTCGGCCACATCTCCGGGATGCTTCCAGGCGCAAGAGGATGCGGAGACGCCGCTGACCCGCCAGCTCTCCAAGCTGACCAACCAGATCCTCGTGATCGCGGGGGTGGCGGTGGTCGTCTCGATGCTGCTCAACCTGAGTCGGGGCGATGACTTCACGGTCGTCTTCACCGCGGCGATCGCGTTTGCGATCTCGGCCATCCCGACCGGCCTCCCGGCCGTGGTCACGACGATCCTCTCCCACGGCACTCAGACATTGGCCAACGCGAACGCCATCGTGAAGCGCCTGCGGTCCGCCGAGACGCTCGGCAGCACATCGGCGATCAACTCCGACAAGACGGGAACGCTGACGCTCAACCAAATGACCGCGGTCGAGATGACGATCCCCGGCCGACGCTACACGGTCTCCGGGTCGGGATACTCGAGCGAGGGAACGATCAAACATGTCGCCGGGCAGCCCGAAGAGTTCTTGCTGCCGATGATCCTAGCGTCGGACGCGGTCGTGACCGACTTGGGAGAGATGATCGGCGACCCCACCGAAGGCGCGCTTGTCGTGCTTGCCGAGGGGGGGTTAGGGGGGTTCGACACGGAGGCAACGCGAGCGCGCTACCCGCGCGTCGCCGAGCTACCGTTTGACACCGCCTACAAACTAATGGCGACGTTCCATAACATGCAGGACGAAGCGGGCTCCGCGCACGTCCGCGCGTTCATCAAAGGCGCACCCGACCAGCTCCTAGCCCGCGCTGCTTCAACACTCGATCCCGACCTCCGTCCGATCCAGGCCGACGACGCGTTCCGGGAGCGCTATCGCGCCGAGAACCAGCGGCTGGCCGAGCGGGGCTCCGGGTGATGGCAACCGCCCGCAAGGACTTCGCGCCCAACGGCTTTGACCCCCGCGGGGATCTCTTGGCCCAGCTCGACGATCTCACGGTGCTCTCGCTCGTCGGGATCGTCGACCCACCACGCGCTCAGGCCAAGGATGCAATCACGACCGCTAAGGCGGCCGGGATTCAGGTGCGGATGATCACCGGCGATCACGCGATCACAGCCGGTGCGATCGCGCGCCAGCTCGGGATCGAAGGCAACGCGATCACCGGTGCGCAGTTCGCCGCGATGTCCGACACAGAAGCGCTGGAGGCGATTGACGGCATCGGCGTGATTGCACGCGTCACCCCCGAGCACAAGGTCAGGCTCGTCGAGACGCTGCGCCACAAAGGCCACATCGTCGCGATGACCGGCGACGGCGTCAACGACGCGCCCGCGCTCAAACAGGCCGACATCGGAATCGCGATGGGCATCACAGGCACCGAAGTCTCCAAAGAGGCTGGGGCAATGATCCTCACCGACGACAACTTCGCGACGATCATCAAGGCCGTCGCGCTCGGCCGAGGGCTCTACGACAACCTCAAGAAGTACGTCCGCTTCCAAATGGGCTGCCTAGCCGGCTTCATCGTCACCTTCCTCGGCGCGAGCATCTTCAACGTCCTCGGCGGAGTGCCGTTCATCCCGCTCCAGACGCTCTACGTCAACTTCACCACACAAGTGTTCGAAGCCGTCGGCCTTGGGTACGGCAAAACCTGGCGACGGCCTGATGGCACGCAAACCGCGAAAGTCTGACGAGCCGATCCTCGACCGACGCGCGCTGATCTGGCTCGCGTTCGCCGGCGCCGTCCTCGGCGCGACAACACTCGGCGTGATCGCCTGGGCGAACGACGCCCACGGCGCCGCAATTGCCCACATGATGGGGCTCACCACATTCTCGATCGCGAACGTCTACTACGCCCTGTGCGCCAAGGACGACCGACGATCGGTATTCAGCCTCGACACGTTCGACGATCACCGCCTCGTACTCACCACCGGCATGTCGATCGCCGCGATCATCCTCGGCGCGCAACTCGGGCTCTTGAACAAGATCATCGACACCGTCGGCCTCAACCTCCACGAGTGGCTAATCTGCATCATCGCCGCACTCACGATCGTCGTCGCCTCCGAAGCCCGCAAACTGATCATCCGCCGCCGTGAGCAGGCATCAGAGCCCCAACCATCCCAGGCACCAACGCAGACAACCGCTTAACGCCCCACAGCGCCGATCATTGAGGTAACAGAATGGACACGAACCAAACCGAGCTCGGCCCGATCGATGTGGTCGTGATCGGCTACGCACCGGGAGCACCGATGACCGGAGAAAGTATTCCGATCTTCCTCGAACTCGCCGACCGCGGGACGATCAAAGTGCTCGACGTGCGATTTGTCCGAAAGCACGCGGACGGGACCTACGCGGGCGTGGACCCCGCTGATCTCGACGCGGACGCGGCGGGCGACCTGGCGAACTTCGCAGGAGCCGCCTCAGGCCTCATCAGCGAGGACGACGTCGCGCGCGTCGCGGCCGAGATCGAGCCGGGCGGTACCGCCGTGATGATCGTATATGAGAACCGCTGGGCGGCGCCGTTTGTCGCCGCCGCTCGACGCAACGGCGGCGAGCTCGTCTTCTACGACCGCATCCATGTGCAAGACCTGATCGATGCCCTCGACGCCGCAGAAGCAGCTGCCTGAACGAAAGGACTGACCATGCCTGGGCTCATACGAGGCATTGCCCGCACCGCCGTCGTCGCCGGAACTGCAACCGCGGTGTCGAACCGCGTGAGCCGGCGCCAATACAACCGCTGGGCCGCACAAGACACGTCTTACCAATCCCAGCCACAGTACCACGAGCCACCGCCACCCCCGGCCCCGGCCGCCGAGGACCGCATCGCCCAACTCAAAGACCTCGCCGACCTTAAGGAACAAGGGATCCTCACCGACGCGGAGTTCGCGGCCGAGAAGGCCCGCATCCTCCGACAGTGAGTACCGCCATCAAGAACGCGGCACTCATCGCCGCGTGCGCCGCTCTGATCGCCGGATGCGGGTCCGCCGCCAGCCTGAGCATCAATACCAGCCTCACGCAGACGAACACCACGACGCGAAGCCTACACACCGCCACGAGCGCCACTAAGACCACCCCGGCGAGCGACACCGCAACGAGATCGAGCCCGCCAGCGCGCGCTCAAACCGAGAAACCAGGATCACAGCCAAACGCGACCTCGACGACGAAGCACGAGACTGAAACGACCAACGACGACTCACCGACGTCGAGCGCGACCACAACCCGTCCGCCACCAACAGCGACCGTCAGCAAAACTGCAACAACAACGGCGCCGCCGCAGACCACGACCGTCAGCCACACAAAGACGGAAACGACGCCCGCGCAGACGACCGTGACCCACACCAAAGAGACAATATCCCCCACGACCACGACTGAAACATCTACGACAACCACCTCCAATCACGCGCCCGGAGCAGCCGCCGCGGCCGCAGCAGCCGTCGCAAAGAATGAGAGCTCCTCAAAATCAAGCTCCCTTCCAGCCTGGGCATGGGTGCTCATCGGCGCAGCAGCAGTCGCCCTCGCGACCTGGGCCGTGCTCGCAATCCGCCGGCGGCGCAAGCGCGCTCGATCCTCATCCACGTCACGCCCCGACGACACCAACCCCCCAGCCAGCGACACGGAACCCCCCAACACAAACGAACCGCCACCACCACACCCACCACACGACACATGATCCACCCCGACCGACGCCCCCTTCGAACAGTCGCGAGGGCCGCTCGCGGCGCGCGCCGCGAGCGAACAGCACCGGTCCGTGAAGCTCTACTGCAGCGCTGTTAGCCACTTGGACATGAGGCTACGTCGTGACTAGGCCGAAGTTCCCGCTGTCTTCGGACTAGGCGCAGAACGGCTGGACGCCACATTTCACCCAGGTGATCCTGAAGCCGATTGCTGGTCTGCTTGCAGCGCAACGGCTGTATGTAGCGCGCCCGCTGCGTGCGGCCGGCCGCTCGATCTTCCCGCGCCGCGACCACACACCCCAACACGTGTCGCTCCCAGTGGTCTAGACTACAAGATTCACACGGTCTCGCGTGCTGGTCGCGATGCGCGGAGTGCTTGCTGCGCAAGAAAGTGGTGAGTGATGGAAGCCGCTATTGAGAAGCGCTGGTGTTGCGGGACAAGGCGCTTGGTGTGAGGATCGACTCGACGGCGGAGTTCTTCGACGGGCTCGCGAGGCGCGGACATGAGCCGCTGCTTCGAAAGGTGACCGGCAGCGCCCGATTCGATGTGTTCGCCGGCGAGCGAACCGACCGCTGGCTGGTGAGCATCGATAAGGGGGACATTCGCGTATCGCGTGGGAACCTTGCCGCCGATTCCGTCCTGAGTGTCGGCAGGGAGTCGTTTGACCGGTTGGTTGTCGGCGAACTGAACTTGATGGCCGCGGTGCTGCGGGGCGAGGTTGCCGTCGAGGGCGATCCGAGGTTGATCGTGCGTCTCCAGCGGCTGTTTCCAAGAGCGCTGGGCAGGCGGGCGCAGGGGCGGGCGGCTGGCTCTGAGGGGAGCGAGGAATGAGCGACGGGCTTGTCAGGATCCTCGACGGCAACACGTTCGTGGTCAGCGACGCGCGCGGCGACATCGAGGCGTCACCGACCGATCCGGCGGGGCTGTTCTCGTTCGACACGCGTTTCCTTTCCCGATGGGTCTTGACCGTGAACGGCGAGCGGCTGAATCCCCTGTCGGTCGACGATCTTGAGTACTTCGAGACGCGGTTCTTCCTCGTGCCGGGTACCGGTACCGTCTATGTCGACGCGAAGCTGTCCGTCATCCGCCAGCGCGCGGTCGGCGAAGGTTTCCAGGAGGAGCTCACGATTCTCAACCATCTCGACGAACCGGTCGACCTGAGCGTCCGCGTCGATGCTGGATGCGATTTCGCGGATCTGTTCGAGGTCAAGGACGCGCTTGAGAAGAAGGGCAGGCACTCCGCGCGCGTGGAGGGCGACAAGCTTGTGCTCGCATACGATCGTGGGACGTTCGGCCGCTCGACCGCGATCTCGGCGTCGACCCCCGCAGAGATTGACAACAACGGCCTGACCTTCAGGATCCAGATCGGGCCTCACGACGAGTGGCGCACGCGTCTTGACGTCATCACCGCGGGTCTTGGGGCCGGACTGGCCCGCGAGGCGAGCGATGGTCAGAAGCGCTCAGTGGCGCGGATGCGGAAAAACCTGGAGCGCTGGATCGACGAGGCGCCCAGGCTGGAGTGCGACTGGGATCCGCTGAAGGAGACGTATCGACGCAGCCTCGTCGACCTCGCTGCGCTGCGCTTCTCGCCGCCGATCGCTGGGGGGCACAGTCTCCCGGCCGCTGGCCTGCCCTGGTTCATGACTATGTTCGGCCGCGACAGCATTCTCACCAGCTTGCAGGCGCTCCCGTTTACGCCCGAGCTCGCCGCGACGACGCTGCGTGCGCTTGGGGATTGGCAGGGCGTCGGCCTGGACGACTTCCGCGACGAGGATCCGGGCCGGATCCTCCATGAGATGCGCTACGGCGAGCTGACAGCATTTGAGGAGCGCCCGCACTCGCCGTACTACGGCTCGGCGGACGCGACCCCGCTCTACGTCGTCCTGCTCGACGAGTATGAGCGCTGGACGGGGGACTGGGAGCTTATGCGCGAGCTCGAGGTCGAGGCGCGGGCTGCTCTGCGCTGGATCGACGAGTACGCGGATCTCCAGGGAACGGGCTACATCTGGTACGAGCGCCGCAACGAGCAGACCGGGCTCGAGAACCAGTGCTGGAAAGACTCTTGGGACTCGATCTCGTTCCGCGACGGGCGGCTGCCCGGCTTCCCGCGCGCGACCTGCGAGTTGCAGGGTTACGCGTACGATGCAAAGCTCCGCGGCGCTCGCCTCGCTCGGCTTGTCTGGGAGGACACGGCCCTTGCCGACCGGCTGGAGCAAGAAGCCGTCGATCTCAAGCGACGGTTCAACCGGGATTTCTGGGTCGAGGACGGTGAATATTTCGCCCTCGCGCTCGACCGCGACGGAAACCAGGTCGACGCGCTCGCCTCCAACAACGGGCACCTGCTGTGGAGCGGCATCGTCGAGGCGTCGAAGGCGAAGGCCGTCGCAGGGCACCTTCTCGGCCCGCGACTGTTCTCCGGCTGGGGTGTGCGCACGCTGGCCGAGGGGCAAGGACGCTACAACCCGATCGGCTACCACGTGGGCACGGTTTGGCCGTTTGACAACTCGTTCATCGCCTGGGGGCTACGGCGATACGGCTTCAAGGAGGACGCGGCGGTGATCGCATCCGGCATCTTGGAAGCTGCCGAGTTCTTCGACGGACGCCTGCCGGAGGCGTTCGGCGGCTACGAGCGGGAGTTGACGCTGTATCCGGTGCAATACCCGACGGCTTGTAGTCCTCAGGCTTGGTCGACCGGCGCTCCGCTCCTGCTGCTGCGCACGATGCTGGGGCTCGAACCCTACGGGGAGCATCTGGTGGTCGACCCAGCACTCCCGGTCACGATTGGTCGCCTAGAGCTTCTGGACATACCCGGGCGGTGGGGCCGGATCGACGCCTTTGGACGGGGGCGGGTCAACGTCGAGAGAAGCCCACGATCAGCGACGTGACCGCACAAAGAAGGCATCGGGGACGCTCGGGGACCATGACCGCGAGACCGTCACACCGCCTACCGTAGATCGCTCCACACGAGCGGCGAGATCCCCTGGATCGTGTCGATCCCGTACGTCTCGCTCGGGTCGTGTGCGGTGAGCACGGCGATCAGATAGTCGCGGCCGTCACCCTCGATGCGCCCGATGCTGTTGACCTCCCAATCGGTGTCGCTGGTGACCGGCACCCAGCCATTCTTGAGCGCGACGCAGACTCCCGCCGGCACACCTGCGCTCACGCCCCAGTCCTGATCGGACTCGACGTTCTCCATGAGCCCGAGCTCGTAGCTCTCCGATTCGCCATCGAGGAGACCATGGGTGGCGACGAGCTCGTCGAGGACCCGTATCTGGTCTGCGGCCGACGTGGTGCTCTCGCCCCAGTACCCCTGCGTGTTCAGTTGCGTCTGCGTCAGGCCCGCGCCGGCGTTGTAGGCGCCGACGCCCGAGCTGCCGCCGGCTGCGTCCCAAAGCTCCTGAGCATCGGCGTCGTCGCTGTTCTCGATCATCCCCTGCGCGTCTTGCACGGTGTCCTCGCTCAACGGCGTGCCGGCCAGCTCTGCCTGGCGCAGCAGCGTCTCGAGGATGTCGACCTTCATGATGCTGGCCGTCTGGTACGTGGCGGCCTGGTTGTACAGCCACTCCTTGCCGGTCTCCAGGTTCCGCACGGCGATGCTGGTGGATCCGCTGCGCGTCGCCAGGAAGCTGCGCAACGGATCGCTTCTCAGCGGATCGACCGACGCGACGCCCGCTCGCGAGCGAATCCGCGCAGCCGCTGCGGACGTGCCCTCGTGGGTCTTGAGGGCGACGCCGAACCCGGCCACGCTGACCGCCAAGGCGATGCCCGCTCTGCGGTTCCACCGGGTTCCGGCGCGATCGGCGTGACCTGCTCGCAAGGGCGGCACATGAGGAGATTACGGTGCAGACAGCGATATTCCTGTGCGTCAGCCTCTGGTGATCAATAATTGCGTGAGAGCGTGCGGCGCAAACACGCGCCCAAACAGGTTGAGGGCGCCGCCTCAGCGCAGATCGCGCCAGACGATCGACGCGACACCCTCGATCGTGTCGATCCCGTAGCCCTCGCTCGGATCGTTGGCGGTCAGGACGGCGATCAGGTAGTAGCGGCGGTTCCCCTGGACACGGCCGACGCTGTTGATCTCCCAGCCGCCGCCGTTCGGCAGCCAGCCGTTCTTGAGCGCGACGCTCACGCCGCCGGCAACGCCGCCGCTGACGCCCCAGTCCTGGTCGGACTCGACGTTCTCCATCAAGCTGAGCGCGTAGCCCTGTGACGAGGCGTCGAGCAGCCCGTCCGGCAGTACGAGCTGGCAGAGCAGGCGGATCTGATCGAGGGCCGACGTCGTCGTCAGCCCCCACGCGCCGTTCGGGAGCGTCTGCGTGAGGCCGGCGGTCGCGTTGTAGGCCGCTACCGCGCCGGGACCGCCGACGTGGTCCCACAACGTCGTCGCGTCGTCGTTGTCGCTGTTCTCGATCATCCCCTGGATCACCGGCGGCGACGCTCCATCGAACGCGACGGCGGAGATCTCGGACTGGCGCAGCAGGGTCTCGAGAATGTCCAGCTTGATGATGCTCGCGGTGACGCCGCGCTCGCCCGGGTTGTACAGCCACAGCTGGCCGGTCACGAGGTCGTCAACAGCCGCGCTGACGTCGCCCGCCCGACTGGAGAGGAAGGCGCCGACGGCGCTCGAGCTCAGCGGATCGGCCGCCTGCGGCAGCGGCAACGGCGCCGCGATCAGCGAGCTGCCACCACCGGGACCGCTACTGCGCCGGCTGCTGCCCGGCCGGCGTGAGCCGTGGTTTGCACCGCGGCGCAGGGGCGAGGAGACGGGCGGACCCAGCACGCCCTGCGGGATGTCGGTCGGCGACACTTGGCATGCCGCCGGATTCGCGGGAAGCAGCGCTCGGCTGCGACTGGCCTGCGCGCCGATGCTGGGACCGGCGAGCAGCCCGAAGCCCGCGACGAGCGACCCGGCGCAGAGCCTGGCGCTCCAGCGGCGAAACCGGGTGCAAGCGCTCAGCTCTCGCCGCTCCTGATCGCCGCCGGAGCGCCGAAGCGCACGAGCGGGTCGGGGATCACGACCGTTCCGTCCTCCCGCTGGCCGTTCTCCAGCAGGGCGATGATCGTTCGCCCGACGGCAACCGCAGTGCCGTTGAGCGTGTGCACATGCGTGGGCTTGCCGTCCGGAGCGCGATAGCGGATGTCGAGGCGCCGTGCCTGGTAGTCGGTGGTATTGGAGGTGGAGGTCAGCTCGCGGTAGCGCTCCTGCCCCGGCAGCCACGCCTCGCAGTCGTATTTGATCGCCGCCGAAGCGCCGAGATCGCCAACCGCGATTGCGACCACCCGATAGGGGATCTGCAGATCCTGCAGGATCGACTCCTCGACCGACAGCAGCAGCTCGTGCTCGCCGGCCGAGGCCGCCGGCTCGACGAACGAGAACATCTCGACCTTGTCGAACTGATGCACGCGGAAGATGCCACGGGTGTCCTTGCCGGCGGCGCCGGCCTCCCGCCGAAAGCAGGTGGAGAAGCCGGCGTAGCGGCGCGGCAGCAGGCCGGCGCTCAGGATCTCGTCAGCGTGCATCGACGCGAGCGAGACCTCGGAGGTACCGACGAGATAGAGGTCGTCATCCGGCAGGTGATAGATCTGCTGCTCGGTGTCGGGTAGCATGCCCGTGCCGTAGAGCGCCCGCTCGCGTACGAGCACCGGCGGAATCACCGGCTCGAAGCCCTGGTCGCTCAGCTTCCGGAGCGTGTACTGAACGAGCGCGAGCTCGAGCATCACGAGATCGCCACGCAGGTAGGCAAAGCGCGTACCGGACAGGCGCGCGCCGCGCTCCATGTCGATCATCTCCCCGGCGAGCTCGAGGTGGTCCTTCCCGGACAACCCGACGGACCCGTTGACGGAGATCACAGTGTCCTGCAGCGGAGCGTCGGGCGAGGGCAGGTTCGGCAGTGAGGCGAGCGCCTGCTCGCGCTGCGCGCGCACAGCCGCCTCCTGGTCGCTCAGCTCACGGCCGCGGGCCGCCAGCGTCGCCAGCTGCTCACGCTCCTGCGGTGTCGGCGCTCCGGTGCGGCCGCGGCTCGCGCTGTTCTGCTCGGCCCGCAGCGTCTCGAGCTCCGCGGTGATCGAGCGCCAGCGCTCGTCGAGCTCGCGGACACGGTCGACGGCTGCGGCGTCGTGCTCGCTGCGCCGCGCGAGCGCGGCCCTGACCTTGTCAGGTTCGGATCTGATCAGCCTGATGTCGAGCACACGCGCTCCCAGCTGCGCCGGGTGGCGGACACTACTTCGCGGGCGGATCGGCCAGCGCCGTCAGCGTGCCGATCGCCTGCTGCTCGCATGTCGGCTGCCCCGGGATCCTCGGCGCCTGACGGCCCGAGAAGCGGGCGACGAAGTTCGCCACCTGCTGCGCCTGCTGCCCGACCACCACGTTGGCGGGCATATACGCACCCGAGAAACCGCCGTTCTCGATCGCATATAGCACGCGATCGACGGGGCGCTCGCAGCGGATGTTGAAGTTCGGCCCGTTGATCGCCTCCGCCGTGCGGATGTTCGCCGCGGAGCCGCGCGTTCCCGCATAGGAGAAGGTGTGGCAGCCTCCGCAGCGCTGATTGAAGAGGGTGGCGCCGGCCAGATCGTTGGTGTAGTTCGGATCGGACTTCGGGATGCTGATCCGCTCGGTGCCACAGGCGGCGGCGATGGAGGCGACGGCGATCGCCGCCGCAAAGGTGATCAAGAGCCGAAAGCTGCGGTTCATGCGCGCAAGATCATACGAAAGCGCGACCCTCCGTGGGCGCCCCCCGTGGCGCGGCATGCTTCGCTGCGTGCCAGAGCCGCGGACGGTCGGCCCCCACCAGGCGCCTGCTCGGTTCCCGCCGGGGCCGCCGGACGCTATAACCACCGCGATGGCACGGCCCGCAGGTCCAGAGCTGTTTCGCGAGGTGTTCGGCCGCTTCGCGACAGGCGTCGCGGTGATCACGACCGCCGGCCCGGCCGGCGGCGGCGGCATGACGGCCAACGCGCTCTGCTCGTTGTCGCTCGATCCGCTACTGGCGCTCGTCTGCTTCGGCAACAGCGCGCGCACGCTGGATGCCGTGCGCGAAGCGCAGGCGTTCGCGCTGAACCTGCTCGGCGACGACCAGCACGAGATCGCCGGCGTGTTCGCCTCCAAGATGCCTGAGTCGCAGAAGCTGTCGCATGTCGATCACCGGCTGGTGCGCGGCATGCCGGTGATCGAGCGGACGCTCGCGTGGGCGGTGCTGGAGCTGCGCGAGCTGATCGCCGGGGGCGATCACACGATCGCGATCGGCGAGGTGGTGGAGATGGACCTCGGCGTCGGGGAGCCTCTGATCTGGTTTGAGGGCCACTACCACGGCCTCGTGGACAACCCGCGCTGAACGCTCACGGCGCGGTCGTGGCGGCGCGCAGCAGCAGCACGACGATGATCACGAGCGCGAGCGTCATCACGCCCGTCTCACGCCTGATGATCGCCAGCGCGACCGCCCGCTGCTGCTCCTCGGGGAGCTCGCCGACGGCCTGGGCGGACTCGAAGCCGCCCGCGTCGAGCACCGCCTGCGCCGAGGAGATCCTGAACTGCTCGGCGAAGAAGGACATCAGGATCGGCAGCACGCCGTAGACGAGATGCAGCGTGTCGGACTTGTGGCTGACCGTCGCGGCCAGCAGGAAGCCGAGCGCGGCCTCGATGACGAGCGTCACCTGGGCGACACGCAACAGCCGCCAGAACCAGCCGCTGGCCCTTGTGCGCCACCAGCACCAGATCCCCCAGAGCGCCGCGATCGCGTTGACGGCGACCGTCACCACGGCGAACGCGACGTGGACGTCCCTCATTTCACGGAAGGTACTGACCGGTCGCCGCGCGTACGGTACAGGGCGGGCAGGGCACCCCACAGTGATATAACGGCGATTGTGCTGCGCACCTACATGCCCGCGATCGTGTTCCTCGTTCTCGGTGGAGCGATCGGCGCCACCTTCTCGGTTCTCAACGGATTCACGGGCGTCCGCACGCGCCCGAACCGCAACCGCGTGTCCCCGTACGAGTGCGGCCTGCCCTCCGACGTGCAGCGGGGATTCCGCTTCGGGATCAGCTTCTATCTGATCGCGATGCTGTTCATCCTGTTCGACATCGAAGTCATCTTCCTCTACCCGATCGCCGTCCAGCTGCGCGCGTTCGGACCGTTCGCGCTCGGTGAGACGACGACGTTCGTCGTGCTGCTGATGATCGCGTTCGTGTACGTCTGGCGCAGGGGGGCGCTCGAGTGGAAATAAAGCGCGAGCTGCTGAGCGGGCCGGCGATCTTCGCAGGTGGCGCTCAGCCTTCGAGCGGCCATGCGCCCGATGAGTTCCGCTCGCGGCAGCTGCTTGCGCGCGACATGCTGCGCGGCGACCTCGAGGGCGAGGCGCTCGAGCGCTACGTCGAGCAGGCGGTGATGACCACGACGATCGATAAGGCGGTCGCCTGGGCCCGCGGCAACTCCCTCTACCCGCTGACCTTCGGTCTCGCCTGCTGCGCGATCGAGATGATGACGATCGTAGGGTCCCGCCTGGACATCGCACGGTTCGGCTTCGAGGCATTTCGTGCGTCCCCGCGGCAAGCCGACATGATCCTCATCTCCGGCCGCGTCTCGATCAAGATGGCACCGGTGATCCGGCGTATCTACGACCAGATGCTCGAGCCGAAGTGGGCGATCTCGATGGGGGCCTGCTGCTCCTCGATGGGAGTCTTCAACAACTACGCGCTCGTGCCCTCCGACAAGTTCATGCCGATCGACGTGCACGTTCCCGGCTGCCCTCCGAGGCCCGAGGCGCTTGCCCACGGGATCCTGCGGCTGCGAGACAAGATCCAGGGAACCGGCAGGGAGGGCTGGCGCGAACGCTACGACGCGGTCGGCACGGAGGAGGTCCTGGACATCGATCAGGTGCCCACCGGAAGCGCGGGAGCCGAGAAGGGCTCGGGCGGTGCCTGACGCGACCGGCCTCGAGCTGATCGCGCAGGAGCTCCGAGGGATCGATCCCGGCACGGTCCTCGACACGGTGCTCTTCCGCGGCCAGGCGACGGTCGTGATCGATCCCGCGCGCGTGAGGCCGGTGATCCGGCATCTGGTCGATGGTGGCTACTCGTCCCTGGCGAGCCTGCACGGCTGCGACTACTACCCCGAGGAGCCGCGGCTGGGCGTGCTCTACGTGCTGCTCGACATGAAGCAGGTCGATCGGATCACGGTCAAGGCCCGCGTCAGCACGGAGAGCCCGCGAGTCGACTCCATCGTCGATATCTTCCCGGGCGCGGATTTTCCCGAGCGTGAGGTCTACGACATGTTCGGCGTGGTGTTCGAGGGCCATCCCGACCTGCGCCGGATCCTGTTGCCGGAGGACTACGAGGGCTTTCCGCAGCGCCGCGACTTCCCGGTCGGCGGCGAGCCGGTCCTTTTCACCTACAACGAAGCCCACAACTACGGCCGATTCCAATGAGCACCACCAGTAGCAACGACTACCGCAAGCGCGAAGAGTCGATCACGATGTCGAGCGAGCCGGCCGGCATGGGTCGCACGCACGAGCTGTTGACGCTCAACATCGGCCCCCATCATCCGGCGACGCACGGCGTGCTGCGGCTGATCGCGACGCTCGAGGGCGAGGTCGTACGCGATGTCAAGCCGATCATCGGCTACGTCCACACCGGCATCGAGAAGACTGCCGAGCAGAAGTCCTACTGGAAGGTGATCCCGGTCGTCGAGCGGATGGACTACCTCGCCTACTACTTCAACGCGATGGCCTTCTGCGGTGCGGTGGAGACGCTGCTCGACCTCGATGTACCGGCGCGCGCGCAGTACCTTCGCGTGATCCACCTCGAGCTCAACCGGATCATGTCGCACCTCGTGTGGCTGGGCACGAGCGCGCTGGACATCGGTGCGATGTCGATGTTCTGGTACTGCTTCCGCGAACGCGAGACGATCCTCGACCTGTTCGAGATGTCCTCCGGCCAGCGGATGCACACGCGCTACATCCAGGTCGGCGGCGTGATCGAGGACATTCCGCCCGGGTTCGCCCAGAAGCTCCAGAAGTTCCTCGACAACATGCCCACGCGCGCCGACCAGTACGCCGACCTGCTCGCCAAGAACGAGATCGTGATCTCGCGCCTGCGCGGTACGGGCATCGTCGACGAGGAGACGCTGCTCGGCCTCGGCGTCACCGGCCCGCTGCTGCGCGCGGCCGGCAACCCGTGGGACCTCCGCAAGGCGCAGCCGTATTCGAGCTACCAGGACTTCCAGTTCAAGATTCCCGTCGGCACCGTCGGCGACAACTACGACCGCTTCCGCGTGCGTCACGCCGAGCTGTACGAGTCGACGAAGATCATCCAGCAGGCGCTCGACGGGCTGCCCGAGGGACCGCACATCACCACGGACCGCAAGGTCGCGCTGCCCCCGCGTCACGAGCTGGCGACGAGCATGGAGGCGCTGATCCACCACTTCAAGCTCGTCACGGAGGGCTTCAGGGTGCCGCCGGGCGAGGTCTACTACCCGATCGAGGGCCCCCGCGGCGAGCTCGGCTGCTTCGTGCGCGCCGACGGCTCCGCGAAGCCCGCCCGAGTGCACATGCGCGACCCCAGCTTCGTCAACCTGCAGATGACCGCGCCGATGGTGAAGGACGCCTACATGGCGGACCTGATCGCGTCGCTGGCGATGGTCGACCCGGTGCTCGGCGGCGTAGACCGATGAGCAAGTTCGACGTCAGGCGCTACGAGCACGGCTCGCGCGTGCCGGGCTGGGACGACGCCGTCGATCTCACCAAGGAGCCCGCCACGATCCCCGACCCGGCGCTGACGCCGGTGCCGGACGCGTTGCGCGAGGGGATCGAGCGCGCGATGGCGCAGTACCCGGACCGCAAGTCGGCGGCGATCCCAGCGCTGCACCTCGCTCAGGACCACCACGGCTGGTGCTCGCCGGAGGCGATCGACCAGGTCGCGTGCGTGATGGGCTTGACGCCCGCATACCTGACGAGCGTCGCGAGCTTCTACGACATGTTCGAGCGCACGCCCAAGCCACGCCACTACGTGTACGTGTGCACGAACATCTCCTGCTCGCTGCGCGGCGGCGACCAGATCTACGCGGCGATGCTCGAGGCGGCGGCGGAGAACCCCGGTGTCAACGTGCGTGAGTTCGAGTGCCTCGGTGCATGCGACATCGCACCGATGGCGTCGGTCGACGGCGAGTTCGTCGGCCCGCTGAGCACCGACGACGCGGCACGGATCCTCGAGGACGTCCGTGCAGGGCGGCCGGTGCTGCCGGCCAAGCAGCTGCGCTACCGCCCGTGCGCCCACGCGCAAGCCGCCGCCGCACCCGTTGCCACACTCCCGATGTCCGAGCCGCAGGCACCCCAGATCACGCCACAGGCGACCACGCCGCCGGAGCCGGCGCCATGACCCGGTTCCTGCTGTTCAACGGAATCGACGAGCCGGGCCTGAACACGCTGCCGGTGTACGAACGCCGTGGCGGCTACGCCGCGATGCGCAAGGCGCTGGCGATGCCGCGCGCGGATGTCATCGCCCAGATTGCGGCCTCGGACCTCCGCGGACGCGGCGGCGCCGGCTTCCGCATGGGGCAGAAGGCCGGCTTCCTGCCGAAGGGGGACGTCGAGCGCTTCCTCGTGTGCAACGCCGACGAGTCCGAGCCCGGGACCTTCAAGGACCGCGAGCTGATGCAGAAGTCCCCGCACATGCTGGTCGAGGGGATCGTGATTTCCACCTACGGCGCCGGGATCGATCACGCCTTCATCTACATCCGTGGGGAGTACGTGCTGCAGGCCGACATGCTCGAGGCGGCGATCGCCGAGGCCGAGCAGGCCGGCTACCTGGGCGAGAACATCCTAGGCTCGGGGCACAACCTGAAGCTCGTTCTGCACCGCGGCGCCGGCGCCTATATCTGCGGGGAGGAGACCGGCCTGCTCGACTCGCTCGAGGGCAAGCGCGGCAACCCGCGCCTGAAGCCGCCGTTCCCGGCGCTCCAGGGTCTCTACCAGGGGCCGACGCTGATCAACAACGTCGAGACGCTGTGCACAGTGCCGCACATCATCACGCTCGGCGGCGAGGAATACGCCAAGATCGGCGTCAAGAACTCGAGCGGGACCAAGCTCGTCTCGGTCTCCGGCGACGTCCAGCGCCCCGGCAACTACGAGATCGAGCTGGGCATGCCCAGCCGCGACATCATCTACGGGCTCGCGGGCGGCCCCGAGCCTGGGCGCAGCATCAAGATGTGGTTCCCCGGCGGCTCCAGCTCGCCTGTGCTCACCGATGACGATCTCGATCTCGCCTACGACTTCGACACGATGGCGAAGGCCGGCACGATGCTGGGCTCCGGCGCGATCATCGTCGTCGACGACCGTCACCGCTGTCTCGACGTGGCGATCAAGCTCGCAAAGTTCTACTCGCACGAGTCGTGCGGAAAGTGCGTGCCGTGCCGCGAGGGCACCAACTGGACGATGAAGATGCTCCAGCGCCTCGACGCCGGCCTCGGCACGCCGATGGACCTCGACATCATGGCCTCGGTGCAGAGCCAGATCATCGGCAACTGTCTGTGCGTGCTCGGCGACGCGATGGCGATGCCCGTCGGCTCGATCGTGCAGAAGTTCCGCTCAGAGCTCGAGGCCGAGATCGAGGAAGCGCGGCTGCGCGCCGGCGCCGGTGAGCCCGAGGAGATCGTCCCCGTCCCCGTCGCCGACCCGGTGCGCTGATGCCGCGGCCGCAGCGCAGGACGATCCAACTGACGATCGACGGCCGCGAGGTGCAGGCGACCGAGGGCGTAATGCTCGTCGACGCGGCCAAGTACGGCGACGTCGAGATCCCGACCTTCTGCTACGAGCCGAAGCTCGGCAACCCGGTCGGCGCGTGCCGCATGTGCCTGGTGGAGATCGAGGGGATCCCGAAGCTCCAGACCGCGTGCTCGACGCCGGTCAAGGACGGGATGATCGTCCACACGACGACCGACAGGGTCAAGCAGGCCCAGAACACGATCGTCGAGTTCCTGCTCGTCAACCACCCGCTCGACTGCCCGGTGTGCGACAAGGGCGGCGAGTGCCCGTTACAGGACCAGACCCTGGCCTACGGCCCGGGCGAGTCGCGCTTCGTCGAGGAGAAGCGCCACTTCGAAAAGCCGATCGCCCTCTCGGAGCTCGTCCTCCTAGACCGCGAGCGCTGCATCCAGTGCAGCCGCTGCACCCGGTTCGCCGCCGACGTGGCCGGCGAGGCCCAGATCGACTTCATCGGCCGGGGGGAGCACATCGAGGTCGGGGTGTTCCCCGAGCTGCCCTTCACCTCCTACTTCTCGGGCAACACGGTGCAGATCTGCCCGGTCGGTGCCCTGACCGCCACCCCGTACAGGTTCCGCGCCCGTCCGTGGGACCTGGAGCAGGCCGAGTCGACGTGCACCACTTGCGCCGTCGGCTGCCGGGTGACCGCCCAGTCGTCGGCGGGCCGCCTCGTCAGGTACCTGGGGATCGACTCGGCGCCGGTCAACCAGGGATGGCTCTGCGACAAGGGGCGCTTCGACTACGAGTGGGTGAACGGCGACCGCCGGCTCACGGCGCCCCTCCTGCGCCGGGAGGCGGGACTCGAGACCGCCGGCTGGAACGAGGCGCTACGCGAGGCGGCCGGTGCGCTGCGCAGGGCCGGAGACGAGCACGGGCCGCGCAGCATCGCGCTGATCGGCGGGGCGCGCCTCGCCAACGAGGACGCCTACGCCTGGGCGAAGCTC
>JBKQIR010000307.1:0-3673 GCA_052148275.1 Solirubrobacteraceae bacterium
GCTTGTAGGCCATCGCGAGCGCGGCCTTCTTGGAGCCGGCGCCCTTGGTGACCTTCGTGCGGAGCTTGACGGTCGCGAAGCTTGACTCGATCGGGTTCGTCGTGCGCAGGTGGCGCCAGTGCTCGGCGGGGAAGTCGTAGAACGCGGTGAGCGCCGTCCAGTCCTTGTCGAGCTTGGCGACCGCCTTGGGGTACTTGGCGTCGAACTCGCCGCGGAACCGCTCAAGCGCCTTGCGAGCGTCTCGCGCGAGGCGGCTTCGCGGCTTCGGCCATCTCGTGCAGCAGGCTCTTCGCGCGTGGCTGCAGCCGCTTGGGGAACGCGTCGAGGACGTTGGCTGTCTTGTGAACCCAGCAGCGCTGCTCGCGCGTGCCGGGGAACACGCTGCGCAGCGCCGCCCACGCACCGAGCGCCCCGTCACCGGTCACCAGCTTGGGCTCGTTGAGCCCCCGGTCGCGCAGATCGCGGAGAACCGCCGCCCACGAGTCCTCACTCTCCCGGTAGCCATACTCGACCGCGAGCAGCTCCTTGCAGCCGTCCTCACGGACGCCGATCACGACCAGCAGGCACAGCTTGGAGTCCTCGCCGAGACGCACGGCCACATTCACACCGTCGACGAACAGGTAGGCGTAGCGATGAAAGCGCAGCTCCCGCTTGCGGAACTCGGCGTGCTCGGCCTGCCAGGCCTCCGTCAACCGCGTGATCGAGCTCGACGAGAGCCCCGAGGCATCCTCGCCGAGTAGGTCTCGCAACGCGGGCCCGAAGTCGCCGGTCGAGAGCCCGTGCAGATAGAGGATCGGCAGCACCTCGGTGACCCTCGGCGAGCGCCTGGCGTAGGCCGGCAGGATCCGCGAGCTGAACCGCTTGCGCTCCCCGCTCGCCTCATCGACGCGCTTGTCGTTGACCCGCGGCGCGCGGATCGCCAGCGTCCCGGAGCCGACCGTCAGCTTGCGCTCCTTCGCCTTCCCGTTGCGGACCACCAGCCGCTTGCCGTCCTCTGCCACGCTCATCGACAAACGACTCGATGTACTCGTCGACCTCGGCCTCCAACGCCGCCGCGATCATCCGAAGCGCGCCCTCCCGAGCGAGATCATCCAGCGAGATCCTGCCCTCGCTGCCCTCCCCGACCGGGAGCATGCGAACATCATCCATTGGCGTGCCTTCCTGCCGGCCATCACCGGCATCGGTCTTCAATCAACCGGGAAGGTACGCCGCCTACCTCTTCACGCGTATCCACAACTTCTGGGTATAGCTCCAGCCCGTGTCCGGAGTGGGTCAACAGGCCTACTACTGTCCACCGCAGAACCTTGCGAGTAGCGCCGGCGCCTCGGGGTCTCAGTTGACCGCGTCCCAGCAGTGTGTGCAGGCGATGCTGGAGTGGGAGCCCAACGGCGTGGGTGGCCTGACACCACCGACCGAGTCTCTGCTTGCGTCCGACATGAACATTGTCCTGTCTGAGCTAGGCTATAGGCTAGCGCTGGTGGTTCTCGACCCACCGGCACGTCATCGTTCTCATGGACGCGAGCCTCACTGAGTCGATGGAGGGCCGCGCCTGTTGAATCTTGGCAAACATGGTCCTGGCGGGATGGCCCGCGCTGGAGTCTTTGCGTTGACGCGGACTCGGCCCCGACCTGCATACTCTCGGCAAATCAACCAGGGGCTGCCGCCTGTGCTCGTCTGACCAGTCCCAGCACAGTAGTAGCCGACGCCTTGGCAGTAATGAGCGGGTGATCCCTGTTGAGGCGTCTCACCATCGGTCGCCTCGGGGCTCGTCTTCTCGCTTTCTGCCATCGCGCCTCCTTAGGACGCTGCGGGTCGCGACCTCGTACTCGGGCGACGGTGACCCCGTGTTCACTCACCCGGACGGGACGGGGAAGCCGCTCGACGCCAGCTACGTCAGCAAGGCGTTCTCCGCCGCGCTGACGGCCGCGGGCGCGCCGCCCCGGCGGTTTCACGACCTCCGCCATACGTACGCGGTCCACGCAGCGAAGGCGGGCATCCCGTTGACGGACCTGCGAGAGTGGCTCGGGCACGCTGACCTGGCGACGACGTCGATCTATGCGCGGTACTGCCCGCGTGAGGGCGAGGCGGCGCGGGTCGAGCGCGCGATGTCTGCCGCGTAGCCTTGCCTCTCCGGTCGCCCTCGTCAGTTCGCGCGAAGTTCCTCGGCGAGCGTCCGGGAGGCTTCGCTCAAGTCGTCCAGCTCCCGCGCTAGCTCCGCCGCGTCCCTCCCGTGACCAAGATCCTTATAGACGGCCTGATAGGCGGCCTGATACAGCTCGGCGATGGTAGGGGGCGCGCCGCGAGCGCCCATCTCCTTGATGGCGACCTCAAGAAGAATCGTTGCCATTGCCTGCTGGTTCTCGCGGGCGCCACGGGCTCTTGTCGGACCGACGAAGGGCTGCGCTGACTCCGAGTCTGCGCGTAGAAGCGCGGCGCGTGCCTCAAGCTCTCTCGCCATGAACTCCCTCTCGTTCCACGGCATCTCGTGAGTGACCCCTACCTCACAGTGGTAGCAGCGCCACGTAGAAAGCTCGGACCTGTACCACTCGTGGTTGCCGCAGTCGCGTCGCCCCTTCGGGACGAGGAACATGAGCCTATTCGGAAGACGTTCCCGGATCGCCGTCCGCAGTCTGTATCTACTCTCTTGCATCTTTATGTCTCGCGATCGGAGCTTCTAGATCAGACTTTAGGACTTGCGGCGCTTTCGTAGATTTCGGAGCCCGCGAGCCTTCGCTTCTCGTTCAACCCGAAGCCTAAGCCCAGGGTCAAGCGAGTCGCGCCGATCGTAGAAGAAAGCTCTGAATTGGCCGTCCGTGAGGTTCGTGAACTCAGTATCCCGCTGGCGCCCCTTCCGCTTGCCCATGGTTCTTGCGTGAAGCTATCGAATGGCGGCGTCGCTCCCGCGAGTCCCCTCGGTACCCCCGAGTCTGTTCTGCGCCCGCCTCCCGCCTTCCACAAGTGCGCCTTACTCCGCGAGGCCGCGTCAGCGCTACGTCCCGCGTGCGCGCCCGTACGCGTACCTACGCGAGCGCCTCCCCGTCGGCGCGAGCGACCGAGCCGTACCACATTAGGATCGATGCCGAGATCGCCAAAATGGGCGTCACCCGTTGTTGTTAGGACTTGTCGGACCCGTCTACGAGACGGTCGCGGCGTACCATGGTGCCGTGACGCGGGGGATCGGAACTGCCAGGCTTGCGTGTGCTTTCGCGCTCGCCGTCGCCCTCGCCGGATGCGGCGGCAGCAGTTCTGCTGTAGCTGTGAAGTCCACGGCGTCGTTCTGCGCCGGTCTGGTGCGCAGCGAAGCAAGCTTCTACCGCGCAAAGGCTCTTTACGCGGAGGCTGAGCCCGTCCTTACGCACGGCTGCTTGGCGCTAGCTCGCAGGCGCGGATTGGGTGCGAGCATCACTTTGAAGCAGGCCAAAGCACTGGCGCTGGCGTTTTCCTCGGGAATCACGGGTTCTCGGGTTTCGCACTTTTCGGGGTGGAAGTGGCGGCGGCGGCCTGTCGGGGCAGGGCTCGGGTTTGAGGCTCTGAGCAGGCGTTAAGGCAGCCGCTCTGAAGGAGCATCGGCGGTTTCCCCGAACAGGGTGGGCGTCCATAGTCGATGCCGCGGACGGTTGAGTGCCCGGTCCGCGGCGCCCACCGGGGGTCGCCGCCGATGCTCTGCCTACCA
>JBKQIR010000308.1:0-6132 GCA_052148275.1 Solirubrobacteraceae bacterium
TCCGGCCGCACGGGGGGCAACCCGCGCGCGCCTTACCTATGGCTGTTCGACACGAAGGCCCGGCCACCTGCACGAGCTGGCCCGCATGCCGCCCCGGGGGAACAACCCCGGATATGACATCTTTCGAGGCCGGACCGGTGCCTTTCGAGCGACCGAGCGAGGCGTTTGCGCACTTGTGGCAGAGGGGGTTCCCGTCGCGATCGTTACGACGCTCACCCGCGCCAACGTTGAGTCGCTACCACGAACTGTCGCTTGGGCGGCGGAGGTCGGGGCGGAGAAGGTCATGGCCCTGCCGCTCCTGAAGCTCGGTCGCGGTCAGGCGATCGCCGACGAATGCCTCACGGACCAGCAGATGGATCTGATGCTGCTGACCCTGTCCGACCTGTCCAACACCTATCGCGAGCAAGGCCTCACGTGCCGGCTGAACGGGGTTTCGACGCGGCGCTTCTTGAAGGCCCACCCGTGCGGAGCTTACGTCTGCAACGGTGTGGGCTGCCACCGAGGCGTGGCGAAGGAACTGAAGAAGCTCGTCGTTCGCGAAGACGGCACCGTGTTGCCTGAGATGACGAACCTCAACCACGCGTTCGCCATGGGGAACATTCGCGACGCCCCGCTGACCGCGCTCATCGCCGAATACTTGGAGCACGGCTACGACCGCTTTGACCATCTTTGTCGTACCGCGCACACCGAAGTGCTCCCGAATTGGCGATCGACGATCGTGCCGTGGGACGAGATCGTTGCCGCGAGGAGCCATTCTTGGAGTCCACGGGCGGGCACGGCGGGTGATGATCCCGAGGTCATCGGTTGTCAATCGTGCGCCGGTCCTACTTCCGCTCGCGCGTGAGCGCTGATTGCCCGACCGACCCACTCGGCCTCACGGTGTGGAAAGGGCGCGCGCTGCAGATCAGGCCTGCGTGCGACCTGGCGCCCGCAAGCCGAGGGGTGGGCAAGCTCTGGCTGGGGTCGGGTGCGCGTCAAGCGCGCCTCGCTGACAGCCGAGCTCGCCCCGATAGCGGGGCGGGGCGTTGGCCGGCGCGGCTGCGCCGGCCCAGCGTGTTCGGCCGGTCACTGGCTTCTTCGGTGTCGCCGATCGAGTTGCGGCCACAGACTGCCCTACCGCTATGCATGGGTTCACGCGTGGTCGGCCAGAGGCAGGAACTCGGCGGGGCGTGCTGACGATCGCATTCGCATCTCAAGCGCGGCGGGGCCCGTGATCGCCTTGGTGGCGATCCGCGCGCTCGGGCGCGGGCGGGTCGCTGTCGCCGCTCACGATCGCTTGCGGCTCAGTTGGGACTCGGTCGCTCGGATTCTCTGCCGGTGGTATCGCGGGCGATACTGTGAGCTCGCACGATCCCAGTCGATGCGACAGATACTCATCGGCTGGTGACCTGGGCTCGGCTGGATCTGGGCATGAGCGTGCAAACCCTTGTCGAAGGTGTGAACTGAATCCTCGTTTCAAACGCCTCGGTCAAGACCCGGCGGTCAGCGCGACGGGATGGCGCCGAGTGCTCGATGTTCGGTCGAGTTGGGCCCTGGACAGGTCAAGAGCCCCAGTCGCCCAGAGCTCCTTCGAGGGCGCCGAGGGCGGCGTCGATCAGGGCGTGTCGGTCGGTGTCGGGGCAGCCGGTTTGGACCCAGTGCAGGCAGGCTTGGTCGAGGAAGCCGAAGTATCCCCATAGGGCGTAGTCGTGCCTGGCCCACGTCGGCGGTTTCAGCAGGTCGCGAAGCGCGGCGACGTAACCGGCTCGGGCGCGGTGGCGTACGTCCACAGCTTCCCGGGGTTCCTCTCCCCCGAGTAGTGGTGCGGCCCAGGTGATGGGGTGGGTGGCGATGTGGTCGAGGTAGACCAGCAGCGATGCGCGCACGCGGTCCCTGGCCGAGGCACCCTGGTCGAAGTGGGCGTTGGCGGTGCGCTGGGCGTCGGCGAGCGTCTGAACGGCAGCGTCAACGACGGCGGCGTACAGCGAGGCCTTGCTGCCGAAGTAGTGGAACACCAGCGCGGGCGAGGCGCCGGCGGCCCACGCGATCTGAGCGATCGAGACCTCGGGATATGGAGCCTTTGCATACAGGCTGCGTGCGGCGGCCAGGATCGCCTCGCGTCGCTGGTCGACATCGAGCCGCCGCCGGGGGGCCCGGTCCGTGCGTGAGCTCATGTTGACTATCCTACCAGCTATTGAGCTATAGTCAGTAACCCTACTGATGACCACTCAATAGGAGTTTGAGTGTCTATGCTCGACCACGCGATCTGGTGGCACGTCTACCCGCTCGGCGCTCTGGGCGCCCCGATCCACGACCGCCCCGACATCGATCCGGGGCACCGGCTGCCGCGACTGGAGGCCTGGCTGGACTACGCGATCGAGCTCGGCTGCTCAGGGCTGCTGCTCGGCCCGATCTTCGAATCCAGCACCCACGGGTACGACACCCTGGACCACTTCCGGATCGACTCCCGTTTAGGCGAGCAGGCCGACTTCGACCAACTGGTCGCCCAAGCCCGCCGACGAGGGCTGTCGATCGTGCTCGACGGGGTCTTCAACCACGTCGGCGTCCACCACCAGCTCGTCGCCAGCAGCGTCGGCACGGGGACGGGGCTCGTGCGCGTGCGCGACGACCACGGCACACGCCGACCCGAACCGTGGGAGGGGCACGCCGACCTCGCCGTCATGGACCACCACGACCCCGCCGTAGCCGACCTGGTCGTCGAGGTGATGCTGCACTGGCTGCGCCGCGGCATCGCCGGCTGGCGACTCGACGTCGCCTACGGCGTCCCCCCGGAATTCTGGCGGCATGCGCTCGCCCGGGTGCGTGCCGAGTTCCCTGACGCGATCTTCATCGGCGAGGTCATCCACGGCGACTACCCGACAATCGCCCAAGTCGCGAGCCTGGACTCGATTACCCAGTACGAGCTCTGGAAGGCGATCTGGAGCTCCCTAACCGACCGCAACATGTGGGAACTCGGCTGGGCGCTCGAACGGCACAGTCGGTTCTCCTGGGACCTGGTCACCCAGACCTTCGTCGGCAACCACGACGTCACCCGCATCGCCACCCAGGTCGGCGACGCCGGCGCCGCACTGGCGGCGATCATCCTGATGACCGTCCCGGGCATGCCCAGCGTCTACTACGGCGACGAGCAGGGCTTCCGCGGCCACAAACAGACCGGGCGCCGCCCGGACGACCAGCTCCGCCCAGCGCTACCCGCGACCCCGGCCGATCTCCCCCCAAACGGCTGGTGGCTCTACCGACTGCACCAAGACATCATCGGCCTGCGCCGTCGCAACCCGTGGATAACCCGCGGAGACGTCCACGTCGACGCCAAGGACTGCACCTGGATCGCCTACCAGACCGCCGGACACGGCCACGACCTCCAAGTACACATCACCATCGACCCCCAACCAAGCGCAGACATCACCATCGACGGCACACCGGCATACGAATGGTCCCAGTGACACGAAGACCCTGCGCCCGCCAGCCCTCAGCGCACAGTGGAGAGGGCGGTCTCCCCACACACTTCCTGTGACGATCTCACGAGATTCGCTAGCCAGTGAACGCACGCGTCGGGACGCCCTCAGCCGGATGGTGTCTATCCCTCCGAGAAGTCCAGCCACCGCGTAAAGGTAAAGGAGATGTTCGCCGTCCGCGCTCGGTCCGCAGCCGGAGAGGAGTGGGGTCGTGAGCTGTTGTCGGGGCGATGGCTAGCGCCGGTCGACGTGTGTCGCGCCACCCCGCGACGGTTGCCTTCCCAACAGTGTGTGGTCCGAGGTCGGCCCGGACGCGTTCATTGCTCGCCATCATTTGGGCACGAGTGCCCGCACGACCGACGGGGGCAGCACCTCCTATGACCGCGGGGCAGCGGTCCAGGAGACGTCGGCGAACTACATTGGCGCATGTGGCGGCGAGACCCCCAACGAACCAGGCGCAGCGGAACTGGGGGCAGTGCCGCTTCGCTCCAGCACTCGGCGTCCTCTGCGGCCAGGCAGCGCGGCGGCTCGCCGCGCCGGGTCGGGGCGATCTCCTCAGGTGCCCGGGCGGTCGCCACTGAACCCTGCAGGGAGCCTCATCGTTCGCATCGTGGCGCCGCCAACGGCAACACGCTCGCTGGATGAGCGCCGCCGAGCAGCTCCCGGACGGAGGTGCGTGCGGATCGACAGGCGGATGCCAGACAGCCGGATCGGGCGCTCAGCCGTGCGCGAGCGAGCCGACCGGACACCGGGCCGTGGACAGCGCCGGCGGCCCAACCGCGGCGGGCCGCCGGCGCATGTGTCCAAATCGGGGGCGTCAGCCGCGCTGCGGCAGCTCCTGTACCACCGCCCACTTGTTGCCGTCGGGGTCGACGAAGAACACGACCCACGGGAACTCCTGAACTTCGCTCACCTCGCCGCCGCGGTCGCGCAGCTCGGCGTGGGCGACGTCGGCGCTCGCGACGACAAGCTGGAGGCCCGCCACGGACCCGGGCTCCCCAGCTCCAGCTTGTAATCGATCGTGTCGCTCCTTTCTGATTGTTAGGGAGCCTACGGGCAATCGCGGTCACCTTCGGTCCTCAGCTACTGATACGACGTTGAGACCCGCGCGCTGCTCGTTTGCATGCGACGCAGCCAAACAGCGACGGATCGCGGCGATCGAGAGGGCTACGTCAACGGCGGCGTCGACCCCGGGGTCTTGACGGCCGCCCCCTCTGGCTCGGAAGCAGCTACCAGAGCACGTACTTGGGGGGCGTTCGCAGCGGGTTACGGCGACGACTAGGTCGGCCAGCTTGTGCGCGAGCTCGTGCCGATCGATGGTTGGGCCGATGAGGCGTCGGCGAGGTAAGCGCCGTCGGCGTCTCGGACGAAGACGGCCCGCGCGATTGCGTCTCAGCGTCCGGCCAGCGAGGCGGAGACAGTGCGTTGGACGGGACACGTCAGCGGCGGACGGAGCGACGATGCACGACGCGTGCCCATTCATCAGCTCCGCCCTCAGAGACGCGCGTCGTTTCGCGGCGCTCGTGCGCTCGCCCACAACGAGAAGTCCGTCGCGCGCAGCGCGCTATCGCCCTCTCCATCCCGGAGCCGGAGATCGGGCTTCCCCCGATCAACGGCGAGGAGGACTCCGGCGCCGCCGGCGCCCGACCTCTCCTTCGGACTGGCCTCGGAGCGCGTGGTGTGCGGTGGCAGCACGCGCTCTACGGCCGAGGCGACAGCACGTTGGCGCTCGCCGTTCGGTCCTTGGCTGCCAGGAATGTGGTCTGTGGGACGAGGTGCTCCGGAGCGCCCATTGAGCGGCGCCCAACCATCGCGATCAGCGAGACTCGTCGGCGATGGCGCCGTTCATGATCGGGGCGCGCGCCTCGGCGTTTTGGCTGGTGGCGCGGGCGGACTGATCTCGTTGCTGATCCTCAGAGGTCGCAGCTACGCTTCATCGATGCGACCTGACAGGGTGGCGCTGTTGGCGACCGCGAGTGCCGGGTCGTGAGCCTCGTGCGCATTCTCTACGTTGGTGGCCCGACTGCGGTCATCGAGATCGGTCCGTGGCGTCTGATCACCGACCCGACCTTTGATCCTCCGGGTAGGCGGTACTTCTTCGGCTGGGGCACCGCGTCACGCAAGCTGCATGGGCCAGCGATCGAGTTTTCCGAGCTTGGTCGGGTCGACGCGGTCCTGCTGAGCCACGATCACCATGAGGACAACCTTGATCGGGCCGGTCGCCAACTGCTATCTCAAATGGGCGCAGTCATCACTACAAAGGCCGGTGCTCGGCGCCTCGGCGTCGGTGCGAGGGGGCTCGGGCCGTGGGGCACGACGGCGCTCCAAGCGAACGGACGCCCGCCGATCGAGATCACGGCAACGCCGTGCCGTCACGGACCTCCCGGTTCGGCGCCGATTGTCGGACAGGTAATCGGCTTCAGCCTGACGTGGGAGGGCCAGTCGCACGGGTCGCTGTGGCTTTCCGGGGACACCGTTCGGTTCGCTGGGCTGCGCGACGTGGCGCGACGCACCCGGGTATCGGCTGCCGTGCTGAACCTCGGCGGCGTTACCTTCCCATGGCTGTCGGGACCGCTGCGCTACACGCTCAACGCCGACGAGGCGATCGAGCTGTGCCGCGAGATGAACCCCCGGTCGATCGTCCCGCTGCACTTCGAGGGTTGGAAGCACTTCCGAG
>JBKQIR010000309.1:0-16554 GCA_052148275.1 Solirubrobacteraceae bacterium
AACCGGGATTTTCCCCCCCACAGGCTTGACAGCGCACACGCGCAGGCGATCGCCGAGATCCTCGCCCAACCGCTCCCCCAGCGCAAACCGCGCGAGAACCCACGCGTCATCAAACGCAAGATGTCCAGCTGGCCCGTGAAGCGCCCGGAACACCGCAACTGGCCCCAGCCAGCCAGGCCCGCCAAGGACAGCATCACCATCCTCGCCGCCTAAGTTTACGGTATTGGGCCTAGGCGCGGTCTATGGCGGCCAAAGGCGGCTCGGCCGGGCCGACGTGGCCGGCTCCGTCAACATCGCTTTCGTCGGGAGCGTCGGTCGACGTCGAGAAGCGCAATGGCGATCCAGCACTCGTCCCCGACAGTCGTCGTCGTCGACCTAAACCCCAAACCGGCCTAAAACCAGGAGAGCGGATCGTCGCCGACAGCGGCGCCCGGCCCCGGCTCCCCCGCCAGCCAAAGGGATGGCCAGCCCGCTGGCGTCAGAGGCGCCGACGAGCCCGTCCCTCGTCGCCGAAGCAGTCGCTCGTCAATCGTCGTCGCGATGGCGGATTCGATCGTCGGCGGCACCGGCCATGACATGCCAGGATTCCGGCGAACGCCGCAGCCCGGCGCTTCCCGGGACCTACGCCAGCGCGACTTCGTAACCCCAGGTCAGCGCCGGCGAACGTGACTCGCGGCCAGCCGCCCGAGCTCGAACGCTGCACTTCCGGTCGTCACGACCGGAAGTGCAGCGTTGCACTTCCGGTCGTCACGACCGGATCGTGCGCGGCGAACTCGCCCAGCGCCTGCTCGTCGCCCGTCTGGACAACCGCGAGGCCGTACGAGTCCTCGTCGGTAACGGCCGATCTGAACACGACCATGTCGCCACGCTCGAGGTACGGGCGCCAGTGGGCGGCGTGGCTGTTCATGAGCTCCCGCTCCGAGTCGGTCAGGGTCTGGGCGAGGTTTGGGTGGGGAGCAATGAGACGAAGGACGAAGGTGGCCGTGCGGCGGACTCTACGCCGGATGACAGCGCCCATACGCGAGCCACTGCGTCGTCGCCATGGGGCTCAGGCGGCGCCCGGGGACGGAAGACCAACGGCAAGTCGATTCGGGGTAACGTCAGAGCTAAGCAGGTGTGCAAGATCCGAAAACTCTCTCCGTGGCGTCGGATTCGTATGCATGCGGAATCGTGTTCCGCGAAGGCCTCCGGCGGGACCTGCCACCCATTCGTCCCAAAGCACGAGGACTCCGTTGACGCGATGACTGTTACGCAGCCGGTCCTCGATGACCTCGCACATCGCCTTCTCGATCCCGAGGTCGCCGACCCAGGCATCGGGGACGCGGAGCACAATGAGGCCAGGACCTTCGGCCGGGAGTTGCGACTGCGCGTCGGAGAGCGAGTTCCTCACGGAGGCTGCGGTGAATTCCGTGTCGTCCTCCTTGGCCTTGACCTCGGTGGCAAGCACATTGTCTACGCACAGGTCATAGTCGACTCCCTTCTCGCCTCGTGGGATCACGAACTCGACACGATGCCCATTCTTATGCAGCATACGCGCGACGCGAAGCTCGTGGTACACGGCGATGAGTGATCTGGTGGCCAGCTGCTCGCGTTGCTCTGAGAACCCAGCGAAGTACTGGCAAGTCATCAAATCATCTGCGAGCCCGATCACCCGGCTATCGTGGACGGGGCGAAGCCCAGTTTCGCGCTCCTTCGCGAAGTACGGATCCGGACGACTGCCGGCTAAGCGAGTGCCCCACCAGTCAGGGCCGAAGATGTTAATGATGACCTCACAAGCCACTCCATACTCGATCCCCTGCTGATCGAGGTTCGGAAACGCACGCCGAATCTCCTCCCGCGATGCGGCCACATCGGCTGTGGTGTAAGGGAACTTGGGCTGCGGCGGCACCGCTTACCTCGCCTTGAGCTCTTCGAGCTCCGACTCGAACTCTGGGGACAGGTCCGGGGACGGGGGTGACAGAGTAGCCGAGATGACCGACAACCACGGCGAACTCACCTACGGCGCGATTTGCGACTCTCGCTGCCTCGAACGCGGACTCCACAAAGATCGAAGCCAGACACCCGACCGCGAAAAGCGCGGCTTGCGTACGATCGCTTTGATCTTCCGCCGCACTGCCGGGCGGCGATTGCCTTGGCGACGATCCACTCGTCCGGAAACGAGGTCACGGGCGCCGCGCCGTGCGATCGCGTTCGCGCGAATCGCCTCTGCGACGATCGCTCAGGCGAACGGGGGCATGCCTACGACGACACGATCGCCCGACCCTCGCGTGCGATCTTGTCCTCAGCGGCGACACGCCCCGGTCCCCTGACGCGAGCACCGGGCCTCGTCCAGCCGGTCGGGCAGTCGGCCGATGGCTGTGTCATACCGACACCGCTCTGTCCACCCTGACCGCTACGCGTCGTCGTACCTCCGATTTGACGACGGGCATCCCGAGCCCGTCGCCAAATCGGAGGTCTCCGCTGCCCCGGATTCTGGAATCCCACCTCCACCATCCCAAACATCTTCAACTGCACCCAGGCCGCACGCCGCGCACGTCGGAAAGCGCTCGCGCTACCCGATCAACGAGCCGGCTGGCGCGCTCGACGACGACCTTGGGGCGCCTGTTCGGCTGCCCACTGGCGAATCTCAGAGCTCAGCCAGAGCTTGATGCGCCCCTTGCCGAGGTCGACCACGGGCCTGGGCATGTTCTCGTAGCGATGCTGGTAAACGCTCACCGTGTTGGGATGAGACAGGCCCAGCAGTTCGGCGACGCCGTGCGCGTCGACGAGATCGTCGATTGCCACCATCCGGCTCATAGAAGAGAGATTACGGACTTAGTCGGATACGTCCGACGCGCCAACTAGACTAAGGGCATAGTCAAAGAGTGGCCCCGGCGGTGCGCCAACACCCCGGGGCCTGGCCGAGACCGATAGGAGGTCCCGACGATGTCAGCCTACGTCACAGCCGAACAGCTTCAAGCCTCGCCGAGCTTGCTACGCACCCTGAGCGACGGCGACCGAGCGAGCAAGTCGCGCTCGCATGATGTCGGTCCGTTCCCGAGGCATGGCGTCGACCTGGGCGCCTTGGATGGGCTGATCGCGACGATAGCCGAGAGCATCGCCGACGCTGTCGCGGAGCGTCTCGAGGCGCAACGCGGCCGCGAAGCGCCCGAATGGCTCGACTCACGTGATTCAGCCGAGTATCTCGGCCTCCACCGCGACACACTGAGGAAGCTCGCTGCTGAGCGTGCCATTCCCGCGGTTCAGGACGGTCCTGGCTGCAAGCTGTTTTTCCTGCGGTCGGATCTCGACGAGTGGCGGCGGGCCGGCGGTCGTGCGGCCCATCTTGCCGCTCGAATCGCCGCGTAGGTGCGCGTCATGAGCGCTCCAGCGCCAGCTCGACGCGTACGTGTCGAGCGGAACATCTATCGTCGCCCGGGCGGCGCGTACGAGGTCGGCTTCAAGGACGCCACCGGCCGACAGCGGTGGCGGACCGTTCAGGGCGGAATTACTGCGGCGCGCGCGGTTCGCGAGGAGCTCCTTGCGAGAAGGCATCGCGGTGCGCAGCTTGAGGTGAAGACCCGTCTGCGGTTCGTGGATGCTGCGCAGAGCTGGCTGGACGGTCCGGTCCGCGATTTGCGGCCGCGGACCGAGAAATGCTACCGGAACGCGCTCAGCCGTCATCTGATCCCTCGGATTGGCGGGTTGAGGCTCGACGCGATCACGCCGGACGACCTTGCCAATCTCGTTCGGGAGCTGCGAAGCCAAGGGCTCTCGGAATCGTCGATCTCGATCGCGATCGGCGTGACGAATCGCGTGTACCGGTTCGCTGCGCGGCGGCTCGGATGGTCGGGGACTAATCCGGTGTCGCTGATGCTGTCCTCAGAGCGGCCAAAGCCGTCCCAGACGGCGCGTCGCCGGATCTTCGAAGGCGCCGAGCTAGAGCAGACCATCACCGCGGCCTCGGAGCCGTGGCGCACGCTGTTCACGCTCGCCGCCCTTACCGGCGCACGGGTCTCGGAGCTGCTCGCGATCACGTGGGCTGACGTGAGCCTGGACGATCTCGACGACGCCGAGGTCAGGTTCGCGTTCCAGGTCGACTGAAACGGGCGGCGGCAGCGGACCAAGACCGACGGATCGGCACGGACGGTGCCGATCGCTCGAGAGCTCGCCGTCATCCTCGCGAGGCACAAGCTCGCGTCGCGCTATTCGCGACCGGAGCACTTCGTCTTCTGCACGCGTATCGGCACAGCCCTGCGTCAACGCAACGTCCAGCGCGCCCTGCGTACCGCCCAGCGCGACGCAATTGACGAGAAAGGGCGCCCGACCTTCCCCGTCCTACACCGGACGGACAAGGACGGAAGTCCGGCGCCCGTCGTGCACGGTGAGCTGCCGTCGATGCACAGCTTCCGTCACACCGTTGCGAGCCGCGCTCTGCTGGCAGGTGAGAGCGTCGACGAAATCGCGTTCTTGCTCGGCAACCGTGACGCGAACGTGACTCGCGCTGTCTACGTCCATGAGCTGGCAGACACGCGCCGTCGTTCGATGCGGCGCTCGCGAATGATCGCTGAGTTCAGCGACATTCTGAAGCCGTAGGTCCGACTCAGCTTGCGTTCAGCCGTCGGTGGGCGACTTCGTAGACCGACGGCTGTCGGACGTTAGGACCCGGATGCCGGAGGCCGAAGGCGAGGTACGCGAGCCCGAGCTTTCCATCGCGACGACGTGCGATCTGGAGCACCAGGCCGTACGGTCCGGCTGGCGGGGGCACGTAGACCTTTACGCAGCGCCCAAGGGCCGTGCCGCCGGGGCCTTCAGGGTCGCACGGCCGTAGCTCATGAAGCGGCACACCGTGTGCCTCGTACTCGGCTCTCGCTCCGATCGCGGCGCGGCGGCCGGCCGCTGTCGCCCGCGTCATGTCTTCCGTCCACGCGACGTCTTCGAACGCCACCGGGGTCGTCCTTGCCGGCTTCGCCGGCTGCGGCACGAACTACCCTTCGCCGTCGGGCGGCTGGATCGGGCCATACTCGGCCTCGAACTCCTCCAGCGTCGCCGGCGTCATGCCCAACCTGTGGAGGATCGCCTGGGCGGACGTGTCCGGCGCCACAACGAGCGATCCGTCCTCGCGCTTCTCGACGACGACGTAGTCGCCTGAGAGGTCACCGGAGAGCGTCACGTGAGGAGCTCGCTCGACAGCCATGGCCCTAGTGTGCCAGCTGTGCCGACGCCCGTCTACGACGGCCCGGGCATGGAAGCCTTATGGAAGCCTCAGATCTCGCGAAACGGTCCACAGCCGACGCGCCGGAAGTCAGCAAAACGATATTCTTCAGCAAGTTTCGGGCTTCGATCCGCGGCAACCCACCCTCGCGTGCACCTTTCACGCAGGAGATCGCCGGTTCGAGTCCGGCTGGGGGTACTCACTCACGAAAGGGCTGCACTGCGCCCACTTTGGCACTTTGGACCGTGTTCCATGCGGCCACTTTGGACCGTGTTCCATGCGGCGTCTTGGGTTCGGGCGAGGACGTGGGTGCCACCGTTGGGTACCAAACCCGCGGTCATAGGCGTATCCGGAGCTTTTCGGCGTCGGGCAACGTTCGGGCTCAGAAGAATGCGCCCTCCAGGCGCCGTTGAGCGTTTCGTGGGCTGCACGCTTTCCGCGCAACGCAGGGATGTTCGTTCGTGTGACGCCGGTTGCTCGTGACGGAGGCAGACGAGGGGTCGTGCGACGAGTGGCCCTCTCTGGCAGATCGCGGCCGGTAACAGTCCTCTATCGCGTTCAACGATTTCCACGGCGGGTCGGCGGTATCCTTGCTCGCGTGTCGCACGTCCGAATGTTTCGGCCGATGGGCTTCGTTGCCATCGTGTGCGTTGCCTTGACCGTGGCGGGGGTCGCATCGGCGGCCGGAAGTTCGGTCCCATACTGCCCGTCGTATTCGGGCAGCGGCATCCCGCCCTGGGGGTTCCATGCTTCGCAGTCGTTCCCAGGTGGGGGCAGCGGTTTTGCGCACGGCTGGGGGAACGTCAATCTGGACACGAACTGGATCTCCGGCAAGATCTGCCAGGACGTTTACGGTCGCAGCCAGCCTACCCGCAGCATCGCGGTAGGAGTCGGGCCGCACATCAGCTATCACTCCCACTACGCGGTGATGTGGGGCTACCCGGGGAACGTCATCAAGACCTCCTTGAAGGTGATCTCGAGCACAGATCCGCGGTGCAAGGTCGGGTCGCGTGGAAGCGTGACCATGTTCGCCAGCTATAACGGAGTCCGCAGCGACAGCATGCAGTTTTTCTTTGACGCGGGATGCCGGGACCAGGATCACCTCTATCACGGGCCTCAAGTAGACGCACAAGTCCCACCGCTATAGTGCGGTGCCTAACGTTTGGTTTCGAGTTGGAGGGCGATGCGGCCGCGTCGTACCTTCTCAAGGGTCTGCTCGTGGGTTTGGGTCCGGACGAACGGCTCGAGATGTCGTTGTTGGCCTCAGATAGGTCTCGATCGCGGCGACCAGGTCGGGGACCGAGTGAAACACGCCGCGGTGGATCGTCACGGTGTCCCCTTTGGGAGACAAGCGCTGAGGGGCCGCCTGCTGGCGGCCCCTCAGTCCTTGTATGGGTCGTACACGTCGCGTCCGGCCATCGCGACCCCGAGCGGGCGCAGCGTGTGCTTGATCCGGATAGAGCCTGCGTGCGCGTCGAGCACGTCCGGGAGCCGCTTGTAGACCTCTGGTGCCTCGTCGGCGCCGCCGCCGACTAGGACGATGCCCTGCTCTCGCAGGCGTGCCTGGACGGCGGGCTAGTTGACGTTGCCGGGCTTCAGCTGCTCCTCGATCCACACCTTCTGTACGCGCGAGTCGGGGTGGTCCGGGCACACACCCCGGTTTGGGGCGGGGTTGGTCGCGCTGATCCCGTCGATGTCGAACACGCGGTTGCAGTCGCGGTGGGTGCATGCCCAGCGCTTGCGGCGGCGGACCTTGCCGGCGGCCTGGGTGCGGCTAATCACGCGGCCGGCGCCGTGGACGGTCGAGAACAGCGACTCCGATGCGACTTGGCATCGCGCCATGTGCAGTCGAGGCGCTCGAGCACGGCGATCACGGTCAGTGCCTCGACCGCGACCGTCGCGAGTGCTGGATCGTCTTTGAGGAGCGCGAGTGTCTCCTCGCGCGGCAGCGGCGGTGTTGCCCAAGCGTCATCGCGTAGCGATGCGGCGATGTTGTCGAAGCTCCTGCTCAGCGCATTGCGGTAGGGGGTGAGTGTCTCGCTGCCACCGAGGTTGGCGAAGCCGACAATCAGCGCACCCGCCGAAGCGGTGACACCCTCCGCGAGGTGGCCGGTCGCGAGCCCCACTAACAGCGGTGTCGCGTAACCGATCGCGCTCGGGACAGCAGCGGCGAAGGCGAGCCGCGAGCGGTCCAGGCCGGTGAGCTCCCGCAGCAGCCGGCTGCGGCGGACTGCCGCGAGGATCGCGCCACCCCGGCGCCTGGGCTCATCGACGTTGGCGATGAGCGATGCTAATCCCGACGAAATTGGACCCCCAGACCGTGGCAGACGATTCCCCCTGGCCGGGCTACCGCGGCTGCGTCCGCCTACGATGGACAGCTCCGCGGATTCGGTCTTCGACGCCGTCCGCGTCCCCTCGGTCGGTGTGCGCTCGCGCGGCCGGGCGTGGCGATCAGCGCTCGCCGCGCTGGGCCCTCGGTGTGAACGGTCGAGGCGCACCTCTACCGAGCCATGTGGGCTGGAGGTCAGCAACGGGTCGGAACCTGTGGCACGGCCGCCGGCTCGGGTCGCGGCGAGATCGAACTGCTGCTGGAGCCAGCGGAAGACGCTGTCCTCGCGCCTGGCCGGGGTCACCGGCTCGTCCTCGGTGGCGGCGATCAGCAGCGGCGTGGTGACGCGGCTGAGTTCGTCGTCGCCGCGGTAGGCGAGGATCGACCGGTAGAGATCGAAGCGTGAGCAGCGGTCGAATCCGTACGGTTGTCCGTGAAGCCGCAGGCTTGCGGTGAGTGCCGGGGAGAACAGCTCGGCGAGGTGCAGCTCGCGCTCGAACGCCACGCGGTCGCCGTCGCCGAGGTGCAGACGCGCGGGCGCTGAGAGCGCATCGATCCAGAAGCCAGCGAGGTCGGCGATGCCCGGATCGGCGACCGCGGCGGCGAATCTTCGCTCGGAGCACAACGCTCGAGCCATGAGATGCCCGCCGTCGTCGAGCCCGATGATCGCGACCTGCACGGGATCGACGTCGGGTCGCGCGAGCAGCATGTCGAGCACGGGGCCGAGCACCGCTTCCCAGTCGGGCCGGCACACGATTCCTTGCTCGTAGAGCGCGGCCTGCTGGCCGGGCCCATCGAACGTCATCCAGTGATATCCGCGCCGGCCGGCGGCCGACCCTCCGCGCGCCCACGTCTGCGAGGTCGGGGAGCCGAGACCGTTGTTGATCACGACGAGCGGCCGCCGCTCGCCGGGGCTCGCGTCGAGTGCGGAAAAGAAGAAGCCCGGCAGCGTGGTGTCCTCGTAGGCGATCGCCAGGCGCTGTCCGGGAACGGGGCTGAGATCGACGGTTCGCTGCCAGCACGCGCGCTGGCGCCGCCAGATGTCGAGCTGGCGCTCGGGCTCGCTGGAGTGAAGGACGCGCTCCAAGGCGAGCGCGTAGTAGGTTGCCGCGCGACGGTAGAGCGCCAGGGCGCCGGGCCGCAGCCCGGCGTGATCGGCGGCGGTCGCATCCGCCCAGACCGATCCGGCGGCCGCCATCCACTCGTCGAGCCAGGCGTCCGGGTCGTCTGTCGTGATTCGCGGGATCTGCGAGTAAGCGTCATCGCCCATGCTCACAGCGTGCAGGCCGCGCACGCCGGCGTCGTCAGTGGACGAGTACTGAATCGCCGGCTTTCGCGCTACTGAGATGACGCGCGCCGAGCCGGTCGCGGTCGGGCGTATAGTCTGCGCAGCGGTGGCGGGGCGCGGTTCATCGTCTATTGCAGGCTCCGCACCAAGGGAGTGGCCCTTCATCGGGCGCGCGGATGAGCTGGAGCGGATTTCGCGTGCGCGCTCGGCTCGTGAGACGGGGGTCGTCGTGCTTGCCAGCGCGGGCGTGGGGAAGTCCCGGCTCGCGCGCACAGCGCTTGCGCAGGCCGAGCGCGAGGGCGCGACGACGCTCTGGATCCAGGCGACGCGCAGCGCGGCGAGCGTGCCGCTAGGCGCGTTCGCCGGCGTGATCCCGGGCGACGTTCGCTCCGATGAGTTGTTCGAGCTGCTGCGCGGGAGTGCGGCAGCGCTCATCGAACTCGCCGGTGTCCGGCCGCTCGTCGTCGGGGTCGACGATGCGCAACTGCTCGACCCGACCTCGGCGGCGCTCGTGCTCCATCTGGCCAACGCAGCGACCGGCTTCGTGCTGGTGACCGTGCGCACGGGCGAGCCGTGCCCCGACGCGATCGTCTCGCTATGGAAGGACGCCGGCGCGGAGCGGCTCGAGCTGGCGACACTCGACGAACCGGAGACCGCGCAGCTCGTGGAGAGCATCGTCGGCGGCCCGGTCGAGGAGAGCGTGCGCGGCTGGGTATGGGAGACGAGCAAGGGCAACCCCCTGTACGTGCGCGAACTCGTGATCGGGGCGCTCGCCGCCGGGGCGCTCGAGGAGGTGAGCGGACTCTGGCGGATGCCACGCCGTCCGCCGCTCAGCGCCTCGCTCACCGAGGCCGTCTCCACGCGGCTCGCTCACCTGGCGGACCCCGAGCGCCGCGTACTCGAGCTGCTCGCGCTCGGTGAGCCCCTCGTCGTCGATAATCTCGTCGAGCTGGCGGGCCGCGAGCCCGCATCGGCGGCGGAAGCGCGCGGCCTGATCACGGTCGCGAGGTCGGGCGATGACGAGCTCGTTCGGCTCGCTCACCCCTTGTACGGCGAGGCGATCCGATCCTCGCTACCGTCGCTTCGTGCGCGCGAGCTGCGGCTCGCGCTGGCGGGGATGCTCGAGCGGCGTGGTGGCCTCGACGCCGAGGACGCACTGCGCGTCGCGCGCTGGTGGCTCGACGCCGGCGCGCCGATCTCCACGCCGGTGCTGATTGCAGCGGCGCGCGCTGCGAACCTCAGCGGCGACCCGGACCTCGGCGCCGAGCTGGCCGGGCGCGCGGCCGCAGCCGGCGGCGGGCTCGAAGCCGGCCTGCTGCTCGCGCGCGCCGATGCCGTCCGCAAGCGCTTCGAGGACGCGGAGTCGGTCCTCGCCGGACTGGAGGGGGAGCTCGGGTCCCAGGAGGCTGCGATCGCGTATCTCGAGCAGCGCGTCCCCGTCCTGTTCTGGGGGCTGAGGCGTGCCGAGGAGACGCAGGCGCTGCTCGCGAGGGCGGCCGACTGGTGGCCGGAGGGGTCGTGGCGACGGCGACTGGACCCGATGCGCCTCCACATCGCGTCGATGATCGAGGGCCCGGCAGGGGTCGTCGCCGTGGCGGGCGAGGCGCTCGCCGACGACACGCTCCAGGACGACCTTCGGCGCGAGCTGGAGCCCCTGTACGCGGTGAACCTCTTCTACAGCGGCAGGACGATCGAGGCCCACGACCTGGTCCGCCGGCTCCGTCCGACGCTCCCGATCACAAGCCACATCGCGGAGATCGCGCTGATCGGCCAGGTGATGGTCCCGTACGAGACCGGTCTGGACTGGTCCGGGCTGGAGCGAGACGCGCGAGAGTTGCTCGAGTCCGGGGTTCGCACCGGGGATGACGCAGCCGCCGGCGTCGGCGCGATCGGACTCGGCGGCATCGCGGCCCTGGCAGGGCGTTACCGGGACGCAGAGCGCTGGCTGGCGGAGGCGGAGCTGCACTTCGAGCAGCGCGACATCTTCGGAGTTCTCCTCATCGCGTGGGCGACGCAGGCAGGCGTCGCCCGGCTAACCGGCGATCTCGAGCGCATGTACCGCCTCCTCGCGCGCTGTGAGGACGCCCTGCACGGACAGGATCCGATGCCCAACCAGGTCCCGTATCTCGTCCGGGCGCGCGCCTGGGCGGCAGACGCTCACGGTGACCGTCGCGAGGCGCAGCGAATTCTCCTCGAGGGTGCGGAGGCGATGGCCAAGATGCCGCTCTACGATGCGCAGCTCCGCTACGACGCGATGCGCTGCGGGGCGACTCCGCGCAGCGTCGCGCCGGTGCTGAGGGCCGTGTGCGACGTCTGCGATGCGCCGCTCGTGTTCGCCTACGCGGACCATGCCGCCGGATGCGCCGCCGGCGACGGCGCGGCGCTCCTTGCCGCGGCCGAGGCGTTCGCCGAGATCGGGACGCTCCGCTACGCGACCGAGGCGGCGGCCGACGCCGCGCGAGCGTTCGTCGCCGCGGGGCGCCAAGACTCTGCGCGCCGTGCAGCGGCGCGGTCACGCGGACTGTTCGTCGAGGGCCAGGGCGCCGCGCTGCCGATGATCGACGGGCTCGAGCAGGACGCGATTGGGCTGACCACCCGCGAAGCGCAGCTCGTTGAGCTCGCTAGGCAGGGCCTCTCGAACGCTGACATCGCCGAGCGGCTCGTCCTGTCGGTGCGCACCGTCGAGTCGCACTTGTACCGGGCGATGCAGAAGCTCGGAGTCAGCGACCGACGCGAGCTCTGACGCCGGGCGCCCCGCCGTGCGGGCGCTGGCGGCGGGCGCGCTGACGATCGCGCGTCTCAGTGTCGGTGGCAGCGAGATTCAGTAGCTCGCCACTTGCGACCGGCCCTACGCCGTTGGGGAGGATGACCGCGTCATCACCAATCAATCACCGGCCCGCGTCGACCCTGACCGCACGAGCGCGGCCCGAGGTTGGGTCGACCCGCGGGTTTGCCGCTCGCGCGGCGTCGTCGAGGAGTCGTTGGGAATCTGCCCGGCCGCGTCGAGCCGCCATTGAGCCACCCTCGGCGCCCGACTCGGCACCTCCTCTGTCCACCCGCCGGCGACGACGAGCTTAGTAGCAGCGGGTTACGTCGCGACGCGGATCGAGACGCCCGCTCGCCTGGCGATCATGGGGAAGCCGCTACGGCTTCCTGACGGCGGTGTCCGCAGGCAGCAGCGTTACAGGGGTCATCTGTACTCGCGTCGTCATCCGCTGGGCTATCAATTTCCGGGAGCATCCGGGCTGCCGTCCATGAACGGCTCGCGCCAGCGGCTGGCCGCGCGGCGCCCGCAGTCCTCGGGTCGGGAACGTGGTGGGTGCGTCGGGCCGCGTCGGCGCTCACGGCACGCAGTACGTCGGTCTGGGAATTGGAGTAGCCGCGTACTGACGACGTAAGGCGGGCGCGGGGGGACAGTCTGGCCCATGACGAGCGTCGCGCGCCGTCGAGGCGCGAGACGCCCACCCGACCCAAAGGAGCTGACATGGACACTTTCAAGGAACAGGAGCGGCGGCGATCGCGGCAGGGCCGGTGGCGCCGGATCTCGATTAGCGCGGGCCTCGCGTTGACCCTGCTCGCGACCGCAGGCGGGGCCGCCGGCCCCGGGCTATTCGCGTCTGGCTCGACCGCAAGCGCGGCGATGAAACGTCCTGTGGAGTCCACCAAGCCGGCTCCCAAGGGTTCTGTGAAGGCGACGGAGCCATCACAAGCGCACGTGTGGGGTGGATGGCGCGCGCCGAAGGCGCAGGTCGGACGCGTGGCGCAACTGAGCGCCGGCGGTCTGCCGCAGGCCGCTCCGGGCGCCCGTGTCGGCTATCACTGGAGGATCGTGAGCAAGCCCACGGGCTCGCGGGCGCGCCTGACCGGCGCCTCGAGCGCGCACCCGACCCTCCGTCCCGATCGCCCCGGGCGCTACGTCCTGCGGGTCACGACCGGTGAAATCCCTGCCGGCGCCAAGGCCGGTGCGAGATCGCTGTGCGCGCGGGGTTGCTCGAGCCGCCAGATCACCCTGACGGCGGCGATCGCGGCCGGACCGCTTGGCCTGCCGGTCGACACGATCGCCGGCCAGAACGAGCAGTGGGGCGTGCAGGTGGGCGACCCGGGCACGCCCGGGGCCGAGTTCTACGCGGCGCCGGTGCAGACCGACGCCCTGCAAGTGGTCGTGCTCGACCGCTCCACGCTGGCGCTCGCGTCCAACGAGTCGTACGCGAACGATTGGGCGGGCGCAGGGCAGATGGAAGCCGCCATCTCACGCCTGTCCAGCAGCGACCTCGTGATCATCACCCGGCCTGATTTCGACAACAACGCGCCCACCAACTCCACTGCGAGCGGAGCCGGCGCGGCGGCGAACAATGTCAACTACGCGCTCGCCGAGATCGGGGCCCCGCCGGTGCCCCAAGTGGCAGCGTCCGGCCAGGCGCCGCTCGCCTGGAACACCACCAGCGGGACGTGCAGCGAGTTCTCCGCGATCGGAATCCCCGGCCTGCCCGGAGGACAGGGCCACACGAGCGGGTGCCAGGTCAACACGACCCACTCCGCCACCGCGCTCCGGGGCTACTTCCGCCAGGATCTGAGCGAGGAGGGCAACTACATGTTCGTCGACGACACCCGGGTTCCGTTTGACACGGGCGACCCGAGCGCCGACCCGGCGGTCGTCACCGTCGGCAGTGACGAGGCCGGCAGCGTCCTGCCGAAGGCGACGTACACCTCGGAGAACCTCAGCGGCGGCGCCGGGTTCTTCGTCGTGGTGCTCGATTCCGGCAGCCTCAAGCTGGAGGACCAGGGGACGTTCAGCGACGACACCACCGGGCTGGCGAACATGCAGCAGTTCCTGACCGGCTGGGACGATGACCCGCAGGCGACGATCATCGTGCGCTCGATCGGCAAGGTCGGAGCGCCGGTGAGCAGCGACACGGCCGCCGTTCAGTGGTGGGATCAGATCGCCTCCGAGATCGAGCACTTCGGCGGCAGCCAGTTCTACTTCGAGGTCCTCAACGGCGACAGCAACTCTGAGTACGCGTCGGTTGGGATCGGAGGCGCGATCGGCTATCCCAACCAGACGACGCAGGTCGCGACGGCCGAGAATTCCGGCGGTGGGAGGCTGACCGGACTGTTGGCGTACAACGACGCCAACGAGTTCTATCCCTCCGAGTCCTACGACCCGAGCACCCTCGAGGACGCCAGCCGTCCGCTGGCCGGAACGCTGCCCGGCATCATCGCTCTGCCGCCTAGCGCCTGGCCCGACCGCGACACCCACGTCGATCAGAACGTGCTCGCCTGCGTGGCCCAGAACCTCCCCGGGGCCCACCTGCAGATGCCGATCGAGTCCAACTACCCGAACCTCAACCTGGAGAGCAACTGGGCCGGCTGGGCCAGCGACATCGGCCAGCCGAGCTTCTACCAGACGATCGCGAACGACTCCGCGTGCGGCTTGTTCACGCAGGCCGAGGCGGAGCCCGTGATCAAGCAGTTGCAGACCGAGTGGAACGACGTCGCGATTGTCGACACGTTCATCGCCGACATGCAGAAGCCGCTGGTCGACTCGCAAGGTAATCCCACCGAGATCCAGTCGATCACCGAGGCCGTCGATAACGATCTGGCCACGAGCAGCGCGCACACGACGGTCGACAGTAAGGCAGTCGCCAGCGACATGCTGTGGCTGGTGAGCAGCCTTCCCGGCGTCGACGCGATTTCCGGCCCGCTGAACGTCCTGGCGGCCGGTCTCGGGCTCGCTGACGACTACAACGACAACGACTCCGGGGTCAACCTCCCGGACGACCAGATCGCCACGACTGGCGCCACCCTCGGCGCGCAGCTCGAGCAGCAGTACAAGACCAGCATCGGTGGACTGGGCAGCATCGGGGACATCCTGGTAAGCGACTGGACCAAGCTCCAAGACGCGGCACAAAACGCCGCGGACTCCCCCGGCGCCGCCGCTGACTGGTCGTTTACAGACAAGCAGCTGAGCCAGACGGCCAACGTGCTGCTGCTCACCACTCGCCGGACCGCGTACGAGACGCTGTTCCCGCTCGCCTACTACCTGTACCGGCTCTCCGCGGGCGACGCGCCCGGGAGCGCGAACGACCTGACCTCATACACGTGCGCATACTTCGAGATCCACGTACACTCAGGCTCGACCTACTCCTACACGGTCTCGACGTGGCTCCCCTTCGCCGGGGTGCCCACCGAGGGCGGCGTCGAGGTCGCGGTCTCGGGCGACGGGGCGCTGGAGCAGTGGGCTTACGCAACGTCGGACGACACCTTCGTGCACAGCCACGGCGCGAACGGCCAGTTCCCCGGTGCCACGCTGCTCAGTCAGCTGTTCGACACACCCCAGAACGATCCCATTCAGACAGGGCCGCTGTTCAACCCACTGCAATTCGCAGTGGAGACATACGACAACGCAACCACCAACACCGAAACCGTGACCCATATCAGCCAGAGCGTCGCTAACAGCAGCGGCGGCGGGGCCTCGAGCAAGCTCGTCTGCCAGGCAAGCTGAAACCTGCCGGGCTCACAGCCCGACGTACCCCGCGAACCGTTGGTCTCCCGCACCCGCGGGAGGCCAACGACGTTCTGCGCCGGCTGCCCCTGCCCGTGAGCCCGATACACAGGCGATTCCACGGTGCGGATCGAGAGCACGAGCCGCTCTGGGCGAACGCCTGCGCGGCATGGGCTGCTGCCTCGCCGACGTAGACACGCGCCCCAATCTCCGCCAGCTCGTCAGCCGCCAGAATCAACCCTTCTGCATCACGGGGCCGGCGGTCTCTCAGCCCGCGGCACGCATGCCGCGGGCTTACCCTCAGCGCGCCAGCCAGCGCGGATGCTGGGTGGAGCTTCTGCATCCCAATTGGGGAGTCTCGTTGGCGACGAGCGTGACTGTGGCTCCCGCTGCGGACGAGCCGCAGCAGATCACAGGCCACGTCGACGCACTGCTCCATCTGTGAGCAACCAGTGCTGTTGCCCGCCGCCGCCACAGTGCTCACTCAGGCGTCAAGCAGTCACCTGAGCCGACCAGCCACCGCCGGGGAACCGGCCGGACGAGAGCACAAGCGCAGTGAGGTTGCCGAGGCAAACCGGCGATGCTGAATGCGCCGCACGGAGACGTGCCTTCGGCGAGTGCCGTGTCCCGCATCGACCCTCGTCGCGGTCGATGATCTGTGCTGGTCGTGGCTCCGACTCGATGTTATTGTCCAAGACGGCGACCGCTGTCGTTAGGTTGATCGCATGCCCAACTCTCAGCGGATCATCGCATTGCTTGTCTATGAGGACATCCAGGCTAGCCACGACTTTCTGGTCGACGCCTTCGGATTTCGGCCTGGTCGGATTGATCGAGACGATGAAGGTCGCGTCGTGCACGGCGAGGTTTTCGTGGATAGCGAGGTCATCTGGCTACACCGCGTGACGACCGAGCACCAGATGGTCTCGCCACCCTCTCAGGCAGGCGCCAGCGGTGGGCTAGCGATTGTTGTCGACGACGTCGACGCGCACTATTCTCGGGCGCTTGCTGCGGGCGCACAGATCGATCGCCCCCCTGTCGACCAGCCCTACGGGCGGCGGGAGTATGAGGCGAGAGATCTCGAGGGGCACCGGTGGTGGTTCGGAACGCCGTTGAGCTAGCCCTAAACCAAGCGTAGGAAGGTCTTGAGGATGCGGGGATGCGCGCGGAGGCCCCGTGTTTTCGGGGCTTTTGGGGGTGGTCGCGGCCGGAGTGCTTGTCGTCTGTGTGCGTTTTGAGGTGCG
>JBKQIR010000310.1:0-9495 GCA_052148275.1 Solirubrobacteraceae bacterium
GTGAACCGGTGCCCCGGCCGCTCCACGGCACGCAGGCTCATCGCAGCCCTCGCGCGAGCGGAAGCGTGAACGTGAACGCGTCGGCCTGCTGGCCGTACATGCGGTGCAGCTCCAGCCGCGCCCGCGCCGCCTGCTCGAGCACGGTTGCGCAAACACGCCTGAGCTCATGCGAATCGCGCGCGGGGGGGCCGGTTGGGTCTGGCGTCGCGCTTACGTGGGCGAGGCTGAGCAAGATGGCACCTCAGTTCAATTGGCTTCGGCTGATACGAGTAGGCTAGCCAGATTAGATTTGGTTTGTTAGGCTAGTTTGGATCATTTTTGTCTCAATTTGAGAACTCATCCCTGACCATCCCACTCTGACCCCGACCTCGAGGCGACCTACCGAGCCGTCTCGCTCCTCGGCGCGAGCGACTCGCCGCGAGGCTCGTCAGAGCCCGCTCAGCGGGCGCCGCGGCTCACGCCGCCTTGGCTGCCATCTGCCGGTTGGGATCAGCAGCCGCCTTGAACGGGTGGTCGTCAACCTCAAGGAGCAGCACTGCCCGCTCCGCCCCTCAGCGACCACCATGCTCGCCGCGGTCATCGAGCTCGACCCCGGCAACGGGCCACCGTGGCCACCTTGTCCCTACTGTGGCGAGAGTCTTGCCGTCCCATGTGAGATGACGGCGCGCGTGCTCTTGCGCTCTCAGATCAGAGGGGGAGCCAAGGAGCTGGGCCGGAGTTCCTGGGCGGTCGGGTGCGACGCGAACTGCGATGAGCTGACGTATCGTCGAGCGGGTCCGTGTTTGCGTCGCGGATCAGGTCCCGAAGCGACTCGTGGTCGCTCGCCCAGGGCGGCGTCAGGGCCACGTTCCCGTGCTCGGGACAGCGGACTGACGGCAGCCGCGCGGTGACAAACGCCTCGAACGCCATCATGTCCGGCTGGCGCCAGGTGCCTTCGGTGAAGTCGACGGCCTGGCAGGCGCGCCCACATTGCGGGCATGGGAACCGCGAACCGGCCCGGAAGCCCACGCGCAGATCGACTCGCCGCCGCGCGAAGTCGAGGTCGCTACTCACCACGCGCCACGGCGGCTCGACTTGCAACGCCAGCTCGAAGAGCTGCTTCATGCTCCGGACAGGCACAGCGTCAGTCAACGACGGACATCGTAACCGCCAGACATCGGCAAAGCCCGGGCGCGACCGACAGGGCCGAAGGTGCGCGGCGGGTTCCCGGGCGTTCTGGTGGCCGGGCGGTAGGCGCAGGCGGTCACGGCGAGATCAGCTCAATGCGTGGGAAGAGCGAGCGGTAGCGGCCAGCGTCGCGCGTGAGCAGCGCACGGCCGGTCAGCGCAGCGTGCGCGCCAATGTAGAAGTCAGGTAACGGCGAGCGCCGCTCGCCGCCACGTCGCCGGTACTCGGGGAAGCACTTGCCGACGAGGAACGCGGCCTTCCACGGCAGCGCCTCCCGCTCGAGCTCCGGCGGCAGCGCCTGCTCGAGCTCCTCGATCCGCTCAAACGAGATCGAGATCTCGACGTAGACGATCGGGTTGATCAGCGTCGGCCCGCGGTCGAAAGCCTCGGCGAGCCGCATTTCAGACCACTCGCGCCAGCGAGGATCCCGGGTGAAGAGGTCCAGCAGCACGTTTGAGTCGACGAGCGTGCCGGTCACAGGCCGGCCACTCGTCGCCGCGGGTGAGCGCCATGATCTCGTCGGTGCTCATCGCGACGGTGGCGCGCCCTCGCATCCGCCGCACGATCGCCTTACCCCTCGCGGTCTCCGCACGCACCAGCCGCGCGCCGCGCTCATCGAGCTCGAAATCGATTTCAGAGCCCGGCTCGATCCCGAGCTTCTGCCGCAGTGGCCGCGGTGGCCAGCACGTCTCCCAGTTCGGTGAGGACCACATCATCGTCGTGGCGGGCTGCGGCGCCGAGGTCGGTGAACTGGGCCACCATCGCCCTGAGCAGCCAGGCGACATGCTCACGCTCGCCGGCATCATCGAGGTCATAGCCATAGATGGCCGCCACCCGCGGCCACGCGCGATCCTCGATCGTGCTCAACGGCAGCGCACCTCCGGCCTCGCGGATCACCGCGAGCAAGAACGGCGCATCGGCATCGAGCCGCTCCACGTAGGTCTTGCGCCACCCCAAGCGAAAGCCGTCGAGCACACCATGGTCGAGCAGCACGATCGCAGCCCTCGTCCAAGCGGCAAGCGGGTCGTGCTCCAGCTCACGTGCGCAGGGCCCGGCCACGATCCTCGTCCCGCGCCTGGTCAGAAACCCGGCCGCAGTCGCCCACTGGAACACGTGCGCGACCTCTGGCAGGTCCGCCATCGAGCGGGCGCAGCCGAGCATCTTGTCGGACGTGCTGAGCCGCCGTGCAACAGCGACCGCATCGGCGGGCTTCAGCTTGCCGGCTTGCGTCGCCACACGACCCGCGCCGACGAACGCGACAAGCTCCCGCAACCGGCCGATCGCCGGGACCAACCCCGCTTGACGGGCGAGCTCCCGTGCCGCCGCCCGCTGCTGCTCCGTGTCCATGAGCTCGGGCAACGGGATGTCGAACCCTTGGATCCCCTCGCCAGCCGCCGCGACCTTCGCGGCGATACCGCGCTGCTTCGGCGCCGGTGCTGAGGGAGGCGTACGATCGGACCTGCGCCTCGGGGCGCACGATGGGCTGGGGCTGCCGTCCACGATTCGTGGACTCTACGGGTAGCCGACGACAGAACCGTCTCGCCGCGGGGCGCGCGCTCGGGCGATGATCCTTGCGGTCCGGGGCGCTCGCTCAACAATCCGCGGGCGTGGATCGCGGACGAGCTTTTGGATGCTGTGAGAACCCTGCGGGCCGGGGGTCGCTCACCCCAAGAGATCGCCCGAGCGCTCGGCGTGCGCCCGGCGGAGGTAGCGGGCGTGGTACGTGCCATCGCCGCGGAGCGCGACCGCGAACATCCGCAGGTGCCCGTCCGTTGCTGGGTGAGCTCAGGGTGGCCGAACGGCCTTCGCGTGGATCGCCATCCCGACTGGAGCGACGGAGGCAGGGCCCCAAAAGGACGGGCTGGCGTCGCGCAGGTGGTCATTGCACGACCGTCGCGACGTGGCAGGCTCGCCGTCTGCGGCTATCTCGTCGATACGTGGTGCCTCGGGGTGAAGAACGCGATCGGGCCGCGGCGCATGAGCGAACGCGAGCCGGCGGCCTTCGGGGACGTGTTCTTCAAACCCTGGCACTCGACGGGGGTGATACGACGACCGCCTCACGTGCTGCGCACGCTCGAGCTGTCCGCCGGGCCAGGCAACTTCAACTTCGCAGTCACAGCTGACATCGGCGACGAGTTCGCCGATGTCGCATAGGCCCGGAGCCGACCACCGTCTCGCCCGTGGTGTGCGCGGTTGGTCGGCGGCGGGCGCTTCCGCCGCCGACTCCCTCGCTCGCGTCTGCTACGGACGATCTCGGAGAGCCAGCGATCGCCGTCCGTGCAGTGCCGGATTCGTCCGACAGAGCAGAACTCGCATGGCAAGCACGCGCGTCATCACGTCCGACGTCGAGACTCTCGCATGGCCGGACGGGAGCGGGCGCGGCGCTCCACCGAGCTTTTCGGCCCTCGGGGAGCCGCGGCGCCGGCGCGGGGCACGGCGACCGGAGCGGGTTCCCGCGACGGGCTTCGCGTGGTCCGCTGGATGCTCGCGCGCTGTATTTGGAGCGTGTGGTGCTCCGGGCCAAATCGCCTGCCGACGCTGCAGACACGGATGCATACGAGCGCGCGCTTTCGCACGACGCGGCAGCATCTTCTGTGTGCTGCGCTTTGTTGGTGTCCAGGAATGGTCGCCTAGCACGGAACATGGCTGGTCGTATGTCGGAGGCGACCGGGCGTTCGTTCGCGGCCGACTGCTGCTGACCGCCGGCTCCCGCCGGTGAGTGAGCGCCCGCCGGCACGGAAGCGGACGTCGGGATGATCGAGTTGGGGTCGCGGACCGCGGCTGGGGTGGTCGACTCGGGCGGGGTGCTATCTGCGGCGCGTGAGCTCGTTTGCTGCAGTGCGGACGGCGCCCCAGCTGCCGTATCGGCGGGTGAGCGTGTGGGCTGAGGGCCAGTCGCGGGCGGGTGCGAGTTGTTGCCAGCGTGCGCGGCTAGGGAGCTGGTCGAACTCGCTGATCGCTTCGCGTAGGGAGGCTGTGATGACGGTTGATGGTCGGCGTGGGGGTTGTGGCCAGCCGAGTTGGCGGGCGGCGGCGCGCCAGCTGCCGAATGCGCGCGCGACGATCACGGCGGGTGGGCAGCCGGGCTGGAGGGTGGCGCTGATTTCGGCCGAGGTGGGAGGTCGGCCGAGTTGCCGCTCGAGGTGTCGCAGCGCTTCGAGGATCCGTTCCTTGGTCCAGTAGTTCTGTTTCTTGTTGACGCCGATTCCGCTCGCTTCGAGTGCGTCGTTCCAGGAGCCGAACACTCGTGCGACGGTGCCGGGGGCGGGCCTGTCGGCGGCCTGGTCCCAGTCTGACGCGCGTGGCGCGGTGCCGTTGGCGGCGGCGTCGGCGCGCAGCAGCGTGATGATCGTGTCCTCGCTCCAGCGTCGGCTTGGTGGTTTGGGGGCGAGGTCGGCTGCGGCGAGCGCTTGGCGCCAGCTGCCGAACACCGCCCTGACGCGTAGCGCGGAGGGGTGCGTGGCGGTCGTGCGTGTCCAGTCGTCGCTGTCTGGCGCGGTGCCGCCCTTCGCGGTCGCGTGGGCGCGGAGCGCGGCGATGATCTCGGCCTCGCCCCACTGGCTGGCTGCCTGCTTGCGGAGGATCGCGGGCGATTGCAGTCCGGCTGCGGCGAGCGCCGCGGGCCAGGACCCGAACTGTCGGTAGATCGGCTTGACGCCGGGCCGCAGCCGTCGACGTCGCCACTCGCTGACGCTGGGTGGCGCGCCGTGCTCGCGCTCGTACGCGCGCAGCCGAGCGATGATGTGGTCGCGGTCCGGTCCGCGCGACACCCGGTCGGGCGGGTTCAAGCTAGCGAGCGTCAGCGCTGCCGCCCACGACCCGCAATGGCGGATGATCGTCTCAGCGGCTGGTCGTCGTCGTGTGCGTGACCACTCGGAGCTCGTCGGTGAGCGGCGGTGCTCGCGCCGGAAGTCGCGCAGCGCGCGGATGATGTCGCGCTCGGTGACCGGGGGTGGGTTGCCCGGTTGGAGGCCGGCTTTGCGGATCCCGGCGCTGAGCGAGCCGTACCGGGTCACGACCAGCGCCGGCGAGGGGTACACGGACAAGGATCCGACCCGATCGCTCGCGCGCAGCGGGCGGCCGTGATCGGCGGCGAAGCGTCGCAGCCCTTCGATCATGTCCGGATCGCTCCAGTCGCGGCTGACTCGACGCGGTGCAAGCTCGGCGGCTGTCAGCGCGGCGTTCCAGGACCCGAAGCGTTGCTCGATTGTCGAGATGTTCGGCGACAGGCCAGCCCGCCGCCAATCCGCCCTGGCCGGCGAGGTCCCGTGGTCGCGGTGATACGCCCGCAGCCCGGCGAGGATCTGCTCGTCGCTGACCTCCGGCGGGCGCGGCCGGTCGAACCCCGCTGCCCGCAGCGCACGGTTCCAGGACCCGAACTGGCGGGTCACGAGGCTTTGCGGCGGGAACCGCGGGCATTCGCGCTCCCAGCGCGGGTTCCCTCCCAGGTCGCTCGGCTGCCAGTCGATCTGCGCGGGCGCGCGTCCCTCGACGCGCTCCCACGCGCGGATCGCCGCGACGATCTCCCGCGCCGTGAACGGCTTGCCCCAACGCGAGCGGCCCGCGCCCGAGCAGCGACGACACTGCAACACGCCCCTGGCCAGGATCGGCTCGCCGCACCGCTCGCAGTCGTGCACGTGCACGTAGCGCCTCGCGGTATCCGGAGAAATCCCAAGCAGCTCGCCGATGTCTGCCCACCGCAGCCCGTCGGCCCGCAGCCGAAGCCCCTCCTGCACCCGCTCCGCGAACGGCAGCTCGATCACCGCCGCCGCCGGGAACCCCGCCAGCGACAGCAGCTCACGCCACCCGCGCAGATACCGGTACACGACCGCTGCTGCCGGCCAGTCGGGATGCTCACGCTCCCACTTCCCGGCCAGCGACGCCGGTGCGCCGGCAGCCTCCGCGCGCGCGACCGGCCCCCAGTCGTAATAGCTGGGCGGCGACCCGGTCTGGCGCGCCCACTCCCGGCAGCGCTCGACCACCCGCTCGCGATCCCACGTGTCCTTATGGACGAACCACTGCTGCCGCGGCGGCGACGCAGGCCGCCTGGTCGGCGACTGGCGACGTCCGGCATGTCTCCCCGTAGCCACTTGACCGCCAGCCATCGCAACACCAGAGTCGCTCATCGCGCCAATATTCTGCCGAGAGACGGCGTTCACGCCCGAGCAAGTCCTCCCGCGAGAGGCCTCAGGCACGCGATGTCGCCGGGCGGTGGGCGCAACTGCCGAAGACGAAGGCGCCGCCGGGACCGTCACGTCAGAGCGCCAAGCGGCGAAAATAGCGCCCGCCCATCACATAGGCGACGAAGTCGTTACTCCGCGGAATCGCCGGCGCGCGCGATGCTCCGCCACGGATCCGAACGCGAGGGCGGAGCCAAGCGGTCCGGGCGCATCGCCGACCGTGGCGCTGGTCGGGCGCCGCCGCCGCTCATCCGGCACCAGAGCGGCCACGCCGTGCCTTGAGGCTCTCGCGGCCGAGGTTGTCCGATACGGGCAGTGAGGGCGTCGGGGGCGCCGCTGCTGCTCTGCTGCTTGCTGGATTCGGTCGTCTGGCTAGCACCAGGCGCATCGAGCTCTCGCGGGGGTACTCGCGGTCGCCGTGCTCGCTTCCCGCGCATTGCGCGGCTCGCGCCGAAATGTCGTGGGTACCTGCCGCTGAGCGAGAGCAGGTTTTCGCGACCCGGCCAGACTGTCAGTGTCAGGACGGCGGCTCTCGACGAGATTGCTGTGCACTCGTGGGAGCTGCGGCGGTCCGACGGGATGGCCTACCGCCGGACCGCTGTTACTCACAGGTCGGCGCCGTATGGCTGGGTGATCAGTTCGAAGTGATGCCCGGACGGGTCGTCGAAGTAGACGCCCCGTCCGCCGTGGTTGGTGTTGATCGCCCCTGGCGTGTGGCCGGGACCGGCCCAGAACGGCAGGCCGTTGGCCTTGATGCGCTCGACGGCGCGGTCAAACACGTCGTCGGAAACGAGCAGCGCATAGTGCTGGCCTGGGAACTCCACGCCAGGCTCGGCGTAATCGAGCCGGATCCCGTCATCGAGCGTGAGGCTGAGGAACGGTCCCCAACTCGTCGGCTCTGGGAGTCCGAGCAGGTCCTTCAGGAACCTTGCTGATTTCTGCTTGTCGCTGGCCGCGACAGCCAGGTGGTTGAAGTGAACGGGCACATAGCCCTCCCTTTCGCGCACCTCCACACGGCCGGGCTGCCCCCGACGGCACGCGATGCGCTGGGGATTGAACCACAGGTCGCTGCTGCTCGCGACTTGCATGCCGGTTCGATTGCAGCGCCCCCAGATCCGCGCGAACGAGGGCCGCGGGGATCGAGATGGAGAAGCTCGTTGGCGAGCAAGAGTGGACGGCGTCGCCGAGAAGTTCCGCGCGCCGCCGGCGGCTGTCGGGTGCGTTGTGAACGTCCCAACGGTTTGTGCGTACGCTTGGCTCCCGCCGATGACCATGCCTGCGCTCACCACGCTGACTTTCGCCGCCGACGACGGTACCCCGCTGACGTATCACCAACTCGGGACCGGCCGGCCCGTCGTCTTGTTGCACGGCTACATGGCGTCTGCGCTGCCAACGTGGGTGGACACCGGCATCGCTGAGCGGCTCGCCGCCGACGGGAACTGCTTGATCATGCATGACATGCGCGGTCATGGCGCCGGCGTTCCGCCCGGCAGCAGAGCCTATCCGTCCGACGCGCTCACCCTGGATGCGCTGGCGCTGATCGCGCACCTAAGCCTGACCGATTACGAACTTGGCGGCTATTCACTCGGCGCCAGGATCGTCACGCGAGCCCTGACCGTCGGCTCCGCCCCAAGCCGGGCGTTCATCGGCGGGACGGGCCTTTCGCCCAGAAGGGCGACCACGTGCTGACCGTCGCCACGCCCAGCGCCCCAGCCCTCGACCTGGAGGCAGGGCGAGGTCTGCGCTTCGCGGTGAAAGGACAGCCCGGCGTCACCGCCGAGTTCGAGCTAGACGAGACCGGAGCGGTCGTCCGCCTGGTCGCACAACCACTCGGGATATTCCGCCCGAGGTAGTCAGCCACGAACGTACGATCCGAGTTGCCCTCGGCGCAGTCGTGCAGCGACCAGGTCACAGATCGAGCGGTCGACGGAACCCTCCCAGGTCTCGAAGCGCAGGCCGATCGCCTCGTCCTCTCGGTGCGCGACCGCCGCGAGACCGACGGAGCGGAAGCGGGGCCCCGCGAGCTCAAAGCCGACGATCTCGCCGACCACGAGATCGCTGCTGATTTTGACGAGCATGCCGCCCTCGCCAAGATTCAGGACGCTGCCAACGCCCAAAGAGCGCCCGCTCGATCGCAGGCTTGCCGACAGGTCGTTCGCGTCGGTGGTACGCGACGGGCGATGAGCGAGTTCAGCGAGCTTGCCGACTGGCGCGGCGGAGGTTCGCGGAACGTTTAGGCGAGCCTTGTCGGTAACGCGTTTGTCTTGTGGCATCAGAAACCCATTTCGCTGGTCATAAAGACCGAAGGCCGCATCGTCCTGCGGATTGACGAACCCCGCGCCGTGACGAGCACCAGCGGCGCTGACATCCTCGCCGAGCGCCGCGGCCGGCGCCGAGCACGAGTCCCGCTCCTGATGGTGACGCGCTCGGGATGCGCCGACTGTTGCGCGGTCGATGACTACTCGGCGTTTTGGGTCTACGCGTCGTCGCGGATGCTCAACGACTTGCCAGTGCTGCCGATGGCGCTGCGCAGGAAGTCGTGCTGCGTGTGGACCAGTCGGTCGACCATCTGTAGGCCCGACTCGGTGATCTTCTTTGCGACATCGGACGTGCCCGCGACCTGTTGTGGGAACGCCTCCTCGATGGCGATCACGAACTGCCCGAGCGCCTCGATCGCTTCCCGCTGACTGGTCTCAAGCGACTTGAGGACCTCGTCAGAGAGCTTCGTGGTCCTGTCGACAACGCTCGAAAGACGAGCCGCTGGGATGATGCCGAGCTGATGGTCCGTCTGGGTCGTCACGACTGGGCGGGTTTTGGTGGTGGTTTCAGTCATTTGGTACTCCTTTCCGAACATATGTTCGCATATATTAAGTAATATCCCGGTTCATCGTCAAAGACGCCTCTGAGCTGCTATCGCGCGAGGCGCGGGCTGCTGGTTAGTAGACGCAACTTTGCCCTGGCGACATGTCGAGGAGGCCGGCGGTCGGCGGGCCTTCTCGTTGAAGCGAACGGCTGGACGCTATTACGCCGTGACGAGCTCGCGTGTCTTGTGCACGAGGACTCTTCCGCTGGTGATCCTCGGCGGGTTCGGGAGTGCCTTCCCGAGGTTCTCCTCCTGCACCCAGCTGGACGCGACGCTCGTCGACGC
>JBKQIR010000311.1:0-59666 GCA_052148275.1 Solirubrobacteraceae bacterium
ACCAAAGCGCTACCGGCCGACCACCCGCCCAACGCCGCCAGCACCAAACAAAACTGCTGATTTCCAGCGAACTTTCACCAGCTGGATCTACCGCTCCAAGTCCCTCCAGGAGATCTACACCCAAAGCACATTGTTATGGCGCAACTTTCGAGAGCGCACATTCCGCCCCGTCCTGTGAGAGCCGAGACCTCAAAACTTCGTATGGAACCGGCGCGAAGGACACGCCGAATAGGTCTACGTTCTCCCATCCGAACCCTGGTTTCGTGTAATCCAATCCGGGGACAGCGCCCGCACCGGCCGCAGTGCCGTTTGAGACGAGGTCAGGCACCGGCGCCGGTCCTGCTCGGCCGGCTACGTGTCCGGTGTAGCAATCCTCCAGCCAGTTCAGAATTCGCTGTCCGCGCACCAGGAGATCGCGGCTCCTCCGGTCGACCCGCAGGCGCATGCTGCGCGCGAAGGATCGGAGCTCGAGTTCGTCGGTTGGACTGCACGCTTCCACAAAATCGTAGATCTCGGAGCAGCGTTCATAGGTGTCGAGGTTGGTCTCCTTGATAAAGTTCCGGACTGTCGCGCGCAACTGTTGGCTTACGACCACCGGATAGAAGCGGCGCAAGAGCTGAAGGTAGAAGTCAACCTGCATGTTGAAATAGTGCAGGCCAAAATCGCTGAAGTTGCGATCAAAGAAGGCGTAGTTTGCGATCTGATGAAAGGCTTCGCAGCGAGGATCCTTGAGTCGGTAGTCATAGCCGAAGGCATCGCCCAATAAGCGTCCTTCCGCGAGGAGCTTTTGCTCCAAGCCGGTCCCCGGATAAGCCTCGGCGCGACAGAAGTTGAAAGGGTTCTCGATGTGGCGCTCCATAAAGCGCAGGTTGATGAGCAAGTCCGACAATGTCGTGTCGGGTTCGAACATCAGCAGGTTGTAGGCGATGTGCACGTCGAAATCGTTCAGGATACGTAGCGCCTGCAAGATCTGATCGACAGTGTTCTTCCTGTTGAGATTGTGCAATCCATGCTCTGAGGCATTCTCAACGCCCAGGAAAACGCGGAACAGTCCAAGCTCGTCGAGGATGCTGATCGACTCCTCGGTAATAGTGTCCGGGCGCACCTTGACAGCGATTGCGATATCAGTAACGCCATTACTCCTCAAACCGTCCGCAAGGCGTCGAAAACGTTCCGCCGCTTTTGCCGCATTCGGTAGGAAGAAGTTGTCGTCTTGAAAGTTGAAGATCCGCACGCCGAAGCGCTGGTATAGGTCAGCCACCTCACCCACGATGTCGTCCACGCTGCGAACGCGGAACTTATGGCCGCCGCCACGCTCGTACCATGCGTTGATGCTGCAGAAGGCGCACGCGCGCCAGTAGCCCCGGCTTGTCAGGACGCTGGCGATCGGCTGCCCGAAGTATGAGTGAAAGGTGGTGCGCTTGGGCCAAGGCAACTCGTCCAGCTTGTCCGGGTTACCGATCGCCGGCCGAACGATAACCTCGCCGGCATCGCTACGGCAGCACAGACCGTTGACCAATTCCGGGGAAGAGAGGTTCTCGGCGAGCTTGCACATGAGCTCCTCGCCCTCGCCAAGCGCGATCGAGTCAAACGCCTGGTAGTCCCTCACCAGCAATTCGCAGTTAAAGGAGGCAAACGGGCCACCGCCGATGATGTGACCGTGATAACCGACCTCGCGGAGCTGCTCGGCGAGCGCACAGAACTCGCGCGCGCGTGATGTGAAGATCATCGACAGGCCCACGATTTGTGGATTGAGCGCCATGACGCGCTCGACCGCGGTTGGTGCGTCTGATTCCGTGTTGAAGGGAACGATCTCAACCGCGTGGCGTTGCGCCTCGAGCGAGGACGCAATGTAGCGCAGCCCGAGGTTCTCTTCTAACTCGGCAGTGACAAGGGCCACCTTCAGGGCACTCCTCTTAACGGTGTTGTCAAGCCGAAAGGCTGCGGTGAACGTAGCAGAGAGGTTTGGACAAGTCAATATAGTCGACGTGTTCAATGTTGTAAAAGATGCAACTTGCGAACGCGCTTAGACGCTAGTGTGTGGCGATAGTCACAGAGGTTCGTGGTAATAGTTACATGCTATGTAATGGAGTAGACGCCCGCTTGCGGTGGGCATGCGACTTGTGCACGGCTGGGACACAACGAGACCTGCGCATCAAATGCCATCGCGAGCTCGCTCACCGCTGGCGCCGATCGCATGGTCCCGTTCTGTTTCGATGACACGCGCTCCTGCGCTTGTCATCGCCAGGCGTCTGACCGTGGGCGCCGACGACTACTTTGCGACGTCTCCGTCACGCCGGGGTCGTGGGATTGCGCCAATTGCAACGACGCGTTGGATCGCAGCGAGACTTTCGGCCGACGCGTTTTGCCGAACCCGGCAAGCGCCAACCCTCCGGACCCGCGCATCGCCTCATCCCGGATCCTGTGAGCGAGAGCGTTTCGAGCCTCCTGGGGCGCGGGGCAAGCCCGCCTCGAGCCGGTCGATGATGCCGCCCACCTTTACCCAATCCTGTCGTCCACGCGCGTCGATGAGCGCTCGAAGCACGAGCGGCTCGATTGTCATGCGGGACCCAAGGACGTCAAGCTCGAGCGAATCCGCGCTCTGACGCCGACGCACGTGATCCTCAACATCGACGAGAACCGGCTCCAGACCGCGCACGGTCTCGCGGAGTTCGTTCCGCATCTCGTGGTCACTCACGCGCAGGCGCCGTTCGACAATCTCGAGCGCTACCGTCTGCTCGGGGGGATCTACGGACGCCGATCGCTACCCGGTCGTCGAGCCGGCGGCATTCGCGGGCGAGGTCGATCTGGTCCTGCTCGCCAGCGAGCCCTCCACTTCCGCGAGCGCCATCTCGCGGAGGTCGCCGCGAGCGTGCAAGCAGCGCAGATCTCGCTCATCGACGGCGAGATGCCTTCGTCGTGCGGCAGCCGCGCAGATCCAGGGCCTCCGCTATCTCGCCGCCCTAGCCCTGCGGCTGCAGAATGAGTGAGCTGGTCGCAGCGCTCCGGTTACGAACAGATTAGGCCACAAGCATCCGGCGCTGGATTCACTTTTCGTTAACAACTCTCATTCGCGGGCCGACTAGGTTGACGGCGCTTGATCGGCGCGGCACGTGCCTATCGGCCGATCTTCCGCTCAGTCCGGGCTGCGCGTGGAGCGTCGCCGGAATAACCATTTAGGAGGAACCTTGGGAACCTGTCAGAAAGAGCGTGCACGCGTTTCGTGTGCACGCCTAGCGACCCGAGTGCTGCTCGGCGCCGGCGCGGTCGGCGCCGCGCTGGTGCTTGGTGCGTGCGGCAGCTCGTCGTCATCGTCTAGTTCATCGTCTAGTTCATCGTCTTCCTCGTCCTCATCGAGCTCGTCCGCGGCGGTGAGCTGGTCGACTGCCCAGTCCGCGGCCGCCGGCGGCGGCATGGCTGCCCTGGTGAAGTCCGCGAAGGCTGAGGGGACGCTGAACGTGATCGCCCTGCCGAACAACTGGGCCAACTACGGAGCCGAGATCTCGACCTTCGAGCACTTGTACGGAATTCACGTCAACAGCGAGGCACCGAGCGACTCGAGCGCGCAGGAGATCGAGGCGATCAAGTCGTCCGCCGGTCGCAGCTCGGCGCCGGATGTGGTCGACGTCGGCCAGGCGTTCGCGGACGCGGGCGCAAGCCTGTTCGCCGCGTACAAGGTCGCTACCTGGAGCGACATTCCGGCCGCGCAGAAGGACCCCAACGGCGACTGGTATAACGACTACGGTGGATATGTCTCGTTCGGCTGCAACCTGAGCCTCGTCAAGACGTGTCCGACGACCTGGGCGGCGCTCGAGCAGCCGCAGTACAAGCACGACGTCGCCCTGAACGGCAGCCCCGTCTCCGCCAACGCGGCGCTGTCGGCCGTGTGGGCTGCAGCGCTGAACAACGGCGGCTCGCTTGACAACATCACGCCGGGCATCACGTTCTTCAAGAAGCTCGAGAGCCTCGGCAATTTCAACAGCACCGACTGCAACGCGGCGAGCCTGATCGAGGCCGGTCAGTGCCCGATCGTGATCAACTGGGATTATCTGAACGTCGCCGGGGCCTGGGGTCTGCCCTCCAGCACCAAGTGGCAGGTTGTCGACCCCAACGGCGCCTCGTTTGCCGCGTACTACGATCAGGCGATCAGCAAAACAGCTCCCCATCCCGCGGCTGCACGGCTCTGGGAGGAGTTCCTCTACTCAACCCAGGGTCAGAACATCTGGCTGCAGGGGTACGCCCGCCCGGTTGCGCTCCAAACGCTGGTCGCAGCCGGGACCGTCGACAAGGCGGCTTACGCCAAGCTTCCGGCGGTCAAGAACGTCGTGACCGAGTTCCCGACGCCGGCTCAAGCCACGGCGGCAGGCAAGGTCGTCGCGACCAATTGGACGTCCTGAGCGCACCGACTGAAGGAGCCGGGAGCGATCCCGCGGCGCCACCACGGCGCCGCGGGATTCGCCTGCGTGCGGCGGCCGGCGACGGAGCCTGGCTGGGTCTCGTCCCGTTCGCCGCTTACGTGCTGGTGTTCCTCGGCCTACCGCTGTACATGGTGGTCCACGGAGCACTGACAACCGATTCGGGGCAGCTGACGTTCAGCAACTTTACGACGACGTTCAACTCGCCCGCCTACCGGACGGCGTTCAAGAACAGCGTGATCCTGTCGGTGTGGACGTCGCTCGTCGGCGCTCTCTTCGGCGTCTGGTTGGCGGCCGCGGTCGTCGCCGGAAAACCCGGAGGGATGGCGCGCAGAGTCGTGTCGAGCGCCTCGGGGGTGCTCGCGTACTTCGCCGGCGTGCCGCTCGCGTTCGCCTGGGTCGCGACGCTCGGCGCCGAGGGCGCCTTCACGCTGCTGCTCAAGGACATGGGGATCGATCTGTACGCCCACGGTTTCACGATCTCCTCGCTGCTCGGCGTCGGGCTGGCTTACGTCTACTTCCAGATTCCGCTGATGGTGATCCTGATCACCCCGGCGTTGGAAGGGATGCGCCCGCAATGGCGGGAGGCCGCGCAGGGGCTCGGTGCAACAAAGGCCGGCTACCTGCGCCACGTCGCGATCCCGGTGCTCACGCCGGCGGTGCTCGGCGCTACGCTGATCCTGTTCGGCAACGCCTTCTCGGCCTACGCGACGGCGCTGGCGCTCGTCGGCAGCACGATCAACATCGTCCCGGCGCAGATCGACGACGCGATCAACGGCAACGTGCTCGTCGGGGCGGACCGGCTGGGCCTCGCGCTCGGCGTCGAGATGATCGCGGTGATCGTCGTCGTGATGGTCGGCTACTGGCTCGCTCAGCGACGCGCCCGAAGGTGGCTGCAATGAGCTCCGGTCCGGTCGGCATGATCGGCGCGAACCAGACGATCACAGGCCCCGGTCCTCAGCCGCGCGCCGTGGGACGCGCCACAGCGCGTCCGAAGGGGTGGCGCGTCTCGATTCTCGTTCTGACGGTCCTCTACTTCATCGGGCCGCTCGTCTGCGCGTTCAAGTACAGCCTGATCCAAAGCGACGGCAGCTACGGCCTGGGCAACTACGGGCAGATCGTCCAGAACACTGCAATCCGCTCCGCATTGATCACGTCGCTCGAGATCTCCGTGATCGCCGCCGTCGTTGTTGTCGTCCTGATGCTGCCAACGGTCGTCTGGGTGCGGCTGCGGCTGCCCAAGCTAACGCTGCTCATCGAAGGCGTCACGCTGCTCCCGATCGTGATCCCGCCGGTAGTGATGGCCGCCGGCCTCGAGCAGCTGCAGAGCAACGCACCGCACTGGCTCGTGCGGTTGCTGTTCAATCACCCGCTGACCGCCCTGACACCGTTCTACGTCATCCTGGCGCTGCCGTTCACGTACCGCGCACTCGATAACGGGGTCCGCGCGATCGACCTGCGCACGCTCGTCGACGCCTCGCGTGGTCTCGGTGCCTCGTGGTTTGCGACGATCACGCAGGTCATCCTGCCGAACGTCGAGACCGCCGTGCTCGGCGCGATGTTCCTGACGATCGCGTTGTGCCTTGGCGAGGTCGTGATCGCGAGCCTCCTGCTGTACAACACGTTCCCGGTCGCTCTCATCCAGGCGAGCCTCAGTGGGACCGCGGGTATCTCCGTCGCGCTGTCAATCATCACGCTTGCGTTCACGTTCCTGCTTCTGTTCGCGCTCTCGTTCGTCGTCGGGCGCAGGCCCGGAACAGGCCCCAACCGGCTGATCTGATGATTTCCTTTCAGGGCGTTCAGCGCCACTTCGGAGAAGTGACGGCCCTCGCCGGCCTCGATCTTGAAATCGATAGGGGCGAGCTGATCGCGTTGCTGGGGCCGTCAGGGTGCGGCAAGACGACCGCATTGCGGATCCTTGCCGGATTCGACCATCCTGACGCCGGCAGGGTGCTCGTCAACGACCTCGACGTCACATCCGTGCCGCCGAATAAGCGCGACATGGGCATGGTCTTCCAGGCCTACAGCCTGTTCCCGAACATGGACGTCCGCACCAACGTCGCTTTCGGCCTGCGCATGCGCCGCCAGGACAAGGCGAAGCGATTCCGGCGTGCCGACGAGCTGATGGAGCTTGTCGGCCTGACGGAAACGGCAGATCGCTATCCGCACCAGCTCTCCGGCGGCCAGCAGCAGCGCGTCGCAATCGCGCGCGCTCTCGCGATCGAGCCAACGGTCCTGCTCCTCGACGAACCCCTGTCGGCGCTCGATGCGCGCGTGCGGACCCAGCTCCGAGCCGAGATCCGCAACCTCCAGCAGCGACTCGGGATCACCACCTTGTTCGTCACCCACGACCAGTCAGAGGCGCTCTCAATCGCCGATCGTGTCGGCGTCATGCACGACGGCCGCCTCGAGCAGCTCGACACGCCGGAGAACGTGTACCGGAACCCTGCCACGCCGTTCGTCGCCGGATTCGTCGGTGCGATGAACCGCCTGCCTGGACGCACCGGCGACAACGGCGAAGTGCAGGTCCTCGGCCAACGTCTCGAGGTGCTCAACCGGAGCGCCATCGAGAGCGGGACGGCGGTCCATGCCTTGCTGCGCCCAGAGGCGCTCGCCGTCGCGCCCGACTCGGCGGGGCCGGGGGCCGTCACCGATCGCACCTTCCTCGGATCCGCGGTCAGGCTCGAGGTCACCTTGGACGGCGGTCAGAAGGTCCTCGTCGAGCTGCCGAGCCACGACGCCAGCATCGTGGTCGGCGATCGCGTCGACCTGCGAACCCTGGTCCAGTCGGTGGTTGTGGAGTACATCAGGCCTGCCGCGGCGCCGTCGTCCCCAGACCGCGGCAGCGGGCCGGCGCTCGGCTAACGCTCCAACCGCCGCCGTGCTCCACCGGGTCGGGGCGCATCATCGCTCGCTCAGCCACGAGAACGCGGAACGCCGTTCGGTTGTTCGGGTGACAGGCGAGCGACGAAGTGGCGCCTTTCAAGCGTGCGCTGCAGTTCGCCGATGAGCCGAGCACCGCGCGGCGGACCTCGTGGACCGCCCGGACGGCTTCCTCCAGCACCACTTCCTCCGGATCGGCGTCGACACGCTGCATCTCGACGAGGGCCGCGCGACCGATCGGCTCGCGAAGGCCAGATCTGAAAACTCGCCATCAAACGCGGTCGGGAAGGGATCTCCGATCGCGCCGGTCCCACGCCGAAATCGTGATGGCCGCGTCAGTTGGTGTTACGGTGCGCGGGATGAGCGGGATCGCAGAGCCCTTGCGCGAGCCTGGAAGCCGCCCGTTTCCCGACCAGCCCGTGGGCTGGCCCAACCCGGCCATGCCGTTCGAGCACCTCGTGGTCGTGATGATGGAGAACCACTCGTTCGACAACCTGCTCGGGGCCCTCTCGCTGACGCGACGCGACGTCTGCGGGCTGGCGTTCCAAGCAGGCACGGCCACGAACTCGAATCCGGGTGGATCCGGTACGCCAGCCGTCGTGACCGCATACCCGCTGACCAACACGTCGCAGGGCTCGGATGTGTCGCAGTCGTGGAAGGACAGTCACGATCAGATCAACCGCGGCCGGATGGACGGCTTCGTCCAGGCGATGAACTCCGTGCAGCCGATGGGCTACTACACGCCGGAGGTTCTCCCGTTCGCGTACTCGCTCGCCTCGACGTTCACCGTTGCGAACCGATGGTTCTGCTCCCTTCCGGGACCGACCTACCCGAACCGCCGCTTCCTCTTGGCCGGGACAGCCTACGGCACCACCATGACCCACGGTGACCCGTTGGTCGCCCCATCGCCTCCGGGTGGAACGGTGTTCGACTTGTTGTCCAAGAACGGCATCAGCTGGGTCGACTACTTCTCCGATGTCCCGATGAGCATGGTGATCGGACGTGGCATCCTCGAGCACGCCGACCATCACCATCCGATCGACACCTTTTATGATCAATGCAGCACGGGGAGCTTGCCGCAGGTCAGCTTCCTGGACCCGCGGATCGGCGTTGCATCCCGGATCGGAGCACCGATCGCTCAGCTCCCATGGCCGTTCGACGACTGGCTCAAACGCCTCGGTGCGGACCTCAGCAGCTCGGACCCCGCCGAAACGGAAGAAGACCCGCAGGACATGTACTACGGGGAGGCATGGGCATACAAAGTGGTCACTTCGGTCATTCAGTCGCCACAGTGGCCACAGACGTGCCTGATCTATCTCTATGACGAGCACGGCGGGTACTACGACCACGTCGCGCCGCCGGCGGCGATCGCACCGGACGACATCAAACCGATCCTCCAGCCGGGCGATCCGGACGTCGGATACGACATGTACGGACCGCGCGTGCCGGCAATCGTCGTCTCGCCACACTCAAAGCCTGGTGCGGCCACGAACGTCGTCCACGACCACACTTCCGTGCTCGCAACTATCGAGGCGAAATGGAACTTGCCGGCGCTCACACGGCGCGACGCGAACGCGCAGCACATCATGGACTTCCTCGATCCCGGTGCGCCGGCATTGCTGCACCCTGAGGGCATCATCGCACCCGAGACCACAGGCCCCTCCGGTCCGGTCCGGCCGGCGTCTGGAGTTTGACTCGGCGCGCACAGGACGCCTCTACCAGGCCGCCGTCGGCCACCCGACAACAGAGGACCTCGGCCGCGGACGCAGGCCCTGATGCCCCAGCCGAGACGCGTCGCGCAAGGTAGTCGGCAAGCGCCTCGCGGTGCAGCTCGCTGCGTCAATCGTCCGATCGGTCGCCGCCGGCGGCGGCGAGACGGAACCCGGAGGCACGCACAGCAGGCGTAGGATTCGGTGCTATGCAGATCCAAGACAGCGGTGCGCTCGTCGCCGGAGGCGCCTCGGGCCTCGGCGAAGCAACAGCTCGGCGCCTCCATTCCGAGGGCGCGCGGGTGGTGATCGCCGATCTCAACGAGGACAAGGGCCGGGCGCTGGCGGCGGAGCTCGGAACGGGAGCGGCGTTCGTGCGCGTCGATGTGACCGAGCCCGAGCAGGTGCAGGAGGCCGTCGCCGCGGCGGCCGCAGCGCCAGGTGGGGTAAGGATCAGCGTCTGCTGCGCAGGCATCAGCCTGGTGGAGAAGCTCGCCGGCTCGCGCGGTCCGCACGCGCTGGATTCATTCGAGTCGGTGATCGGGGTCAACCTGATTGGAACCTTCAACGTCCTGCGGCTCGCGACCGCAAGCATGCTCGGCAACGAGCCCTCCGCGTCCGGCGAGCGCGGCGTCTGCGTGAACACCGCGTCTGTCGCCGCCTTCGAAGGTCAGATCGGACAGATCGCGTATTCGGCCTCGAAGGGCGCGATCGCCGCGATGACGCTTCCCGCCGCCCGGGACCTCGCACGCGCTGGGATCCGCGTTTGCACGATCGCACCTGGCATCTTCGACACGCCAATGCTGTGGGCGGTGCCGGAAGCGACCCGCGAGGCACTGGGCCACGCGGTCCCCTTCCCGTCGCGGCTCGGACGCCCAGAGGAGTACGCGTCGCTGGCCGCGCACATCATTTCCAACGAGATGCTCAACGGCGAGGTGATCCGGCTCGACGGCGCGCTGCGGATGGCGCCCCGGTAAAAGGCTCCGGGCATCAGAGCAGGGTTCTGCCCAGCATCTCATGCTCACGGCGCCGAGGCCTCCGGGCGACTCGATCGTTGCCCGCATGGGGCGGATCGAATCGCGGTCGGTCCCAGCATCGGACTACGACGTGTACGTCGCAAGGTAGCGAAGGCCTTGGATCGCGCGGCTGCCGTACCAGGACGTCATCTCGCCGTCGATCAGCGACACCTCGGCGCCGTCGACAACGGCGGCAACCTCGGCAAGATGACGCTCCCGAAAGTGGTAGGGCTCGCTGCTCAGCAGGACGTGGTCAACGCTCCCGGCGAATTGCTTGATGTCCACCTTCGGGTAGCGCTCCGCAGCAATCGCGGGTTGGGTGTGCCAGTTGAAGAGGGCGAGGGTTTGAGAGATGTAGGTGGCCGGGGAGACGGTCATCCAGGGCTGGCGCCAGATGAGGTAGAGCACGTTTCGCGGGTGCCTCGTGCGCTCGCACGCCCGCGCGTAGGCCTCCTCGAAGCCGGCGCAGAGTCGCTCGGCGTCGGCCTCCCGATTGAAGATGCCGCCAAGCAGTCGGTAGAGATCGAGGTTCTCGCGTGGAGCCTGCGGATGCGTCACGATGATGTGCGGAACGAAGCGTGCGAGTGCCTCGGCGGTCTCGAGGCTGTTCTCATCGATGTTGACGACGGCGTGCGTTGGCGCGAGGCCATGGATCTTGTCGAGTTTGACGTCCTTGGTTCCGCCGACCTTGGGGATCGTGCTGACGAGCTCACGGGGGTGGACGCAGAACCCGGTGCGCCCGACGAGCTGTTCAGATAGCCCGAGGTCGCAGAGCAGCTCGGTGATGCTGGGTACGAGGCAGACGATCCGCGCGCCACTGCCAGCGGGTTCGTGGACGGTTCCGACGACGTCGATGAGCCTCATGGATGGGTGTTGGACTTGCGACCCGACGCGCGACGGTCGCTGAGTTACATGTTGCGCCGGTACCTTCCGCCGACGTCGTACAGCGCTGCCGAGATCTGGCCCAGCGACGCAACTTTGACAGCCTCCATCAATGCCTCGAACACGTTCTCGCGAGCACGCGAAACGCTCTCCAGACACGCGAGCGCGGCTGGCGCCTCACTCGCGTGAGCAGCTCGGAAGGCGCGCAGCGAAGCGATCTGGTGCTGCTTCTCGGCGTCGGTGGAGCGCATCAGCTCGAGCTTCCCCGTGTGCTCGCCGGCGCCCTCGTCGGGCAGGAACGTGTTGACGCCGATCAGTGGCAGCGTGCCGTCATGCTTGCGACGCTCGTAGTACAGGCTCTCCTCCTGGATCTTGCTGCGCTGGTACATCGCGTCCATCGCTCCCAGGACGCCACCCCGCTCGGAGATCCGGTCGAACTCCTCGTAGACCGCTGCCTCGACGAGGTCGGTGAGCTCGTTTGCGATGAACGAGCCCTGCAGCGGGTTCTCACAGAAGCTCAGGCCGAGCTCGCGGTTGATGATCAGCTGGATCGCCACCGCGCGGCGCACCGACTCCTCGGTCGGCGTCGTGATCGCCTCGTCGTAGGCATTCGTGTGCAGGCTGTTGCAATTGTCGAAGATCGCATACAGCGCCTGCAGGGTGGTGCGGATGTCGTTGAAGCTGATCTCCTGCGCATGCAGGCTCCGTCCCGAGGTCTGGATGTGGTATTTGAGCATCTGGCTGCGTTGCGCGGCGCCGTAGCGCTCCCGCATCGCGCGCGCCCAGATCCGCCTCGCGACGCGGCCGATGACCGCGTACTCCGGGTCCATGCCGTTCGAGAAGAAGAAGCTCAGGTTCGGAGCGAAAGCGTCGATGTCCATCCCGCGCGCGAGGTAGTACTCGACGATCGTAAAGCCGTTCGCGAGCGTGAACGCGAGCTGCGAGATCGGGTTAGCCCCAGCTTCAGCGATGTGGTAGCCGCTGATCGACACGCTGTAGAAGTTGCGGACCTCGTTGTCGACGAAGTACTGCTGCACGTCGCCCATCATCTTGAGCGCAAACTCGGTCGAGAAGATGCACGTGTTCTGGGCCTGGTCCTCCTTCAAGATGTCCGCCTGCACGGTGCCCCGCACAGTGCGAAGCGTGTTCTCCTTGATCCGCTCGTACGTGTCGCGGTCGACGAACCGGTCGCCACAGACACCGAGGAGGCCGAGACCGAGACCTGTGTTGCCCGCCGGCAGCTCTCCCGCGTAGCGCGGACGGGGCCGATCGGCGAAGTGCTCGTCGAGCTGCCGCTCGGTCGCCTCCCAGCGTCCGGTCACCCGCAGATGCTTCTCGACCTGCTGATCGATCGCCGCGTTCATGAAGAACGCGAGGACGATCGGTGCAGGGCCGTTGATCGTCATCGACACCGACGTCGTCGACGCGCATAGATCAAAGCCCGAGTAGAGCTTCTTGGCGTCGTCCAGCGTCGCAACCGAGACGCCCGAATTGCCGACCTTGCCATAGATGTCCGGGCGCTCGTGTGGATCCTCACCGTATAGCGTGACCGAGTCGAACGCCGTGGACAGTCGCGCCGCCGGCTGCCCGACCGAGAGATAGTGAAAGCGGCGGTTCGTACGCTCCGGGGTTCCCTCGCCGGCGAACATCCTCGTCGGGTCCTCGCCCTCACGCCGGTACGGAAACACACCACCCGTGTACGGGTAGGAGCCGGGAAGATTCTCCTTCATCAGAAAGCGCAGGCGATCACCCCAGCCGTCGAACCGGGGCGCAGCGATCTTCGGCACGAGCTGATTGCTGAGCGACAGGCGGTAATTCTCGCCCCGGATCTCCTGGTCGCGCACCGTATAGCCGTAGGTCTCGGCGGTTATGGCGTCGATTTGCGCCGACCAGCCACGCAGCAGGTTGACGGCTTCCGCTCCGAGCGTTGTGAGCGCCTGGTTGTAGCGAGCGCGGAGCGGCAACGGAGCGTCCGCGCTCACGACATCGAGGTCGGCCTCCCCGTACGCCTCGAGCTCGGCCGGGAGCGCCGGATCGCCAATCGCCTTCAGCGCCTCGTAGCAGTGCTGCGTGGTGGATGCGACAAGCGCGAGACGCTCGACCTTGTCGTTGGTCGCGCGACCCTGATCTGCGATCTCGCCCAGATACTGCGTGCGGTTGCTCGGGATCAGCATGTTCCCGAGCGGCTCGTGCGAGCCCAGCTGAGCAGCGGGGGGCTCCCACCTCCTGCTGCCGACTCCCGGTCGCCCGCCGATCGCCGTGCAGAGATTGACGAACATCCAAGTCATGCCGGGGTCGTTGAACTGGCTCGCGATCGTCGGATAAACCGGAATCGCGTCGTCGCCGACGTCGAACACGGCGTGGTTGCGCTTCCACTGCTTGCGCACGTCCCGCAGCGCGTCTTGCGCTCCACGCTTGTCGAACTTGTTGATCACGACGATCTCGGCGAGATCGAGCATGTCGATCTTCTCGAGCTGGCTCGCCGCACCGTACTCGCTGGTCATCACGTACACCGGGATGTCGACGAGGTCGACGATCTCAGAGCCGCCCTGACCGATCCCCGCCGTCTCCACGAGCACGAGGTCGAACCCAGCCGACTTCAGGAGCGCGAGCGCATCCTCGAGCATCTCGCTCGTCGCCAGGTGTTGCCGGCGGGTCGCCATCGAGCGCATGAAGATCCGCTCGTGAGCCAAGCTGTTCATCCGGATGCGATCGCCGAGCAGCGCACCCCCCGTGCGCCGGCGGGTTGGATCGACCGCAAGCACCGCGATCCGGAGCTCTGGGAAGCTCTGCATGAAGCGGGAGAGCAGCTCGTCGGTCACCGAGCTCTTGCCGGCGCCGCCCGTGCCGGTGATACCGACCGTGGGTACGCTCGCGCCCGCAACGTCCCACGTGGCCCTCAACTCGTGCAGCGCCTCGTCGTCGATCACCCTATCTTCGAGCGCAGTCAGCAACTGCGCGATCGCGAGGTCCGTCGTGGGGACCGGGTCGGCAGGCGGCGCTGCGATCAGTCGCCGCCGGGCGGTTCGCCCGACGAGGTCCTCGATCATGCCGGTCAAGCCCAACTTCGTTCCGTCGCTCGGGCTGTAGATACGCTCCACGCCATAGTCCTCGAGCTCGCAGATCTCCGGCGGCGTGATCGTGCCTCCACCTCCGCCGAAGACGCAAATGTGCTCGGCGCCACAGTCGCGCAGCATGTCGATCATGTACTTGAAGTACTCCGTGTGACCACCCTGATAGGAGCTGATCGCGATGCCGTCCGCGTCCTCCTGGATCGCCGCCCGCACGACATCCGTGACGCTGCGGTTGTGCCCGAGGTGGACGACCTCGACGCCACGATCCTGAATCAGCCGACGCATCACGTTGATCGCGGCGTCGTGTCCGTCGAACAGCGAGGCGGCCGTAACGAACCGCAAAGGTGAGCCGATGGACGGCTCGGCAAAGAGCTCCTCGGCAATGTCCGTCTCGGTGATCATGGCGCACTCCTGGGCTCTCGCGTTCTAGGGGGCGGCAGGGCTGAGCGCATGCGTCATCGCGCCGGATCGTGCCTGTCTCGACACCGTTGTTGATCCCGACTGGCACCGCTCGGCGTCCGTCGGCTCGATGTGCTGTGCCCGGTTCGCGGCACACACCCATGTTCCCAGCCCGCTCAGAACCGCGAATCGCAAGAGAACCACACGAGTTCGGGGAAAACTACGACCCTCAATCGCGTTGCCACGCCGAGCGCCGCGCGCCACCGCACTCGACGGACGCCCGCCAAGACATCCACCTAGCTGGCACCTAGCTGGGGAATAGCTGAGGGCGATCCGGCGTCTGCTCGAGCATCGCCGGGCCTAGACCCACGCCCCGGCGCGTCGCTCGAGACGATCCTGGTCTCAGATGGGCGAGGCGTCGACCGCCAGTTGCACCCGCGTCCTGCGGCGGGCGCCGCTCGGGCTAGCCGACGGGCTAGCCGTGACCGCGCGTTGCGTCTTCCTGGGAGCTGCTGCCGCTCTCGCCTCCGAACACCTCGTCCGGCGCTCCTGTGCCGGTGTCGGGTGCGGCCCCGTGGCCGCGCGTTGCGTCTTCCGCGCGACTGCTGCCGGTCTCGCCTCCGAACAGGTCGTCTCGGCGTTCGCTGCCGGTGTCGGGAACCGCTGTACCGGCGGGCTCCGCCGGATCCTGCGTCTGGCCCGTAATTCGCTCGTTCTCACCCATGGGGAACACTGTACGCTTTCGATCGGGCCGTTGAACGCGCCCGTCCGCGATCGAACCAAACGCATCTGAGACGATTCAGCGTTAATCATGATCAATGGACCGGCGCCATCTGGAGCACTTCGTCGCGGTCGCCGAGATCAGAACATCCGCCTCGTCCCGGTGCGCGGGAACACCCCGCAGCGGGAGATATCACTCGCATTGCCGTCAAACCGTCCACCCACCGCCGCCGCCAGGGCGTTGCCGACGCAGCGGCGAGCTCGACCCCGCGACACGCTCAGCCTTCCAAGAGCACCGTGTCCGAGTGCGAGTAGGCGGGGGAGCAGCAGCAAAGCAGGATCAGCGGCTCTCGCTCGTCGGCCCAGAGCTTGTGCGCGGCTCCCGGCGCGATGACGACGCAATCGCCGGCGCGCACCGGACGTTCCTCCAAGCCCAGGCGCATCCGACCGCTCCCGGACGTGAACAGGTAGATCTCCTCGGTCCGGCGGTGCAGATGAGCGATCGTCTCGCCGCCCGGCGGCACAACCGCCTCGGCCAAGCTCTGGTTGGTCGCGTTCCCTGACGGGACACCGGCAAGCTCACGGATCGACGAGCCGTCCGCGGTGATGAAAGCCTCACGTTCCTCTCGACGCACGATCTCCATGCGACGGGAGCCTACCGCCGGCAAGCGGGCCGGAAGCGCTGCCGCTGTATCGGCCGCGTTGGCCGGTACGGTGGACGCGTCTTCCCCTATCACCCCAATAGGAGGCTCGCACCATGCATTGCCCAACCGATGTCAATCCGGACGGCGCCGTGCTGTCGCGACCGCTCGAGGAGATCCAGGCAGACTTTCCGGGGCTCGTCGAGGGAACCGCGCCGCTCGACGGCGCTGCCGGCACCCTGGTTCCGACGGCCGTGATCGACGCGGTGGCCGATGCGATGCGCTTCGCGATGGCCAACTCACATGGCGAGTTCGCTGCCAGCGCCCGTAGCAGCGAGACCGTCGATGCGGCTCGTCATGCGATCGCCGACCTGGTCGGCGGCGGCCCCGACGGAGTCGTGCTCGGGCCGAACATGACCACGCTCACGTTCCATCTCGCCGACGCGCTCTGCGCGGAGTGGCGAACGGGCGACGAGGTGATCGTCACGTCGTTGGATCACGACGCCAACATCCGCCCCTGGGTTCTCGCAGCACAGCGCAGCGGCGCAGCCGTGCGCTGGGCCGAGTTCGACACCGAGAGCGGCGAGCTGTCCGCCGAAACCGTCGGCAAGCTGATCAGCGACCGCACGAGGCTGGTTGCCATTACCGCAGCGTCCAATGCGATCGGGACCAGACCCGATGTCCGCGCGATCAGCGAGCTCGCCCACGCGGCCGGGGCGCTGACGTACGTCGACGGAGTGCACGCTACGCCTCACGTGCGCACCGATGTCGACGTGCTCGGTGCGGATTTCTACGCGCTTTCCACCTATAAGCTGTTCGGACCGCACACCGGCGCCGTCATTGCGGCACCGGCACTGCTGGAACGGCTCAGGCCGGCGAAGCTCGCTCCCGCTCCGGGCGCGGTGCCGGGGCGCTTCGAGCGCGGTACTCCGCCCTTCGAGCTACTCGCCGGCGTAAGCGCCTCAATCGACTGGATCGCGAGGCTCACGGAGGCAACCGGTGATCGACGGGCCCGGCTCCTCGCCGCGCTTGACGCCATCGAGCAACATCTGCAGGCGCTGCTCACGCGGACGCTCGACGGTCTCGCCGGGATCGGCGGGGTCCGCGTGCTCGGAGCGCCGCGCCGGCGGACGTCCACGATCTCGTTCCTCATCGACGGTCAGCATCCCGGGGACATCGCCCGGAGGCTCGCGGGCAGAGGCATCTGTGTATGGAACGGCGACAACTACGCCTACGAGCTCATGCATCGCTACGGGCTGCGCGACAGCGGCGGCGCCGTTCGCGCAAGCATCGTGCTCTACAACGACGATGACGACGTCGACCGCCTGCTGGAGGCCGTAGCCGACATCGCGGCGCTGAAGCGCCGCGCTCGTCGTCGATGCGACGCCGAGGTGCTCTAGCGGCCAGCGACTTCGACGGGCCGATTCAAGGTCTTGCTGCGCAGCCGCTCAGGACTGACCCGAACGACGTTCCACACGACCCCGATCTTCTCCAGGAACACGATCAGCAGTCCGGTGGGATCGGCGAGCTTCTCCCAACGCGCTAATCCGTGAAACGCCGAGGTCGGGAAGGCATGGTGGTTGTGGTGCCACGCCTCCCCCATCGTGAACGGAGCGAGCCACCAGACGTTTGTGGACTCGTCGTCGATCGCGAACCGTCGGGTCCCGAAGAAATGGCAAACTGAGTTGATCGACCACGTTACGTGATGCAGAAGGAACACGCGCACGAACCCACCCCAGAGCAGCGCGGTCAGCGCGGTGCCGAGGTCACCGCCGATGATCCAGCCGAGCGCGAAGGGAATCGCGAAGCCGAGCAAGACCCACAGCAGAAAGAGCCTGTCGACCACCCGCATCGCGCGTTCCTTGAGGAGATCGGGGACGAATCGCTGGCGGTCGGCTGAGCCCACCGTTTCGAACAACCAGCCGACGTGCGCGTGCCAGAGACCCTTGACGGCTCCCCGCCAACCGGGACCGCTCAGATGCGGCGAATGCGGATCGCCCTCCTTGTCGGTGAAGGCGTGGTGCTTGCGGTGGTCGGCGACCCAGGTGATCACCGAGCCCTCGACCGCCATCGATCCGAAGATCGCCAGCACCACCCTGACTGGCTTCGAGGTCTGGAAGGCACGATGCGTGAACAGCCGGTGGAACCCGAGCGTGACTCCTAGGCCGGTCAGCAGGTACGAGCCGATCAGCAGCGCGAGCGCGAGCGGACCAACGGCTCGGTGCCAGAGCAGGACGATTGCGACGACCAGCCCGAGCGGCGGAGCGACCACGCCGATCAGGTTGACGATCTTGTGCGCGCGAGACACGGCTCCATACCGCTTCAGAGTCTCGGCCGCGAGCGCATTGACAACAACGCGAAGCTCTCCGTCACCTTCGCACGAGCGTAGCGCACGCCGAGATAGCTCCGCGCCGCTTGTGCCACCGTTCGCAGCTCATCATCGCGTCGCCCGAGTCGGTCGACTCCAAGCGGCTCTTGCGGGTCGGCGACGAGGCGTCCGGGGGTGGCTCCGGGGATCTGCCCCCGGCCGCACGACGGCCGGGGGGCAGGGCCGATCCCAGCTCAGTGCTTCACGCTGAACGCACAGAACACTTGGCAGTCCCTTTCTTTGCTTGTGTGGTTCGTCACGAGCCGCACAGGCGCAGACCCTATCGATTCGGCGACGGACGCCGGCAACCGGAACCCTCACTCCAACTCGGTCATTGTCCGGTCGCTGACGCACTGGCCGGCATGTCGCTGACGCGGTGGCCGGCATGCCTCACCGCGCGGAGGCCCGCGTCGATCGCGCTGGCGAACGACACCTCTGCCAGGCAACCGGGAGCCGCGACCTGGTCGCCGCAGAGAAAGACGCCATCGCCGCGATCGATCGCCGGACGGTCATGCCAGGTGCGGCCCGGGAGATCCAGCGCACCGCTTCGGCCGTCCATCACCTGACGCCGGCGCCAGGTGACGCGCTCACGCCAGCTCTCGAACGCTCGGTCGAGCAGCCGCTCGAGGCGCAGCGCGGAGCCATCGGGACTCTCGCCGGGCGCGATCGGCATCTGCGCCTGGATCAGCTCCTCTCCAGGGGGCGCCAGCGACGCGTCCTGCGCGTTGTAACGCTCGACCCACCCGCAGCTCTCGAGGTCGGAAATGATCCATGGATCGGTCTGGTGCCCGCTCAGGCCGAGGTCGAGGCACACGGTGCGGCCGCTGAGCCACCGCAGGCTCTCATCGCCCAGGAGACAGGCGGCGTCACCGAGCTCCAGGGCGACGATCGCCGGTGGGCCCGGCAGCGTATCGACGCGCTCGCCGGTGACGATCATCACGCCGAGGGAGCGCGCGCGACGCTCGAGTGCAGCCACCAGCCTGCTCCAGCCGCCGATGACGAAGCGCGCCGGCGGGCTGGCGCTGAGCAGCAGCCGCTGGCTGCGCTCCCACACGAAAGCGGCGGAGAGCTCGCCTGGGTCGTGGTAGAAGGTGTACACACCGGCCACTGAGGAGAGCATGGCGGCCGTGCCGGCGTCGCTGTGGTCGGCGGCCCAGGAGCGGAAGTCCTGGTCGACCGGCGCCACCCTTCCACGCAGACGGAGACCCGGCGGAATCAGGCTCAGTGGCGGCGAGCGGTGTACAGCGCCCTCTAGTGGAAGCGATAACCGGTCAGGCGGGGCCGCGCCAACGGCGGCATCAGGTCGCGTTCGCTCAGCCAGCTCCAGAGGCTGCCGCCCCTGTAGATCGCGTGAGGACCGAGGTTTGCCATGTAGGGGCCTGTCGTGCTGCGTGCGCGTCCGCCCAGCTCATCGCGGGACTCGAACAGCTCCACGGCCGCTCCACGCTCGGCGCATGTGATGGCAGCGGCCAGTCCCGCGACCCCGCCGCCGATGATCGTGATTGTGTCCATGGCGCCACCGTACGCCGTCACTGGACTGTCGTACAGTGCCAGTCGTGCCTCCGACAAGAGGACCAGTTGATCTGCTCGTGAGACTCGAGCGCAGCGCCGAACTGCCGCTCTACGAGCAGCTCGAGCGCTCGCTGCGGGATGCGATCCGTACTGGTCGGCTGGCCGCCGGTGCGCCGTTGCCCTCGAGTCGTGCACTGGCTGCCGAGCTGGGGATCTCGCGGGGCGTGGTCAGCGGTGCCTATGACCAGCTTGCCGCCGAGGGCTACTTGCAGACACGCCAGGGGGCGCCGGTTCGGGTCGCGAGCGGTGTGCGCGCGCAGATCGCGGCCCCGCCCCCGCCGCCGCTGCGGCCGCGGTTCGCTTACGACTTCGACCCGGGGTTGCCCGACCTCCTCGGCTTCCCTCGCGACCGGTGGCTGCGATGCCTGCGCAGCGGCTGGCGACAGGCGGCGCTCGACGCTGCGGGTTACGGCGATCCGCGCGGCGTGCCGGAGCTGCGCGAGGCGCTCGCCGACTATCTCGGCCGGGTCCGGGGAGCGGTGGCCGATGCCGAGCACATCGTCGTCTGCACCGGCTTCCGGCAGGGTCTGGCGCTCACCTGCCGCTGGCTGCGCTCCCAAGGGATCGAGCGCGTGGCGCTCGAGGATCCGGGCTGGCATCCGCAAGGCGTGATCCTCGAGGAGAGCGGCCTGCAGGCCGCGCCCGTTCCCGTCGACGGCGAGGGGATCGACGTCGACGCCCTCACGCGCAGCGAGGCCGATGCTGTGGTCGTGACGGCTGCGCACCAGTTCCCGGGTGGCGCGGTTCTGAGCCCCAGGCGACGCTCCGCCCTGATCGCATGGGCCGAGATCGGTGATCGGCTGATCATCGAGGACGACTACGATGCAGAGCTCTGTGCCGAGCGGGTCGGCGCTCTCCAGGGGCTCGCACCCGACCGCGTCCTCTACATCGGCTCAGCGAGCAAGCGACTGCTTCCAGGGATGCGCCTCGGATGGATGCTCACGCCCTCATGGATGTCCTGGGCGATGACCTCCGCGAAGGCGATCGAGGACGCGGGCTCGGAGATCACCGGGCAACTCGCGCTTGCGGAGTTCATCGCCCGTGGGGAGCTCGAACGCCACCTGCGACGCATGCGTCTTCGATACACGCAACGGTGCCACACGCTGCTGGCCGTCCTGGGCCGTGAGCTACCCGAGTGGCGACCGGAACCGCCCGTGGGCGGTCTGCACGTGCTCGTACGTTTGCCTGCGACCGCCGACGAACCGGCGCTGCTCGCCGCCGCTGCTCGACACGGCGTGGGCGTCCAGGGACTGTCGCTAAACAGCTATGACGCGGGGCTACCACCCGGCCTTGTGCTCGGCCACGGCTACCTGGCCGACGCGGCGATCACCCGTGGTCTCACGCTGCTCGCCGACGCGTGGCGCTCAATCTCGCCGCACGACCGCATGCGCACGCGTCGTCGTTAGCTCGAGCTCTGCGCGATGGGCTGGCTCAGCATCCAGAAGGTGTTCTGGAACCGCGCTCACAATGTTGTGGTTGCAGCAGAGCAGTTCATAACGAACGTCCACCCACCACGTACTGATCTCGAGCGCGCAAGCGCGCGTCGGAGCGCCGTCAGCGGGGTACGATCGTTTCAGTCAACCGGCGAACGGAAGGGGAGGATCTGATGGCCGAAACTGACGCCGCGGCAAAGGTCACCGACGAGGCGGTGGTCCGGAGCATCTTCGCGCGTTTCAACAACCGTGAGGAGTTCTTCGCGGATCCGCTGGGGACGTGGATCGATCGGCCTCGTTATCGCATCTCGGCGCAGAGCCTCGAGATGAACGATCGCGACCAGGTGGTCGCCTGGTTCGGAAGCCTGTTCGACGCGCTACCGGATCTGCGTATGCAGGTCGAGGACGTGGTGATGGCCGGCGAACCTGGACGGGAGCGTGCGACCGTTCGCTGGCGCCTCAGCGGCACGTTCTCTGGCGCCCGGTACATGGACATCGAGCCCACCGGCCGGCCGGTCGATCTGCGCGGAATGGACCTGATCGAGTTCGAGGACGGCCGGGTTGCCGGCAATCACGTCTACTACGACCAGCTCGCGTTCGCGCGGCAGATCGGGATGCTGCCGACGGAGCAATCGTCTGGTGACCGGCTGATGACGACCAGCTTCAATCTGATCACGAAGGGACGCGCCGTGATTCGGCGCCGTCTTCGCCGCTGAGGCCTACGATTGCTGATCGCATGAGCAGATCTGATGACGAGACGGTGGTTCGGGAGGCTCCGATCAAGCGCACGGAGCATGGACTCGTACCGGGCGACGACGGCTGGTTCGTGGTCAACGCGCGAGGCGCAGTGGATGCGCGGTCACTTCGGGGCCTACACGCGCTTCGAGGGCGAAGCGCGCTTCCCACAGCTGGGAATCAACATCGGTGTGCTGGAGCCGGGCCAGCCGGCCTGCATGTACCACGGCGAGGCCGACCAGGAGGATTTCTTGGTGCTGTCGGGCGAGTGCCTGCTGCTGATCGAAGGCCGGGAACGGCGGCTGAGGGCGTGGGACTTCGTGCACTGTCCGGCCTGGACCGAGCACGTGTTCGTCGGCGCGGGCGGCGGACCCTGTGCGATCCTCGCCGTCGGTACCCGACTGCGCCGCGAGGTCGTGTATCCGGCGTCGGATCTGGCGCAGCGGCACAGCGCCGGCGTTGAACGCGAGACCCATGATCCGCGCGAGGCGTATGCGGACGTTGCGCCGGACGTCGCGGTCAGCTACCGCGACGGCTGGCTGCCGGGGTAACGCCTCACAGAAGCAGGTAGAGCGACTCCGCCGACACCGGCCGGCGGCGGCGCAAGCGTAACGTTCTGGTGCATGGAGCCGAAGAGCCCGTCCGATTCGACCACCAGGCTCGTGCACTGGATGGGGATCGCCGATGCGAATGCCGAAGGATTCATCCATGGTGGAACGGTGATGAAGCTCGGTGACGAAGCCGCCGGCCTGGCGGCGATCCGTCACTCACGCCGCCGTTGCGTCACCGGCGGGGTGGACCGCATGAACTTTCTCGCGCGGATCGAGATCGGCCAGCTCGTAACGTTCACCGCTACCGTCAACGCCGCGTGGCGCACATCGATGGAGGTGGGTGTCCGGGTCGAGGCCGAGGACCCGCGTACGGGCGAGACGATCCACACGAGCACCGCGTACCTGACGATGGTCGCGGTGGACGACGACGGGCGGCCGACTCCGGTTCCGCCACTGATCGCCAAGACGGCGACGGAGGAGCGCCGCATGCGCGAGGCGGAGCTGCGAAGGGCCAACCGGCTCAGCGAACGCGACTCGATCCGGGCCCACCGGCGGCAGTTCGCCCGCTCTCAGGTCTCCGACGGCTCGGTGACCACGACGTGAACATGCCTGCGCCGTTCGATCAGCGCACACGCTCGGCGTTCATGTCGAGCATCAGGTTCGCCACGCTCGCGCTGGGGTCGATCTCGACCCTCACCGGACCACAGGCACACGAGCCACAGCACCGCGAGCACCCGTTCGCCGACTTCAAGGCCGAGGCGCTTGCCAGATGGGTGAGAGCGGCTCACGAGGAGAAGCTCGAGTCGGTCATGGGCAGCCGGCTGCGTCAGGTCATCCTGTGGCAGATCGTCCGCACGATCGGCCAGCGCGCGGCGCCGGACGAGCACCTCGACGCGGTTCTCGAGTTCAGGATCACGGGCCGGCCTGACGGTGACGCAGACAGATACCAGCTCACACTGGCCGCGGGTCGGTGCGCGACATCACGCCGCGACCTCCGTCAACCGACGTTGACGTTCGAGATCGACGCGGTCGCATTTCTGCGCCTCACGGGCGGGACCGTGAGCGTGCACCGACTCATCCTCACACGCAGGCTCAAGCTCAGCGGCGACCTCTGGCTGGCCCTGTCCCTCCCACGGATGCTGCGACTCCCGAGGCTGGAGCGCGCGGTTCCGAGGCCGGATCGCGCGGCGCGGTCCGCCTAGATCCGCGCCGCGATCGCGCCGGCCTGACTCCGGGCGCCGCTGTCCGCGCACCGCATTACGATGTGCGGTGACGCGGACGCGTCTCATCGCGGGAACACCTGCGACACGTGCACGAACCAAGGGAGCAGGAGATGAGCGAGGACAACTCCGACGAGCTGGTGATGGGTCCCGTGGACATCGTGGTAATCGGCTACCCGCCGGATGCCCCGCGCACCGGCGAGGCGATCCCGCTGTTCCTGGACCTGGTCGACCGTGGGATCATCCACGTCCTGGACGTCAAGGGCGTCATCCGCGAGGCGAACGGCACCTTCTCCGGGTTCGACGTCGGTGATGTCACGGCCGGCGGTTTCCCCGACCTGGTCGCGTTCGAAGGGGCCCACACCGGCCTGATCGGCGACGATGATCTGCGCGCCGTCGTCGAGGCGATGGAGCCGGGGTCGGCCGCTGTGATGATCGTCTTCGAGAACACCTGGGCCGCGCCATTCGCAACCGCGGTGCGTCGCAACGGCGGCCAGCTGCTCGCCTACGAGCGTGTCGGGGCGCAGGATCTGCTCGAGGCGATCGAGGCGCTCGACGCCGCCGACGCGGCAAGCTGAGACCAGAAAGGGACACACTCATGCCACTCATCCGAACGATGGCCCGCACCGCCGTGATCGCGGGCACCGCCACACACGTATCCAACAACGTGAGCCGGCGGCAGAGCGCGCGCTGGCAGCAGCAGGCCGCGCCCCCGGAGCAGCCGCAGCAGCAGGACGTCCAGTCGGCCGCCGAGCCGGACGTGGATCCGATCGAGCGCCTCAAGCAGCTCGGCGCGCTCCACGAGCAGGGCATCCTCACTGACGACGAGTTCTCCGCGCAGAAGGCCAAGCTCCTCGGCACGATGTGAACGCCGCAGTCCGGTCGCTGTCCGACGGCGGCACGCGGTCGCGGTGCCGCCGTCGCCGCTGAAGCGAACCGGTGGTGTGATGTCCGCGGACGAGCGGGCTTGACCGCCGCGCGCCGCACTACGATTGCGCAAGCGCGACTGGCGTGGATGGGCTGACCATCGGGGAGCGCGATCCGAGGAGCATCGTCCGCCTGGGTGCTCCGCCGACCGAGGAGGCTCAATGGAACTGCGCTACGGGGTCAACCCCCATCAATCGGCTCGGGTGACGATCCCGGATCCCGGCCCCCTACGGCTGCTGGCCGGCAGCCCGTCCTACATCAATCTGCTCGACGCCCTCAACGCGTGGGCGCTTGTACGCGAGGCGCACGCGACGCTGAATGCGCCCGCCGCGACTTCGTTCAAGCATGTCTCTCCCGCTGGCGCCGCACTCGCCGGCGAGCTCGACGACGCCATGCGCGCCTGCTGGGGCGTCAGCGACCCCTCCCCGATCACCGCCGCATACATACGCGCGCGCGATTGCGACCCCAAGTCCTCGTTCGGCGACATGATCGCCCTCTCGGAGCCGGTCGACATGCAGCTGGCGGAGCTGCTGAAGGGCTTGGTCTCCGACGGGATCATCGCTCCGGCCTACGATGAGGGCACCGTCGAGGTTCTCGCCGCCAAGAAGCGCGGGGCCTACGTGATCTTCGAGGCCGACCCCGCCTACGAACCGCCGGCCTGGGAGCGCCGCGAGCTGTTCGGAGTCACGCTCGAGCAGGAATCCGACCGGCTCCCGCTGAGCGCCGACCTGATGCAGGTGGCGACCGGCCGGCCCCTCGCCGGTCAGGCCATCACCGACGCGCTCCTGGGGATGCTGGTGATGCGCTACACCCAATCGAACTCGGTCTGCTTCGTCCGCGACGGGATGACGCTCGGAATCGGGGCCGGACAGCAGTCGCGGGTCGACTGCACGCGGCTCGCGGGAGCCAAGGCGGAGGTCTGGTGGATGCGCCGCCATCCGACCGTCCAGGGACTGTCGCTGAGCGGCGGCGGCTCGAGGCAGGATCTGCTCAACTGGCAGATGATCGTCGCCCAGGGCGACATGACGCTCAGCCAGCGACACGCGCTGGCTGAGCTCATTCCGGGTGGGGTTGCCGCGGTCATCGACGAGGCTGACAGGGAATCGTGGATGGCGCACCTCGACGACGTGACCGTTGTGCACGACGCGTTCATCCCATTCCGCGACAACATCGACTTCGCCCGGCAGTACGGCGCACGTAACGTGGTCGAGCCGGGCGGGTCGGTGCGTACCGAGGAGGTGAAGGCCGCCTGCGATGAGCTCGGCGTCAACCTGATTCACACCGGGACGCGCTTGTTCCATCACTGAGAAAGCGCGCGCCACCCGCACCCCACAGTGGCGCCAGGCGCGTTCAGACGCCGTCGAAGCCGCAATAATTCTGTCGCAGGCCCTTACTGCGCAACCATCTGCAACGCGCCGCGCCCGCGGGCGTGGCGCGCGAACACCCACGTGCGCAGCGCGACGTAACGCGTCATCGTCGCCGCCAGGCTCGCGATCACGAGCACCGTGACTTCGAGCAGCGACCCCGGGTGCGGGTCGAGCCCGTGCAGCACCGCAAGCGCGCCAAACGTGAGACCGAGAGCGAGCAGATAGACGAGCGCGCCGGCGGCATGCTGGCGCAGCAACCCTTTGCGGCCGCGCACGCCGAACGTGTAGTACCTGTTGGCCTGGGTGTTGGCCACGGCAGTCAACGCAAGCGACAGCGCGTTGGCGCCGCCGTCGCCGAGCGCCGGCGCCAGCAACAGATACAGCAACGCGTAGGCGATCGTCGAAACAACACCGATCGCGAGGAAGCGGGCAAGCGGCGTCTGCATGAGCAGCCGCGCCACGCCCTTCAGATCCCCAATCGCCGTCTTGACGATGTTCACGCGCGAGTCCGGATCGTCGATCCAGATGACCGGCACCTCGAGAATCCGCATCCCGTTGCGCTGTGCGAGCACGAGCAGCTCGGTGTCGAAGAACCACCCGTCGTCCTTGATCTGGGGAAGCAGACGGGCCGCCGCGTCGCGCCGCACCGCCTTGAACCCGCACTGCGCGTCGGAGAAGCGGGCTCGCAGCACGAGGCGCAGCAACCGGTTGTAGGAGCGCGAGATGAACTCGCGCTTGGCGCCACGAACCACCTTCGACTCCGGTGACAGGCGGGTGCCGATCGCGACCTCGCCATCGCCGACGAGCAGGCCGCCGATCATGGGCATGAGCGCCCCGAGATCGGTCGACAGATCGACGTCCATGTAGCACACGACGTCAGCGTCGCTTGCCGACCAAGCGGTCCGCAGCGCCCGCCCGCGGCCCTTGAGCTCGAGCCTCACCACGGACGTCCGCGTGAGCTTCCGCGAGAGCGCAGCCGCGATCTCGGGCGTCTCGTCGACGCTGGCGTTGTCGGCGATGACGATGCGCCAGTCGTACGGGACGTTCTCAGCGAGGAACCGATGCAGGCGCCGGATCGAGCGCTCGAGGTCCGCCTGCTCGTTGTACACCGGGACGACGACGTCGACGCGCGGGACGCGCGAGGGCTGACGCCTCCCGACGAGTCGCTGTCGGGTTGTTGGCGTTGTCGCGGTTGTTGCTGTCGTTGTCATGTCAATTCACGCTCCTGTTCACGTGCTCAGAGGCTGAGTGAGGTCAAAGACGACCTCACCGCCGAGGCTCACCTTCTTGAAGTGCGCGCCCACCCAGCTGGAGATCGCGCTCGTGCTGCCGGCGCCCGCTCCGCCGCCGGGACCACCGCCAGAGCCGGAGGCGATGTAGTAGTGGATCTCGCGCTCGGCGACGTAGCGTTCGAACGCGCTCAGGCCGAGCCGACCGCCGTTGTCGTTGAAGCCGCCGATCGCCATCACCGGGTCGCCGCCGGTCGCGAGCTCGAGGCTCGCGGCGTTCGAGGAGCCCGAGGTGGCCGCCACCCAGCGGTAGGACGACGCATCGCGTTCGAGGGCCCGGACGAGTGCACGGCTGGTCTGGCCGCCGCCGGCCTGCGGGCCGGCGGCGCCGGCGGACGCGTCACCCTGGCCCGCAAGGGCACGGGACGAACCGCCGGGAGCGTCGGCAGGCAACGAACCGCCCGAGCCGCCGCCGAACCGAGCGACACCCGAGCCGCCGCCGAACCGAGCGGCGCCCGAGCCGGTCCCGCCGAAGGCGCCAGCGCCCTGACCTCCGCGCAAGCGAGCGACGCCCGAGCCAGTCCCGCCCGGAGCGCCCCCGCCCCCACCTCCGCCGATGCTCTGCGCGATCGCCGGGCCGGCGGACGGGATCGAGCCGGTGTGCGCCGTGCCGATCGTCTGCGCCGCATACGCGGCCGGACCGGCTAGGCAGGCGATCACGCCGAGGACGAGCGCCACCGAGATGACGCGCCGGCGCATCGCGCCGAGGACCGCGGCGGCGAGCAGGCCGAGCACTGCGAGCACTGCCGCTACGAGGACCACTGCGCGCAGCCACGGCTCAAAAGACGGTGTCCGTGCAAGCAGCGCGTACGCCCAACCCGCGGTGCCCGCAACCACGAGCGCCGCAATGCCGCGCCCGGCGAACGTGTCGCGACGCGGCCACAGCAGTGCGCCTCCGATCGCGACGAGCGCTGCGATCGCCGGCGCCAGCGCGACCGTGTAGTAGGTGTGGATAACGCCCTGGCCGAAGCTGAACACGATCGCGGTGACCAGAAGCCAGCCGCCCCACAACAGCAGGGCCGCGCGCGGACGGTCGGTGCGGGGCGCGCGCCGGCGCGCCCATAGCCCGAGCAGGAGCGCGAGCAGCGCAGCCGGCAGCAGCCACGAGGCCTGGCCGCCCATCAGGTCGTTGAACAGGCGCAGCACGCCCGTCGAGCCGCTGAAGTTGCCACCGACACCACCGCCGGGCCCACCGCTTGAGAAGATCCGCTGCAGCCCGTTGTAGCCGGTGATCAGGTTGAAGATGTTGTTGTCCGGGGAGCCGTCGATGAACGGCCGCGAGCCCGCCGGCCAGAGCGCCACGATCGCGACCCACCACCCGGCGCTGAGGATCAGCGCCGCGCCGCCCTCGAGCAGCTGCCAGATCCGCCGCCGCAAGCCGGTCGGCGCCGCGAACAGGTAGACGAGCGTGAACGCAGGCAGCACGAGAAACGCCTGCAGCATCTTGGCCAGGAACGCGAACCCGATCAGCGACCCGGCCGCCAGCACCCAGCGGGTGCCGGCCCGCTCGAGCGCGCGCGTGAGACAGTACGCGCTCGCCACCATCAGCAGGACCAGGAGCGCGTCGGGGTTGTTGAAGCGGAACATCAGCGCCGCGACGGGCGTGAGCGCGAGCAACGCCCCTGCTGCGAGGCCGGCGCCGGCGCCGAACCAGCGCTTTACCGCGCTGTGCAACAACCAGACCGCCGCGACGCCCTCGAGCGCCTGCGGCACGAGCATGCTCAAGCTGCCGAAGCCGAACAGCCGTCCAGACAGCTCCATCACCCACAGCGACGCCGGCGGCTTGTCGACAGTTATAAAGCTGGAGGAGTCCAGCGAGCCGAAGAAGAACGCCTTCCAGCTCTTCGTGCCGGCCTGCACAGCCGCCGCATAGAAGCTGTTGGCGTAGCCGGACTCGCTCAGGTTCCACAGGTACGCGACGGCGGTGCCGAGCAGCAGCACGGCGAGCCCGAACTGGGCCCACGTGATCCGCTCCCGCAGGCCACGCAGCACAGACGTCGACCCTCGGCCGCGGGCCCGGGCGCCGACCGGAGGGTCGATCACTTCAGATATCGAGTTCATGCCCGACAGCCTGCCGGGCGGCTCTAAGCGTTCTGACGGATTCCCGTAGGAGCAAAGTAGGAGCGCTCAGGCTCCCGTCGATGAGTGCGCAGTCGCGGTCGAGCCTGCTCAGGCGACCGCCCCTCGCCGCCGGAGGCTGCCCGCAGCGCGATGATCAGGCGACCGCGCCGAGCCCGCGGTCCTCGTCGCCGAGGGTGCCGATGCCGCGGTCCTCGTCGCCGAGGGTGCCGATTCCGCGGTCCTCTTCACGCGCGGCTCCTCGCAGCTCGCGATCAGCGAGGAACGCCTGCTCGTTGAAGATGCGCGCCCCGCTCGCGCGCGAGAACGCCTCGCGCGCAGCCACGATCGCCCGCTCGCAGACGCTGTGGTTGCTCTCGAACGGATCCTCGCTGCGCGCGATCGCGTAGGCGACACCGAACGCGAACCCCCAGTCTCGGCAATCCATCTCGAAGTCGCTGAGCTCGCCGCCGTTGCCGGTGATCGGGTAGATCGCGACCGCCTGCATGGGATCGACCTGGCCACTCGGCGCGATGGCCGTGAGGACCGCCTGCACCTTCTCGATGAGCGTCATGCTGTTTTCTTCTTTCTCCCGCGACGGCGACGTTTCCGGTGACCCGAGGCCGGCCATCCCGCTCGGCGCCGCTACGCATCGCCACACAACAGCATAGCCCCGCGGCCGAGCGCTGCATCTGTCTTGCGACGAACGTCGGCCTTGTCGACCTCGTCTTCCTATGGGAATCTTCGGTTCGTTCGAGGCCGTTTCGGGATGGGAGGTGCGAAGCATGTTGGGTCGATTCGCAGGGGCCGTGTTGCTTGCCACGGCAGTCGCCGCAACAGGCGTCCGATCCGCCGGCGCAGCCGCCGGCGGGATCACGACGAGTACGACCACGACCACGACCACGACCACGACCACGACCACGACCACGGCGAGCGGGACCGCGCCTGGCTCACCGGGCACCGAGAGCTATTTCGACCTGGCCCGCAAGGACTGCGTCGGAACCGCTCGTGATACCACGTCGAAGGTCTGGTTCACGGTCGCCGACGGCGTGCTCTCAGACACCTACTGGCCGACGATCGACGCGACCAACGTCCACACCCTCCAGTACATCGTGACCGACGGGCGCAGCTTCGCCGACCTGCAGACCCGCGACATGACGTACAAGTTGCTGCCCGACCCGACCGGCATGGCCTGCACCGTGATCGCCTCCAATGCCGCGCACCACTACCAGATCGTGACGACGTACATCGCCGATCCGTCACGCGACAGCGTGTTGATGCGGACCAGCTTCGACGGACCGCGGTGGGATCAGCTGTACGTGCGGCTCGACCCCCTCGCCGGCGGCACCGGCGGCGGCGGATCGCAGAACGCCGGCGGCAACACCGCCGAGCTTGCTCGCTTCCATGGCCAGAGCGTTCCGGTCGCGTACAACACCAACACCACGACCAACGCGGTGAACCGCGACTACGCGGTGCCCACCTATATGGCGCTGGAGTCCTCGCGCGGGTTCGCAAGCGAGAGCGTCGGCTACGCCGGCACCGCCAGCGACGGGCTGCAGATGCTCGACTCCACCTACAGCCTGACGCCCTACTCGTCGGCCCCCGACGGCCACGTCACCCTCACCGCCAGGCTGAACCTGGGCCGCCGCCATGCGATCACGCTGGCGCTCGGCTTCGGCCAGAGCGAGTCCCAGGCGCTGTCGATCGCGGCCGCCTCGATGAGGCAGCGGTTCGACCGGACGTACGGTTACTACGAGCGGCAGTGGCTGAGTTACGACGCCGGATTGCGCCGCCCCGCGTGGTGGCTCGGTCCCGCCGCCGTGCGCGAGTACTACGAGTCGGTCAACGTCGTCAAGGCCAGCGAGGACAAGACGTTCCCCGGCGCGATCGCCGCAGGTCTCGCCTCCCCATGGGGTCAGTCGGTGCCGGCCGGGAACCTGACGAACGGCGAGCCGACGTATTTCGGCTCCTACCGCGAGGTGTTCGCCCGCGACCTCTACGAGGCGTTCACCGGACTGCTCGTCGCCGGCGATGTCAAGACGGCCCAGGACGCAACCTACTTCCTGTTCGACCGCCAGCAGCTGCCGGACGGCTCGATGCCGCGCAACTCCCTTCCCAACGGCGAGGCGGCGCCCGACACCGGCGGCCTGCAGCTTGATGAGACCTCGTATCCGATCCTGATGGACTGGCAATCGGGGCTCGCGGGCGATGCAACGCTCTACCAGCAGCACGTGATCCCCGCCGCGGACTTCCTCGTCGCGCACGGCCCGTCCGACGGCGCCGAGCGATGGGAGGAGCAGTCAGGCTACTCACCCTCGACGATCGCGGCCGAGATCGCCGGGCTGACCGCCGCGGCGGCGATCGCCCGCGTCAACGGTGATCCGGTCCACGCGCAGATCTACCAGGCGACCGCCGATGACTTCGCCCGCAACATCAAGGCGTGGACGGTCACGACCAACGGTCCCTACATCAGCGCGAGCGTCCCGAGCTACTTCATCCGCATCGCGAAGAGCGCCGATCCGAACTCGGGCGACTCGATCAACCTCGGCAACGGGAGCCTTCCCAGCGTCGATCAGCGCTCGCTCGTCGACGCCGGCTTCCTCGAGCTCGTCCGTCTCGGCGTGCTGCCCGCAAATGACCCGGTCGTGAAGTCGTCGTTGACCGTCATCGACGACACGATCGAGCGTCAGACACCGAGCGGCCCCGGCTTCTACCGCTACGGGACGAGCCCGACCGAGTCCGTCGACGGCTACGGGGATTGCTACCAGCCGAGCGGCTCGAGCTGCTCCCCGATCGGGGCGCCGTGGCCACCGACGGACACGGGCACCGGCCATCTGTGGCCCGTGCTCGACGGCGAGCGCGGCGAGTACGAGATCGCCGCCGGAGACGGCGCCTTCGCCGACACGCTTCTGCGCACGATGCGCAACATGACCTCCGGCCAGGGACTCGAGCCCGAGCAGGTGTGGGAGGATCCGCCGCTGGCGCCCTCGCCGTTCGGCACTGATCCGGCGAGCGCATCGATCGGCTTCGCGCCGGGTCAGCCGGCGGGCTCCGCGAGTCCGCTCACCTGGGCGCAGGCGCAGTATGCGCGGTTGGCGCTCGACCTGAGCGCCGGGCGCAACCTCGAGACGCCGTCGATCGTGACCGACCGCTACGTCAGGCACGGGATGCCCGGGTTGCTGGCGCTGACGGTGACATCGCCGACGAGCGGCACCAGCGTCAGCAGCTCGACGATCACCGTAACCGGGACGACGACGGCGCGAGCGAGCGTCGTCGCGGAGGCCGCCGGGGCGACCGGTGGAGCTGTCGCGATCGCCTCGACCACCGCTGACTCCTCGGGCAACTGGACGCTCGACGTGCCGGCGGGCTTTGGAAGCACGACCATCACGGTCACGGCCACGCACGGGCGCAGCACCGGCTACAGCCAGCTCACGGTGATCAACGTGGCTCTGCCCGGAACGACCGTGCTCGACGTCACCGATCCGACCGGCGATGACAACGGCCCGGGAACCTACCAGTATCCGACCGCACCGGGAGCATTCCCGCCCGGCTCGTTCGACCTGACCGAGATGAAGGTCAGCCAGACCGCCACCGACGTGTACGTCCAGGTGAAGATCCGCAACCTCGTCCCGATCTTCGGCAACTCGTTCGGCGGTCAGCTGCTCGACATCTACGTCCACAACCCGGCCGCGGCGAGCACCTCGACGGCCGCTGCATACCCGCAGCTGAACTACACGATCGCCCCGGCTGACGCCTGGAGCGAGCGGTTGGAAGCCCAGGGCTTCGCGGCGCCGATCTGGGTGGACAGTTCCGGCGCCTCACTGGGCAGCGCCCAGTTCGTGGTCGACGACCCGAGCGACACGGCGACGTTGATCATGCCCATCTCGTCGTTCGGCACGGTCACGTCAGGTTGGGTGTTCACGGTCGCGCTCACCGGCCAAAACGGCTTCAACAGCTACCAGGCGCGCGACTTCACCTCCACGGCCGGCGCCTATACCTTTGGCGTCTGCGCCGCCGGTGGCACCCGCGCGATCTGCTCCTACGACCCGACGAAGGTTGCCTACGTGATGGACACGATCACGCCCCCTGGCGTCGACCAGGATACCGAGCTCGACCCGACGCTCGGACCCGTGGTGCTCCAGGGCGTGACCGTGCCCTAGCGTGCCACGAGCTGGGCTCGCTCGGTTGCTGAGAGGCTCGCCTCAGCAACCGAGCGTGCGCGGGCGGGCTCCTGCACTCGCGTCAGCGCCCGAGCGTGCGGATCAGCTCCGCGCAGCGGCTCGGGAAGGGAGCGATCAGGCTGCGCGCCCGCTCGAGCCCCTCGCGCAGCTCGCGATCGCCGACCTCGACGGGAAGCAGCGAGTCCTGCAGCTCGGCGATCACCTCGTCGGCGTTGCGAACCGCGTCGGCGGCGCGCTGGATCGTGTCGCGGGGCGTGGAGGGGCGGCCCAGCCCTGGCGCCGGTTGGGGGCGCGCCGTCAGTCCATAGCGCGCGGCGAACGCCGTCTGGGTGCGCACGAGCTGCCCGTAGGCCGCCTTCAGCGGCCTGAACAACTGGTCCTCCATGACGTCGGCCGTGTGCTCGTCGAGCTGCTCGTAGGCCTCTGCGAGCGCCGCGAGCGCCCCGGAGAGCTCGTCGGCGCCGGTCGCGACCTCAGTCAGGATCTGGGCGCGCGCTGACTGCGCCGTGTATGTCATGGGCCCCATTGTCGCGCGTCGGCCGCGCTTCGGCGTCCAGGTCGTCGAGCTCGAGGGACGGGCCGAAGCTCACCTTCATCAGCGCACCGCCTCCGCCAGCATTGCCCGCCTCGGCGCACCCGCCGTGCGCATCCGCCGCCTGGCGCACGATCGCGAGACCGAGGCCGGAGCCCGGCTTTGAGCGCGCCTCGCGGGCGCGATGGAAGCGATCGAACACGAACGGGAGGTCCTCGTCCTTGAAACCGGGGCCGTGGTCGCGCACCGTCAGCACGCCGTCTTGCAGCTTCACTTCGACGAGGGCGCCCGGTGGGCTCCACTTGCAGGCGTTGTCGAGCAGGTTGGAGATCGCACGCGCGATCCTCTCCCCCTCGCCGCGCACGAGCGCCGGCTCGAGCCGCGCGTCGAATTGCACGCCTGGGGCGCGCCGGCGTGCACGTTCGATCGCCTCGACGGCGATCTGATCGAGGCGCACGTCCCCGGTCTCGCCGCTCAGCTTTGTGCCGCGGGCGAGCTCGACGACGTCGGCCACGAGCCGAGTGAGCTCGTCGAGCTCCTCGATCGTGTCGCTGCGCAGCGACTCGCGATCGGCGGGGCTGAGTCGCTGCTCGTCGCGCAGCAGCTGCAGGTTCGCCCTCACCGTCGCAATCGGCGTTCGCAGCTCGTGCGAGGCGTCCGCGACCAGGTTGCGTTGCGCCTGGACCGACCCGGCGAGCGCGTCGAGGGTGGCGTTGAAGGTGCGCGCCAGACGCGCGAGCTCGTCCGAGCCGCTGACGACGAGGCGCTCGCGCTCGATCAGCTCGGGGCGCGCGGCGATCACCTCCGCCTGGCGCGTGAAACGCGCGATCGGCGCGAGCGCGGTCCGTGCCACGAGCGTCCCCAGCAGCGCCGCGAGCGCGATCCCCGCCGCCGCGATCAGCCCCAGCAGCAGGCGCTGGCTGGCAAGTGCCCTGTCGACATCGGTGAGCGGCAGCGCGACCATCAGCGCCCCGGCGCGACCGACGCCCGTCACGAGCACACGCAGGCGGATCCGGTTGACGGTCACATCCGTGAAGTACTGACCCTGGCCGCTGGCCGCCGTCGCCCGCGCGCGCGCATCAACCGGGATCGCCTCGGACTGACCGCGCGGGTTGTACGTGCCGCCGCCGGCGCACACGAGCGTGAACACTCCGGTTGGTCCGCCGAATGGCTGCGCGCCGGGCATGTCGAGGCCGGCACCGCCGTCAGGGTCGCTGCCTGTGCAGCTCGAGGGCCGGCCGCCGCCGAACTGTCCGCCCACAAAGCCGCCGCCGGGCTGGCCGCCCGGCTCGCCTGCGTGCTGGCTCTGAGCCGCGCGCTTGCCCCCGTGCTGCAACCCTGGAGCGCCGGCGATCATCCCCTGGGCGAGAGAGGTGAGCGTGTCGTCGAGCTGTCCGAGCAGCTCCGAGCGCGTGCCCGCGTACGCCGACACGGCGACTGCGATGACCGCGAACGCCACCGCGACGCCCGCCGCCAGCCCGAGCCGCACGCGGAGGCTCACGTCTCGCCGCTCTCCCTGAGCGCGTAGCCCACACCTCGCACGGTGTGGATCTCGCAGCTCGCGCCGATCTCCTCGAGCTTGCGGCGAAGGTAGCCGACGTACACGCGCAGCGCGTTGGACGTCGGACCGAAGTCGTAGCCCCACACGCGGTCGTAGATCACGCCGTGGGGCAGCACCCGTCGCGGGTTGAGCATCAGCAGCTCGAGCAGCTGATACTCCGTCCGGGTCAGCTCGACGAACCGCGCGCTGATTCGCGCTCCGTGACGCGCCGGGTCGAGCTGCAGCTCGCCGAATGCGAGCGGATCGTCGGGATCGGTCAGGTCTTGACCCGAGCGGCGCAGCAGCGCGCGCAGCCGCGCCCGCAGCTCGTCAACGTCGAACGGCTTGACGAGGTAGTCGTCGGCGCCGGCATCGAGGCCCTCGATCCGATCGGAGACCGCGTCGCGAGCGGTCAGCATCAGCACGGGGACGCGGTTGCCGGTGGAGCGCAGGTGGCGGCACACCTCGAGGCCGTCGATGTCGGGCAGCCCGATGTCGAGCACGACTGCGTCGGGCGCACCCGTCTCCACCTCGGTCAGCGCGGCCGCGCCGCCCTCGGCCAGTCGCACGTCGTAGCCGTCGAGCTGCAGCGCGCGCCGCAGCGCCTCGCGCAGGCCGCGGTCATCGTCCACGACGAGCAATCGCATGGACGCATTGTGCTTTCCCGACACGTCGGGCGCGAGTCGCTCCTACGAACGTCTTAGGGTCCGCGATTTTCTCGTGGGCCCTCAGTCGGCTCAGCCGCCGTCCCGGCCCTCGCCGTCGCGTTCGCGCAGGGCGGCGGCGAGGATCCCGTTGACGAACCCGGGCGCCTCGGCGCCGCAGAAGCGCTTGGCCGTCTCGACCGCCTCGTCGATCGCGCCCTCCGGCGGGATCGCGCGCTCGCCCGGGACCGCATCGGGGTGCAGCAGCTCGAGCAGCGCGACACGCAGGATCGAGCGCTCGAGCGGGGCGATCCGGCTGAGCGTCCAACCGGCCGCGTGGCGTGAGATCAGATCGTCGAGCTCGCCCTGGTGATCACGCACCCCGACCGCGAGCGCCCGCGTGAAAGCGTGCACGTCGCGCGCGAACGTCTCCTCGAGCGGCCGCTCGAGCAGGTCGCTCTGATAGAGCGCCCAGATCGCGGCGCGGCGCTGCTCGGTCCTACGCACGCAGCGATCGTCCGGTCCCGGTCCGGAGGGTCTCGTGGGCCCTAGGCACGCGAGACGTACTCGCCCGTACGGGTATCGACCCGCACGACGTCGCCGATGTTGACGAACAGCGGGACCTGGATGCGCGCCCCGGTCTCGAGCGTCGCCGGCTTGCTGCCGCCGCCCGATGCGGTGTCGCCGCGCACGCCGGGCTCGGTCTCGGTGACCTCGAGGTCCATCGCGCTCGGAAGCTGCACGTCGGCGGGCTGCTCGTCGATGTAGAGGAGCTCGACGACCTGCGACTCCTTCATCCAGCGCAGCGCCTCGGCGATCGCGGTCTCGGGGATCGTCAGCTGCTCGTAAGACTCGGAGTCCATGAAGTGCGCATCGGTGCCGTCCTTGTAGAGGAACTGCATCGAGCGCACCTCGGTGCGCACGGAGCGGAACTTCTCGCCTGCGCGGAACGTCCGGTCGATGACCGCGCCGTCGCTGGCGCGTCGCAGCTTCGTGCGCACGAAGGCGCCGCCCTTGCCGGGCTTGACGTGCTGGAACTCGACGATCTTGAAGACCGTCCCCTCGACATCGATGTGGTTGCCGTTCTTGAACTGATTGGTGCTTATAGACATGTTTCTCTTGTCCGTTTGATCTGCGGACGAGGGTAGCTGGATCGTGCGCCCGGCTCGGGCCCGGCCGCAGGGTACCGAGCGGAGCAACGAATATACGGTCGCCCGCGAGGCCCGCCGGCCGGCGACCGAGCGGCCCCATCCCTAACCTGGATTGTCGGTCAGGTAACCGATAATCGAGGCTGAGGCCCGCGATTCTCTCGTGGGCCGCTAGTCGCTGACGATCAGGTCCTTGCCGATCCCGGTCAGGATCCGCGGTCCGCCATCCTGCACGACGAGCAGATCCTCGATCCGCACGCCGAGCCGTCCCGGCAGATAGACGCCGGGCTCCACCGTCACGACGTTCCCGGCCTGCAGGGTGTCCTTGGAGCGCTGCGAGAGCCGCGGCGCCTCGTGGATCTCGAGACCGACGCCGTGACCGAGACCGTGGCCGAAGTACTCGCCCTCGCCACCGGCGTCGATCACCGCCCGCGCGGTCGCGTCGACGTCGCTGCCCGCGGCGCCGGCGAGCGCCCCTTCCACGCCGGCGAGCTGCGCGCCGAGCACGAGCTCGTACGCGGCGCGCGCCTCCTCGCCGGGCTCGCCGGCGGCGATGGTGCGGGTGCAGTCCGAGCAGTAGCCCTCGAGTCGCGCGCCCCAGTCGATTACGACCAGATCGCCGCGCTGCACGGCAACCTCGCGCGGATGGGCGTGCGGCAGCGCTCCGTGCGGACCGGCGGCCACGATCGAGTCGAAGCTCGGCGCCTCAGCACCGAGCCGGCGCATCTCCTGCTCGAGCGCGTTCGCCAGCTCGCGCTCGGTCCGGGCCACGAGCCCTCCTCCGAGCAGGTTCTCGAAGGCCGCGTCGGCGATCGCCGTCGCGGCGGCGATCTGCTCGATCTCACCCTCCTCCTTGACCGCTCGGAGCCGCTCGAGCAGACCACCCGCCGGCACGAGCTCCGTTCCCCCGTTGAGCAGCTCGAGCATCCGGCCGTGGTCGTGAACGGTTGTGTGCAGGTCGTCGAACCCGAGTCGCAGCTGCCCTTTCGGGACCAGCCCGGGCAGCGCTTCGAGCAGATCCTGCGCCGCGCGCACCCGATCGAAGCCGGAGTCGACCTCCTCAGCGGCCTGCTCGACATAGCGGAAGTCCGTCACGAACGTGCGCCGCCCGGCGCCCACGAGCGCGAGCCCGTTGCTGCCGCTGTAGCCGGTCAGGTAGCGGACGTTGACCAGCTCGGTGACGAGCAGCAGGTCGATCCCCGCCTCCTCGAAGCAGGACAGCAACCGTTCGCAGCGGTCGCTCACCGTTTCAGCCCGGTCCACAGCATCTCCATGGCGTCACGATAGCCGTCCGCGCCGCGTCCTGCGACACGCCCGATGCAGAGCTCGCCGATCACCGAGCGCCGGCGCCATTCCTCGCGCGCGTCCACGTCGGAGAGGTGCACCTCCACCGCCGGCAGCCGGGTGAGCTCCAGGGCGTCACGGATCGCGTAGGAGTAGTGCGTCCAGGCGCCCGGGTTGAGCACGATCCCGTCGACGCTCCCAGGCAGCGCGTGCAACCGCTCGACGAACGCACCCTCGTGGTTCGTCTGGAACATGCTGACCGCGACCCCGAGCGCTCCCGCAAAGCCCTCGATCGTGCGCTCGAGCTCGGCGAGCGTGAGCGATCCGTAGTGCGCGGGATCGCGGCGCCCGAGCTGATCGAGGTTGACGCCGTGCATGACCTCGATCCGGCAGGGCGCGCTCACCGCGCCGCCTCGATTCGACGCGGCGCGCTCACGGCCACCTCAGCTCCTGCACCGCGGCACGCAGCTCCCCCTGATCCACCGTGCAGCCGGTCTGCGGCAGCCCGGGACGCGTGAGCAGCACGAACGGCACCGGGCCCTCCCCGACGCGCTTCTTGTCGCGGGTGGTCGCCCGCAGCACCGCGTCGACCGTGACCCCGTGCAGCGCCACCGGAAGCTCGTGCGTGACCAGCAGCTCGCGCACCTCTGCTCGCAACTCAACGGCGCCCGAGAGCCGCAGCGCGACGAGCAGCCCGAGCCCGACCGCCTCCCCGTGGCGGTACTGCGCGTATCCGGTCGCGGTCTCGATCGCGTGCGCAACCGTGTGGCCGAGGTTGAGCACCTGCCGCAGTCCGCCGTCGCGTTCGTCCTGAGCGACGATCCGCAGCTTCGTCAGCGCGCATCTGGCGATCACCTCGCTGTCGGCCGGCTGCGCTCCGCGACGTACCCGCTCCCACAGCTCACCGCCCGCGATCAGCGCCGTCTTGACGACCTCGGCGTAGCCCGACGCGAGCTCGGCAGCGGGCAGCGACTGCAGCGTCGCCGTGTCGGCGATCACCGCTGAGGGCAGGTGGAATGCGCCGACGTAGTTCTTCGCCTCCGGCAGGTCGACCCCGGTCTTCCCACCGTAGGCGGAGTCGACCTGGGCGACGAGCGTTGTCGGCACCTGCACGAAGCGCATGCCGCGCTGGTAGGTGGCGGCGCAGAAGCCCGCGAGGTCGCCCACCACGCCGCCGCCGAGCGCGACGATCACGTCCTGGCGCGTGGCGCCGATCCGCGCCAGCTCGGTCCACACGATCTCCGCGTGCGCGATCGTCTTGGACTGCTCGCCGGGCATCACCGCCACCCGCCCGTTGAGCGGCTCGAGCGCGTCCGCGTACAGCCAGGCGGCGTTGCCGTCGGTGACCAGCAGCCGCCGTCCGGGCACGGTCGCCGGCCAGAAATGCCGGTCGATCACGAGCCCCGCGCCGATGTAGGCGGGGTAGTCGCCGGAGGCGCTCGTCCCCCACAGGACGCGTACGCCGCGTTCGGGCAGGCCCTCGAGTGCCGCGAGGACGGCGCGGATCTCGCTCGAGCGTGACCCCGGCACGACCACGTCGGCGAGCGCCTCGTAGATCGGGCGGCGCTCCTCGTGCAGGTCGTAGAAGCGCCGCATGTCGGAGGCCAGCGGCCGGCCGCGCCCGCCGCCGACCCGCCGCCAGGCGTGGTCGACCTCGACGTCGAGCCAGATCACGCGACAGCGAGCGAGCGCCGCGCGCACGTGGGCGGAGCCGATCGCCCCGCCCCCGAGCGCGAGCACGGGCCTGTCCGGGTCGGCCAGCAGCTCGAGCGTGATCCGCTCCTCGGCCTCGCGGAACGCGGCCTCTCCATCCTGCGAGAACACCTGCGCGACGCTACGGCCCAGGCGTTCTTCGATCACCTCGTCGACGTCGATCGCGGCCTCGCCGATCGCGCGCACCGCCGTGGTCTTGCCGGCGCCCATGAACCCGATCAGGACGATCTTCCCGGCGGCGGCGTCTGGTGGGCGCGCGGCCGCCGCTGTGACGCTCAGCTCCGGCACCAGTCGATCCGCTCCTCGTAGGCCGCCAGCGCACCGCGCAGATCGTCGATGTGATCGCCGCCCAGCTTCGCGCGATACGCGTCCGCGAGCACGAACGCGACCATCGCCTCGGCAACCACTCCCGCCGCCGGGACGGTGCACGAGTCGGTGCGCTCGCGCAGCGCCTGCGCGGGCTCGTGCGTGGCGATGTCGACCGAGCGCAACGGCTTGGTGAGCGTCGGCAGCGGCTTCATCGAGCCTCTGACGACGAGCACCTGCCCGTTGGTCATGCCGCCCTCGATCCCACCGGCGTGGTTGGTGCTCCGCTGATAGCCGTGGTGCTCGTCGTAGAAGATCTCGTCGTGCGCACGGGAGCCCGGCAGGCTCGCGACCTCAAAGCCGTCACCGATCGATACCGCCTTGACGGCCTGGATCGAGACGATCGCCTGCGCGAGACGCCCGTCGAGCCGCTCCTGCCAGTCGACGTGCGAGCCGAGCCCGGGAACGAGCCCGAACGCGCGTACCTCGAACACGCCGCCGAGCGACTCGTTGGCCCTGCGCAGCGTGTCGATCTCGGCGACCATCGCGCGCGTCGCCCCTGCGTCCAGGCAGCGGACGGGCGAATCGTCGACCACCTCGAAGTCCTCGAGGATGAGGTGCTCGCGCCGCGGCGCGTGCACCGAGGCGATCTGTAGCACATGCGAGCGGACCTCGACGCCGAGCGCGCGCAGCAACTGCTTGGCGACCGCGCCGCCCGCCACGCGCGCCGCGGTCTCACGGGCGCTGGCCCGCTCGAGGATGTCCCGCACGTCCGTGAGGCCGAACTTCTGCGTGCCCGGGAGGTCGGCGTGCCCGGGGCGCGGCAGGTGCACCTCGGCCGACTCGGTCGCGACCGGCCACGGGCTCATCCGCTCCTCCCAGTTGGCGTAGTCCCGGTTCGCCACCTGCAGCACGATCGGGCCGCCGAGCGTGCGCCCGTGGCGCACGCCTCCGGTGACCTCGACCCGATCGCGCTCGATCTTCATCCTGCCGCCGCGCCCGTGCCCGAGCTGCCGGCGCGTGAGATCGCGATCGATCGCCTCGCGGTCGAGCGTCAGTCCCGCCGGGACTCCCTCGATCAGGCATGTGAGGCCGGGGCCGTGCGACTCGCCGGCGGTGGTCAGACGCAGCACCATCCGGGCTCACAGGTTACGCACACGGCTGCCGGATCACGGAGAGGTGATCTAATCCCCTCCCGTGCCCTCGCCCGTGAGCGACAGCGAACCACTGACGTCGCCACGCACGGTGCCGCTGTCGAGCGTCGCGCGCGAGTGGACGCGGATCGGGATCACCGGATTCGGTGGTCCACCGGCACACATCGCCCTGCTGCGCCAGCTCGTCGTCGAGCGGCAGGGATGGATGGATGCCCGCGAGTTCCAGGACGCCAACGCCGCCTGCGGGCTGCTCCCGGGACCCGCATCGACGCAGCTGTCGATCTTCTGCGCCTACCGCATCGCGGGACCTGCGGGCGCCCTTGTCGGCGGGCTCGGCTTCATCGCGCCGGCGGTCGTGATGATCCTCGCGCTGTCGGTGCTGTTCCTGTCCAGCTCACCGCCACTGTGGGTCCGCGGCGCGGGCGCGGGCGCCGGCGCTGCCGTCGCCGCCGTGGCCGTGCAGGCCGCGCGCGGGCTGATCGGCCCGAGCTTGCAGCGCGTCCGGGGCCACCGCGAGCGGACCGCGCGGTGGGTGGCGTACCTCGTTCTCGGCACGGCCGCGGCGGCGCTGCTGGGCTCGTTGCTCGTGCTGGCGCTGCTCGCCTGCGGGTTCTGCGAGCTGCTGCTGGCGCGCCGTGCACGGCTCGGCGCGCACGGGCGGCTCGGCGGGGTTGGACTGATCCTGCCGGCATCGATCGCGACCGGCGGCGTCGGCGCGCTCGTGTGGACGGCGTTCAAGGTGGGCGCCCTGTCGTTCGGGGGCGGGTTCGTGATCATCCCGTTGATGCAGAGCGATGCGGTGCACACGTATCACTGGATGACCAACGCCCAGTTCCTAAACGCCGTCGCGCTCGGGCAGATCACCCCCGGCCCGGTCGTCGCGACCGTCGCCGCGGTCGGCTACGCCGCCCACGGCCTCGCCGGGGGCCTGCTCGCCGCGATCGTCGCGTTCTCGCCGTCGTTCGCGTTCATCCTGCTCGGCGGATCGCGGTTCGAGCGGCTGCGGGGCGACGAGCGCGCGCGCGCGTTCCTGGACGGCGCCGGGCCCGCCGCGATCGGCGCGATCCTCGGCGCCGCGATCGTCCTCGCGTTCGCCCTGCAGGAGGCGTGGCAGCTCGCGATCCTCGCCGGCGCCGCGGTCGCGCTGCTCGCGCTCAAGCGGGGCGTCGTCGAGACGCTCCTCGCCGCGGGCGTCGTCGGGGTGATCGTCGCACTGGCCGGCGCCGCGGTCCCGGCCTAGCGCAGGCCTAGCGCAAACGGTATTGGGCCTAGCGCAGCGCTCGCCCGGCGAGGCTCGACGCGAAAACCGCGCTATCCGCGGTTAACTCGTCGAGGGTCGCCGTCACACGACTGGAGTCGGGACGGGTCCGCCGTCAGGACAGCGAGTGCACGTACCAGTGCACGATCTGCGGTCCCGCGAGGATCGCGACGACGCCGCCGAGCGCGAGGAATGGACCGAACGGGAACGCCGTCTTGCGTCCCTTTGCGACGCCGACGCGCGCGATCACGCCGAGGCCGAGGATCGCCGAGGTGAAGACGGCGACGATGATCGCGACCCCGACGGAGGCGCTCAGGTAGAGGCCGAGCACGCCGCCAAGCTTCACATCGCCCATCCCGAGCCCGCGCCGGTAGGCCAGCGCGAACGCAAGCAGGAAGCCGGCGCCCGCGAGCCCGGCGAGGAGCTGCTCGACGACGCCCGGCGGGTGCGTCGCGAGCCCGATCGCGAGCGCCCCGATCGCCGCGGGGCCTGTGATGCGGTTGGGGATGATGCGGTGGTCGAGATCGCTGATCGTGACCGGCACGAGCACGGCGACGAGGGCGATGCCGAGCGCGATGTCATGTAGGTCATGGCGTACGAACGGAATTGCCACGGCGATCGCGACGCCCGCGCCGATGATCAGGCCATCACGGACGGACAGCTTCGGGAAGCTCGCATCAATCGTCGGCGAGGTGATGCCGAGAGACCCGCGTCGAGAGAGCCGAAGCATGTACACGGGTTATCGGCGTCGCTGGTTTTTGGTTGAGCACTCCTGCGCCTTGCGATCTGCCGGAGCGGCTGGTCTGGGGTTGAGCGCTACTGCGCCTTGCGATTCGGGTCCGCCGGCGACGCGTCCTGTGCGTCACGTCCCGGCTGGAAGCGTCCCGTGCCCCCGCACCAGGGGCACGGAACGGCGTGCGGCGTGCCGCCCTTGTTGGAGGTCAGCATGCCGGTACCGCGACATGGCGAGCAGGTGTTGCGGGTGTCGTCACTCACGGGAACGCCCTTCCGGGCGCCCCGCGGGGCGCCCGCCCAGGAGGCCGCGGACGGCCGCCGTCCTCGCTTTGCAGAGCGCTGATGCTCACGGCGGTCGATCATAACGAGGAGAGTCCGGCGGCCGTCCGCATCGCCGACACCGGCGCGGGGCGCCCGGTGAAGAGCTCGAAGCTCAGCGCTCCCTGCCCGACGAGCAGCTCGAGGCCGTCGATCGCGCCGATCCCTCGCGCGCGCGCGGCATGCAGGAGCGGCGTCCCGCCCTCGCGATAGACGAAGTCGGCGACGAAGGAGACGTGCGCCAGCGCGCTCTCGGCGAGCGGCAGCTCCGGCTCGCCGCCGGACGCGTGCAGGCCGACCGGCGTGCAGTTCACGAGCAGGTCGGCGCCGATGATGCGCTGCGCAGGCGCTGCACCGAGCTCGTCGCAGAAGGCTCTCGCGCGCGCCGGCGAGCGGCTGAGGACATGGACCTCGGCGCCGGCTTGCAGCAGCGCCCACACCGCGGCGCGGGCACTGCCGCCGGTGCCGAGCACGAGCGCAGTGCGGCCGTTGGGGTCGAACGGCAGCGCGGCGGTGAGCGCGGGCGCATCGGTGTTGTCCGCGACGATCTCCCCGTCGTTGAACAGCAGGACGTTGGCGGCTCCGACCGCCCGGGCGCGAGCGGTGGGACGCGTGGCGAGGGCGACGGCGGCGAGCTTGTGCGGGATCGTCACGTTCGCGGCGCGGAAGCCGGCACCGGGCAGCGCCACGACCGTCTCGTCGAACAGCGCCGGGGGCACCGGCAGCAGCTGGTAGCGCCAGTCGTGCAGACCGCTGACGCGCAGCGCCGCATTCTGCATTGCGGGCGAGCGGCTGTGGGTCACCGGCCAGCCGAGCACCCCGAGTCGCGTCCGCCCGGCGACGGCCCGCTGTAGCTCGGCAGCCGCGGCGGGCGCCTCGGCGCAGGCGCCTGCGGCGGGCTCACCCATGATGCGAGCAGAATTCGGGCGAGTTGCCGCCGCGCTTGGCGCTTGCCGCATCGTAGGCCTGGACCTCTACCTGGAACGCCGGATAGGTCGTCGCGTACTCGAGCGCGCCGTTGCCGCACGGCTTGACGATGAAGTACAGGTAGCTCGAAGCCTTCGGGTGTGCCGCCGCCTCGATCGCCGCCAGCCCCGGGCTGTTGATCGGCGTCGGTGGCAGGCCGAGATGGTCGCGCGTGTTCCACGGGGACGGGGAGTTGATCTGCGACTCCGTCAACTGCTTGGTGTAGTTGCCGGTGGCGTAGCGCGTGGTCGCGTCGGAGCCGAGCGACATCCCGTTCGCGAGGCGGTTGTAGATCACGGATGCGACGAGCGGCATGTCGTGAGCCGTCGCGGCTTCGGCCTGGATGATCGAGGCAATGATCAGCACGTCGTAGCGGCTCATGTGCCGCGAGCGCGCGAAGCCCATCTTGACCGTGGCGAACTCCTGCTTGAAAGTCTGCAGCTGGTCGTCGACGAGCTGCGGAATCCGCAGCGGCTCGTATACCTGATAGGTGTCGGGGAACAGGAAGCCCTCGAGCGACGGCGTGTGGGCCGGCGCGCCGTAGGTGGAGGGATGGAGCAGAGGCGAGCGGATCGTGTCCCGCAGGTAGCTGCCGGGAACGTGTTGGGAGCGCAACAGATGGTTGATCTGGGTGCGCGCGAGGCCCTCCGTGATCGTGACATAGGTGACCTTGGCGGCCGGCGGCGGCGTCGTGAGGATCGACAGCGCCTGGCTGTAGCTGATCCCCAGCGGCATGTGGTACGTGCCGGGAAGCAGGCTGCCGCGGTCCCCCTCGAGCGTCGCCCGCAGCTCGAAGAAGAACGACGAGGAGATCACGCCGTCGCGGGCGAGCAGGTCCCCGACCTCGCTCGAGCTGGCGTCGTGCGGGATCGTGACCGTCACGGAGCCGTGGCCCGAGCCGTGGAACGGCTGGAACAGCTCGACGAGGAACCAGACCACGACGAGCCCGAGGACGAGCATCACGACCGCCACCGCCCGCCGGGCGATGGCCGCGCCGCCGCGCGGTTGGGGCGCCCGCGGCGGACGCCGGCCCCCTGCCGCGCGCCGGGTGGTGGTCGCCTGCCGGCCAGGCGTGCCGCCGGCGCCCTGGGCTTTCGCGAGCCGGATCGGTGGCAGGGCACCGTCCTCACCGGGCCGGCCGGCACCGTCGCGCCCCAGCGCGCCACCGTCGGCTGGCTGTTCGGCACCGCCGGCACGGTCGGGACGGTCGGGCGCCGAAGCACCGCCCTCGGCGGCCGGGCCGACCTCGGGCGCGTCGGCGCCCCCGCCGATGGGCCGAGCAGAGCCCATAGGCGGCGGCTGTCTGGTAGATGCACCGTACCCGGCCCGCGGCGATGGCTCGATCGGTGCGGCGTCGCCGGCCGGCGGTGGCCCGCTTGGCGTGGCCCCAGGAGTGCGGAAGCGGATCCCGGAGGCGAGGTCCTCGGCGATCCCCGGCCACTTGGCGCTCTCTCGACGCAACTCGCGCTCGCGGCGCGCCGCCTCGCGCTCGGCCTGCGTGCGCTCGCGCCGCTCAGGCATTCTCACCAGACCCGTGAGCGTCGTGGCCGGCGCCGGCGCCTTCGTCAAGGCCGGCGTCGTCGTCGAGGCCGACGCTCCCGCCGGCGTCGTGGTCGGCATGCGCATGCAGCCATCCTTCGAGCAGATACGCAGCAGCCCGCGAGTCCTCCTCCGCCCGGCCGCCGTTACGCTCCGCCAGCCGCGTCGTGAAGCGCTCGTCGTAGAGCTCGACCGGCACCGTCAGCCGGCTCGCGAGCGCCTGCGCGAACTCGCGCGTCTCGCGCGTCTGGGCAGACTCTCCGCCGGCCAGCGTCAGTGGCAGCCCCACGACCACCTGCTGCGCTCCGAGCTCGGCGACGAGCGAGCTGAGCCGGGCGAGTCCGCGGCGCGAGCGCGGCACGGCCACGACCTCGATCGGCGTCGCGAGCACGCCGGTCGGGTCGCTCACGGCGCAGCCGCAGCGCGCGCTTCCGTAGTCGAGCGCCAGGACCCGCACGCCGGCCTTTCAGCCGAGCGCCGCAGCGATCGCAGCCCGCGCCGCGTCGATTGCGTCACCCAGCTTCTCCGGCTCGCGCCCGCCGGCCCGCGCGAGCGTGTCACGGCCGCCGCCGCCACCGCCAACGGCGACGGCGGCCACCTTGACGATCTCGCCGGCCTTGACTCCGCGTGCCACGAGCGACGGCGACACCGCGACGACGAGGTCAACCTTCCCCCCCGTGCTGGAGCCGAGCACGATCGCGGATTCACCGAGCTTGGGCTTCAGCGCGTCGATCAGGGCGAGCAGCGCCTCCCCGTCGAGATCCGGAACAGCCGCCGCAAGCACCCGAGCACCGTCGAGCGACACCGCCGCGCGCACGAGCTCTTCGAGTTGAGCGACACCGCCGGAGCTCTCGCGCCTCGCGCTGCGCTCCAGCTCCCTGATCCGGTCACGCAGCTCGCCGACGACGCCGGGGACACGCTCGGGTGGCACGCGCAGAGTCTGCGCAGCTTGCACCAGGGCATGGTCGTGCTCCCGCATCAGTCCCACGCCGACCGGTCCGGTGATCGCTTCGATGCGTCGCACATTGGCCGCGCTCGACGTCTCGCTGCTGATCTTCAGCAGCGCGATCTCCGCCGTCGAGTGCACGTGGGTGCCGCCACACAGCTCCCGTGAGACCTCGCCGTCGCCGATCTCGATCATCCGCACGATCTCGCCGTACTTCTCGCCGAACAGCGCCATCGCGCCGAGCGACTTCGCGACGTCGAGCGTGGTCGTGAACGCCCGCACGGGGTAGCCGGCGGTGATCCAGTCGTTGACGGTCTGCTCCACGTGCGCGAGGTCATCGGGCGACAGCGCGCTGCCGTGGGTGAAGTCGAAGCGCAGCTTGTCCGGGCCGACGTAGGAGCCGGCCTGGCGGACGTGCGGGCCGAGCCGCGCGCGCAGCGCGGCGTGCAGCAGGTGCGTCGCGGTGTGGTTGCACTCGGTCGCATGGCGCGCCGAACGGTCCACGCGCGCCCGGACCCGCTCTCCGGCGGCAAGCTCGTGCCCGCGCTCCGACACGAGCGCGACGACCTGATCGTCGCCGAGGCGCAGCACCTCGTCGACCCGCGCTGCGCAGTCGCCGTCCTCGCACTCGACCCAGCCGGAGTCGGAAACCTGGCCGCCGCCGGTCGCGTAGAACGGCGACTCCACGAGCTTGACGAGCAGTCGCTCGCCCTCGCGATCGACCGCCGCGACCGTCGTGCTCAGATCCGTGGACTCGTAGCCCTTGAAGTCGGTCGTCACGCCTGCTTCCGCGCTCACCGCGAGGGCACGCTCGCGCAGCGTCTCGGCGCCAAGGCCACGACCCGTTGCGACGCGAGAGCGGTGCCGCTGATCCTCCATCAGCGACTCGAAGCCCTCCTCATCGACTCCCAGACCGTGCTCGGCGACGAGCTCGAGCGTCAGATCGAACGGGAAGCCGTGCGTGTCGTGCAGCAGAAACGCGTCGGCCGCCGAGATGCCCTCCGCGCCCTCTTCCCTGGCGCGGGCGATCAGCTCCTCGAGCAGGGCGCTGCCCTGCTCGAGCGTGCGCCCGAAGCTGTCCTCCTCGGAGCCCAGCCACTTGTGGACGGATTCCCGCTGCTCGGCAAGCTCGCCGTACTCGGACCCCATCAGCTCGGTGACGCGCTCGGAGTAGCGCTGCAGGAAGCCCGGCGCGAGGTCGAGCGTCGAGCGGCCCTGGAGGATCGCGCGGCGCATGATCCGCCGCAGCACATAGCCGCGACCGTCGTTGGACGGGACGACGCCATCGGCGATCAGGAACGTCATCGCGCGACCATGGTCGGCGAGGATCCGCAGCGCCCTGTCGGTCGGGAAGTCCGTGCCGTAGCGGTGGCCCGAGAGCTCCTCGCCGAGCTCGATCAGCGGCGCGAACTGGTCGGTCTCGAACACCGTCGCCTTGTCCTGCAGGATCGCGGCGAGGCGGTTGAGTCCCAGCCCGGTGTCGATGTTCTTGGCCGGCAGCGGTGTGAGCGTGTTCTCCGGGTTCTGGTCGAACTGCATGAACACGAGGTTCCAGTACTCCAGGAACCGCTCGTTGTCGCCTCCCGGAAGATCGTCGGGCTTCCCGAGATGCACGCCGCGATCGAGGTACAGCTCCGAGCACGGCCCGCACGGCCCGGTCGGCCCGACCTGCCAGAAGTTCTCCGAGCGGGCGCACTGGACGATCCGCTCACGGGGAACGCCGACCGCGCGCCAGGCCTCGATCGCCTCCTCGTCAGGGCCGAGCCCGAGCTGCTCATCGCCCCCGAACACGGTGATCCAGATGTCGTCCTCGGGAAAGCCGAAGCCGTCGCGGCTGAGGTCCCACGCGTAACGCACGGCCTCCTGCTTGAAGTAGTCCCCGAACGAGAAGTTGCCGAGCATCTCGAAGAAGGTCAGATGCCGTGTGGTGGTGCCGATGATCTCGATGTCGGCGGTGCGGAACGTCTTCTGGCAGGTGGTCACGCGCCGATGCGGCGGGCGCTCGGCGCCGGAGAAGTAGGGCTTGAGCGGGTGCATGCCCGCGACCGTGAACAGCGCCGAGGGGTCCAGCTCGGCAGGGATCAGCGAGCCAGAGGGCAGCCGCAGATGGTCGCGCTCCTCAAAGAATGACGTGTAGGTGCGGCGGATCTCATCCGAGGTCATCACAGCGTTCTAGTGTAGGTGCCGTACACGACGGGAGATGTTCGCGGGGCATCCATCAGCCGTCCATTCCGACCGTCCAGCCGCTCAAGCACCGCGACACCGGCTCCGAACCATGCGATGAAATGAGAATCCTGCGCATGTTCCTGACTCTGCCGACGCGTCTGTCGCTGCTGGCGCTCCTGCTCGTGCTGTGCGTGATCGCGAGCCCCGCCGCCGCCGGCGCGGCGCCGTTCGATCCGCACGGCTTTCACTTCACCTCCGCCCGGCTATACGTCGACGAGAACGCCGGAGATGCGGTGATCACGGTCGAGCGCACCGACACGCGGCGCCTCGGCATCATCCGTGCGATCAGCCTGCAGGGCAGCGCGCAGAGCCCCTACGACTTCAAGCAGGGGCGCTACGAGATCGTGTTCCAGCCTGGTCAGGCGACCGGCACCTTCGAGATCCCGATCGTCGACCACGGGATCGACAGCGCCCCGGTGAACCTCCACATCGGCCTGTACGGACCGTACCCGATCGGGATGGGCACGCCCAGCCAGGCGGTGCTGACGATCCTCAACAACGACCCGGTCGCTCCGGCCGACCCGCAGGATCCGCTCGGGCTCCCAGACGCCAGCACCAGCGCCAACCCGCTCGTGGGCGCAAAGTTCTACGTCAACCCGTTCAGCGACCCGGCCAGGTGGGTGTGGAAGTACCCGCTGCTCAAGGCGATCGCCGACGAGCCGGGCGCGGGGCGCTTCGGCACCTTCAGCTGGCCGAACGTACAGGTCTCCGTCCAGCGCTACCTCGCGCAGGCGTCCTACCTGCAACCCGGAACGATCCCGATGTTGACCACCTACAGGCTCGTCGACGGCCACTGCGACCATTGGACGCCAACCGCCGCCGATCAGCGCTCGTACCACAACTTCATCGTCGACTTCGCGCAGGGAATCGGCACCTACCGGGCGGTGCTGTTCCTGGAGCAGGACTCGCTGATCACCGTCGGCTGCCTCTCACCCGAGGGCGTGAGCATCCGGATGCACGAGCTGCGCGACGCGATCAACATCCTCCTGGCCGACTGCCCGCACATCGTGATCTATCTCGACGCCGGTGCCGCCGATGCCATCCCCGCCCCTGAGACCGCCCGGCTGCTGCTGCGCGCGGGCGTGCAGAAGATCCAGGGCTTCTTCCTCAACGCCACGCACTTCGACTGGACGCTCAACGAGATCCACTACGGGGATGCCATCTCGCGACTCATCGGCGGCAAGCACTTCACCGTCACCACCGGCGGTAACGGGCAGGGACCGCTCGTTCCCCAGAACCGCGCCAAGCAGGGCAACGAGGTCCTCTGCAACCCCCCCGGCCGCGGTCTCGGGCCCAAGCCGACCTGGAACACCGGCTTCCCGCTCGTGGACGCGTTCGAGTGGATCGACAACCCGGGCGGCTCGAGCGGCCAGTGCCTGCCGGGCGAGCCGCCCAAAGGCGTCTACTGGCCGCAATGGGCGGTGCTCGTGGTCAAGCACGCCGACTACGCGGTGCGCTGAGCCTCACACGGCTGCGGTCACGCGCGCGCCGGACCTCACAGGCTCCACGCTGGGAAGGCGCCTCACAGGTTCCACGTTGGGAGGCCGCCGCGGGTGAGCTTGTGCACCGGACTGCTCGCGCCGAAGGGGATGGTCTCGACCGTCCCTGCGTTCGCCGCGTTCTCGAAGCCGCCGGCGTCGACGAGCAACGTGCTTCCGTCGCTCGAGATGTCTCCACCCTGCACGAACGACTTCACCTGATGCAGTTGCAGGGGGCTGATCTGCAGCGTCCAGGCATCGCTCGTATCCTCGCCCTCCTGCTCGACCAGCAGGCGGTTTCCGTTGGCAGAGACCGCGATCGGCACGAGGCCCGAGAGCAGTTGCGGGACGTTCTGATGGGTGAGCTGCTGCAGGTGCGTGCCGTTCAGGAGCCACAGCTGGTTGGCGGGATAGGCGTCCGGGCCACGCCGGGTCTCTCGGTCGAAGACGATGCCCTTCGCGCCCCACAGCGGGTTCAGGCTGTTGCCGTTGTGCGTAAGCTGAGCGCCGCCGGTGCCGTTCGGCAGGATCGTGTGAAGGTTCAGAGGCACGTTGAGGCTCAGGGATGAGGAGAGCCCGTACACGATCGTGTCGCTCCCGTTGACGGCGAAGCTCGCGCCAGAGATCTCTCCCTTGACGATCACCCTATAGCTGCCCGTCGTCGTGTTGATCACCGCAAGCCCGGCGCCGGTCACGCCGTTGGTGGCCGAGCTGTCGAGTGACACGGCGACGTAATGCGAGTCCGGCGACCAGGCGAGCGCGGCCGGGAAGGCGCTGCTCGTCGCGAACGTGTGCGTCGGTCCGCCTGTCGTGGAGTACAACACCACGGCTGTCCCCGATTGGCGCACGGCGGCAACCATCGCACCGTTCGGCGACACGGCGGGTTGATCTCCTTGACCGAGCCTGCGGGCATTACCGCCCGTGGGCCCGGCCACCCACACCGTCGGCGGCCCGGTGTTCGTCTCGCGCATGAACGCGATCAACTGCGCCACCCGCGCATAGGGTCCAGAGGTCGCGTTCGCGCTTGTGCTCGCGAGCGCCGCCGCACACACCAGGGTCGCGATGAGTACGGCGGCAAGGGCCGAGAGCGACCGGGAGCTACGGGGGGATGCATGTGTGGTCATAGGTTCCAATCGGGGAACGCGCCGTGGGCGAGATTGTGGACAGGACTGCCGGCGCCGAAGGGTACGGTCTCGACCGTGCCGCCGTCGGCGTAACTCTCAAACCCGCCACGGACGAGAAGTAGCGCTTTGCCATCGCTCGAGATCGCGCCCGGCCGCACGGCGTCGCCGGCGAGAGTGCCTCCCGGGGTTGGCATGGCGCGGAAGGCTAACCGCTGGTCGGCCCGTTTACAACTCGCGCGCGGGCGATCGTGCCCCACCCGATCACGACGTCGGCGTCCATCAGGCAGGCGATCTGACCGGGTGCGACGCCGGCCACCGGCTCCGGCAGCTCGAGCGTGAGCGCTGCGTGATCGCCGGCGGGCGGGCCGCCCGGCAACCGGCACGATCGTGCCGGTGAGCGGTAGCGGAGCTTCGCCATGTTCACGCGCGAGCCCTCGCGCCATAGATGCACGTCTCGGATGTCCACGCGGCGCTGCATCAGCGCCTCGTGCGGGCCGACGACGATGCGGTTGCGCTCGGCGTCGCGCTCGAGCACGAACAGCGGCTCGGTCGACGCGACGCCGATCCCGCGCCGTTGCCCTACGGTGAACGCGTCGTGTCCGTCGTGATGCGCGAGCACTGTGCCACTGCGGTCGACGATCTCACCCCGTCGGCGCCGGAGGGCTCCGTGTCGCTCCATAAAGCGCAAGCGGTCGGTTCCGGCAAGGAAGCAGAGATCCTGCGAGTCGCGCTTGTCGGCGACGGGCAGCCCGCTGCGCCGGGCGATCTCCCGCACCTGCGGCTTGGCGAGCTCGCCGAGCGGGAAGCGCATGCGTGCGAGTGACGAGGGCGCGAGCGCCGCGAGCATGTAGGACTGGTCCTTCTCCGGGTCGGCGGCCGCCCGCAGCAGCGGTCCAGGGGCGTCCGGCTCCGTCGTCACGCGGGCGTAGTGGCCGGTGGCCAGTGCCCGCGCTCCGAGCCGGCCGGCGAGCTCGATCATCGCGTCGAGGCGCACGCTGCCGTTGCACCGCACGCACGGGTTCGGGGTCTCGGCGGCAGCGTAGGAGGCGATGAACGGAGCCACCACGCCGTCCCGGAACTCGTCGCGGAGGTCGATGGTGAAGTGCGGGATGCCGAGCGAGTGAGCGAGCGCCCGCGCCTGCGCGACCGCCGAGGCCGAGCAACAGCTGCGTTCGGCGTCGTTGTCGCGGTCGGCCCACAGCTCGAGGGTGACGGCCGCGACCTCGCTCTCATGCGAGCAGAGCAGCGCGGCGACGGCGCTGTCGACCCCGCCGGACATCGCCACGAGGATGCGCGGCGGTGCCGCAGGCAGCGGTTCCTGCAGGGCACCGCGCCCGCGGGCGGCGGCGCCCAGCGCCCGCGCGAGCGCGTCCGCCGCGAGATCGGCGGCGTGCAGCTTGCCGGGGCTGAGCCCGCCGAGCTCGTCGGCGATCGTCTGCGTGCCGATGCGCGCGGCGTCGAGCAGCATACGACCTCGCACGAGCGTCACCGCCGCCGAAGCGGCGGCGGTGGTGGCGCCGCAGCCATCGGCATCGAAGCCGGCGGCGGTGATCCGCTGCCCGTCGGTGGCGAGCGAGAAGCGGATCGTGTCGCAGCAGACGCCGCCGCCCGCGGTCATGGTGAACCCGTTATCGGGCAAGAGCCCGCGACCCTGCGGCGAGGTCAGGTGATGCTCGAACGCGAGTCCGTCCATCGCCTGGTTGAGCATAGACGGGGTTCGTCCGCTGTTTGCCCTCCAGTCGCCGAACCGAGGCATTGAGGCGAAGCTGGTGACGTGCCCGCACTCCGGCGCTTGGCAGGGCACGCTCACGTTCACCGTGGTGCCCTGACAGCCCGGGCCGATCAGCGCAGGCGCAGACCCAGCTCGCGCAGCTGCAGGTCGTCGACCGGCGCGGGCGCGCCCGTGAGCGGGTCTCCCCCACTCGTCGCCTTCGGGAACGCGATCACCTCGCGGATGTTGTCGCGCCCGGCGAGGATCGCGACGATCCGGTCGATCCCCATCGCGATCCCGCCGTGCGGAGGAGCGCCGTAGCGCAGGGCATCGAGCAGAAAGCCGAACCGCGCCTGCGCCTCCTGCGCTCCGATCCCGAGCAGCTCGAAGACGCGCCGCTGCACCTCGGCCTGATGGATGCGGATTGAGCCGCCGCCGATCTCGGCGCCGTCGAGCACGAGGTCGTAGGACCGCGAGCTGAGGCTCGCGGGATCGTCGAAGTCTCCGGCGGGAGCGGTGAACGGGTGATGCATGGCCTGCCAGCGCCGCTCCTCCGGATTCCACTCGAACGCCGGGAAGTCGACGACCCAGAGGATGTCGTGGCGCCCGGCGGGAATCAGGTCGAAGCGTCGCGCGAGCTCCATCCGCAGGGCGTTGAGCGCCTGGCCGGCGGTGCTCACCTCGTCGGCGACGATCAGCAACAGGTCGCCGCTGCTCGCCTGCAGCGTCGCCCTGATCGCCGCGACCTCGGGTTCGGAGAGGAACTTCGCGACCGGCGAGCGCAGGCTGCCGTCGTCCTGCGCGACTGCCCACACGAGGCCCTTGGCGCCGTGCTGCTTGGCGACCTCGGTGAGCGCGTCGAGCTCGGAGCGCGGAAGTTCGCGGGCGCCGGCATTGATCCCCCTGATAACGCCGCCAGACGCGAGCGCGCCGGAAAAGACCTTGAACTGCGACGCCACAAGCGCCTCCCCGAGGTCCTTCAGCTCGAGCCCGAAGCGCGTGTCGGGGCGGTCGATCCCGAAGCGACCAACCGCCTCCGCAAAGGACATCCGCGGCCACGGCGGCGGCATGACGTCGAACCCCGACACCATGAACACGGCTCCCATCACCGTCTCCATGGTCTCGATCACGTCGTTCTCGTTGACGAACGCCATCTCGAGATCGAGCTGCGTGAACTCGGGCAGACGGTCCGCGCGCGAATCCTCGTCGCGGAAGCAGCGGACGATCTGGTAATAGCGCTCCAGGCCGCCGATCATCAGCAGCTGCTTGAACAGCTGTGGCGATTGCGGCAGCGCGAAGAACGAGCCTGGCGCGGTTCGTGCGGGCACGAGGAAGTCCCGCGCGCCCTCCGGCGTCGAGCGCGTCAGGAACGGTGTCTCGATCTCCAGGAAATCTCTCTCATCTAGAATCTTGCGAATCGTGCTAACGACGAGGTGTCGCAGCTCGAGCGCCTCCCGCATCGGCGCGCGGCGCAGGTCGAGCGGCCGGTGGCGCAGTCGCAGGTTCTCCTCGACCGGGCCGTCCTCGTCGACCGGGAACGGCGGCGTCTGCGAGTCGGCGAGAATCTGCATCTCGGACACGGCGAGCTCGATTTCGCCGGTCGCGAGCTTCGCGTTGACGTTCACCGGGTCGCGCAGCGCAACGGTGCCGGTCGCGCTGACCACATCCTCGGAGCGCAGCGCGCGAGCGCTCGCGTGTGCGTCCGGAGCGCTCTCGGGGTGGAAGACAAGCTGGACGATCCCCGAGCGGTCGCGCAGGTCGATGAAGATCAGGCCCCCGTGGTCACGGCGGCGATGGACCCAGCCTGCGACGCGAGCGCCGGCTGCTGCGCGTGCCGCCCTGAGCTCCCCGCACCAGCTGTCGCGATACTCGTTCGCAGCCGGTGGGCGCTTCACGTCAGCTCGCTTCCCCGCAGGATCGCCGGGATCACAGCCGTCACCGTCGATTCCTGCTGATCGCCGGATGTCATCTCCTTGAGGCTCGCGTTGCTCGGATCCTGCACGATCGCAACGTAGCGGGCGCCGAGGCGGTCCGCCTGCTTCAGCTGGCCCTTCAGCGAACGATCGGTCAGCTCCAGCTGGGCCGCCAAGCCCGCGCGCCGCGCCGTGCGCGCCAGCTCGAACGCGGCGGTTGCGCTGGCGAAGTCACGACGAGCCAGCGCGACGAACAGATCAACCGGATCGGGCGCCACCGGCTGCTCTGCGCCGGCGAGCAGGATGCGCTCCACGCCCGCCGCCCAGCCGCACGCAGGGGTGCGGCTGCCTCCGACCTGTTCGACGAGGCGGTCGTAGCGTCCGCCGCCGCCGACCCCGGACTGCGCGCCGAGCGCGTCGCTGGTGAACTCGAACAGCGTGCGGGTGTAGTAGTCGAGGCCGCGCACGAGCGTCGGGTCGAGCTCGTAGTGCAGACCGGCGGCGTCGAGCAGGCCCCGAACGCCGGTGAAGTGCTCGGCGTCCTCGGGTGCCAGACGGTCGAGGAGCTTCGGTGCGTCCTGCATGATCGCACGGGTGCCCGGGTCGGTGGAGTCGAACGCGCGCATCGGGTTAAGGTCGATCCTCGCCCTCACCTCGGCGGACAGGCTCGCCTCGTGGACACGAAGGTAGGAGGCCAGCTCCTGGCGGTACTCGACGCGCGTCTCGGGCGAGCCGAGGCTGGCGATCCGCAGGCGGGCGCCCTTCACGGCCATCGCCTCGAGCAGCTCGGCGAGCAGCACGATCAGCTCGGCGTCGGTCTCGGGCCCGGCGGCGCCGATCGTCTCCGCGCCGACCTGCCAGAACTGGCGGTAGCGTCCGCGCTGGGGCGCCTCCGCCCGGAAGAAGCTCGACAGGTACCAGAGCTTCACGGGCTGGGGCTGCTTGTGCATGCCGTGCTCGACGTAGGCGCGGCACACGGGTGCGGTGCCCTCCGGGCGCAGTGTCAGCGAGCGCCCGCCACCGTCATCGAACGTGTACATCTCCTTCTGTACGATGTCGGTCGCCTCGCCGACGCCGCGCACGAACAGATCGGTCGACTCGAACGCCGGCGTCTCGATCCTGCCGTAGCCTGCGGCGCCGAGGATCTTGCGCGCGCGTGATTCGAGCAGGCTGCGACGCTCCGCATCCCGCGGCAGGACGTCGAAGGTCCCCTTCGGCGCCTGGATCAACGCCGCGTCTCCGCCCACCTGAGCGGGCTCACCGCTGCGCCAGCTCGCTCAGGAACGGGTTCGTCGCAAGCTCGTGTCCGAGCGTGGTGATGCCCATGTGCCCGGGGTACACCGTGGTCTCAGCCGGGAACTCGGCGATCAGCGCCTCGATCGAGGCCAGCAACGTCGCCCAGTCGCCTCCCGGCAGATCGACGCGCCCGACGGAGCCGCGAAACAGGACGTCGCCGCTCAGCAGAGCGTCGGCGTCGCGGATGGAATAGGTGACATGCCCCGGGCTGTGCCCGGGGGTGAAGCGCACGTCGATCGTCAGTCCGGCGAGCTCCAGCGTCTCGCCACCGCTGACGAGCTCGTCGGCGTCATAGCTCTCGTAGGGACCGAAGCCCGGCCAAGGGATAAACGCCATGATGTCGGCGAGGACCGCGCGCTCGAGCTCCGGGCAATACACGGGCGCTCCCGTCGCATGCGCGAGCGGGGCGACGGCGCCGACATGGTCGAAGTGCGTGTGGGTGAGGAGGATCGCATCGACAGCCCTGATGCCCAGAGCCTCGATTGCCTTCAGCAGGCGCTCGGCCTCCTCGCCCGGGTCGATCACCAGAGCCCTGTCGGAGCCCTTGGCGCGCACGATGAAGCAGTTCTCCTGCACGGGGCCGACCGTGAACATCCGGACGTCGATCATTTCTTCTGGGCCGCGGCTCGCTTCGCCTGCTGGCGGCGGTACATGTACTTGTCGAGGTAGTAGCCGGTCGGGATGTAGAAGCACAGCGCCAGGAGCGAGATGAGCGCTGCGGCCGGCAGCGGGCTGCCGCCCTTCTTGCCGTGCACGAAGAACGCGAGGACCACGAATAGGAATACCGCGATCAAGCCGGCGCGTTTGGCGGCGCTCGACCAGCTCGGTGGCTTTTGGACACGCGCGGTGCGCGCCTTCTCCTTCTGAGACTGCTTGCGCTCCTCCGGCGTCGGCGGGCGTCCCGTGCGTCCGCGCGCCTCGATCACGCCAGCCGCGGTGCCGCGGTGCTTGGTGCGTCGTTTTCGTTTGGTCTGTGCCATCGCCTGTGAAGATTATGGCGCCGCGAGGGCGTCTTCGAGCACACGCCTGTTGTCGAGGTGCAGCCCGGCGGGGAAATCGGTCAGCGCCGCCGCCGGAGCGAGGCCGACCAGCTCGGCGCGGGCGGGCGAGGCGTGACGAGCGATCGCGTCCACGACGTCGCGCAGTTGCGCCACACGATGGTCCTCGAGATTGGTCGAGACCTGGGCGACACCGCGGTGCGCCAGCCAGACACCGATCGCACGCACGGACGGCAGCCCCTCCTCGCCGCCCTCGCGGATCACCGCTGCGATCGCCCTCGCGTCCGCGAGCGTCGCGGGAGCCTCGAGCTCGACGTTGAACGCGACCAGCGGCGGGCGTGCGGACACGAGCACCGCGCCGGCGCTCGGGTGCAGCTCGTGCGGACCGAAGTCGGGCGCCAGCTCGCCCGCCGCGACACGGCGCGCCAGCTCTTGGGGTCCGCCGCGGCGGATCTCGGCGCGGGTCCGGCCGCCGGCCAACGCGCCGTACAGGAACACCGGTAGGTCGAGCTCGTGCGCGAGCAGATCACCGAGCACCAGCGCCTCCGCGCATGCGGCGCCGCGCTCCCTGTCGGTCATGTGGACGATCGGTGCCACGTCAAGGACGCCGATACGCGGATGCACCCCCTCGTGTCGTCGCAGGTCGACCAGCGCGACCGCACGTCGTGCCCCGGCCAGCACCGCGTGCGCAAGCGCCCCGGGCGCTCCGGCGAGCGTGAGCACCGTGCGGTTGTGGTCGGGGTCGCTGTGCGTGTCCAGCAGGGTCGAGCCGTCGAAGGCGCGGGCGATCGCGGTGATCGTCGCCGCGTCGCGACCCTCTGAGATGTTCGGGACCGCAAGAAGGATTGGCAGCGGGCGTGCGTCCGCCGGTACCTCGCGGTCCGACAGGGGCGGCGCGCTGTGGGGGGTCAACCGGGGCCCGTCGCGAGCACGAGGCGACCGGCGTCGAGTACGGGCCTGCCGTGACCCACGAGGCTCGCGTCGCGTGCGACCACGTCGAGGTGGATGGGGACGAACACGGTGCCGGCGGTCGACTGGGCCAGATCGTTCATCGGCTGGATCATACGATCGGCGCCCGAGGGCGGTGCTTGCCCGAGTGCGTTGCGCTCAGCTGCCCTCGCCACCGTTCAGGCATGAGAGCGCCCCCGCGCTGTGAGCCGGCACTAGACTGCGTCCGACGCCGGAGTAGCTCAGTCGGTTAGAGCAGCGGAATCATAATCCGCGTGTCGGGGGTTCGAGTCCCTCCTCCGGCATCTCACGTCGTTTACAGGAAAAGGGGGTCTCTATCTAAATCAGGTAGGATTGTCCGGTGTTTCCGGCCGCAAGCAGGCATTATCCGGGGTCCTACGATGAGCTTGTGGCGTGGTTCCCGGACGATGACGCGTGCCGCGACTACC
>JBKQIR010000312.1:0-4926 GCA_052148275.1 Solirubrobacteraceae bacterium
CCCAAGCGGCATAGATCACTGGAGAGCCACGTGCATCGAAAGATGCCCGCGTGGTTCGGTGGGGAGCTGCGCGGAAAAGGGCCTACCCAGGCACCTCGCCGCGCAGCTTACCCGGTACATCACCAACAACCCGGACATGACCGCCGACGAGGTGGTCGACCAAGCCCGGCAACGCTGCAACCAAGAGAACCTGATCAGCCAGCTGAAATCCGACGTCCGCGCCCTGCACGCCCCCGTCAACACCCTGAACGCGAACTGGGCGTACATGACCGTGGCCGCCCTCGCCTGGGCCCTGAAAGCCTGGAGCGCGCTGCTGCTACCCGTCACCCCGCGCTGGGCCGAGCAACACAACGAACAACGCCGACGCCTGCTCACCATGGAGTTCCGCACCTTCCGCCAAGCGTTCATCGAGATCCCCTGCCAGATCATCACCACCGGCCGGCGCGTACGCTGGCGCGTCCTCGCTTACAACCAATGGCTCGGCGCGTTCTTCCGCCTCATCGACGCCCTCTGATCTGACCAACCGCAACCCGACACACCAACCACCGGCCAACACGCCGGCGCACCAGCGACCCTGAACAACAGTCAGATCGCTTCACACCACGCCAACCCACGCCGACCGCACCCGAATTGCCATCCGCAACGCTCCCAAGCACCCCGACAGCCCACGCTGAAGCTTCCGCAGCATCCCCAAAGACGCGTTCAGGCCTCGTCGGATCGATCCCGGCCCGTGAACCGACGACGCACCCCCGGGATCGCTTGTTTTAGGGTTAGCTACGCTAGCTTCGTTAAGTTTGTGGTTGTGGACCAATCCTCGACGCTCACTGTGCGGGTCGGCGTGATCGCGCGTCGGGACGCGTCATCAAGATCATCAGCGAAGCGCTGTCCCACCTGTGAGCACAAGACAACCGCCAGCTCGTCTGCGAGCTCATCTGACCGCTCGAGCGAATGCAGACGTCCGCGCACACCCGACAGCGTTGGTGGAGACGCCCTGGATCCACGCGACAGATCCCGATCTTTGAGACCCTATGCCCGTGCTGCGTGGGTTGGCGATGAGGAGACCAACATGGACGGGCTGGGCTGCCGTCCTGGCTGCGACGCTCGTCCTCGCCGGGTGCGGCGGCAGCAGTTCGACGACATCGAACGCCGCACCGGGATCGACCGGCGCCGACGTGTCGTCGGGCGCCATTTCTACGACGACCCAAACGGCGTCCACTTCAACCGCGACTGCGGTGTCCTCAGACGGCAGCGCCGCGACAACCCAGACCGCATCGGCGACGACCTCCGCCAGGTCCTCGGCCGGTAGTTCAACGACGCGTCTGAATGCATCCACGACGAGCGGGGGTCGGGTCTCCTCCAGTGGCAGCACCACGCCGACTCCGACCGCGTCAACGTCGACCACGGGGACGGCGTCATCCGGCGGCGGATCGACGACAGCCCAAAGCACCTCGAGCGCACCCACTCCCCAGGAGGTCAAGGAGGCGGAGTATTGGCTGCCGCTGTGCCGCCGCGAGCGGCCGCGGATCACGCTGCAGGAACTCGAGCAAGAGGCCGCCACCCCACTCGGTATCCAGTGCTGATGTGGCGGAACCGAAAGGCAGAAAAAGAAGATCGGTCGTCTATTGCTGAGAAGCGCTCTTGCGCGCGAGCCGAGGGTTGCGTAGCAGTGGCTCGAACGCGCGCTCTGCGGCGCCCACGAGCACCGGTTCGTCGAGTGCGCCGGGGACGAGTGCGATCTCGGTCGTTTGTGCCACGAGCGCGCCGGCGTCGATCTGGGCGAGGATCCGGGTGTGCTGCTGGCGAGCGAGCTCGCGGTGGACTCCGAGCAACGCGATGCGGTCGGGGTTGAGAAGGTTGACCAGCCCAGTGAGGCCGATCGCGAGCCAATCGGCGATCTGCTCGACCGCCGCTTGGCAGCGCTGGTCGCCGCGACGCGCGGCGTCGAGGACCAAGCCGGCGGCGGCAGGGTTGCGTTCTGTGACCGGGCGTCTCGCCGCGCGCAGCAGGGCCTGGCTGTCGCACTGAACCTGGAGACAGCCCCGGGCTCCACATGCGCACAGGCGCCCCCTGGGGTTGACTTGGAGATGGCCGGCTTCGAAGCCGTAGCCGGCGCTGCCGGTGAACAGCTCTCCGTCGAGCACGAGCCCGCCACCAACGCCGAGCTCCTCGGCGAGCAGGCACAGCAGCGTGCGGGCGCCAGCACCGGCTCCCTGGCGATACTCGCCGAGGGCCGCGAAGTTGGCGTCGTTGCCGACTTCGATCCGTAGCGCCCGCCCGGCCCGAGCATCGAGGAGCGACTGCAGCGCGATCGATTCCCACCCGAGGTACGGCGCCGAGTGCACGAAGCCGTCGCTTCGGACCAGTCCGGGCACAGCCACGCCGACTCCGAGGACCGTGGGCGCTGCGCGCCCGTTGCGGCTCGATCGTCGTGTACGCATCTCATCGATCCACCGCGCGAGCTGCTCGCCGACCGCGGCCGCATCGGTGGGATCGACGTCGGCCGTCTCGAGCGTGGCGATCCGTGCTCCCAAGCCGACGCTCGCCAGCACGACGTGGCTCTGGTGCACCTGGGCGGCGAGCACGATCGGTCCGTCGGGATCGATCCCGACGACCGGCGAGGGACGCCCCGGCTGGCGTGGGGGGCGCGCGGGGGAGCCGACTCGCACCAGTCCCAGCGCCTGCAGCTCGTCCACCAGCTGCCCAACCGCGGTGCGGCTCAATGCGAGCTCCTGCGTGAGCTGGGCGCGCGAGACCTCGTGTCGCTGGTGGATCACCGCGAGCACGCGGGCGAGCGATGTGCCGTTCGGGTTCGGGGCGTGATGCATCAGCTGTGGTATTTTGTCCAGTAGGTTGACAAACCACTCCCTTGGGAGGGCCAGATCCGCACCCAAGCATCACAGACGGACGTAGCCCGGCTGCTCGTCGGCGCTCTGGGGTGTGTCGGCTTCTGGCTCAACGGGCTTGGAGCCGTGCTGCCGCTGCTCCAGCGGGAGCTCCACACATCCCGCGCTGCCGTGGCGCTCTATCCGAGCGCGTTCGCAGTCGGCCTGGTGGCGATTGGCATCGCCGCGCCGAGCCTCGCCGGGCCCGGTCGGCGCCACGCGGCGTTCAGCCTGGCGCTGCTTGGCCTCGGGGGCGGCGCAAGCCTCCTGAGCTCTGCCGTCGCGCCGCAGACCTCGCTGCTCGGGGCGCTCGCGATGGGGCTCGGCGCGGTGCTGATCGTGGCGCTCGTGCCGGCCCTGGGCACCGACATGCGCGGCGCCGGCGCAGCCGGGCTGCTCTCACGAGCAAACGCACTTTCCAGTGCCGCCGGTCTGCTCGCGCCGCTGTTGATCGCCGGCGCGATCACCGTGGGGGCGGGATGGCAGACGGGCTACCTGATGCTTCCGCTCGTGGCGGTCTGCTTCCTGCTGATCGCGCTGCACCGGCGCGAGCTCCCGGACGCGCGAGCCGCAGGCGCCGGCGACCGTGCGGCGCCGTCCGGCTCACCTTCCGCAACGCGCCGCGGCGGGCTGCAGCTGTGGATCAGCCTCGTCCTGGCTGTCTCCGTCGAGTTCTGCATGGTGTTCTGGGCCTCGAGCTACCTGCGCGAGGGCCTGGGGCTCCGGACCGCCACGGCGGACGCGCTCGCAGGCGCGTTTCTCGCCGGGATGGCGTGCGGTCGGGCCTGCGTCGCTCCGGTCGCGCGGCTCACGAGGACAGTCGACGCGACGATCCTGCTCGTCATCGCGGTGGCACTCGCCGGCTTCGGCGTGTTCTGGCTGGCGCGCGTCCCATGGCTGGCGACGCTCGGCCTTGGGTGTACCGGTCTCGGCATGGCGCTCCTGTATCCGCTCACGGTCGCCCGCTACGTCGCCACCGCACCCGGCGGCTCCACGCACGCCAGTGCCCGTGCCGCGCTCGCGTCCGGGATCGCGATCGGAGTGGCTCCGTTCGCGCTCGCGATGATCAGCGACGTGGTCGGCCTGCGCCTCGCATACCTGCTGGTCCCCGTGATGTGCTTCCTGCTGATCGCCAATACGCATCTCGCCGCGCGTCCGGCGATCGTCGCATGATCGACCTCGACCACGACCGCGTGCTCCTGTTTGATCTCGACGGGGTGCTGATCGACTCGACCTCGGCGGTCCTGCGCCACTGGCGAGCGTTCGCGCTCCGCCACGCACTCGATGAATCTGACGTCCTCGGGCGCATCCACGGCCGACGCGCGATCGACAGCGTTCGGGAGCTCCTCGCCGGACACGATGAAGCACAGATCCGCGCCGCCGCACACCAGCACGACCAGGAAGAGCTCGCCGACGAAACTGGCATCGTCGCGCTTCCCGGCGCTGGAACTCTGCTCGGCTCGCTCGCGACCTCTCGCTGGGCCGTGGTCACCTCAGCGCCCCATGCGCTCGCGACCGCCCGGCTGCGAGTGGCAGGTCTCCCATCCCCACGAGTCCTGCTCAGCGCCGACGACGTCGCCAACGGCAAGCCGGATCCGGAGGGCTACCTCGCGGCGGCCGCTCGGCTCGGAGCCGAACCCGAACGATGCGTCGTCTTCGAGGACGCGCCGGCCGGGATCTCGGCCGCACGCGCAGCCGGCATGCAGGTGGTGGCGCTGACGACGACGCACACCCACGAGCAGCTCCGGAGCTATGTCGGCCTACGAGACCTGGTGATCGGCGATCTAAGCTTCGTCCAGCCGTTCGCGGAGGCACGGCCGACCCGTGTGACGCGCAGCGGCTGTGCCCGTTGAGGCTAGCGCTGCGTTCCCTGTCGGCGGGCGGTCAACCGGTCCCAGTTTCCGTGGGCGATCATTTCCGGCTCTCCGGGCATAATCGTAGGTGGCGCGGCACGAACACCTGTTCGGTCTTATGCGTGTGACAGTGCTCAGCCAGATGCCACAACGCTCTCACGATTCCCGGGGATCGCGTCACCCTGACCGAA
>JBKQIR010000313.1:0-3582 GCA_052148275.1 Solirubrobacteraceae bacterium
TCCGCCTGCGGACCTCGCAAGAAAAGCCTAGCGGCGCTCTCAGCATCCGCCTGCATGACCACACATCGTGTGACCCAGGACCGCGGCATCAGTACGGCCCGAGAGCGGCTGCTGATAGCGGCGCAACGCGGTGATCCGAGGGCGCAGGAGGAGCTCGTGCGCCGCTACGAGCCGCTCGTCCAGCGCGTCGTCTGGAAGCTCAGGCTGCCGCCGGGCTGCGACCGCGAGGATCTCGCGCAAGAGGCCGGGGTCGGCCTGCTCGCGGCTGTCCGTGCGTGGCGACCCAACCGCGGGCCGTTCCCCGCGTTCGCGGACCGCTGCGTCTCAAACCAGGCGCTGCTGGCACTCAAGGCCACGTCCGCGCGCAAGCACCAGGTCCTCAGCCTCGCGGCGTCGCTCGACGCGCCCCAAGACCACCGCGCCAGCTCATCCGACAACCGCCCGGCGCCGGCGTTGCTCGACACGCTCCCGGCCCGCCGCGACACTCGCACGGACCCCGAGATCCGGCTGCTCGTCCAGGAGCAGATCACGAGCGTGCTGCGTGCCCTTCCCTCACTCACCCACAGCGAACGCGCGGGGCTCGCGATGGCGTTGAACGGACACAGTCCCACGCGGCTCGCCCCGACACTCGCCGGCTCGCCGCACGCCGCATCGCAGGCGGCCCACCGCGCACGCCGCAAGCTCGCCGCCGCCGTCGCGCAGGCCGCTTGACCAGCGCGAACCACGCCAACACCCGTTCGCTTTCGCCGCGGCGCCAGACGGCCGCACTGCCCGCCCGCCGACGTCATGGGTCACAGCCCGGGTGGATGTCGTTCGACGAACCCTGCCGGCCCGGTCCCGACGGAGCTCCACCGCGGCCCAGTCGGTGGCGGGTTGGGCGGGTTGCCCAGCCCCGCGGCGGTGTCGAAGTAGATGCCCGCCACCTCGATGTAGGCGTGCCCCGCCCTCGCGAAGATCGTCACCCACTTCCCTGGCCCCCGCAAACCAACGCCCTCGAGCTCCGTCGAATCCCAGACGCCGCCGCCGAGCAGGCTCTGCCCGAACCCGCCGCCCCACAGCACATACGAGGTCGCCGACGAGCAGTCGTAGCCCGGACCGCCGCTCTCCTCTGCCCCTGGCACCGCGGCGGGGTTCGGGTTGGACTGGCTCATCGTCTGCGCGGGATCGCCGTGCGCGCCGCCGTAGCTGTAGGCGAAGCGATCGATCCGGTTCCCGGCGGCGATCATCTGCTGGACGACAGCCGGCGCGTCGGCAGGGGCGGCCGCATCGCCGCTCGGCAAGATCTTCGCCTTCGTCCCCGGCACGATTGGCGTGCCGAGCGCCGCGCTGCACGAGGGCCCGAACGCCGCGGTCCCAGCGCCCTGGTAGGCGTGCGCGTCGGCGAGTACCCGTGCGGCATATGCGTCTGCCGCCGGCCCGGAGCCGTTGTAGGCACGGACGTACACGGCGTAGGCATCGATGGGCTGGCCGGTCGGCGCGCCCTTGTCTTTGATCAGAACGAGCGCCGCGAGCTCGACCGCCGTCGTCGGGTCGTGCGGCCCGAGCGCCGGGTCGGACAGGTACGGACGCAGTGCTTGGTACTCATCGCCAGCGGCGCCACCAACGCCGACCTGCATCGGTCCCGAGGCCCCCGCGAAGTTCGCCACCCCCGGACCCGTCGCCCCTGGCTGCGGCGTGCACGACGGATCGGGCAAGCGGCCCTGGTCGCATTCCTCCTGCCCGATCCCAGCGAGGATCTCCCACGGCAGCTTGTACTGCGCACCGACCTGTTCGTAGATCCGCAGGAAGCGGCCCGGAATATCTCGTACCGCCAACGCCGACGGGGCATCACCCACGCCGCTGCCGGTGCACGTCCCGCCGATCACGACCGTGAGCAAAGCTGCGCCGCCGGCGAGCAGCAGCGGGAAGGCCGCCGCCACGAGCACGAGCGCCCGGACGCCGCGCCGGCGGGTCACGACGGTCAGGACCGATCACCCATCCTGCACGCTGCTCACAAGCCAGCGGCCGGCCTGTTCCTGAAGCGTGAACCGCAGCCGATACGCCGCGATCCCTCCGTCTTCGATCGTCGCGGTCGCGACGACGAACCCGGGCGTCGTTCCGATCGTGGCCAGGGAAACAGTCCGCGGCTGGCGGGCGCGCTCGGCCGGTGTGGCCTGAGCGCGTTGAGTGATCAGTTGGCTGCGCAGCCCGGGCGTCACTCCCTTCACCGACCCAGCGCTCCCCCTGCCGTACGCGAACTGCAGATAAGACACGAGGAACCGCCACGCGAGACGATCGGCGAGGCGCATGTCGACGCTGGAGACCGGCGCGCTGCGACGGCGGCGCCGGGGGCCGGGGCGTCGGCGCATGCAAGGCCGACGTCGAGCGGCGGGCGATCCCACCCGTTGTGGCCTCGAGGGTCAGAGCCGTAATCGCGCCGCCAAGGAGCAGCACCGCTGTCGCGGCAACGCCGACGCGACGCACGCGCGACGGGAGGCGCTCGATCGCGGCGATCAGCCAGGCGGCCATGACTCACGACTAGGTATGGCGTCGGGCGGGCCGCGTCCCGTACGTCGGAACTCCGGCCGCCTGCGGACGGCGCCGCCGCGTTCACGTCATGCTCCCTGAACGACCGATGACCGATCTCAGCGCCACGTACGACCGGCTCGCCCGAAGGTGGACCCACGAGCAGCTCGCTGATCACTACCACCGAGCAAAACGCCTCGGTGAGCAGCTACCGGAGTGCGATCAGGATCATCTGATCCATCGGCCGATCGCCATGCTGGCGACCGCTGTTCCCGCCTGCGCCACCCTCAGCGTCACGATCCACGTGATCCACGTGATGCCGGCGACCGGAGACCCCGGCCTCGTGCACCAGTTGTTCGACAACACAGAGAAGACCAGCGCGATCGCCCTCCACCGTTGTCATCAGGCGCTCGAGCTTGACGGCCGAGCACACGACTACAGCGCAGACGAGTGGCTACCGGCCGTCTACGGCACCGCCGCGTCGCTCCTCGAGGCGGCACGCCTGAACCGCGAGCCGCCGTCGCTCGTCGAGCAGGCCCAGGAAGCAGTTCGCTGGCTATCGCGAGCGATCATCGACCTCGACGGCGACGCGCCCGACGCTCCAGTAGCGATCGCGGATGCACTCGGGCGCACCCTCGCGCTGCACGTCTTCGCTGCCGTAGTGTGCGCGCGAACTTAGCCCGGCGGCCATTGCCCTGCCCGGCCCTGTAGTCCTCGCTGGTCGAACCCCTCGAGCCACCGCACGACAGCAGCCACCGTCTCATCGCTGAAGCGGCACCTCTGGCCCTGTGTCGAAGAGCAGATGTCTTCTTCATTGGCCCCGAACGCACGTAGCTCGTCCGGGACCCGCGGCCCGGTACCAACCAGTACACGAAGTCTCGGGACACGAGCACCTGATCGACGCGAGTGTCGGTCTCGACGTTCAGCGCATTTGTCGAGCCGTCGTGCAACCCGGGTTCCGCAGCTAATTTGACGTGATAGGTACCAAAAAGCGGCTGTGAGCAGGGCTTTGGTGTGCCCGAACAGGTGTTCGGCGTGTATCTAGGCGGCCGGTGTGCGCCCGGGCGGGGTCAGGCG
>JBKQIR010000314.1:0-3815 GCA_052148275.1 Solirubrobacteraceae bacterium
GAAAGGGATCAAGGTCAGCGACGCAGAGCTGGCGGCCGTGAACATCGTGCGGGACGCGTTCCACCCAGACTGGAATTACACAATCCACCCAAATCAATCGGGCGCACTAATTCATTCGTGACCGCTAAGCGATGGTCGCCGAGTACGTAGCGGATGCGTCGTCCTCTGTTGAGCGACGGTAGCGGGTTTCCATCTCGCTATCTCGCTGTGTTGGCCAGTTGGAATCTGGGTGGCACACCTTTGGATCGGCGCGGCGCCCGCTGGTGACCGTTTCCGTCCCGACCGTCTGCAAACGTATGTTCGATGCTTGTCACCTGTCCGGATCTTCACAATGCGCTCGCGATAGGCGAACTGCTTGCCGCGCCCAATGGCCCGTCGGTTAGGGAACCGGCGATTGAGCGGCCGCGCCCGGCCGTGGATCGCGTGCGGCTTGGCCCACTGCGCTGCTGCCCGGTGAAGGAGAGACGGAGATGTTTGCCGTAACCGTTGTCGTCCACACCTCGGATCTCTCGACCACGATCATGGCCGCGCTCGGGCTGGGGCTCGCGCTGCTGTCGCTCGCTTGGCAAGCGCTCAGCTTCGGCCTCGCCGGCAGCCGGGTCCGGGTGCGGATCAGGTCGGGCACGCGCGGTCCGTTGGGCGACATGTCGTTCCCCGGAGAGATCGCGCCCGAACAGGACCGCGGGCTGCGGGCGCATTGGCCGACCGGTCGCGGCGGGAGTACGTGCGCAACGTCCGGGCGTACTGCGAGTGGTTGGCCGAGACGGCGGATCGGGATGGCTGGCACGGTCGGTGGAGCGTGCCAACAGCCGATAGCCGGTCCGGCTGACCCACAACGCCCGCTCGCCAGCGCCGGCGACCGTGGCACGATGCTCGAGCCATTCGTCGAGGACTTACGCTACTTTGCCCCTGGCGACATCGACCCGAGCACTGGGCCCGCTCGGCGTCCTCGATGATTAGCGCTCACGTTAGGCATGGATCTTCCTCCGACGTCCGCGCACTGTTGCAAGGCGCGCGCAGGAAGCGAGTGCGCGCCAAAACAGCGGTCGGGCCGGATCAGACGCGCCTGGAAGGGATGCTCGGTGCGGCGCTTGCGCCGGCCTCGCCTCGCCAGGGATCTCGGGCGAGGCGATCATCGCGGGCGCTCTGGCTAGTGTGATCTGCGCCATCGAGGCGGCGTAGGCTCTGGCGAGCGATTCGAGAAGCGCGGTGAACTCGGCGCGCCAGTGCTCGACGCCAGCGACGGGCCCGCCCGCCAACGCGTCGATGAGTTCCTGGGCGGGCCAGATGAGCGTGCGGCGGCGACGCAGGGCGGCGACGCCGACCCGATTGATGTGGCAGACGTTGTCGGTGTCGGCGAACAGGTAGCCGAGCAGCTGCCAGGCCTCCAGGCGGCCGACGATGCCGCCTTGGGCGCTGGACTTGAAGTCCAACAGCGTTCCGTCGTAGACGACATCGGCATCGGCGCCGCCAAGCGCGTCGCTCTGCGCGAAGCTCGGGCCGATGAACAGTTCGTCGGCGTCACGGATGTGGCCATGGTCGGCTACGGTCGCGCGCCCCAGGGCCTCCAGATCCTTCAGCGTCGCGGGCTTGATCATCGCGGCGGCGAGCGCATGCAGATCTTGGCCGTGTTCGATCAGGGGTTCTGTCAGCAGCGGCAGGACCTGCGGGCCGGCTCGGTAGTACTGCTCGAAGCGAGCCAGGATGCCCATCAGCTGGCAGAGTTCGGTCCATTCCTCGTCGGGGAGCGGCCGGAGCCATGGGCGGAGTTCGCGCGTGCGAGCAACCACAGCCCGCTCGATCAGTGCCGGCGCCGCCCGGCGCCCGAGCGGACGGACAAGCGCGGCCGCGGCATATGTCGCGACCGTGTCGTCAAGCGCATCCTCGCGCAGGTGCGCGGACGGCACCTAACCCACGGTCGTCCCGACCATCGCGCGGTCGGTCCCCGGCACTGGCGCGACTTCGCACGGCTTGTTCGCTGGACCACTGCGCAGCTCCCGGTTCGCGTCGGTGCACACTCGCCGCGTCTGCGGAAAGTTGGCTCCTCGCTGTTTTGGGTGGGTGGGGCGCTAGTCTTGTTTCTGGGTTTACGCGAACTCGGGTCCGGGGTTGAGTTTGGCGGCGACGAGGTAGATCATCGTCTTGTAGTTACGCGCTGAGCGGTATCCGCGGGCTCTGCGTTTGGCTGCCTGGATCAGCGAGTTGAGGCCTTCGAGCAGCCCGTTGCTCACGCGCGTGTGATGCCAGCGGACCACGCCGTCCCAGTGGCTTTGGAGCATCTCGGTGAACGCGATGATTGGCTCAAGGCCGCTGGCATTGGCGTCAGTGATCCAGCGGCGCAGGTACTCCTCGGCCTGGTCGGGGTCCTGGATGTCGTAGAAGTCATCAAACCGCAACGCGAGCTCGTACGCAGCGACGGTCTGTAACGGCTGCGCGAGCAGGTCATCGAGCCAGTCGAGCTGCTTGACGGTGAGGTTCTCGGTGCGTTTGAGCCAGAGGTGGCGTGTGCCGCGCAGCAGTTCGCGGTGCTCTTTGGCCTCCGCTCGGCGGATCGCGTCGAGCGCTTCGCTGAGCTTCTGTTTGACGTGGTAGCGATCGAAGGTGACCTGCGCCAGCGGGAGATGCTCGCGCACACCGGCCAGGTACGCCGCGGACATGTCCTGGCAGACCTCGGTGATGCTGGCCGGATCGCCGTCGTGCTCGACCAGGAAACCCCTGAATTGCTCGACCGTTGCCTGGTCGCGGCCCTCGACGACGAACACCGCGCGGCGCTGGCCCGGAGCGAGGTCCGCGAACACCGTCACGTAGTCCTGCCCCCGCCGAAAGCTCGTGTCATCCAACCCCAGCGTCTGCATGCCTGACAGATCCTGCGCGTCGACAGCCTGATCGACGTAGTGCCCAACAACTCGCCAGAGCTTCGTGTCGTGCTCTCGGATCAGCTCCGCGATCGCGTTGACCGGCATCTCCTTGACCAGCGCCATCACCAGAGCCTCAAACAGCAACGTGAAATCAGACCGTTCCCGCGCCCACGGCACGACGACCTGCTTGACCCCATGCTCGGCGCAGATCACCCGCGGGACCCGCGCGGTCAGATACGCCTCGTGCTCGAAGAAGTTCAGATGCCGCCAGGTCTTCTGCTCAGTGTCGTGCACCTTGCACCCACCAGCGCCGCACTCCGGGCACTCAAACCGCGCGCCCTTCGCGAAGTCGATCCGTAGATCCAAACGCCGCCGCTCAGAGTCAAACGTGACACCCACGACCTTCCACGGCTCAACCAGCCCAAGCGCTGCCTGAAACAGAACCAGATCATCCATCCGGACCTCCAATGATCGCCTACCAGAAGCCCGACAAGCTGTCAGGGATCCCGGACGTCACCCACTCAGATCAGCGAGGAGCCGGAAAGTTGCTCTCAAACCAATCCCGAACCGGCCCCGTGTCCCTCAGCAAGCTTGTCAAGCTCAGTTTCAGATGGTCGCAGAGCGTCCCGACTCCTTGCCTGCCTTTTTGCGGCCACGTGAACTCGATCGACCTGGATCTCCGCACTGTTGCTGTCGGTGAAGTCCTTCGCCCGGGCGGTCAGTTATACCGTGGGCACCCGCTACTTTCCGAGCACATGCCAGGGGAAGCGGGCGTCCTGCGCATGTCTGGCTCCTACACGCAGCCGATTCGAGGCGTCCCGTAAGAGGATCGGCGGATTCTGGCGGTTATCGCAACATGAGGGGTCCGATCTCCTCGATTGGCTTCGCGAAAGCGAGTCGTTTGCGGGGTCGATCGTTGAGTTCGGTGGCTACCCAGTCGAGGTCGATGGCGTTGTG
>JBKQIR010000315.1:0-119477 GCA_052148275.1 Solirubrobacteraceae bacterium
CGACCACCACCTCTCCGACGACGACGTCGACCACGACCACGACGCCCACCACGACGTCGACCACGACCACGACGCCGACCACCACGACAACCTCGTCGACCACGACGACCACGACGTCGTCGAGCGCGTCGGTCCCGACGCACGTTGCGACGTGGGCCTACGACGACTGTGGACAGGGCTCGGGCACGCCGTCCTCACTCGTGCAGCAATGGGTCACCTACGCTGAGAGCAACTGCGGGCCGACCGTGACCAAGGCGGTCTCGGACTGTCATGTCAACGGCGTCACGCTCTGCACCGCGGTGCAGTATCTCGATGCCAACTGGATCTACGCCCAGGGCAGCGTCCCGGGAGTCCAAGCGGCCTCCAGCGAGAACTGGTGGCAGCACGACCCCGGCCAGCCCGCGACCGCGGCCAACCGCATCGCGATCAGCTCCTACGGCGGCGGCAACCTGCTCAACCAATCCAACCCCGCCGTCGACGCCTGGTTTGACAACTACGTCCACAGCAACTACAACGCCTACGACGCGCTGATGATGGACGACTCCTCCGGCAGCCTCAGCAACGAGCTCTGGGGATCCGGATTCTCCACCAGCGACGAACTCACCAGCGACAGCGCTCTGCAGGCATCCCACGAGCAGATGGCCGCCTCGATCACCCACACCAACGGCACGCCGTTCATGCAGATCGACAACGCACTCAGCGCCAACGACAACCTCTCCACCCCGTTCGCGCAGCTGGGCAACCCCTCAACGGTCGTCGGCGTGATCACCGAGGGCGCCCCGATGTACGACGGCACAATGACCGGCTACTACTCCTCCGAGCTCGACGAAATGGCCTACCTCGACCACACCAGCAACGACTTCGACGTCCTGCTCTCCTACGACACCAGCGGATCCCAGCAAGCACGCCTCGTCCAAGCCGCAACGATCCTGCTCGGCTACAGCCAGGGCCACACCGTCAGCTGGTCAGACCTCAACACCAACAGCGACGACCTCGCAGTCTGGCCCGAAGAGGGCATCGTCCCCACCCAACCCATCCAGACAATGGGCGCACCCACCGGCGTCGACTGCCTCGCCGGCCAGGGCATCACCTGCTCAAACGGCGGCCACAACGACCTCCAGGTCGCCACCGGCGTCTACCGCCGCGAATTCGCCCAATGCTATGACCAGGGCACCAAGTTCGGCGACTGCGCCGCACTCGTCAACACGACCAGCTCACCAATCACCGTCCCATCAACCTGGCTGACCCAAAGCTACGGACACCTCATCACCCTCAACGGCAGCGACCTCCAAGCCGGCGGAACCGTCAACCTCCAAGGCGCGACCTTCACACCCGGCCAAACGACAATCCCCGCCAACGACGCGATCCTCCTCGCCCAATAACCCACAGACCACAACAACACCCCCGCCCACCCCGCGCGCCTCGACCCAATCGAGGCGCGCGAGCCACGTTGAGGAGGCATCTCTGCTCCTGAGCGGCGAGCGGGGCACCGCCGGGGCGCGATACTGGATGTCCAATGGCGCGGCGTCCGCGGCAGGACCGAGGGGATACGCTTCCCGATCCGACTTCGGAACCGTGGTTCACGGTGCTCGAGGTCAGAGTCGAGGCAGGGTCCGGCCCCCGGACCGCGCGGCGGTGGATGGCCGCCGCGCGCGGCGCGGCGCGTCCGCGGGTCCTCGTTGGTGCGGGGGTCGCGGTGACCTGCCTGGCGGCGATCGCCATTGGCCTGGTGTCAGGCGATCGCACCACCGCACCGGTCGCGCAGTCGCGCCGTGCAGGGGCCGAAGGAGTAGCAGCGGCGTACGGGTACCCGTCTTCGTGTCTGAGCGTCACGATCGCTGCCGACGACCCAGCGTATGCCCGCGCCGACTTCGACCGCGCACGTCCGTGTGGCCGCTACGGCGGCGATCCCACAGCGATCTTCCGCCGCATCGACGGGGCATGGCGGCCGGTGCTAGACGCGGTGACGTATTCCTGTCCGGTGCCCTCGCTCCCGCCCGCGGTGCAGGTCGATCTCGACGTCTGCGGGCAGACGTCCGCGCTCACCGGTCCCGATCATCGGCGGCCGCGCGGCGCGCGGGTCTGAGCGATCCAACGTTGACCCGACCACGCGCCGATGCTGCGTCAGGCTATCCGAGCTTGTCGCACGCCGCCTCGGCAGACTTCTTGAGCGAGGCGACCGGGATCTCCGTGGCGACCGTGAGACAGGCTTGCTTTGCCTTGCTGAGCGCGGCGCTCACGCTCGGGTTGCTCGCGGAGATCTGATTGCAGGCCTGCTCCGCGGTCGACCGCGCGCTCGCGTCCTGGATCGCCTTCGTGGCATCGAGGCACTTCTGCTTGGCGGCCGCAACGCCTCCGGAGCTTGTGCCCGAGGACGCCGTCGACGAACTCGAAGACGGCGAGGAACTGCTCGAGCTGCCGCACGCGCTGAGCGTGGTCGCAGCGAGGACAAGCAAGATGACGAATGGTGAGTGAACTCGAATCATGGCGAAATCATCGCGCAAACGGCTGCGGACTGCCGAACGGCCCGCCGAGGTGGTCGCGCTCGGCTACGAAATACCGTCGTGGACGAGTGCCGACACGCTTTCACTCATCCAGCCATGCCCGAACACGGCCGCAGGGGTTCTTTCAGGCCGGCACGCCGGCGGCGAACAGCAGGATGATGCGCGCGCCCGTCGGGTTGCCCCGCACCGCGTTGAGCGTGAAGCGGTACACCGATCCGCCGGTCGTGAACGAGGCGTGCGAGATGCTGAACGCGCCCCTGGAGGCGGCGGGAATCACACGGACGCCGACCCTGACGAAATCGGTGTCGGTGAGGAAGACGGACACGACCTTGTTGCTGGCGCCGCCGGCGATGCTGATCGAGGCGCCGCAGAAGTCTCCGTTGCCGATGCACTTGACGCTCTGGGTGCCGCTGGCGCCTGCGGTCGCGGGCAGGACGAATGCCGATGCGGGAATCGCCGCGGCGGTCGCGGCGGCAGCCATGATGGCGGCGGTCCGGACCCAACGCCTGGGAAGGTGAAGCAAAGTGTCCTCCTGTCGGGGTGTGTGGCTGAATATTGTGGCCGACGCCGCGTCCGCGCGGCCCTCACCACGGCTGGCCATTCGAGCCAGCCACCGAGACCACCGCTAACCTCTGCGCCCGACAGATGCCGGTGTTCGCACGCAAGCTCCACCTCGGGGCGTTCGATCAGGCCGCGGACGGGTGGCTCAACACCGACGTGACGCCGCACATGCTGGTGGCGCGGGTCCCGGCACTGCCGTGGTTGCTGCACCGGGTCGGTGTGCTGCAGGACGGTCGCTACGCGGCGTACCGCTCAGGCGCGTTCAGATCGCTTCGCTACCTGGACGTCTCGCGGCGCTTCCGCTTCGACGACGAGACCTTCGACTGCGTGTACGCCTCGCATATGCTCGAGCACCTGCATCCCGATGTCGCCGAGCACTGCGTCCGCGAGGCGCACCGCGTGCTGAGGCCCGGCGGCGTGCTGCGGCTCGCGGTGCCCGACCTCGACCAGATGGTCGCCGGCTACGACCCGGCCGAGCCGGACGCCTTCCTGTGGGGCATCTACCAGGGTCGCGGACGCCGCGCGAAGCTCACGGCACGCCACTGGTGGCATTACAACGACGCCTCGCTGAGCGCCCTGCTGTCCGCGACGGGCTTCCACGATCCGCGCCGGTGCGAGTTCCGCGAGGGTCAGTGCCCCGACCTGGACCGGGTCGAGACCCGCCGCTGGTCGCTGTTCATGGAGGCGACCAAGTAGCCGTGTTCATCGAGGCGACCAAGCAACGCCGCTGATCGCCGCTCCTCAGCGCCGCTGGTCGAACTCGTCGTGGAGCTGCCTGATCCGGCTGAGGATCTCGTCGGCCACGACCTGCTGCTGCTCGCGCGTGCTCGACTCGATCCGCTCATAGGCGATCGGCGTCCCGTAGTGGACCAGGACCTTCGGGAACTGACCGCGCCGCCAGTTACGCACCCGGTGCGAGCCGAGGATCGCGACGGGCACGACGGCGGCGCCGGACTCGAGCGCGAGCCGCCCGATCCCGGGCCGCGCCTCGGTCCCGACCTCGCCGGTCCGGGAGCGCCCGCCCTCGACGTACATGCCGATCGCGCCGCCGCGCTCGAGGATCTTGAAGGACGTCACGAACGCCTCCTCGTCAGCGTGTCCGCGGCGCACGGGGAACACGCCGCCGTGGCTGAAGATCCAGCTCATCACGCCCTTGCCGAAAAGCTGCGACTTCGCCATGAACTGCACGTGGCGCCGTACGTTCGCGCCGCAGAAGAAGTGATCCATGAACGAGGCGTGGTTGGGCGCGAGGATCACCGGGCCCATGGGCACGTTCTCCGCCCCGCTGCTGCGCATCCGGAAGGCGGTGACGGCCACCGCGACGGTGGCCGTACGCACCACCTCGTAGATCCACTCCGGAGGGTGATCGCGCACCCGCTCGTGGAACGGGGTGAACACCTCCGCGGGGCGCGGATCCTTGTAGACCTGCGGCTTGATCTTGACGTCGGTCATGGCCTGCAACGACGATAGCCCGCTCAGCCGGTGAGCGGCAGGACCATCGTCGGCTTCTCGATGATGTGATCGGCCCTGATCGGGATCACGCCGGTGGCGATCGCGAAGAACTCGATCACGTGCGCGCCCCAGCCATGGCTGGCCTCGTTCAGCTGGACTCCGACGAGGCCGCCGGCCTGCACCCGCTCCGCCTCGGTCTGCATGCGCCCCATCGCCAGCTCGCGCGCCTCGTAGAGCGCCTGGGTGAAGTTCGTCATCTCCTGGTTGCGCCCGATCTGCCGCCACGTCTGGCGCATCGACTGGTGCGCGACGTGGTAGACGCAGTTGCCCATCACCAGGCCCACCGGCCGGTAGCCGGCGCGCAGCAGGGTGGAGAAATCCTGGCCGCTCAGATCGGAGGTGAACGGGCGCCCGTCGGGGGCGCGGTGCAGCTCGCCCTCGCGGTGCTTGACGGCCGTGCCGACCGCAACGAACTCGGCCATGTCCGCGCCCCAGGCGTAGCGGCCGATCTTGAGTCGCACGCCGACGACGCCGTCCGCCCCGAGCTGGTCGGCCTCCTCCTCCATGCGCGTCATCGCGAGCTCACGGGCGTGGTACATCGCCTGTGTCAGCACGCCCATCTCCTGGCTCTGGTTCCACATCGCCTGCTGGAAGCCGATGTGGTAGATCGAGCTGCCGAGCACCAGCCCGAGCGGCTCGAATCCCGCCTCCTTGACGAGCAGGAACTCGTTCACCGACAGGTCGCTGGTGAAGAATCCCCGGGCGACGTCCTGACGCATGCGCTCGATGCGCTCGCGTCCCGAGTCGGGCAGTCCCTCGAGCGAACCGGCACGGTATGCCGCAGAGCGCGGCGCCTCTGCCGGATCGGCCGCCATCCCCACGTCCGCACCGGGTCCGGGCGGCATCGCCTGCTGGGCGCTCGGCGCCCGGTCGCCGCCGTCGTCGCGCTTCAAGAATCCCATGTCAAACCTCCGTTTGTTCAGCCGAGCAGCAGTCGCTGCAGCGCCTGCCGCGTCCGTTCGCTGCGTGACGCCTCGCTCGCCAGCGCCTCGCTGAGTGACTGCAGCCACGCGTCGATGTCGAGCGTCTCGGTCTTCAGCACGATCCCGCCCGAGACGCGCGCCCGCCGTGTCACGAACCGGTTGGCGCCGTCGCGCACCAGCTCCAGCCGATCGCCCCCGGCTTCGACGGCGATCTTGCGCACGAGCTTGGGACCGCGTATCCCCTGCCGTCCCCGTTCGACGCGTGCGAGGCTGCCGACCGCGTCCTCGAGCTTCGTCGCGAGGCTCTCGACGAACGTCGACAGATCCTCCGCGCCTGCGCGCAACGAGGCGGCAAGCAGATCGAGCTCGAGTGAATCGTCGCCGACGCTCACGTCATTAGCGTACCCACGCGCCGCCCGACGTGCCGACAATCTGCCGCCGTGATCGCGGCCGTCAGCGTCTAGAGTCCGCCACGTCCGACCACGTAGGCCACGGCGCCCGCCACGAGCACGCTCGCGACCGTCAGCTCGAGGCCGGAGGTCGCCAGGAACCCGGCCAGACGCGCAATCGCGCTCGTCTCGCGCCGGCGCAGATTCCGGCCGCGCCTTGCGGCCGATCGCCGCCTCGCCAGCTCCCGACGGCTGCAGGTACTCACGAACAGATTCGGTTCATCCATCCCGTCTCTCCCAGGGAGTCGATCCAACCCTCAATCGCGCCAATAGTCAATCTCACCCCCCGGACGGAATCCGGAATTTGGATGAGTTCGTCACAATCCGGTCAGTCGACCGCAACCCACTCAGGAGGATCACGCAGTGTCCGTTGTCGAGGCCCACATCACCGGGACCGTGTGGAAGATCGAGGTTGAGGTCGGCGACAGCCTGCAGGAGGGAGACACGGTGGTCGTCCTCGAGTCGATGAAGATGGAGATGCCGGTCGAGACCGAGGACGCCGGCGTCGTGACGGAGATCTGCTGCGCGGAAGGGCAGTCGGTCTCGGAGGGAGACACGCTCGTTGTCCTCGAGTAGCCCCAGCGGCCCCGCGACGGGCGAGGCCGAGCGCGGCCGGCTGCTGCTCGACGAGCCCGCGCCGGGCGTCGCGCGCCTGACGATCCACAACGTCGCCAAGCGCGGAGCGCTCGATCACACGATCCTCGGCGCGTTCGCGACGATCGTGCCCGAGCTCGATGCCCGCTGCCTGATCATCACCGGCGAGGGCATCATGTTCTCCTCCGGATACGACCTGCGCGGGGTCAACGCGCCGCTCGTCGGGGACGACGCCGAGCGGCTGATCGCGCATCCGTTCCATGCCGCGCTGCAGGCGATCGAGGACTACCCGTATCCGACGATCGCGGTGCTCAACGGCCACGCGATCGGCGGCGGACTCGAGCTGGCCATCACCTGCGACCTGCGGATCGCCGCTGACACGATCAGGGTCGGCATGCCGCCGGCGAAGCTCGGATTGATCTACTCGCACACCGGGATCCGGAAGTTCCTCGATACGGTCGGCGCAGCGCGCACGCGCGAGCTGTTTCTCACCGGCCGCCGCTTCGACGCACGGACCGCGCTCGAGTGGGACCTCATCAACGAGCTGACCCAGCCGGAGGCGCTCGCCGAGTACGCGCTCGGGCTCGCGCGCGAGATGGCCGCCAACGCCCCGCTGGCGCAGGCCGGCAACAAGCGCGTGATCAACGAGCTGCTCGCGGCCTCGGGACAGCTGGAGCCCGACGTCGAGCAGGAGCTGATCGACCTGCGGATCGGGTGCTTCTACACCGAGGACTTCGCCGAGGGAGTCAGCGCATTCGCCGATCGGCGCGCGCCACAATTCCAAGGACGATGAAGAGCCCTCTGCGCAGGCGGTCGCGCTTCGGGACCGCCAACCGGAGACGAACGCGCAGCATCCTGTTCGCTCTGGTGGCGCTCACATGCACGGGCGTCGCACTCATCGCCTACGCCACGAGTCTGCTGGCCACGCTCGAAGGGACGACGATCGACGCTCGCTTCTCGATCCGCGGCCCGCAGCGGGCGCCGTCGAACATCGTCATCGTCGGAATCGACGATGCGACGCTCACTTCGCTTTCCGCTTATCAGTGGCCCTTTCCACGTCGCGTCGAGGGCGAGCTGATCAACCGGATCAATGCCCAGCACCCCGCTGCGATCGCGTTCGACGTGGAGTTCGCGGCGATGACCGACGTCAATCGCGACGAGGTGCCGTTCCTCGACGCGATCTACAAGACTGAGCCACCAGGGAGCCATTCTCCCCGGATCGTGTTCTCGACGACCGAGACGGAGCCCAACGGCGACTCGCAGTTCCTCGGCGAGTCCGCGGACGGGCTGATCAAGCAAGGCGTCCCCATGCGGATCGGCAACGGCGCCTTCCCCGTCGACCCGGGCGCCGTCAACCGCCGGATGGTTCACACGTACGGCGGCCTCGAGACCTTCGCGGTCGTTGTGGCCGAGGCCGCGACCCATCGCATGGTGCCGCGCTCCAGCTTCCAAGGGCGGACCGTCTACATCGACTACCTCGGGCCGAGATACACATTCCACTACGTATCGTATGTAACGGCGTTGCGGGGCAAGCTCCCGAGCAACTTCTTCCGCGGGAAGATCGTCATCGTCGGCGCGGTGGCCTCCATCCTGCAGGACATCCACGCGACATCGACCGACAGCTTCATGCCAGGCCCCGAGATCCAGGCCAACGCGATCGAGACGGTGCTCCGGGGGTTGCCGCTGATCGGAGCGCCTGGCTGGCTCAACATCGCCTTGATCGTGCTGCTCGGGACGACGATTCCGCTGATCACCTTCAGGCTCGGAACGCTCGCGGCGACCTCCGCCGCGTTCGCACTCGCCGCCGGCTACACGATCGCCGTCCAGCTCGCGTTCAACGCCGGGCTGGTCGTCGCATTCGTCTATCCGATGCTCGCCCTCGTGCTGAGCGGCGCCGGCTCGCTGTCGGTTCAGCTCGTGAGCGAGGCGATCGAGCGGATCCGCGTGCGCGACCTGTTCGGGCGCTTCGTGCCGGCGAACGTGGTCGACGAGGTGCTCGCCAACGCCGACGGGCTGCGCCTCGGCGGAGTGCAGCGCGACGGGACCGTGATGTTCTCGGACCTGCGAGGGTTCACATCGTTCGCCGAGTCGCTCACGCCGGCCCAGGTGATCGAAACGCTGAATCACTACCTGAGCGAGATGAGCGATGCGATCCTCGATCACGGAGGCACGCTGGTCGCCTACATGGGTGATGGGATCATGGCCGTGTTCGGCGCGCCGCTGCCCCAGAAGGACCATGCCGACCGGGCGCTGCAGGCGGCCCGTGAGATGCTCGACGTTCGCCTGCCGCGGTTCAACAAGCTGCTGCGAGACGCGGGTCTCGGAGATGGCTTCCGGATGGGCATCGGGCTCAACAGCGGACACGTCATGTCGGGCAACGTGGGGTCCGAGCGCCGGGTCGAGTACACAGCGGTCGGGGACACGACCAACTCGGCGTCCCGGATCGAGGGGATGACCAAAGGGACGCCGCACATGCTGCTGCTATCCGACGCGACGAAGAAGGCTCTGACCTCGCCGGTGGACGACCTCGTGTTCTTCGATGAGGTCGATATTCGCGGGCGAGTGGAGAAGCTAAAGCTCTGGTCGATACCCGAGGTCGAACCCGGTATCCAATCGGAACCCTTGCGAGCGACCCCTCCGGCCGTGTAGGTTCGATACGTTCCTGACTGCGATCATGTCTACCGAGAGGATCACGCCAGTGCGATCGGGTGAGTATGGGATCTCCGTCTGAAGATGCACGCAATCGAGCGCGCACCCGCCTCGACTCGGCCGAGTTCGCCGAGAGCAGGAAGGCGGCACTGGAGGGACTGCGCGACGACCCCAACGATGTCGAGCTGCTGATCCTCGCCGGGCGAGCGGGGGTGGAGGTCGGTGCCGAGGACGCGGTCGACCAGCTGCGCCGCGCCACGGAGCTCTCTCCCGGCAACGCCGCCACCTGGCATCACCTCGGGGAGGCGCTCGCCACCGAGGGACGCACGGACGAGGCCGACGCCGCGTTCCGGCGGGTCGTCGAACTCGATCCGGACAACCAGGTGGCGCTCACCCATCTCGGTCATACCTCGCTTGCTACAGGGCGCAAGGACGAGGGCGTCGGCTACCTGGCCCGTGCGGCCAGCATCGCGGGCTCGGCCTCGACAGCCGCGATCAGCCTGGTCGACATGTACCGGTCGTTCGGGCAGTACGAGCAGGCGCTCGAGCAGGCGCACCGGCTGAGCGATGCGGCGCCCGACGACATCCTCGCGTGGCTCGACGTGGCTGAGCTCAGCCTGCAGGTCGGACGGCTCGACGATGCGAGCGATGCGTTCGAGCGCCTGCGCGACATCGAGGACGTGCCCGGCCGCGAAGCGTACCCACTACACGGAATGATCCAGGTTGAGATCCGCCGCCGGCGATGGGCGGATGCCCGGCAACTGGCCCAGCAGGCAGCCGCGATCGATCCCCACGGTCTGACCACCGACCTGGCGTCCTTCCTCGAGGCCCAGATCTCCGGCCCCGGCGAGGAGCTCGCCCCGACGAGCGCCGAGGTCGAGTCGGCGCTCGCCGACTCGCTTGCGACATACCGGCGCATGGCGCAGGAAAGCCGACAGCTCGGCGGGGGGCATCGCGTTGGCTGACCTGGCCACACCGAGCGGCGCGGTCTCGGCCGAATGGCTGCGCTGCCCAGCCTGCCAAGCATTCGTGTACCACAAGCGGCTCAAGCGCAACTTCGGCGTATGCCCGGAGTGCAACCACCACTTCCGCCTGCGGCTCTCCGAAAGGCTCTCACAGCTGCTCGATGCCGACGGCCTCGACGAGCTCGGCGCTGATCTCGAACCGCTCGACGTGCTGTCGTTCAGAGACTCGAAGCCCTACACAGACCGTATCCGCGACGCCCAGCGCAAGAGCGGACAGAAGTCCGGCGCGCTCTACGGAACGGGCACGATCGACGGTCTCGGAGTCGTGGTCGCGGCGATCGACTTCAACTTCATCGGCGGCAGCATGAGCGGAGCCGTCGGCGAGGCGATCACGCGCGCGGCCGAGCTCGCACTCGAGACGCGGACCCCCCTGCTCGTGATCTCCGCATCAGGGGGCGCTCGGATGCAGGAGGGCTGCGTGTCGCTGATGCAGATGGCCAAGACGAGCCAAGCCGTGGCGCGACTGGCCGAGGACGGCGTGCTGTTCATATCGCTGCTGACCGATCCGACCTACGGCGGGGTGAGCGCGTCCTATGCCACGCTGGGCGACGTGCTGATCTCAGAGCCTGGCGCCCACATCGGCTTCGCCGGACCGTCGGTGATCGAGCAGACGATCCATCAGCAGCTGCCCAACGGCTTCCAGACATCCGAATTTCTGCTCGCGCATGGGATGCTCGATCGTGTCGAGCCACGTGAGAACCTACGGCGCGTAATGCGCAACCTGCTCGAGCTGCATGCCGCCGCCGAGGCCGCCCGCGGCAAGCTCGAGAGTCGCGTGGACCTCCTGCCGGACGCGGATGGACCCCCGCCCGTGACCGATCCCGAGCAGCTTCCTGCCAGAGATCCGTGGGATGTCGTTCAGCTCGCTCGTCACATCGATCGGCCGCGGATGCTGGATCTCGTCGGTTCTGCGCTCGATGGCTTCGAGGAGCTGTACGGAGACCGGCTGTTCAGCGAGGACCCGGCGATCATCGGGGGCGTCGGACGTCTGGGCGATCTCGCGATCATGGTCATCGGCCAGCAGAAGGGTCACACCACCAGCGAACTGGTGGATCACAACTTCGGCATGCCGGGGCCCGATGGCTACCGGAAGGGCATGCGCCTGATGCGCTACGCCGCTCGCTTCGGCCTGCCACTCGTCACGATCGTCGACACGCCCGGAGCGTATCCGGGAATCGGCGCCGAGGAACGAGGCCAATCCAACGCGATCGCCGAGTCGATCATGCTCATGTCACGGCTGCCGGTGCCAAGCGTCACGGTCGTCACCGGCGAGGGCGGCAGCGGCGGAGCCCTGGCGCTGGCCACCAGCGATCGCGTGCTGATGATGGAGAACGCCTACTACTCGGTGATCAGCCCGGAAGGGTGCTCGACGATCCTGTTCAAGGACGCCAGCGCAGCGCCACGCGCGGCCAGCGCGCTGCGCATCACCAGCCCGGACCTCCTCCGACTGGGCGTGATGGACGCTGTCATCCGCGAGCCGGACGATGGCGCGCAGGCTGACGGGGCAGCCGCTGGTGCGAACCTGCGAGCGGCGCTGATCGCAATGCTCCATGAGCTCCTGCCGCTGGACGCCGAAACGTTGCTGGCGCAGCGGTACGAGCGCTTTCGCAAATTCGGTGCGCCAGGCAGACAACCGGTGCTACCGCCGAACATTGGGGAGACATGAGCCACACGGAGAAACCACACAGCGCCCCCGACCGCGAGCTGATCGAGTCCGTGTGGGCCGAGGCCCGCGACCTGATCAGACGGCTCGAAGGCAGCACAGTGCAGCGCTTCGCGGTCGCCGCCGGCGAGTACAAGATCGAGATCGAGCGCGGGGCGCCCGCGCCGTTGGCGTCACCAATGCCCTCGCAGGAACCGTGGCTGCCGAGCGGGCAGCCGATCGCCAGCGGCGCCGGCCCTGGGCTGGGAATCGCGCCGGGGGCGCGCAACGCCTCGGGCGTGTTCACCCTCGGTGAGATGCCGCCAGACGTGCGGATTCCGGTGCTCGCACCGCTGGTGGGGACCTTCTTCCGCTCGTCTCAACCCGGGGCGAAGCCGTTCGTCGAGGTGGGCGACACCGTCGAGGCGGGTCAGCCCTTGTGCATCGTCGAGGCGATGAAGATGATGAACGAGGTGGTGGCCGGGGAGGCCGGCAAGGTCGCCGAGATCGCCGTCGGCAACAGCGAGTGGGTCGAGTTCGAGCAGGTGCTCATGTACCTCGAGCCTGCCGAGGCATAGCGTTGTTCAACAAGGTCCTGATCGCCAACCGGGGCGAGATCGCGCTGCGGGTGGCCCGGGCCTGTCGCGAGCTCGGCATCAAGTCGGTCGCGCTCTACTCGTCGGCGGACGCAGAGTCCGCCGTCGTGCGGTTCGCCGACGAAGCCGTGCACGTCGGCCCTCCGCACCCGGGCAAGAGCTACCTCCACATTCCGAACGTGATCGGCGCGGCGTTGAAGACCGGCGCCGACGCGCTCCACCCCGGCTATGGCTTCCTCTCCGAGGATCCGTTCTTCGCCGAGATCTGTGCCAACAACGGGATCACCTTCATCGGTCCGAGGCCGGACGTGATGGAGAAGGTCGGCGACAAGGCGATCGCGCGCGATCTGATGCAGAAGGCGGGGTTGCCACTGCTGCCGGGGACCATCGAGCCGGTCGGGACCGTCGACGAAGCCCGCGAGATCGCCGATTCGATCGGTTATCCCGTCATCATCAAGGCAGTTGCCGGCGGCGGCGGCCGCGGCATGAACGTCGTGCGCAACGCCGCAGACCTCCCGCGTCTGTACCAGACGACGCGCGCGACGGCGCAGGCGATCTTCAAGGACAGCGCCGTTTACATCGAGCGCTATCTCGATGGGCCGCGGCACACAGAGGTGCAGCTCGTCTGCGACAGTCATGGCAGTGGCGTGTACTTCTTCGAGCGTGACTGCTCGGTCCAGCGGCGGCACCAGAAGCTGATCGAGGAGGCCCCGTCGATCCATCTCACCGACGAGCAGCGCCACGACATCGGTCAGCGGGCGGTCAACGGAGCACTGTCCGTCGGCTATACCGGCGCCGGCACGATGGAGTTCCTGCTTGACCACGACGGCAATCTGAGCTTCATGGAGATGAATGCGCGGATCCAGGTCGAGCACCCGGTGAGCGAGATGATCACGAGTGTCGACTTGATCCAGGAGCAGATCCGCGTCGCCGCCGGCGAGCCGCTGTCGGTCTCTCAGGCCGACGTGAAGCTGCGAGGACACGCGATCGAGTGCCGCGTCAACGCCGAGGACCCCGATCGCGACTTCGCCCCGGCGGCCGGCAAGCTCGATGTCTACGTCCCGCCGGGAGGACCATGGACCCGGGTCGACTCGCACTGCTATCCGGGGTGGTCGATCACGCCGTTCTACGACTCGCTGATCGCAAAGCTGATCGTCTGGGCGCCGAGCCGCCTGGAGGCGATCGATCGCATGGACCGAGCGCTCAGCGAGTTCCAGATCGAGGGCCGTGGCGTGCGAACGACGATCCCGTTCCACCGGCGCGTGCTGGCCAGCGAGCGCTTTCGCAGCGGCGATGTGTCGACCGACTTCGTCGAGCACTTCCTGGCCGCGGAGGCGCCGCTGCCGCCTGAAGCACGAGATCCCCTTGTGCAGCACGAGATCACACGCTCAGCGATGGCACCAGGTACGAATGTGACGGGTGTCCCGGATCATCGGTCGGCGAGCCTGGATCAGTAGATGACGCGCCGTGAACCTCGCCGGCTGGGCGCCGTCATCGCTTGTGCTCTCGCCGTGGCGGGCTGTGGCGCCGCGACGAAGGCTGCTTCTGCAGTGAAGGAATCGACCACGCAGACGTCGTCCCTGCCAGCGGCCGGTGTTCCAGTCACGAGCTCGATTCCGGTTCAGCCTCCTGCGGTGGCCGAGCTGCCTGCGGCCGAGCATCCCCGATCCAGCGACTTCCCGCCCGTCGCCGGGCGCTCGCTCGCGCAACTCGCCGAGCTGGCGAAGCAAAACGCTGAGGTGGGGCCGTCCGTCGGGGTGTTCACACCGGGGATCCAGCGGTACGCGTTCGCGGTAATCGACAGGCAGGAGCGCTACGTCTACGCACCGACCGCTGTGTATCTCGCGACGTCTGCTTCGGCCCGAGCGGAGGGACCGTTCATTGCTCCCGCCGACCCGCTGGCGGTCGCGCCGCGATATCGCAGCGTGCAGAACGAGGGTCCGGGCGATCTTCAGGCGGTCTACTGGACCGCTGTTCGACTCCCGAGCGCGCGCGTCTATGACGTGCTCGCGCTGAGTCGCGCGGGCACGCGGCTGATCGCGTCGAGCGGGGAGATCGCGGTTGCCGCGAGCACGCTGATCCCCGGCGTGGGCGCGCGTCCGCCCGCGATCGCGACCGAAACGCTCGCCTCGGTCCACGGGGACGTCGGTTTGCTCACGACCCGCATGCCCCCGGAGAGCATGCATTCGGTCTCGTTCAACCAGGTGCTCGGAAAGCGGCCGATCGCGCTGCTGTTCTCGACCCCGGAGCTGTGCACCTCGAGGGTGTGCGGTCCCGTGACCGACATCATGGTCGAGCTCCAGCACCAGTTCGCCAACCGGATGACGTTCATTCACCAGGAGGTGTACGTCGACAACCAGCCGACCAAGGGTCTACGGCCGCAGCTCAGGGCTTTTCACCTGGAGACCGAGCCCTGGCTGTTCATCATCAACCGCAGCGGCGTGATCACGGCACGCCTGGAGGGCGCATTCGGTGTCGAGGAAGCCCGCCAGGCGGTCGAATCCGCGCTGCGTGGATCTTGACCGTCTCGCTCCTGTGCGGGAGGTCCCCGAGCGAGACCACTCAGCCGGTCGCGTCCAAGATCGGTATGCCCGCAGCCTGCGAGAGCGAACGGGCGTAGTCCACGCTGCTGGCGGGTCGATCGGCGACGTCCTTGCAGAGCGCGGTTTTCAGCGCCTTGATGAACTCGGGCGACATCTCGGCACCCTCTGCGGACGGATCGGGGGGCTCGTCCTGGAGATGAGCCCATAGCACGCGCATGCCCTGGCGATCGGCAAACGGCGGCCGTCCCTGCACGCATTCAAAAACGACGCACCCGAGGGAATAGATGTCCGCCGCACCGGAAACCGGCTCACCGCGGATCTGCTCCGGCGACATGTAGTCCATCGATCCGAGCGCCTGTCCCGGCATCGTCAGGACACTGCCCTGACTGTCCTTCGCCAACCCGAAGTCAGTGATATATACCTTTCCGGCTCGGTCGAGCAGGATATTCCCGGGCTTGACGTCGCGGTGCACCATCCCGGCATCCCACAGCGCCTGGAGGCCGTCGGCCACCTGGGCGCAGATCCTGACGGTCGTCGCCACGTCGAGACGACCCTCGCGCTTGAGCTTCTGATCGAGCGGGATGCCATCGATCAACTGCTGAACCAGATAGAGGAGACGATCATGCTCGCCGGTGTCGAGCACCGGGACCACATGTGGGTTGCGAACGGTCTGGGCGATCCGGGCCTCGCGTCTGAAGCGCCGCCTGAACGTCTCGTCGCGCGCCAGGTCCTCCTTGACGAGCTTCAGCGCGACTGGCTGCCCATCGCTGCCGGTCGCTCGGTAGACCTTGCCCATCCCACCGACGCCGATCAACGCATCGATGGTGTAGTTGTCGATGCGCGTCCCGACGCGTTCGTCGTCCGCGAGGCGTGTCAGTTCGTCGCTCATTCCCTCTACATCAGCATAGGCCACTCGGCGCCGAGGGATGACACATCCGTCGCAGTCGCATGCGCGGCCCTGTGCGCCCCGCTCGCGATCACATATGCGGCGCCTGACGGACGGACGCAGTCCGGTGCGCAGATACCGACGCCCTGGCGTTCGGATAGGCTGCCGTTTGACTGGGATGCGGGGGCCCGCGCCTGCGCGATCAAGATTTAAGACCAGCGAGTCTTTGAGACCAGCGAGTCGAAGAAAGGCGTTTCGATTTCATCACAGACCGAATCGACTCACGGGCGACTCGGTATGCGCCTGCTCGCTTTCTACCTGATCCTCGGGTCGATCTCGGTCGCGGTCGTCGTCGTCGTCGTGGACAGAGGAGCCAACGAGAAGGCCCAGCCCGCGATCGCGGGCGGCTATGTTGCGAGCGCGCCGAACGCGTGCCTCGGACCGCCGCCGGCGGCGCCGCGTGGGGAGCCGCTGCCGTTGACCGCGCCCGCCCAGCCGAAGCCGTCGGGGCCCGCGTTCAACGTTCTGCAGTCGGGTCAGTTCGTCAACGTGACCAACAATGCGGGGACGCTGTCGGGCGAGCTGCGGCTGCATCCCGGCGCTGTGGCGGGGAATGGCCGTCGCCTCACCGGAACGGTCGACTGCGTGAACGGCCGGTCAGTGACTCTCGACGGAGTCGCTGTCGCCGGAGCGAAAGGTGCGATCGCGGGGACGCTCGGGGGTGTGCCGTTCGCGGCTGCCTACACGAGCGATCCGCCCTCGGCCGGCGCGCCGGCGCCGCGGACACCGAGCGGGATCGGCGGGACGTACGCGCTGTCGCCCATCTCGACGTGCTTTGGAGGCTCGTTCATTCTGACCGGCAGCGGATCGAGCTACGAGCTCGTCGCCAAGGGGCTGGATCTCGGACGCGTCAGCTACTCGACGACGACGGCCAGCGTCTTCGGCGACGTCGGCTGCGCGCGGGGCGGCCGCGTTCGCCTGACCGCGACGGCCAACGATCTCGTCCTGCAGAACGTCCAGTTGATCCCGCTTGAGCTGGCCACGCCCGCCCGGTCCTCGGTGGCGCTGAGCGCCAAGCCGGTGCTGACGACGCCCTCGGGCCTCCCGCCGTCCGGGGAGAAGTTCACCGCCACGATGCAGCGCAGCGACTTCAACCACCTGGTCGCCGCTTTCTTCCTGTCGGTGACGATCGTGCTGATCGTCGCTCGCCTGTTAGGGATCGCGGCGGTGAGGGTCGGCCAGCCGCGCGTCATGGGCGAGGTGATCGCGGGGATCGTGCTCGGTCCATCGGTTCTCGGTGCGATCTCGCCGAACCTGCAGGCCGCGATCTTCCCGTCCGACGTCCTGCCTGCGCTCGGTGTCGCGGCGAACCTCGGTCTGATCTTCTACATGTTCCTGATCGGGCTGGAGATCGATCTCGATCAGCTCAAGGGCAAGGCCGCGCAGACACTGGCCATCTCGAATGCGAGCGTCACGCTGCCGATGCTGTTGGGGCTCGCGGTGGCGCTTCCCCTCTACAAGCTCATCGGGCCCGACAAGAAGTTCGTCGCGTTCGCGCTCTACATGGGGGTGGCGATGTCGATCACCGCGTTCCCCGTGCTCGCGCGGATCCTGGCCGAGCGACGGATGCTGAAACGCCCGCTGGGGTCGCTGGTGATCGGATCCGCCGCGATCGACGACGTCACCGCGTGGTTCCTGATCGCGCTTGCGACCACGATCGCGGTCTCGGGGACGATCGGCGACGTCGCCAAGACGATCGGCGAAGCGGCGGCCTTCACGCTCCTGATGTGGTTCGTCGTGCGCCGGATCCTCGCGCGCATGGGAACCGCGTTTGACGAGGTCGGCCGCATCCCGAGCGGCTGGTTGGCGGCGATCTTCATCGGCGTGCTGCTGTCCGCGTATGTGACCGAGGAGATCAACATCGCCTTCATCTTCGGCGGCTTCATCATGGGCGTCGTGATGCCGCGCCACGCGCGGTTGACCGAGGAGGTCACCCGCCGCATCGAGGACTTCACGGTGACGCTGCTGCTGCCGTTGTTCTTCGTCTACACCGGGCTGAAGACGAACGTCGGTCTGCTTGACCGCCCAGAATTGTGGCTGATCGCGTTAGCGCTGATCGCCATCGCGGTTGTCGGCAAGCTGGCGGGAGCGGCGATCGCGGCCCGTGTCTGCGGGCTCGATTGGCGCGCTTCGGCGGCGGTCGGCACGCTGATGAACACCCGCGGGCTCACCGAGCTGATCGTGCTGAACCTCGCGCTCGACGCGGGAGCGATCTCGAACGCGCTGTTCGCGATGCTGGTCGTGATGGCGCTGGTCACGACGTTGATGGCCGGACCGCTGCTGAGGCTGATCGACCCCCACAACCAGTACGGCGCGCACGTCGAGGACGAGTTCGCCGAAGCGGCGCGGACGGCCGCCGCCGAGCATCCCGAGCTCGCGGTGCCCGAGCGATCGATTCTGGTCGCGCCACAGACCGACACCGCGCTCCGGCAGCTGATCGCGCTCGCGGAGCCGCTCGCGCGCTCCGAGCCCGCGCACGAACTGATCGTGGCTCGACTCGTCGAGCCACCACGCGGCGCCGGCGCCGGCGTTCGAGGCGGGCTGGCATCAGAGAACCTACAGCTGGAGCGGGCGACCGCCGCGATCACCGAGATCCGCGCGCGACTTGCCGCCGACGGGGTCGCGACGCGAGGCGTCGCGTTGACCTCGTTCAACCTGGGGACCGATCTCATCCACATCGTCGAGCGTGAACCCGTCGACCTGGTGCTGATCGACGGGCGCCGGCGCCTGATCGGCGAAGGCGTCCCACTGGGCGAGGTCGGCGAACTGCTCCAGAACGCAGCGTGCGACGTCGCCGTCCTGGTGGCGCAATCCAACACGGAGATCGCGGTCGGGCCGAACAGCCCCGTGCTCGTGCCTTTCGGCGGCGCCGAGCACGACTGGTCAGCCCTGGAGCTCGGCTCATGGCTCGCGTCGAGCACCGGGGCGCCGCTCAAGCTGCTCGGCGCCGCCGGACAGACAGACGAGGGAAAGTCGGTCACGCGCATCCTCGCCGACGCCGCCCTCCTCGCACAGCACGCGACCGGCGTCGTGACCGAGCCGCTCGTCGTCGAAGGAGGTCGGGACGGCATCCTCACGGCAGCGGCGGGCGCCGGCCTGCTCGTGATCGGCCTGTCCGAGCGCTGGCACCGCGAAGGCCTCGGGCCGACCCGATCGGAGATCGCGAAGTCGGCCCCCGCCCCTGTCCTGTTCGTCCGGCGGGGCACACGACCGGCGTTGTTCGCGCCGCGAGACAACGTGACGCAGTTCAAATGGTCGATGGCCGGTCCCGGCTTTCCGCTTCCCTGACGATCAGAGTCGGGCTCGATAGAGTCCGCCCATGAGGTCATCCGCCGCGCGCTTTGAGGTCGTGGCCGGAAACGCCGCGGGCATGACGATCGTCGTTGAGGATGAGCTGATCATCGGTCGCCACGCCGACGGAGCCGGCAGGCTGGCCGAGGACGAGGAGATATCGCGAGTGCACGCCCGGCTGACCGTGGAGGGCAGCGGCTTCTGCGCGGTCGAGGATCTCGGCTCGACGAATGGCACGTTCGTGAACGGCCTGCGCATCTCGGCCCCGAAGACGCTTTCGGAGGGCGACACGATCGAGCTCGGTGGCACCACGCTGGTCGTGCGGGAGGTACCGGGCGCGGATACGATTGAGACCGACCAGCCGACCTTGCGGCCGTGCACCATTCCCGGCGCAGTCGCCAAGGCGCCGGCCGACGGTGAGAATTCCAAGCCCCCTGACAGCGGGCCGCTCCCGCCGACGCGCTCGCCCGCCCCTGCAATGCTGTCGGTGCAGCTCGAGGTCGACTTCGTCACCCGCGAGGCGCGCCTGTTCTTGGATAATGCCTCCGAACCTGTGCGACTCGTGTTCGACGGGGTCGCGTGGCGAGCCGCTGCTTCCCCGAACGAGAAAGGAAGTCCCGCATGAGTACATCGCAAACGACGCTCGACGTCCCACGCCCGGTCTTGGACTACCTGCAACAGCATCACACGCTCACGCTCGCCACTGCGTCGCCGGCCGGAGTCCCCCGCGCGAGCACGTTCCTCTACGTCAATGACGGCCCCACGCTCTACTTCTGGACCCGCGCGACCACCCTGACCGCACGCCAGATCGTACAGAACCCGGTGGTTGCGTTCACGGTCGACCACTACACCGAGGATCTGAATCAAACGCGCGGAGTGCAGGGCCTCGGTGAATGCTCGGTGGTGCTGAGCGGGGAGCAGATCGCCCGCGTCGCCGATCTGTTCGGCCAGAAGTTCCCGTCGCTCGCTCCCGGTTCGACGATGAGCATCTCGTTCTTTCGGATCACCCCGACTGAGCTGCAGTTCATCGACAACACAACAGGATCGGCGGAGTCCTCGGAAGGGACGTTCGGCGCCGAGTTTCACCGTGAGCGCTCCTACAGCGTGATTGCGGCGCTTCCGATCAGGCCTGCGCAGCGCATCATGGTCTCGCTGCAGCCACTCGAGGTCCCGGCGGGCGAGGCGATCGTGCGGCAGGGCTCCCCGGCAGACAAGTTCTTCATCCTCGTGGAGGGCGAGGCTGAGGTGGTGCGCGACGAGCAGCAGATCGACACACTCGGCCCGGGGCAGCTGTTCGGAGAAGTGGCGATCATCCGCGATCAACCGCGCTCCGCGTCCGTGCGTGCGCTCTCAGACGCGAAGCTGCTCGGTCTCGACCGCGAAGCCTTCCGAGACCTGATCGCTCAATCGATGGAGATCACGCCCGACTTCGATCAGGTCATTCGCGCTCGGCTCGACTCGACGAGCGGCAGCTAGCGCGCCGATGGCCACAATGAACGGCTTTACGAGCAAGGACTTCCGGGCCGCCGTTGGCTCGTTCGCGACCGGCGTGACCGTAGTCACGACCCGCGGCGAGGAGCATGCCTACGGAATGACCGCTAACGCCTTTTCGTCCGTCTCGCTCGACCCCCCGCTCGTGCTGGTGTGCGTGATACATCCATCCGAGGGGAGCAAGCACATCGAGAGCAACCGATGCTTTGCAGTAAACGTCCTGCGGGAGGACCAGGAACCACTCTCACGCTACTTTGCGTCGCGGGACCGACCGCGCGGACGCGATGCGTTTCGTGACGTACCCCATCGCCTTGGCGTCAGCGGTTCGCCGATCCTCGAAGGCGCGCTCGCGTATCTGGATTGTAACCTGCACGCGAGCTACGACGCCGGTGATCACCAGATCTTCATCGGCGAGGTGCTGGAAATCAGCTTCCAAGCCGACGGCGAACCACTTGTCTTCCACGGCGGGCAGTACAAGCTAGTCCACTAAAGTGGTCCATCAGCACGTGGGGATAGACCACCAGTACGATAGACCACCAGTACTAGTCACTGAAGATCACGTCCTCCCGGTGGAAGTCGATGCCGAACTCCTCGGGGCCCAGCGCAACTCCGGCCCCTTCGTTGTCGATGAACTGCAGCGCGGTGGGCGTAACCTTGAAGAACGCAATGTTGGCCGTCGACGCTCGGGACGTCGGCGATGGGAACTTGTCGGCGAACAGTCCGATCACGGTCACCATCTCATCGCCGGACACCGGCCGACAATCGCCGTCGCCCTGGATCCCCTTCGCCTTGTTCCAATCGGCGACGTACTCGTCGATCGCGAACGAGACCCGGAGATTCTCGCGGACGTGTCTGGCGGTACGCGAGGAGGGCCGCGCCCAGAAGTAGATCGTCAACCCGTCATTGACGTACATGAACGTGCGGGCGTGCGGAACGCCGTCGGGCGTCGCCGTGGCAAGCGTCACGGTCTTTTCAGAACCCAGATAATCCAGCACCTGCTGCGGTACCTCTCTCGCCATCGCTCCTCCTCATTGTCAGCGGGCCACGGCGACGTGCTCGCCGGCCCCGGGCACGATAACCGCAGCCGTCGGGCACTGTCAATACTTGGTTGACGCGCGCGCCGGGAAGGGGGTATCGTCCGCGATTCGTGAGCCCATCGGATGCGAGCGTCGGACTGCAACTCGAGGTGGTCGCGGGCGACGCAGCAGGCGCGAAGCTTGCGGTCGCCGAGCGACTTGTGTTCGGACGCCAGTCCGAGGAGCCCGGTCGGCTGGGCGGTGACCCAGAGCTTTCTCGCCACCACGCCGAGATCGTGCGCGCTGCGGACGGCGGCTACACGATCGAGGATCTCGCGTCCACGAACGGCACGCTCGTCAACGGGGCGCGAATCGAGAAGCCAGTGGCGCTGGCGCTCGGTGACGTCATCGAGATGGGCGCGACGAGGCTGGTTGTGCGGCAGGTGCCGGTCGTCCCGACCCCAGCACCGAGCGCCGAAGTCGACGTGCGGGCGGCGACGGTCATCGTCGATGTACCCGAGCCGCCCCCGGCACCGGCACCACCGCCCCATCCAGAAGCGGCGGCTGCACCGGCACCACCGCTCGCTGCAGAACCGGCACCGTCTGCGCCGGCACCGCCCCCTGCGCCGGAACCAGGGGGAGAACCCGAGCCAGAGCCAGAACCAGAACCAGAACCCGAGCCGGAGCCAGAACCCGAGCCGCAACCAGAACCCGAGCCGCAACCAGAACCCGAACCGGAACCAGAACCCGAGCCGGAACCAGAACCCGAGCCGCAACCAGAAACCGAGCCGCAACCAGAAACCGAGCCGCAACCAGAACCCGAGCCGGAACCAGAACCCGAGCCGGAACCAGAACCCGAGCCCGGACCAGAGCGAGCACCGCACCCCCCGCCGGTGTTGGACCTGCACCTGAAGCTCGACCTCGGGTTGGCAGAGGTCCAGATCGCACTCGAGCAGGGAGGCGAGCCGGTCCGTCTGCGCCTGGTCGAGGGACATTGGCAGATCGTCGATCGTGGTCCTGGATGAGCGACAGCGGAGGGACGACGCCGCCGGGATCTCGCAGACTGATCGGCGAGCTGCGAATAATCGCCGGACCTGATACCGGACGGATGTTCGCACTGGCTGAGAGCATGGTGCTCGGCCGTGAGGAGGACGCCGACATCGTGCTCGCCGATCCGAGCCGCGAGCTCTCACGCCATCACGCGCGCATCAGCCTGCGCGAGGGCGAGGTGGTGCTCGAGGACCTCGACTCCGCCAACGGGACGTTCCTCAACGGCGAGCGGGTCAGCGGTTCGCGTCCACTTCGAGCCGGCGACCAGGTCCGGATCGGTACGAGCACGCTGGAGTTCGCCAGCCCGATCGAAGCGGATCTGACGGCGCCCCGGCCGATCATCGACTCGGAGCTCACGCGCGCCAGGCCGATCATCGACCCGGAGCTCACGCGCGCCCGGCCGATCATCGACCCGGAGCTCACGCGCGCCCGGCCGGCCATCGACCCGGAGCTGACGAAGGCCAAGCCGACCATCGACCCGCAGCTCACGCGGGCGCGGCCGGCGCCGCCTCCCAGGGAGCCGCCGACGACGTACGCCCCCGCCGGCAGCGACGGCCAGCTCTGGATCCTCTCCGGACCGGGCGAGGGAGGCACAGCGCCAGTCCTCGCTGGCAGCGCCACGATCGGGCGCGAGCCCGAATGCGACCTCCAGCTGGTCGACAGCGAGGTCTCCCGCCGGCACGCAAAGGTGACCGTCCGCGACGGCGTGGCGGCGATCGACGACCTCCGCTCCGCCAACGGAACGTATGTCAACGGCGACCGGATCCTCGGCCGCCAGACGCTCGTCGCGGGAGACCGGATCCAGATCGGCGAAGCGACGATCGCCCTCAGCGCAGCGGTGTTCGAGGGAGAGGCGGTCCATCCGCAGGCGTTGCAGGCCACCGGCGCGCGTGAGGTCATCACGCGCTCGGGAACGCGTAAGTGGTGGACGCTGGCGGTCGTCGCGATGACGACGTTCATGTTGCTGCTCGACATGACGATCGTCGCCGTCGCCCTGCCCTCGATCTCCAAGGACCTGCGCCCCGGCTTCACGTCGCTGCAGTGGATCGTCGATGCGTACACGCTGATGCTCGCAACGCTGCTGCTGACCGCGGGGTCGATGGCGGACATATTCGGGCGCCAGCGCCTGCTCACGATCGGTCTGACGATCTTCACGATCGCCTCGGTGGCGTGCGCACAGGCTCCATCGCCGACGGCGCTCGTGATTGCGCGCGGGTTCCAGGGAATCGGCGGAGCGATCATGTTCGCGTGCTCGCTGGCGCTGATCGTGCAGGAGTTCCCCGCCGGCGAGCGCGCAGTCGCTTTCGGCGTCTACGGCGCGGTCAACGGCATGGCGATTGCAGTTGGCCCGATCGTCGGCGGACTGCTCGTACAGGGCATCGGCTGGCAGGCGATCTTCTATGCAAATGTTCCGGTCGCGCTGGTCGCATTCGTCCTGCTGCGAACCAAGGTCGTCAATCTCCCAGGTCCCGAGACTAAGATCGACTGGGGCGGTCTGGCGACGTTCTCGACGGCGATGTTCTTGGCGGTGTTCGCAACGATCCGCGGCAACGACGTGGGCTGGACGAGCGCGGTGACGCTTGGCATGTATGCGGCGGCAGTCGTCCTGATGGTGGCTTTCATCCTGATCGAGCGGACCCGCAGATTCCCGATGCTCGACCTGACGCTGTTCCGCAATCCGACCTTCATCGGCAATTCTGTGGCCGCGTTCTCGATCTCGTTTTCGCTGATCGGACTCGTCTTCTTCCTGACCACATGGATGCAGTCGATACTCGGATACTCCCCGGTGCAGGCCGGGTTGCGGATGATGGTGCTGACGCTCGCCGCGCTCATCACCGGGCCGATCGCCGGCCGCATGACCGGCACCGTCAGCCCGCGGATCACGCTGACGCTCGGACTCGGCCTGGCCGCTGTGGGAGTCCTCTCCATGACCGGTGTGTCCACCGATTCCGGCTGGACCGTGATCCTGCCGGGGCTGGTGCTCGCCGGCCTCGGCATGGGGATCATGAACCCGACCCTCGCTTCGACTGCGGCGGCCGTCGTCCCGCCATGGCGCGGAGGGATGGCATCCGGAACGAACAGCACGTGCCGCGAGGCGGGTGCGACGGCGGGAATCGCGGTGCTCGGGACGCTCGTGCAGCATGAGGTTCTCGCACATGCGCACAGCACGCTCGGCGGAACTTTTCTCGCCGCCAGCGCCAAGGGCATCGGCAACGCGATCTCGGTCGGCGGCACCCCCGGCGTGCTCGCCGGTCTGTCGCCGGCCCTGCGTCCCGGAATCCGGCATTTGGCCCACGAGGGCTACGCCGCCGGGCTAACGGCGGCGTTCTATTGCAGCTTCGCAGTGGCGGCGGTCGGCTGCATCACCGCGTTTGCGCTGGTGCGCAAGAAGCACCTTCGCAACCTCGCCGGAGAGCATTGATCCGCCGCTCGGGATGGTTGTCTGCACGGTGAGAACAGGGTTGACGCGCCATACGCGAAGCAGCTATGGTGTCCGCCCACGGCAGGCGGCTGGAACAGGGGCGCGGTGCCGAGGGATGAAGCTGCCGGCAAGTCTGACTGCGTTGTTACCTGCTTTCAGAGGGGATTGTGACTAAGGCAACTTTTCACGTAACGGCCGGTCCGGCCGCCGGCGCCACAATTCCGGTCAAGAGCTGGCCGCTGCTGATCGGCCGCGAGAGCGCGGGCGACGCGGCGGACAGGCTCGCTGTGGATCCCGAGCTCTCGCCACGACACGCGCAGATCTCTCAGCGCGATGACCGGCTGATGATCGAGGACATGGGCTCGGAGACCGGGACCTACGTCAACAACTCCCGGATCGAGGCCCCAACCGAGCTGCGCCCCGGCGACACGATCAACGTCGGGAGCACGAAGCTCGTGGTGGCGGACAGCGCCGAGACAGCTCTCTCCACCGCTCCTGCGACCGCCGTCCATCGCGTCGAGGAGACCGTGGTCGGTGGCGTCCCCGACGCCACCGTCGTCCGTGGCGTCCCGGACGCCACCGCGATCCGCAATGTGGCCGACGTCACCGCCGTCCGCAACGTTGCCGAGATGACGGCGATCCGCCAAACTCCGGACAGGTCCGCCGGCCATGAGGTCCCGGATGCAACCGTGATCCGTCCCGCCGGGCCGCACAGTGGAACGCCGCCGAACGGCACCAAGGGACCCCGGCGCAAATCGAGATTTCTCGCCATGTTCGCGGGCATCGCCGAGCACCATCCGGGACGCTGGCTGGTGGGCATCATCATCTTTATGACGTTCGCCGGCGTGGTCGGCGCGCCCGTCGCCGGGATGATGCACGCTCACGACCCGTTCGACCCTTCCGCGTCTCAGAGCGTGCGGGTGGAGAAGCTGATCGCCAGCGGGTCTGGAGAGCTACCCGGCGTCCAGGTGATCGCGCTGATCACGCCCCCCGGAGGCTTCGACGCTCCGGGTACGAGAGCCCTGGTCGAATCGGTGGCCGCGAAGATGCAGCGCGATCCGGCGGTCAAGAGCACGTCGACGTTCTACGACACGCACTCGGGCTCGTTCGTCTCGCGGGACGGCCGCCTGACGTACGTAGCCGTCTACCTGAAGAACATCTCCGACGCGCAGCAGGACGACGCGGCGTCACGACTCGAGAGCGCCGTCGCGAACACGCCTGACGTGATCCTCGGCGGGCCGGCGATCGCCAGTCACCAGATCGGCAGCCAGACTACAGCGGACCTCGGCAAGGCCGAGGCGCTGGCGTTCCCGATCCTCTTCCTGCTGTCGCTATGGGTCTTCCGAGGTTTCGTCGCTGCGCTGATGCCGCCGTTCATCGGCTCGATCGCAATCTTGACCACGTTCCTCGCGCTGCGCATCGTCAACTCGTTTCACTCTCTGTCGGTGTTCGCGCTCAACGTCGTGATCGGACTCGGACTCGGACTCGCGATCGACTACAGCCTGTTCGTCGTCTCGCGATATCGCGAGGAGCTCTCCAAGCTCGGCAGCGACGGCTCCGGGCCGCCTGGCTTGGCCGCGCTCGGGACGACGCTCCAGACCGCCGGGCGCACGATCCTCTACAGCGCATGCTGCGTTGCGCTTGCGATCGCGACCCTGTGCCTGATACCGATGCCATTCATGTTCTCGATGGGGCTCGGCGCGGCGATCACCGCTCTGGTGGCGGTCACCTCCTCGCTGGTGGCCCTGCCTGCCGTGCTCGGTGTGCTCGGGCCACGGATCAACGCTGGCGCTCCCGCCAGCTGGCAACGTGCCAGGGACCGAGCTGCCGCCAACGTCCAGGAAGGCTTCTGGTACCGGCTCAGCCAGGCTGTCATGAGAAGACCCGCGATCATCGCCACAGCCAGTGCCGTGTTCCTGCTGGTACTTGGCCTCCCGGCGATCGGGATCAAGTTCATCGGCGTCGATGCGCGGGATCTCCCGACATCGCTGACCGCGCGCCGCGTGCAGGACGCCTTCGACACGAGGTTCGCGACGAACGCATCGGCGGATATCACCGCCATCGTCAAGGCGCCGCCGACCGATGCCGCGCAGATCGCGGCGCTCGCGGCGAAGGTTCGCAGCCTTCCGGGAGCCGCTCCCCAGGGAGCGCCGCCGCAGGCGCTGGCGAACGGCTACTTCACGTTCGAGGTCCTGCCACGAGACGGCCCGCTGAGCTCGTCGACGATCGGCCTCGTCAACAGGATCCGCGCACTACCCTCGCCTCAGGTGCAGGTCAGCGGACCAACGGCTCAGTACATCGACCAGAAGGCGAGCATCACCGCGCGGCTGCCGCTGGTCGCGCTGATGTTGTGCCTGGTCACGCTCGTCGTGCTGTTCCTGATGACGGGGTCGGTGGTCATTCCGGTCAAGTCCCTCGTGATGAACGTGCTCTCGCTGAGCGCCGCCTTCGGGGTTCTGGTCCTGATCTTCCAGGACGGACATCTGCAGGGCCTGCTCGGATTCAAGAGCCTCGGGGCGATCGATCTCTCTCAGCCGATTCTGATCTTCGCGATCGCGTTCGGTCTCGCTATGGACTACGGCGTGTTCCTGCTCACGCGGATCAAGGAGGCTCGAGACGGAGGGGCGCCCAACAACGAGGCCGTCGCGATCGGACTGCAGCGCACGGGTCGGATCGTGACCCAGGCAGCGCTGCTGTTCTGCGTGGCGATCGGTGCGTTCGCGATCTCGTCGGTCGTCTTCATCAAGGAGGTTGGGATCGGGATCGCGGTGGCCGTGATCATCGACGCAACGATCATCCGCGCGCTCCTGGTGCCATCCTTGATGGCGCTGCTCGGCGAGCGCAACTGGTGGGCGCCGGGACCGCTGCGACGGCTCCACGAGCGGATCGGGTTGAGCGAGGGATGAGCGGCGACCGGGACTACGACGTGATCGTCGTCGGCGCCGGGCTCGGCGGCCTGTCAGCTGCCGCCCTGCTGTCGAAGTCCGGCAAGCGCGTGCTCGTCGCGGAGCGACACGACGGCCCCGGCGGCAGCGCGCGTGCGTTCAAGCGCGGCCCGTACACCTTCGATCCTGCGATCCACGTCACCGGCCACGGCTACAACGTCCCGATCTTCAGGACCTACCTCGAGGCTCTCGGCGCCGAGAAGGAAGTGCAGATCCTGGATATGTCTCGGCTCTACTCGGTGGCTGTCGATGGCGAGCGCTTCGACCACCCGGCCGGCGAGGACGCCGTGATCGAGTACCTCGGCAGCGAGTTTCCGGCCGAGGCCGAGAACATCGGCGAGTTCATCAGGCTGTGCGGGAAAGTCACCGTGGAGTCCCAGTCTCCGCCTCCGCGCGTGGCCCTCAAGGACCTCGGCGACGCAATGGAGGCGTTTCCCCTGTTGTTCAAGTACCGCAACAGCACGTTCGATGAGGTGCTCGACGGGTTCATCACCGATCCGAAGCTGAGGTCGATCCTGGGCGCGCACTGGCCGTATATGGGCGTGCCTCCATCAGAGCTCGGCTTTCTCCCCGCAACTGCATCGTGGATGGCGCTGATGGACGGGCAGGTCAGCATAAAGGGGGGCTTCCAGCAGCTCGCCGACGCGCAAGCCAGGGTCGTCACCCGCCATGGCGGAACGATGCTCTTCGACAGTCCGGTCGCCCGGATCGACATCGAGAACGGTCGCGCCGTCGGTGTGACGCTCGCCGCCGGCGAGCAGTTCCGCGCCCCGGTTGTGATCTCGAACGCGGACGGGAAGTTCACCTTCGAGGAGCTCGTTGGCGAGGAGCACCTGTCGAACGCATTCATGCGGCGGCTGCGACGGATGACGCCGTCCTCCTCCGCGTTCGTGCTCTTCTCCGCCTGCAAGCTCCCGCTGCACGAGCTCGGAACCCCCTCAGAGGTGTTCATCAACGATCACTGGGACCATGATCAGACGTGGGCGGACGTCCAGGCCGGGAGGTTCGGCGGCATGTGGGTCAGCATCCCGACGCTGCACGATGACTCGATCGCCCCGAAGGGCGAGCATCTCGTGATTTTCACCTCGCTGATCCCGTATGACATCGGCGTGCCCTGGTCCGAGGCCAAGGGCCGGATGGCCGAGGAGGCGATCGAGCGGATCGAGAAGCTGTTTCCAGGCTACCGGGATTCGCTCACCTTCAGCGACAGCGCTACGCCCGAGACCTTCCACAATTACACGCGCTCGCAGAATGGCGCGATCTACGGTTGGGCCAACACACCGGCCCAATCGCAGCCGAAGCGGCTGCCCCAGGAATCGCCGATCGACGGGCTGCTCCTGGCCGGGCATTGGACCAACCCCGGTACCGGATGCCTGCGATGCCTGTTCTCCGGTCTGCGCGGCGCAGCGACGATCTCGGGCTTCGACAACCCGATCGAATTCCTTGCCACGCTCTTCTGAACCATGCGACCTCGTTCGATGAGGTGGGAATGACAGGGGCGATACGGCAAATCTCGGGCGCGGGTGAGGTGCGTGAGATCGACCGCGAGATCGTCCTCGGCCGCCAAGGGGACCTGACGGTCACAGACGACGAGGCGTCCCGCCGACACGCCGCCGTGAGGCCGGTGGCGGAAGGCGTGGAGGTCGAGGATCTCGGCTCGGCGAATGGCACGTTCCTCGACGGGACCCGAGTCGAGGGCAAAGTGACGGTGACGCAGAACGCGACCCTCCGGATCGGCACGACCGAGTTCAGAATCGAGGTCTCGCTGCCCCAGGCGACGAAGATCGCCTCCACCGTTCCACCAGAGACCACAGCCGTGCGGCGCGTCCGGCTACCGGAGCCTGAGGGGACGGTAGTGCGACCGGTGCAGCCTCACACGCCGGAGGCGACGCCGCCCGCTGCGGACGCGGCGGCGCCGGGTGAGCGTGCGGCCGACCGCGGCCCGAACCCACGGGTGCTCATTCCGGCTGGGATTGCAGCGCTGATCGTGCTCGTGGTGCTCGGGGTCGTCCTGCTCGGCGGCTCCTCCAATAAGAAGACCCCTGTGGCGGCGATCCGTCCCGACTGCGGTAAGTACGCCCCGCACCTGATCAACGACGGCTTCCCGGAGCCGCGGATGGTCTTCAGCCACAACGGCGTGCTGGACTACACGCTCAAGGCGAGCACCACGACGATCACGGTCGCGGGCCACCGCTGGCCGGCGATGGCGTACGACGGCAGCATCCCGGCCCCGACGCTGGTCTTCTGCCCCGGGGATCAGGTCACCCTCCACCTCATCAACGATTTGCCGCTGCAGACCAATCTGCACCTGCATGGCTTGCATGTCAGCCCGTCAGGGGACAGCGACAACATCTTCGTCGACATCCACCCGTTCGAGGAACACACCTACCACTACCAGATCCCGCTGGACCAATCGTCCGGGACGTTCTGGTACCACCCTCACTACCATCCGTTCGTTCAGCCTGAGGTCGAGTCGGGCCTCGCCGGCGCGATCCTCGTCGAGGGCAGCCTCGATGATCAGTTCCCGAACATCCCGCAGCGCCTGATGGTCATCCAGGGGGGCCGCGAGGTCCTCGGCCCGCCGATCAAGCTGCCGCCGAAGATCGCAGCAAAGCTCAAGCCACCGCCGCTCGCGGGGCCGCCGGTGCTGATCGTCAACGGCGTCCATGACCCGGTGGTCAAGATCCAGCCCGGGCAACTCCAGCGCTGGCGGCTGGTCAACGCGACCTCCGATCGGATGCTGAAACTTGCGATCCCGGGGGTGACCTTCGAGGAGCTCGCGCTCGACGGCATCACCTTGCACAACATGGTCCCGCAGACGCAGCTGACGATCGGGCCGGGCTCGCGGATCGACGTGCTCGTTCGCGGGCCTGCGTCAGGGACGTATCCGTTCGTCTCGGAGCCTTTCCAGAAGTGCTTCAAGTCGTGCCTCGACCCGTTCGCGGGCGAGGGTCAGAGCGGCGCCCCAGACCCGGGGGAGACCCTGATGACCGTGCAGTCATCAGGAGCCACGGCGGACGATCCGCTGCCGACCGGGCAGCTCGCCTACCCGAAGTGGCTCGGAGACCTGCGACATGCGCACGTCGACGTCTACCGCACGCTGTACTTCAGCCGGGTGCAGAATCTCAACGTCGGAACGATCAAGTTCCCGCTCAACGGCAGGACCTACAATCCGAACCAGGTCGACGTCACGATGAAGCTGAACTCGGTCGAGCAGTGGACGCTGGCGAACCCGATCACCGGAACCGATGACGAGTGGCACACGTTCCACATCCACATCAACCCGTTTCAGGTGATCAGCATCAACGGGCACCCGCTGAAGTACGTCCTCTGGGAGGACAACGTCAACCTGCCTCCGGGATCAAGCATCGTCATCCGGATGCGTCCGACCGACTTCACGGGGAAGTTCGTATTCCACTGCCACCTGCTGTTCCACGAGGACAACGGCATGATGGGGGTCGTGCAGGTGCTCGCGAACCCGACCACGGCGCAGGTGAACACCGACCGGGTGATGTACATGGTCCCGCCCGATGGACGCGAGCTGAAGGCGCTGCTCGCCGCCGCGAATTCTGGACGCGCGACTTCCTGGAACCCCGCCGGCAAGTGGTCCATCTACGAGCTCTACTGCCACCCCCTCGGGCTCACGACCGCCTAGAGCTCGACCGGGCCACTATCCCGGATCGACCTGCTCGGCGGGGGTCGCGTCACCGATGTCGCCGCCAAACTCGTCGATCCACGCGAACTGCAGGCCCTTGACGAGCTTTCTCGCGTCGCGCGGCGACATGCCGTGCTCGGAGAACAGGCCGTCCTGCTCCCAGCGATCTGGCTCGAGGCTGACCGCGTACGGGTCGACCGACGCCTTGCGGTCGATCTCAACCCCATCCAGCAGCCGGCTTGCCTTCTCCCACACCATCACGACGAACGCCTCGCACGCCTCGAGATCGCGATGTGACTTTGCGAGCAGTGCCTCGTCGTCGAGCCCGTCGTCGAGCTCGTCGCTGATCTGAAGCATCCAGGGAAACAGCGTCACAAAACTGTTGTGGAACTCGCGACCGTCGAGCTGGTGCCACTTGCGGAACAGGGGTTGCATGCGCTCGTTGAGCTTGGCCGCCTTCAGGTACTGCTCGCGTGCGCGGTCCTGGAACTCCAGGTCGGTCCACTTGTCGTGGTAGAACCAGAGTGACAGGAAGGACCAGTAGAACGCATAGTCCCACAGGTGCTTCACACACATCACCTGGGCGTCGCCGAACAGGTGGTATTGGTCCAGGTAGACGGTCAGGCCGATCCCGAAGTGGCGGAAGTACTGCTCGCTGAAGGTCGCGATCCGCTCGGTCACGTCCTCTCCGTCGAGATCTCGTGCGACGGCGTCTGTGATGTATGTGTTCGAGAGCCCGATGAAGTCCGATCCCGGGGAATAGAACGGATCGAGGAACGCACCCGCCTCTCCCGTCAGGCACCACCGATCGGCCGAGAACACCTGCTCGCATCCGTAGGAGAAGTCCTGCACCCGCAGGAAGTCCTCGACTTGATCGCGCCGCGAGTCGATCTCCTCGCCGAGCTGCGGCTCGTGCCGCTTCAGCCAGTCGATCGCACCGTCGAGACTCGAGATCTCGTCCCAAGGAACGAACCGCGGATCGGCGACGATCCCGATCGAGATCGGACCCGACGCGAGCGGGATCAGCCACACCCAGTAACCCTCTCCCATCAGGTGGTTGGTGCTGAACATCCGCAGGCCGCGCTCGGACATCCGGGCGAGCCATTTCTCGTCGTCTGACCAGTGCTCGATGTCGAGGCCGCCGTCGAGACGGAACCATGCGGAGTTGATGTGGTGACCGTCGGGCTTTGCCAGCCCCAGCTTCCGCTTGAGCAGGCTCGCCCGACCGGTGGCATCAACGACCCAGCGCGCAGAGGTCTCGAACGTCGAACCGAGCTGAGAGAGCGTCACCCGGTGGGGATCGCCCAGCTCGACTCCCTCCACACGACAGCCCATCAGCAGCCGATTCCCAGCCCGCTTGTTGCGTCGCGCGAGCTCGTTCTCGAACCTGCCTCGGTCAAGCTGATATGCCGGCACGACCGGCCACCGCGGCGATCCCCACTCAACGCGGCGGGCGATGTCGCGGTTCTCGCCGGCGCGGTAGAAGAAGCGCAGGCCGGCCTTTGGGTTCTGAGCCGCCTCCAGGTGATCCTTCATCCCGAGCACGTTGGCGAAGTAGTGCGCGCTCAGCTCGACCGTCGACTCGCCGACCTTGAAGGCCGCCTCAGGGGCCGGCCCGTCGCGCTTCTCCGCGATCAGGATCGACGTGTCGGGGCGGCGGTTCTTGAGCTGCAGTCCGAGCGTCAGGCCGGCAAGCCCGCCGCCGAGGATCACGATGTCGTAAGCGTCCCGCATAGCACCGATGTCCCACTGCGAACTCTCTCTGATGTCCACGTCGCTGTCTCCCTTTGCTTTGTCGACTTCGCTCCACCGATACTCTCGGACAGGCCGCTAGGCGGTCGCGACCTTCGCGCCCCGCGACGCCAGCCAGAACTCCTCGACGCCGGGCAGCCGCTCCATCGCCTCCGCCAGCGTCAGGCCGGCGTCTGAGAACAGCCCTTCGTCCTCCCACTTGTCCGGATCCAGGCTGACGGCGAGCGGGTTGATCCGCGCCTCCGGGTCTGGCGGCGCGGGCAGGCTCTGGGCTGCCTTGTGGAAGATCCACAGCGCGAGCGCCTTGAGATCCTCGACGTTCTGAGCGGCACGCTCGCTGAACGCCTCGTCGTCGAACGGGCGCGAGAGGTCCCGCTGGCGTTCGACCATCGGCGTGAACTCCGTCGTCGCGATCGAGACCCCCTCCCACTTCTCGTTGTAGATCTGGTGCCAGTCCATGAACAGCTGCTGCATCCGGCCGAGCAGCGGGATCAGCGTCTCGAACTGATCGATCACCTCCGCCAGGGCGTCGAAGTCGGTCATCTTGTCGTGCGTAAACAGGAATGCCAGCGTGGAGAAGTACGCCATGTTGTCGTACAAGGTCTTGGCCAGCATCACCTGAGGGTTGTTGAACATCTCGTACTTGTCCTTGTACAGCGAGATCGTCGGCTCGAACAGCTGGAAGTAGAAGAAGTTGTAGAACTCGACCGCCTCGGCGATGTCCTCGCCGTCGAGATCGCGGCTGATCAGATCCTTGGTCATGCTGTTCGTGTAGGCGATGTAGTCCGAGCCAGGCGAGTAGTAGGCGTCGATGAAGCCGCCCGCTTCGCCGACGAGTGACCACCGGTCAGTCGAGAAGATCTGCGTGGACGCGTACGAGAAGTCCTCGATCACGAGAAAGTCCATGACGTCATCCTGGCGCGCCTCGACGGCGGCCGCCAGCGGCGGCTCGTGCTCCTTCAGCCACTCGAGCAACCGCTCGAACTCGTTGATTCGGTCGAACGGGTGGAAGCGGGGGTCGGCACAGACGCCGATGCTGTGCGGACCCGAAGCGAGCGGGATCATCCACACCCAGTAGCCCTGATCGACGAGGTGAACGGTCGCGAGCTTGCGAAAGCCGCGCTCCGGCACGCGCTCGATCCACTCCTTGTTGTCGCTGAGGCTTTCGACATCGAGGCCGCCATCAAGCCTGAACCAGGCAGCGTTGATCTGGTGGCCGGTGCCGTTTTCGTCGGCCAGGTCGAGCTTTCGGCGCAGGAGGTTCGACCGCCCACTCGCGTCGACGACCCAGCGCGCGCTGACGATGTTGGTCCCGCCGCCCGCGTTCTGGAGTGTGACCTTGTGCTGATCGGAGCCCAGCTCGACGTCGAGCACTCGATAGCCGCGCAGTGCATCGGCGCCGAGCTTGTGAGCGCGGTCGAAGGCCTCGTTCTCGAACCTGCCGCGGTCGATCTGGTGGTTGAAGAACTGATCGGGTGTGACGTACTCGATGCGCCTGGATATGTCGCTGTTGTCGCCGGCCGGCCAGAAGTAGCGCAGCCCCGCCTTGCGCAGCTGCCTGTCGGTGAGGTGGTCCTTCATGCCGGCCTTCTCGCGAAGGTAGTACGCGCCGACCTCGACGCTCGACTCGCCGACCTTGAACGCCGCTTCGCGCGCGGGCGCCTCGCGCTTGTCGACGACCAGCACGCTCGTCTGCGGCCGCTCCCGCTTCAGGTGCAGGGCAAGCGTCAGCCCGGCGAGCCCGCCACCAAGAATCGCAACGTCGTAATGGCTCTCGGGTGTCCGAATCGCTTTTATCTCAAATTCCGAAGCTCCGCGAGCGGTCATTCTGTCTCCTTCGTGATATTGGTCAAGACCTCAGGCCTGACGACGGTCCGTCAATCGACGCGCACCGCCCCGCGAGCCTCCAGGTCGTACTCCTCGATCCCCGGAATCAGCTCGAGCGCCTGCGCCAACGTCATCCCGTCCGCTGCGAACAGGCCCTCCTCCTCCCACTTCTCCGGCCTGAGGCTGACGGCAAGCGGGTTGATCGCTCGCTCCGGGTCGGGTGGCTCCGGGAGGTGCTTGGCGCCCATGTGAAACGTCCAGACGGCGACCGCCTTCATCACCTCGACCTTGTCCTGTGCCCGCTCGATCATCTTCGCGAGCTCCTGCGGGGCGCCCAGGTCGTGCTGGATCTCGATGAACGGCTCGAACTCGGTCGACAGCACCGACACCCCCTCGAACTTGCGCTGATCCAGCTGATGCCAGTCGCGGTACATGTCCTGCATCCGCCCGAGCAGCGGGATCGCCGTCTGGAACACATCGACCACATCGCCCAGGTCATCGAGCTCGGTCATCTTGCCGTGGAGGTAGAGGAACGCGAGCGTCGCGAAGTAGGCGAGGTTGTCGTAGAGGAGCTTCGCCATCATCACCTGCTGGTTCCCGAACATCTGATACTGGTCCCGGTACACGGTCACCGTGGGATCGAACAGCTGGAAGAAGAAGAAGTTGAAGAACTCGAGCCGCTCCTCGATGTCCTCTCCGTCCAGGTCACGGCAGATCAAGTCGCCACCGAACGTGTTCAAGTAGGCGATGAAGTCCGATCCCGGGGAGTAGAGCGGATCGATGAACCCCGCCGCCTCACCGGCCAAGACCCATCGGTCGGTCGAGAACACCTCGGAGGACGCGTAGGAGAAGTCCTCGATCACGAGGAAGTCCTGCACCTCGTCGCGGCGGTGCTCGAGGTGCTTCGCGAGCTGTGGCTCGTGCTTGCGAAACCAGTCGAGCATCCGGTCGTACTCGTTGAGCTGATCGAACGGATGGAAGCGGGGATCGGCGACGACCCCGATGCTGATCGGCCCGGTGGCGAGCCTGATCAGCCAGACCCAGTACCCCTGGCCGCACAGGTGAGTGGTGGCGTTCTTGCGAACACCGCGCTCCCATGTGCGCGCGAGCCACTCCTCATCGTCGGTCCAGTCCTCGTAGTCCATCCCCCCCTTGAGCCGGAACCAGGCGGCGTTGATGTGATGGCCCGTCTCGGTGCCGATGCCGAGCTTCCGCCGCAGGAGGTTGGAGCGCCCGGTGGCGTCGACCACCCATCGCGCCGACACGATCCGCGTCACATCTTCATGGCTCAGCGTCACCCGGTGCTCGTCGGCGCCCAGCTCCACGTCCTGCACCCGCCAGCCTCGGAACGCATCGGCGCCGCGCTTCAGCGCGCGGTCGAACAGCGCGTTCTCGAACACTCCCCGATCGATCTGATGCGTGTAGACCGCGTAGTCGGTCCGCGGCGTGCAGAACTCGACCCGCCGCGTGATATCGCTGTTGTCCCCGGCCGGCAGGAAGAACCGCAGCCCGAGCTTGCGAAGCTGCTTCTCGTCCAGATGGTCCGCCATCCCGCAGATCTCGCGGTAGTAGTGAGCACCGATCTCGACGCTTGACTCCCCCACCTTGAACGCGGCCTCAGGGGCCGGCTCGGCGCGCTTGTCGGTGACGAGCACGCTCGTACCCGGCCGGGCGAGCTTCAGCTGGTTCGCCAGCGACAGCCCCGCGAGACCCCCGCCGAGGATGGCGACGTCGTAGCGCTCACGCGGCACACGCACGGCTTTGATCTCCGGCATCGATGCAGATCGCTGCGCCATTGAACCCCCTCCACGGGTGTATTCGGAGTGGACGATCAGTGCGGCGAGAGCACGGCGAGGATCCCATCGCCGATCTGCTCGCCGGTCGCCGAGCCGATGATCTTCTGCTCGCTGTCCAGAACGACGGCGACCGCCTCCCGGTCGACGTCCTTGAGCCCGAAGCTGTCGATTACACCGCCGGACCAGTCCATCAGCATCACGATGACCTTCGACGGGTCCGCCGGCAGCGGCTTGCCGGCCGCTTCGAGCGCCGCGCGCTGATCGCTCACCGCCTCTTCGTAAGCCTTCTTGAGCTGCTTCTTGACGAGGATCCGGGCCGGCCGCGGAGCTGCCCGGAGGTCGGAGACGCTGATGATCTGCACCTGATTTGCGCCAAGTCCCTTGCGAATGTTGAGGATCCCTCGCTTCAACTGGTCGGCGCTGTCCTTGCCGCCGAACATCACAACCATCGTTTGGCCGCGGTAGTCGCCGAGCGAAACCGAGTGCCCGAGCACATGGTCAAGCGTGAAATCCGTCGCCTGTGCGGGCAGTTGCTGAATTGGCATACCTGTTCCCTTTCGTTGATCGTGTTCGTTCAGAACCCATAGGCCATATCCGCGCGGTGCTTCCGCTTGCCGATGATCATCATCGTCGGCAGGATCCAGTCGCGCATCGTCAACGCGGCCGGACTCTTCCAGCGGCTCATCGCGGTCATCTGATGGGCGAGGTTGGCGGTCGCCGCCGCGCGGCGCATCCGCTTGTGCTCGTACGCGCGGAGCGCCGCCACCGGGTCGGCCGCCCCTTCGAGCATGGCGCCCAGCACAACCGAGTCCTCGATCGTCATGTTCGCACCCTGACCGACGGCGTTCGTCATCGGATGGGCTGCATCACCGAGGATCGTGACACGCCCCTCGCCCCAGCGCTTGGTGGCCGGCCGGTCGTAGACGTCGCCGCGCATGATCGCGCCCTCCTCAGTCGCGGCGACGATCCTCTCGACGGGGGCGTGCCAGCCGGCGAACTTCTGCAACACGGCGCGTTGGCGCTGGCCGGGTTCGTCGCTGCCGTCGGGCCCGGTCGCGTAGATCCCCTCCCAGTACAGCCGCCCGGCGCCGACGTGGTAGAACAGAAACCGCGCCCCGGGCCCCCAGATCACACGGAACAGGCCCTCGCGCGTGTCGTCGCCGTCGTAGCTACAGAGCGCCTGCCACGAAGCGTACTTCGCAAACCGCAGCGGCTCGTCCCCGAGTAGCCCGCGCCTGACGGCCGAGCGCAGACCGTCGGCGCCGATCAGGATGTCCCCTTGCTCGTGCGAGCCGTCGGCGAACTCCGCGACGACGCCCTCCGGATTCTGGCGGAAGCCGGTGCATTGCCGGCCGAGCTCGAGCACGCCGGGCCCGAGTCCGCCGACGAGCACCCGGTGCAGCTCCGGGCGCACGACCCCGACCGTCGGCGCGCCGACAGCTTGCTCGGTCTTCTTCGGCGACCAGGACACGAGCAGCTTCCCGCGCCAGTTCCGGAACTCGGCGGTGTCGACCTCGGCCGCGCTCCCGCCGAGCGCCGCCACGTCGTCCGCGAGGCCCAGCCGCTGCAGCCCGCGCATCCCGTTGTGCCACAGGTGGATCGCGCCACCGACCTGGATCTGGTCAAGCGTTGCAGCACGCTCGAGCACCTTGACCTCCAGGCCCGCGCGCGTCAGCGCGCGCGCCGCGGTCAGCCCGCCGATCCCGCCGCCGATCACAAGCACGCGCGTCACAGCGCCGTCGCCACCGCCGTGCGCTGATCGGTGAGCGCCCTGCGGCGCAGCGCGACCGCCCACATCTCGTCGCGAAACCGCACGCGGAGCGGGTCCCGCCAAGCGTTCATGTTCGAGATGAAGCGAGAGTTGTTGACTAGCGGCGTTGTGCGCGTGATCCGGCGCTGCTCGTACGCGCGAAGCGTCGCGCTCAGGTCCGCGCCACCGCTGCCCAGCATCCGTCCGAGCAAGACCCCGTCCTCGATCGCCTGGTTGCCGCCCTGGCTGGTGTTGGTCGTCATCGGATGTGCCGCGTCGCCGAGCAGCGTGACGCGGCCGCGGCCCCAGCTCCTGACCGGTTTGCGGTCAAAGACCGGCAGGCCGACGATCTGCTCCTCGGGGGTCGCTTCGATCGCGGAGGTAATCGGCTCCGGCCAGCCCTTGAACCGTTTGAGCAGATTGGCCTTGCGGCCGTCGGGCCGTCCGCCCGCGGTGGCCTTGCCGTAGACGACGCACGCCCAGAACAGCCGTCCATCGCCCACGCTGTGCATCACCGTCCGGGTGCCGGGGCCGAAGGTGATCCGCTCGACCCCGTCCGGCAGGTAGTGCGCCCCCTCGATCAGCGTCTGCCATTGCACGTACCCGACGAAGTCCGGCTCGACGGGTCCAAGCAGCTTGGCGCGGACCACCGACCGCAGTCCGTCGGCGCCGACCAGCACGTCCCCCCGCTCCTCGCGGTCGTCGGCGAAGCGAGCAGTGACGCCGCGCCCATCGTCGTCGAAATCGACCAGCTTTGAGGCGGTCTGCACGTACTCGGGCCCAGCGGCGGTGAACAGCAGCCCGATCAGCTCGGTGCGTCCGATTCCGACGTCAAACGCGCCGAGGCCGCGCGCCATCGCTCCGACTGGCCACTCTGCCAGCTTGCGTCCCGTGTAGGAGTAGTACTCGGTGCGCTCGATCGGGGCGCCGAGCGAGCGCGCGGAGCCGTCCAGTTGCAATTCGCGTAGCGCTCGAACGCCGTTCGGCCAGAGATGAAAGCCTCCCCCGACCATCGTTGCGCCCGCCCGCTCAGCCTGCTCGAACACGGTCGCCTCCACACCCGCGGCGCGGAGCGCGACAAACGCGGTCAACCCTCCGATCCCTGCGCCGACGACGATCGCACGCATATCTCAGCCCAGCCTCGTGCCCGCAAAACGTCTGCTCACGTTCGCCAAGGGGAAGCTCACCCGTCCTTGGCCCAGCGCGCGGGCGCAACCTGGCCTGCGACCGGCTTGGCGGTCCACGGAAACACCCAACCCGCATACTTCCACTTGCTCGTCTCGATCGCCAGAAGCATCACCAGCTGGCCGGGACGGAGCCTGCCAGTCTTCCATCCGTAGTCAAGAGCGAGCGGCACCGCGGCGGACCCGGTCGCGCCGACGAGGCTCAGATTCTCGAAGATCTTACCCTCGAGTGCGGTCCATTCCGCCGTCAGCAACCCGGCCTCGCGGAGCTCGTCGGTCATGTACTCGGCGTTGCCTTCGGGGATCACGCACACATCGACGGCGTCGGCGCTGATGCCGGCGGCCGCGACCGTTGCTCGCATCCCGTCGGTCAGCACGAACGGCGTGAACCGGCCGCTCTCGACGACATCGACTCGCAGATCGACGAGCCGCTTGGCGGCCAACTGCTTGTGGATCGGCAAGTACGTGCCGCCGCCGATCACCTGCATGCCGGGCTTGCGACCGCCGCCGACGCAGGCGATCGCCGAGCCGAGGACGCCATCGCCGTCTCCGTCTCCCGCCTTGAGCACCATCGCGCCGGCACCGTCACCGAAGCTGTAGATCCCGAGCTTCTCGCGCATCCGCACGCGCTTCGGATCCTGCCCGAGGAAGATCGGCACGATCAGCGGCGAGATCGCCTCCGAGCCGATCACAACCGCCGTCTGGTACTGGCCCCGCTCGAGGTACATCCGCGCGATGTCGAGCCCTTCCACCGCTCCCGCACAGCCCGATCGCAGCTCGACCGTGGCGCACTGCGTCAGCCCGAGCGCGTCCTGCACGAACGTCACCGTCGGTGGCAGGTGAAAGTCGGGGCTGGCGGTCGACAGCACGAGCAGATCGACTTCCGAGGGCTCGACGCCCGCCAGCTGCAGAGCTTGCATGGCCGCCTTTCCGGCCATATCCGAATTGGTCTCCGCCTGCTCGCCGGTGTTCGGATCGGCGATCCAGTGGCGCGTCTTGACCTGCAGGCCCTCGAGGATGTCGTCCGGGAGTCCTCCGGCGAACTGCTCGAGTTGCTCGTTGGTGATCGGGTCGCCTGGCAGATACGCTCCCGTCGCCAACATCTGAACCGGTTTCACAGCCAGTCCCTTGTTTCAGCTAGGAGACGGCGGCGGTAATGAACGACGCAAACCCGGCTGCTCCCAGCGGACCGCGGATGTACATCAGCCTGTTCCAGGCCTTGCGGGTCGCCGGGTACTCGGACTCCGGCAACGAGGTCTCCACCCAAGCCGAGATCTGCTTGTCGATCGGACGACTGAGGCGGAGCAGGATCACTGACGTCGAGAACCAGAACGGCGCCCCCAGCGCGTACAGCCGCTTCGCCTGCGGGGATACCTCGTCGCCACCGAAGAGGAGCAGAGCCAGAGCCGACAGCCCGCCGACCGTGCCGAACCAGGGCATGAACCGGTTCGGCAGGTGCTTGAACAGCGCTCGGTGGATCTGCGCCGACAGCTCTGGCGGAGCTTCGTTCAGAGCGGGGACAACGACCACCATCTCGAACGTATAAGTGCCCTGGACCACGCCGCAGCCCATCAAGTTGAGAAACCGCAGCACCTTGACCAACGTCACCTACCCCCTCTCCGATCACTCGATAGTGGGCCGGTATACTAGCCCCCGCACGGCGACAGAAAATGTCTCATGTGCATCTTGTCACGGAATCAACCCAGGGACGCCGATGACCAAGGCGATTGTCGTGGGCGCCGGGATCGGAGGCCTCGCCGCCGCGACGGCGTTGCGCCCCACGGATGTCGACGTAGTGACATTCGAGCGAGCGCCGGACCTGACCAGAGTCGAAGTGGGCGCGGGGATCACGTTGTGGCCGAATGCCATCGCGGTTCTCGACAAGCTCGGTGTCGGGGAGGAGATCCGCGCCCGAGGGGCGGTCCTGCACAGCTTCGAGCAGCGCACGCAGCGCGGGCGCCTCGTCTGCCGCTGGCCGATGCAGGAGATGGCCCGCCGGATCGGCACACCAGCTGTCGGGATCAGCCGGCCCGACGTGCACGCCACGCTCTCGAAGACGGGCGGCGACTGCGTCGAGACCGGCGTCGAGGTCACGGGCTTCCAGGAGCGCGACGGCGCCATCGAGGCGACGCTGTCCGATGGGCGGGTCGTGTCGGCCGACGTCCTGATCGGGGCCGATGGGATCGATTCCACGATCCGCGGCCAGCTGCTCGGCCGCGCGCCCTCGCGACACGCCGGACTCGCGATTTGGCGCGCCAACCTCCCGATCGCTCCCGGGGTGCCCGTGCCAGACGTGGCCTTTCTGCTGTTCTGGGGCACGGGGCACAAATTCGTCGTCTTCCATTCCGGCCCCGGCCAGCTGAGCTGGGAGGCGATCGTCGCGAGCGAGCGGGGCGGCTCGGACCCTCCAGGGGAGAGCAAGGCGGTCGTGCTGCGGCACTTCAAGGACTTCGCGGCCCCCGTGCTGAAGCTCGTCGAGGCGACGGACCCTGCAGCTGTCTTCCGCACGGACGTCTGCGACCGCCCGCCGGACGCGCAGTGGGGCCGGGGACGCGTGACCTTGCTCGGCGATGCCGCCCACGCGATGACGTTCGCCGTGGGTCAGGGCGCGGCGCAGGCGCTCGAGGACACGCTCGCGCTCGCCGCCTCGCTGGACCGAGCCGGCGATGTCCCGGCTGCGTTGCGCGCCTACGAGGCCCCGCGCATGAAGCGCTCAGCCAAATTCCAGTCGCTGGCGTGGAGGCTTGCGCGCGCCGGCGCGTGGCAGAGCCCCGCGGCAGCAGCGCTGCGCAACGTCGTGCTGGCAACCTCCTCGCCGATCGTCTGGCGGGTGCAGGTCAAGGACATGACGCTGCCTGATTACTCGTGAGCTGACGGCCATTCGTGTCGTCTTGCGTGGCTCGGGGACACGCGCGAGCCGGCGTCGCCAGGGCGCTATAAACCGAGACATATGACCGACAGCCTGCGCCCAGGCTTGATCTTCGCCGGATGCCGACTCGAGGCAGTCGCGGGGCGCGGTGGGATGGGGGTGGTCTTCCGAGCGACCCAGCTCGCGCTCCAGCGGCCTGTCGCGTTGAAGGCGATCGCTCCCGATCTCGCCGCAGACAGTGAATACCGTGAGCGCTTCCAGCGCGAGTCGCATCTCGCTGCGTCAATCGATCACCCCAACGTGATCCCGGTGTACGAAGCCGGCGAGCTCGACGGAACGCTGTACCTGATCATGCGCTGGGTCGAGGGGACGGACCTGAGTACGCGGTTGACAGTCTCCGGGCGCCTGTCACCGGCCCGTGCGATCACGCTGCTGCGACCCGTCGCGCTGGCGCTAGCGGCCGCGCACAGGCGCGGCCTCGTGCATCGCGACGTCAAGCCGGCGAATGTCCTGATTGCCCACGGTGACGGGGAGGACGAGGACCACGTCTACCTGACCGACTTCGGGATCGCCCGTTTGATGGATGGCGAGACGATGACGCGTACGGGAATGCTCGTCGGCACGGTCGACTACATGGCGCCCGAGATGATCGAAGGTGGCAAGGGAGGCCCGCCGGCCGACATCTACTCGCTCGGCTGCGTGCTGTTCGAAGTGCTGACCGGGCACGTGCCGTTCGCCCGACCCACTGACATCGCGAAGATGTTCGCGCACATCAACGACCCGATCCCTGCTACACGCGGCGAGATCGACGGCGGCCTCGAGCAGCTCGACGCGATCATCGCCAAGGCGATGGCCAAGCGACCGGAAGATCGCTTCGAGTCGGCGGCCGAGCTCGCGGTCGCACTGGGGCAGGCGCTCCAAGAGCTCGAGAGCGCCGAGCGGGTCGCCGCCGAAACGAAGCCGGGACCGGACGACGTCACCAAGGTCCGGCTTGCCGAGACCGCGCCTACCAGGGCGGTGACCCAGCCAACCACGCCGCGCGCGCCCGACCCGCCCGGTCTCGAGGAGCCCCCGGTCGCCACACCAAGGCCCCGCCGCTCCCCGATCCTGTGGGTGGCGGCGATCGTTCTGCTCGTTGCTGTGGGAGTGCTGATCGCGACGCTGAACGCGGGTGGCAACCACCCCAGGAAGGTCGGCGGTACGTCAGCTTCCACGGTCGGTTCAGCCACCGGGGGCATCCAGATCCACGCCAGCGGCATGAGGGAAGGACAGACGGTCACGCTTGCGAGCCCGCCCGGGTCGATCGCGATCGGGCCGCGCAACGTCTGGATCTCGCTGCCCGCCCGCGACGCGTTCGTTCGCCTCAACCCGATCACGGGCGTTCGGGACATGTTCGCGGCAGCCGGGAGCCCAAACGCGATCGCCGCCGGCCCGCGCGCTGTGTGGGTGGCCGAGACGGCCTCCCGGTCGCTGGCCCAGTTCGACCACGGGGCTCAGGTCGCGGCTGCGCGGCTCCCCGGGAGCCCCGGCGCGGTCGCGCTCGATCGGCGCGAGAGCTCCGCCTGGGTCGCGGACTCGAGCGGTGCCATCAGTCACGTAGCGCTCGGCGGTTCCGTGATCGGGACGCCCGCGCACATCAACCCAGCCGCTACGAGCATCGACTGGGGCGAGGGCTGGCTGTGGGCCGTTAACGGCAGCGACACAGGCCTCGTCAGGGTGAGCCTCGACACGAGCGGCTCGAGCACGGCATACCCCGTCGGTCCGGGCCCCATCGCGGTGACGCTGGACCTGGGCGTGTGGATCGCACATGCCAACGGACAGGTGAGCCGCTTCGATCCGCGGCCCGGTTACCTCCGGGTCACCGCCGACGTCGCGGTGGCACCCGAGCTCGACGGGATCGCGGCTACAGATCCCAGCCCGTTCGTCTGGGCGATCAGCAAGAGCACGATGACGCTCTACCGAATCACGAACACAAGCGATCCCTCCGTCACGGGTCGCGTCGTGTTCGGCAGCCCGCCCGTCGCGCTCGCAGTCGATGCGCACTCCGTGTGGGTTGCGATGCAGGACGGCACGGTAACCCAGATCCGATTCTGATCGAGCCGGCGCTCCGCCCGGCTACAAGCGCGCGCGGCGCGGCTAGACCGCCGGCCGGAGTCGATGAAGATCCGCGGCGCTTGTCCGGGAGCCCGCTGTGCCTACGGGGCTGCGCTCGTCCGCTGCAGGAACTTCTCCAGCTTCTTTGGCGAGTCCGCGGCAAACGTCTCCACCCTGGGATCGATCTGGCGCACGAGGCCGGTCAGGACGCGGCCAGAGCCCAGCTCCAGAAACGTGTCGCAGCCTTCGCCGGTCAGTGTGTGCGTGCAGTCGACCCAGCGCACGGCGCTCGCGATCTGAGCGATCAGCGCCTCGCGGACCCCGGCGGCCGTCGTCTTCAGCGCGCCGCTCGCGTTACCGACCATCGGCGTCGCCGGATCGGAGAACGACACCGCCTCCATCGCCTCGGCCATCTGCCTCTGCACGGGCTCCATCAGCTCGCTGTGGAAAGCCGCTCCGACGTTGAGTCGTATCGCCTTCTCCGCGCCGGCGCCACGGGCGAGCTCGATCAGGTGCGTGATTGCGTTCTCTTCGCCTGAGCAGACGATCTGCGAGGGGGTGTTGAGGTTCGCCGGCGCGACTGACCCGACAGCGGCGGCGTCGTTGCACAGCTCTGCGACACGGTCGGCCGGCAAGCCGATGATCGCGGCCATCGCGCCGGGACGCGTGGACTGCGCGTCGGCCATCAGCCGCCCGCGCTTGGCGACCAGTCGCATCCCGTCCTCGAAGGCGAGCGCTCCCGACGCCACCGCTGCGGTGTACTCGCCCAGGCTGTGCCCGGCGACAAAATCGGCCCGCAGGCCCAGCTCGCGCGCGATCTCCAAAACCGCAAGCGAGGTCGCGAACAGCGCCGGCTGCGCCGCGTCGGTGGCCGTCAACGATTCGATCGGTCCCTCGAGGCATAGCTGCCGGATCGGCAAGCCCGAGGCCTCGTCGGCCTGGGCGAGGTAGCGATCGAAAACGTCCTTGCGGGCCTCGAACAGGTCCGAGCCCATGCCAACCTTCTGCGAACCCTGTCCGGGGAACAGGAAAGCTGTCTTGCCCACGTTTTACGCTCCTCGTCGTCGATGGGTAAGTGCTGAACCTACTCAGTCCGAGTCGACCGGCGCCAGCACGATCGAGATGTTGGTGCCACCGAGCGACATCCCGTTGATCAGAACCGGACCGCGTGGGCTGCGCTCGGTATCGCGAGCCTGCCAGCCCGCCAGAGCAAGCGCGGCGCATACCAGGGCGCCGGCGCCCATCGGCTCTCCGAGCAGCAGCTTCGGCGCGATGACCGGCACGTCGGAGCCGAGCAGACGCTCGATCGCCTTCGCTTCGGCGGCGTCGGCGACGGCCAGTCCGCAGCGGTTGGCCCACACCGCGACGATCCCCTCGGGCTTCACACCGGCGCGCTCCAGCGCCACGCGCATCGATCGCTCCAGGCCGGCACCCTCCGGGTCGATCCGCCCGATGCCTCGAGCGTCCGAGGTGATCCCATAGCCAAGCAGCTCGCCGTAGATCCGTACTCCCCGCTGCCGCGCGTTGCCCAGCCGCTCCACCACCAGGGCCACACCCGCCTCTCCAAGCGCGAAGCCACCGCCGTTCTGTGACGGTGCGGCGCCGGCCAGGACACCGAGCTCTCGGTACGCGGTGATGACGGTGTCGGTGAGCGCGTCGGCGCCAAGGCAGACCATCGCATCAGCATGATCTGCGGCGGCCAGGTCGACGCCGTACACGAGCGCCGAGGCACCGGCGGCATGGCCGGCGGTGACCGTCGACGTGGGGCCGGTCGTGCCGGCCTTGATCGCCACCTGGCCCGCGGCGGCGTTGTAGACGGTGTTCGGGAACAGCGCCGGGTTGGCGCCCGACGCGCCCTCCTGCACCACCGGCGCGGCGAAGTCCACCATGCTCTCCATCGGCCCGACGCCGGTGCCGAGGATCGTGCCGACGCGCGTGCGGTTCTCGTCGTTCAACTCGATCCCGGCGTCCTGCAGCGCAAGCCGGGCCGCGATGATCGAGAAGACCCCGAGGCGGTCCACCCGCTTTCGCTCCTTTGGGGCAAGGAAGTCCGCCGCAGTCAACTCCACGCGTGCCAGCTGCGCGTCGTCTTCGGTGGCGGTGCAGTCGCGGCCCTGCTTGAAGGCGGCCCACAGAGCGCTGAGCTCGGTGCCCGCCGAGGTGAGCGCCGACAGGCCCGTGATCACGACCCGGTCGCCATGCGGCGCCGGTGGCGGCTGCGCGCGCGCGCCGGCGCGCGCGAATAGAACCGACGCGTTGGCGCCACCGAACGCGAAGTTGTTCGACAGCGCGATGTCGATGCTCGCCGCGCGCGGCTTGTTCGGCACGTAATCGAGGTCGCACTCGGGATCCGGCTCGGTGAAGCTCGCGGTCGGGGGCAGCACCTGGTCCACGAGCGCCTTGACGGTGACGATCGCCTCGGCCGCCCCGGCTCCGCCCAGCAGATGCCCGATCATCGATTTGGTCGAGCTCACGGCCGTTTTGTACGCCGCCTCATCGCCAAGACCGACCTTCGTCGCCTTGGTCTCGGCGGGGTCGTTCTTGGCGGTCCCGGTGCCGTGACTGTTCACGTAGCCCACCTCGAGCGGTGACACGCCTGCCTGCCTCATCGCGGTCTGTATCGCGCGGGCGGCGCCTCTGCCCTCTGGATGTGGAGCGGTCGGGTGATAGCCGTCGGCGGAGAGCCCGTAGCCGATCAGCTCCGCCAGGATCGGCGCTCCGCGCTCGCGTGCCAGATCCTCGCGCATCAGCACGAGCATGCCGCTTCCTTCGCCGAGCGACAGGCCCGACCGGTCGATCGAGTACGGCCGCGCGGGCTCAGGCGACAGCGATTCCAGCGAGTTGAAGCCCGCGACGAGGATGTCCGAGAGGGCGTCCGAGCCGCCGGTGAGCACCGCGTCCGCATGACCGTCGCGGATCAGCGCGGACGCATAGCCGATCGCGTTGGCGCTGGCCGCACAGGCGGTGTCGACCGACAGCACCGGCCCCTTGAGGTCGAACGCGCCGCTCAGCGCCTCGGCGATCGCCTGGGGCGTGACGAGCAGGACGAGCCTTGGATCCGGTCGCTCGCCCCGGGAGCGGCGAAGCCACCACTCCTCGCCGGCCAGCAGGCCGGCGTTGCAGGTTCCGATCACCACTCCCCAACGCTCTGGCGGCACCGGTCCCACCCCCACGCCACAATTCCTCATCGCCTCCTCCGCCGCGCGGAGTGTGAAGTCGATCGCGCGGTCGTGAAAGCCGTCCGGGTTCAGGTACTCGTGCTCGGGCGGCTCCAGTACCTGGACCTCTCCGGCAAGCGCCGTGCGGAAGCCCTCCATCGACAGATGCTCAACCTTGCGGATGGCCACGCGGCCCTCGCGGACACCGTCCCAGAATTCCTCCAGCGTCGCGCCCTGGGGACTGATGACACCCATCCCCGTCACGACTACCCGCGTACCGGCGTTGTGTTCCATGACCATCCTTTCGCTCAAGTCCCACGCATCGCCAGCGCCACGACCTGACCTTCGAGGCCGCGCGCCAACGCGAGCGCCAAGCCGACGCGCGCCTCACGACATTCGCCCGCGACCCAATCTATCCCGGCACAGGCCTGGTCGACCACGTCCAGGTTCAACGTTGGCGGCACCGTGCCGCGTGCGAGCACGAGCGCCGCAACAGCGGCGTTCAGTGCACCGGCCGCCGCGACGAGGTGTCCGGTCGCCGGCTTGACGCTGCTCGCCATCAGGCGCCCGCCACCAAAGACCGAGCGCAGTGCCGCCGCCTCGCTCGCGTCGCCCAGCCGCGTCCCGCTCCCGTGCGCGGCGACGTAGTCGACCTCGTGCGCAGACGCGCCGGCATCACCCAACGCCGCATCGATCGCTTGCGCGATCGGGCGCCCTTCAGGATCCGGCGTCAGGTATCTACCCACATCTGACGCCGCACCGTAGCCGATCACCTCTGCGTACGGCGTCGCGCCACGTGCGCGAGCGGCCTCGAGCTCTTCGAGCACCAGGAACGCACCGCCCTCGCCCATCACCGCACCGTCGCGGTCGCGGTCGTAGGGGCGACAGGCGGCGGCGCCGAGCTCGTTGTGGCGCGTCGTGATGCCGAGCGCGTCGATCTTTGCCATGTTCCACCAGTTCACCGGCGCGTCGCCGCCGCCGGCGATCGCGAGGTCCGCCTCGCCCCTGCGGATTGCGCGATAGCCGCGCCCGATTGCGTGCAGTCCGGCCTCGGCCGTACCTGCGAAGTAGGTGTTTGCGCCACGCGCCGAGAACGCCTCCGAGAGGTAATGCAGCGAGGCTCCCTGCAGGCCTTCGAGGAAGAACAGCGGCGGCACGCCACGCATCGCGATCCCGCCGAATCGAGCTGCGTCGACGACCCCATCGTCGCCGCGCGCCTCGATCGCGACGTCGGTGAAGTTCTCCGGCACAGACGTTTCCTTGCCGCCGGCAGCGAACACCGCGACGCGACCGTTGACGTCGTCCGCGACCTCGACGCCGGCATCGCGGACAGCTAGCACCGCAGCGACGACGGCGAGGACGTCGTGCCGGGTCATCGTTCGCAGCGAGCGCCGGTGCTCGACGAACTCGCGCGGCGCGAGCTCCCTGATCTCCGCGCCGACGTGCGTTCGAAGTGTTGACGGGTCATACGATGAGATCGCAGCGACCGCGCTGCGTCCCTGCACCAAGCCCGCCCACGATTCCTCGGTCCCGATGCCCAGCGGGGTGCACAACCCGATACCGGTAACGGCCACGCGGCGCATCATCGCTGTACGGGCCTCGCCCGTAGCACGCGCGCGCGCGTCACGACCTTCCCCTCGACCGCGACCTCGCCGGTCAGCGTAGCTTCGTCGTCTGCGAGCTGTTTGAGCTTCACCGTCAGCACGATCTGATCACCCGGCTGGACGAAGTGCCTGAAGCCCACGCGCTCGGCTCCCACCAGCTGCCATCGGCGTCCCGTCTCGTGCTCGAGCAGCTCGGCGCACAGCGTGCCGAGGCTGCCGAGGATCAGTATGCCGGGCAGTACGTTGAAGCGGGGAAAGTGACTGTCGAAGATCGCGAGCGTGTTGGCGACGTTGCGCAGGCCGACCGCCTCACCGTCGCCGATCCGCACAATGCGGTCGATCGTCGTCCAGCGCCCGCCGGTCATCGGTCGACCCTGCGCAGGCACAGTGCGCCGTTGGTGCCGCCGAACGCGAACCCGTTCGTGACGACCGTGCGTATGTCCAGCTCGCGCGCCTCGTTGCCGACATAGTCGAGGTCGCATTCCGGATCCGGGTTGTCGTAGTTGATCGTCGGCGAGACGACGCCGTCGCGCATCGCGAGGATCCCCGCCAGTACGTTGAGGGCCCCGGCGGCGCAGGTCGTGTGGCCGACCATCGACTTCGGGGAGCTGACTACCAGACCGCTGGCGTGCTCGTCGAACACGCGCTTGATCCCGATCGTCTCCGAGAGGTCGCCGCTCGGCGTACCCGTGCCGTGCGCGACGACGTAATCCACGTCGGATGGGCTCAGCCCAGCCTCGCGCAGTGCGCCGCGCATCGCGATCACCGCGCCGCCGCCATCGGGCGGCGGGTCCGTCATCCGGTAGGCGTTCAGGCTCGCCGCATAGCCGACGAGCTCGGCGATCGGCGCCGCGCCCCGCGCCCGGGCCGAGTCCAGATCCTCGAGCACGAACAGGACTGCGCCCTCGCCGATCACAAACCCGGAGCGGTCGCGCTCGAACGGGCGCGACCCGCGCTCGGGGTCGTCGTTGTACTCGGTCGTGAGCGCACCGAGCAGCGCGAACCCGAGCACGTCGAGCCAGCCCGTGAGCGCGTCGTAGCCGCCCGTCACCATCAGCTTGACGTCGCCCTCCTGGATCCGTCGGTATGCCTCCCCGATCGCGTGCAGCGAGGCAGTGCAGGCGGTGCTGACGCTGAGCATCGGACCGCTGGCACCGGCGAGCTGTGCGATCCGCGCACAGCCGGTTGTCTGACTGATCTGCAGCGCCCGCGATGGCGGGAAACGCTCGAGCTCGCGTCCGTCGCTGTGCTTGCGCAGGTAGAGCACGTCGGAGAGCTCTTGCTGGGTCGGGCGGTCGACGCTGGCGCCGACCGACACGCCGATCTGCCCCGACGGATAGACGGCCGAACCGGTTCCGTCGCCGGGCTCGATCCCGGCGCTGACGAGCGCCTCCGTTGCGGCCGCGACGCCGAAGCGCTCCGCCCGATGCAGATAGCGGTTCACGGGCGACTGCACCAGCGCGCGATCGGCGTCGAACTGATCGCACATCCCGCCGATCTTGACCGGATAGCTGCTGGTGTCGAAGGTCGTGATCGGGCCGACACCGCTGCGCCCCGCCTTCAGCGCGTCCCAGGTGCTCTCGGCGTCGTTTCCGACCGGCGTCACGGCGCCGATCCCGGTGATCACCACGCGCGCCATCTCGGTTCAGCCCTCTGCGCGAGTGAGCATCTTCTGCAGGCGCTCGGTATCGTCGAGGTCGGCGAGATCCGCTCCGTCGATCAGCGCGCACATCACATCCTCGCATTCGAGCGCCGGCTCGCCGTCGACGCTCACCGAACCGGACAGGACGGCGGTCTCCTCGCCGAACGAGCTCGTGTGCCCCTCGATCAGGAGCACGTCGCCCGGCCGGATGTCGCGGTGCCACGTGACCGCGCCGACTTGCAGCAAGGCCGCGCGCTTGCGCCGTTCGGTCGAGATCATGATCAGCCAGGTTCCGGCCTGACAGAACGCCTCGAGCACGAACGGCGGCGGCATCCGCAGTTCGCCGTCGACCTCCTCCCAGTACTCCTCGCTGTAGGACGTCAGCTTCCGAGCGCGCACCGACTTCTTCGGCTCCCAGGCGTCGACGCGGTCGATCAGGTGGAAGCGCATCGCCTAGAGGCGCCGCTCCCAGGCGGCGACCACGCTCGCGAGCGCAAGGCCGTCAGTGTGCGTCAGCGAGACCTCGAGCTGCCGCAGCCCGTGGCTGCGGGCGAACTCGGCGACCGCGCCATCGAGCACGATCCGCGGCCTGCCGCTGCGTTCGTTGACGACTTCCACCTCGGTGAAGCGCATCCGCTGCGAGACGCCGGTGCCGAACGCTTTCAGCACCGCTTCCTTGGCTGCGAAGCGGGCGGCGAGATGCTCGTACTCGCGGCGCCGCCCGGAGCAGTGATCGAGCTCACGCTGAGTGAACACAGCCCGGCGCCGGGCGTCGTCCGTGCAGATCACGGCGCGCACGCGCTCGACGCCGACTGCGTCCACACCAACGCGGAAACTGAGCTCAGCCGGCCGCGGCGCCGGCACGGCTCTTGACCATCTCGATCAGGTTCTGCACCGTGAACAGGGTAATGACGTCCTGCGCTTTGAGCGTGCCCTCCACCTCCGAGGGATCGACCTGTGGCATGACCTTACCCAGCTGCTCGGCGCCCTTGGCCGTGACCAGCTCGTTCTCGTCGCTGAACTCGTCATCCGGGATCCCACCCTGGATGTAGTCACCGAGGTCCGCAGCCTCGATCTTCACTCCAGTCGATTTCTCGACTCGGAACAGGATGTCCAGCAGATCGATCGACTCAGCGCCCAGGTCAACCATCAGCGTCGAGTCGGGGGTCACCTCATCGTCGTCGAGCGCGAGCGCCTCGACGATCGCTTCCTTGACGGCACTGTCAACGTCAGCCATCCACATACCTCCTAATCGATTCGCAACGCAGACTCGCGAGCCTATCGAACCTAGAGCGGCTTCCCGACACCAAGCTGGGCCAGGGCGCCGCCATCGACAGGGACCAGCGATCCGGTCATGTAGTTCGAGTCCGGCCCAGCGAGGAACACCGCCACATGGGCGATCTGCTCCACCTCGCCGAACGCCTTCATCGGCAGCTGCTTCTTGATCCCCTTGCCACCATCCTTTGCGAGCATTTCCGCGACCAACTCAGTGGGCGAGAAGCCCGGGAGCACGGCGTTGACGCGAATCCCGAAGCGTGCGAACTCGACCGCGCAGCAACGCGTGAAGGCGTTCACGGCGCCCTTGGAGGCCGAGTAGTTCGACTCACCCACCCAGCCGACCTCGCCCATGACCGACGAGATGTTGACGATCACGCCATCGCGCTGCAACATGAAATGCGAAAGCGATGCCTTGGTGCAGTTGAACACGCCGCCGAAGTTGACCCGCATCACATCGAGCCACCACGACGCGTCCATGCTGTAGATCAGCGCGTCCTTGGAGATGCCGGCGTTGTTGATCAGGATGTGCAGCCCACCCAGACCCTCGACGGTCTGCGCGATGATCTGCTCGGCCTGCTCGTACTCGGCGACGTCGCCGGCGACGGCGACCGCCCGGCCACCGGCCTGGGTGATCGACGCGACGACCTCGTCCGCCTGCTGCTTGCCGGAGCGGTAGTTAACGGCCACGGCGGCGCCCTCCGCGGCAAGCCCTTCGCAGATCGCGCGCCCGATCCCACGCGATCCCCCGGTAACGAGGGCCACCCTGCCCTCGAGCTTCACGTGTGGGCCTTCACTGCGACCAGCGTGTGGATCCCGACAATGTGCGTCCCCATTCCGACCGTGCGCCTCCCCAAGATTGCCCGCGCGATTCTCCTACACGGCGCCCGGCGCCGTCAAGTCTCGTGCGCGGATTCGGGTAGGCTTGGCGTCGTGCGAGGCGAACCACCAACGAAGTGATCGTCGAGCAAGCAGTCGCCGTACCGATGCGCGATGGCGTCGTCCTACGCGCAGACGTCTACCGACCGGACTCCTCGGACCCGGTGCCGGCAGTCCTGAGCCGCACTTGTTACAACCGCAGCTTCGGGCCCACCCCTCCCGCTGCGCTCGATCCAGAGCGGGCGGTGCGCGCCGGGCTGGCGCTCGTGTGCCAGGACGTCCGGGGGCTGTTCGGCTCGGAGGGCGACTTCTATCCGTTCGCCGCCGAGGGTCGCGACGGGCACGACACGATCGAATGGCTGGCGGCACAGCGCTGGTGCAGCGGAGATGTCGGGATGGCCGGGCGCTCGTACCCGGCGGCCGCCCAGTGGCTCGCCGCGGCAACGCGTCCGCCGCACCTGCGCGCGATCGCTCCGGTCGTCATCGGAAGCAATTACTACAACGGCTGGGTCTACCAGGGCGGCGCCTTCCAGCTCGGCTTCAACCTGTTCTGGGTCAGCCTGATGAGCAAGGGCAAGCCACGGCCACCGCTCGCGGAGCAGTTTCGCCATCTGCCGCTGACCGACCCCCCGTTGCTGGCGGACGGCCCTGCCGGGCACTTCTACCGCGACTGGCTCGCCCACCCGACGGCGGACGCGTTCTGGAACGCGTTGTCTCCCAACGGCAGCTACGAATCCGTCCAGGTTCCGGTCTACAACGTGGCCGGCTGGTACGACATCTTCCTCGGCGGCACGCTCGAGAACTACGTGCGCATGCGCCGCGAGGCCGGCAGCGAGCACGCCCGCGACGGCACCCGCCTGCTCGTCGGCCCTTGGGTCCACGGCAGCGCATACGGCGCCTACCCCGATCATCACTTCGAGGTCTTCGGCCCCGACGCCCGCATCGATCTCGCCGGCGTCGAGCTGCGCTTCTTCGCGCTGCACCTCCAGCACGAGCGCAACGGCATGGACGAAGAGCCGCCGGTCCGGATCTTCGTGATGGGCGAGAACAAGTGGCGGGACGAGGACGCGTGGCCGCTGGCGCGAGCAGATGAGCAACGCTGGTACCTGCACGCCGAGGGGGGGCTCTCGCCCGAGCCGCCGCACGACGAGCCTTACGATCAGTACGTCTACGACCCGGCGGATCCCGCCCCGACGATCGGCGGCCCCACGTCGCTCCCGGCACCGTTGATGCGAACGAACTCCGGACCCTTTGACCAACGCCCGCTCGAGGCACGGCCGGACGTCCTCGTCTACAGCTCTGCCCCGCTCGAGCTCGAGCTCGAGGTAACCGGTTCGCTCCGGCTCGTGCTGTACGCGGCAACCAGCGCGCCGGATACCGACTTCGTCGCCAAGCTGTGCGATGTCGACCGCGATGGGTTCTCGCGAATCCTTGCCGAGGGCGTGTTGCGTGCCCGCTACCGGCAGGGATTCGACCGCCCGCGTCCGATCACGCCCGGCACGCCCTCCGCGTACGACATCGACCTCGTCGCGACCAGCAACGTCTTCCTGCCCGGGCACCGGATCCGGCTGCTGATCACGAGCAGCTCGTTTCCGCGCTTCGACCGCAACCCGAACACCGGCCACCCACTCGGTGCAGACCGCGCCGAGGACCTCGCGGCGGCTCGTCAGGCGGTGTTCCACGATACAGAGCGACCCTCGCACCTGCTGCTGCCCGTGGTGGCACGCTAAGCGCATCGCCACGGCGCCAGCGCAGCGTGCTAACGGCCCGCGAGCAGCGCCACGAGGAACAGCGCGAGGATGTGAAAGGACTGATCCATCGCCGCGCCGAGCGCCGGGTTCGCCTGGATGTCGGCCTTCTTGACGCGCAGCGCGTAGCTTCTCAGCAGACTCCCGTCGTCTTGGATCAGGTGCGGGATCGCGATCAGCGCGGCCACACCGAAGACGCCGGCATGGATGCTGCCCCACAGCCAGATCAAACCGGGCACGAACGCGAGCGTGTACGTGGCGATGTGCGAGACGAGCGCGCGCCGCATCGTCGCAGTGCCGGTCAGAGCGCCGCGTTTGTTGAGTGCCTGCCACTCGGTCTGGAGGAGGTAGTCGCCCACCAGATGGCATACGACGAACACCGCAAAGATCTCTACCCAGGGCATCCGCGGAGAAGCTATCTCACTTCTCGCCGGTCGGCAGAACCGGAGCTCCGACCGACTTGCGGCAATGATCAATCAGCGCGGCTCACCTCGTGCAGTCGGCCAGTCTCCACGTCATAAACGAATCCGCGCACGCTGTGCTTGCGCGGGATGAACGGGCTCGCGATGACGATGCGAACGCCGTCGCGCACATCCTCCACCACGTCGGCGAACGTCCGGGCCGACCACGGCGGCCGCAGCCCTCGCGACAGCTCTCGCGCGTTGGCGAACTCCTCGTCGGTGAAGGTGAGCATTCCGCAATCGGTGTGGTGAACGAGCACGATCTCCTCGGTCCCCAGATGGTGCTGAGAGATCGACAGCGAGCGGATCACGTCGTCGGTGAGGACGCCGCCGGCGTTGCGGATCACATGAGCATCGCCCACGTCGATGCCGAGCGCCCGCGCTGGATCGAGCCGGGCATCCATGCACGTCACGACCGCCACCTTCATCGCCGGCGGGGCAGGCAACCCGGCGTACTCGAAGCTCTGGGTGTATACGTCGTTGTTCGAGAGCAGCTGCGCGGTCGCGCTCATCAACGTCTCCTTTTTGCCGACTGCAGATGTGAGCCACGCGCCCGGGAGAGCATCATCCGTCGAGGCTCTCGACAGGCACGCGATCGGAGCATCATCGCGTGCGGGCACCTATGATGTGGCGTTCCGTGTCGATCATCAAGCGCTCCCTGGCACCCTTCGCCGGCGTCGCCGTCGCAATCATGGTCTTGGCGACCGCCGGCGCTGCTCAGGCGCCCGCGACGGTGCCGCCGCCGATCAACGACGACTACCTCAATTCGCTCAACGTCAACAACCCGGGAACGAAGCTGAACGACACCGACACCTTGAAGGACGTTCGAAACACGACCAACGCGACGGTGCAGAGCAACATCTTCGACCCCTGCGGGCTCAGCAGCTGTCCGCAGGGGGGAGCCGAAGACACGAGGTGCCGCGGATTCAGCTACGGCAACACCATCTGGTATGGCTTCTACCCGAACGTCAACGGTACCGTCCAGATCCAGACGTCTGGCTTCGACAACGTGATCGCTCTCTACAGCTATAACAAGACCACGCTCGAGCCCGACGTAGCGCACCATATCTGCGTCCACACATCAGATTTCCCGTCCGAGCAGCTCGTCGCGCCGGTCAAGAAGGGCCTCTACTACACCTACCAGATCGGCGGCGTGAACAACGCGGCAGGCGAGATCGAGATGCTGTTCGACTTCTACGCCCAGGCGCCGCAGCGCCTGACGGCTGAGGCAACGCTCAAAGCGCTGGCGCTGAGCAACGGGATCGAGCTCCTGGGGTTGACCGTTTCGACCGCCCGCGCGGCGAACGTCGCGGTCAGTTGCGGTCGCTTCTGCCACTCCGAGTCGGCGTTCGGCGATTCTGTGGAGCGCTTCCCCCATTTGAGCGGCGTCCAGATGCCGGCGGGGTCAGACCTCCAGATTCGCGTCACGGCGCCCGGCTCGATTGGATACTTCATCCAGTACGCTGTGCTTCCCGGAAACTTCGTGAAGACGACCGGTTGCCTGGAGCCCGGAAAGCAGAAACCTCAACAGTCGTGCAAATGACGCTGCCATCCCCGGCCCGTACGGCCCTACTGCTGGTGCTCCTCGTCGTGCTGTTCGGCGCGGCGCTGGCGATTGGCCATGCGACTGCCGCCAGCACCGGCGCCGGCACCACGGCGGCGCCGCTCAAGCTTCAGCTCTCGCCCGCCAGCGCGCCGGCCATCAGCGCTCCCCCGGCGACGATCGTGCTGCCCGCGTTGAAGGTCCCGAAGCCAGTCGTCACCCCCACGGCGCCGAGCTCGCCGCCGGCGCAGGTCGCCCCGGCGACGCCAAGCTCGCCGCCGGCACAGGCCGCCCCGGCGACGCCGAGCGCCCCGAGCTCCGGCGGTGGCTCGAGCGGGGGCGGGTCCGGTTCCGGCGGTGGCGGCGGCACGGTCATTCTGAGCGGCTGAGGCCCCGGCCGCATCGCCCTACAATCGTCGCGGTTTGCTACCAAATGGGACGATCGTCGCCGGCTATCGAATAGATGGCGAACTCGGCGAGGGCGGCATGGCCGTCGTCTACCGCGCGACGCAGCTCTCGCTGGATCGCGTCGTCGCGCTGAAAGTGCTCGCTTCCCAGCTGAGCGACGACCCTGGGTTTCGCACCCGATTCCGGCGAGAGGGCCAGCTACAGGCGTCCCTCGACCACGCGCACATCGTCCCGGTGTACGAGGCGGGTCAGACCGAGCATGGCCTCTTCCTGGCCATGCGCCTGATCCAGGGCCCAACGCTCAAAGCGCTGATCCTCGGCGGTCAGCTCGACCCGCGCCGGAGTCTGCGTGTGCTCGCACAGGTCGCGCAGGCCCTCGACGCGGCGCACGAGCTGGGACTCATCCACCGCGACATCAAGCCTCAGAACATCCTGATCGGCCACGGTGATCACGCGTACCTCGCCGACTTTGGACTGATCAAAGCCCCGGACGAGGCGCGTCTCACCGGGACGGGCCAGTTCATCGGAACGATCGACTACGTTGCCCCGGAGCAGATCCAGGGCGATCCGGCCACGGCGGCCAGCGACATCTACTCCCTCGCCGGCGTCCTGTGCGAATGCTTGACGGGACAGGTTCCGTTCCCCAAGCCGAATGAGGCAGCGACGGTGCACGCCCACGTGATGGCGCCGCCGCCGAGCGTGACGGAGCGGCGGCCGGAGCTCCCAGCTGCGCTCGATGAGGTCATCGCGAGCGGTATGGCGAAGGACCCGTTGGCGCGCCCCGAATCGGCCACGCAGCTGATCCGAGCGGCCTCGCGCGCGTTCGCGTCCGGGCCTTTGACCTCTGGGGCGTCAGGCCAGGAGACCAGGCCTATGCCGGCGCTCGGCGCCGCCGGCAGAGCGCAGACGACGGTCGTCCCCGGCGCTGCCGCCACGGTCAGATCGGCGGCACCCTCAGCCCCGACAGCCCCCGCAGCCGGCACCAGCCCTGCCGCCGGCACTCTGCAGACGGCGCGTCCGCCGGCCGGCCGGCCGTCGGCAGAGGCCACAGCGGAGAGGGCGGCTCCGGCGGCACCGGGGCGGCCGGGTGGAGCGCGCTTAGCGCTCATCGTCGGGCTGCTCGGCGCGGCGGCAATCGCCGCCGGCTTTCTGATCGGTCACGCCGGGAAAGCCAAGAGCCCTGAACCGCTTGCCAACCAAGCGACCGTCGGTAATGTCCGGTTGGGCTACCCGAGCGGCTGGCAGGTTGGCGCGACGTCCACGCGCATTCCAGGGATCGCGTTCAACAACTTGCTGGTGCTCGCGCCCCCGGGGGGAGGCGCCGCGCTCTTCGCCGGAATCGTCACCGCTGCGGGCGGCCCGACGCTGCTCAGCGCGCCGTTCCGCGCGGCGTTGATCGGTGCCCTCCCGGCCGGAACCCCAGTGCGCATCGGCAAGCTCGACGCCTACAGCTACTCCGCGCTGCGGGTCCGCGGCCTCGACGGCACCGTAACCCTGTTCGCCGTCCCCACATCGGCCGGAGTGGCAACGGTGGCGTGCTGGACCTCGGCCCACGGCCCGCCGGGCTTTCAGAGACAGTGCGCGAGCGTCGCCAACACCCTGCTGCTCGTGGGCGTGAAGTCCTACCCCCTCGGGCCGAGCGCGAGCTACGCGGGCACGCTCGCGACAACGTTCAAGGCGCTCAGCTCAGCGGTCCGCGGACCGCTGGCCAAGCTGCATCTCGCGACGACGTCGCAGGCTCAGGCGAGCGCGGCGTCAAGCCTATCGAGTGCCTACAAGCGGGCGGCGACCGACTTGAGCGCCACCACGGTCTCCCCCGAGGCGCAGGAAGCGAACAGTGCCATCGTCGCCGCATTGCGGGAGCTCGAAGGCGGCTATGCAGAAGCGGCGTCGGCGGCGACCGCGCTCGATTCGGTCGCGTACGGCCGCGCCCAACGGCGCATCGGTTCTGGCGCCGCCGCGCTCGGCGCCGCCCTCAAAGGCCTGGCGAAGCTGGGCTACACGGTTGGGTAGCCAAACAGCAGATCCGTCAGCTCCGTCCAAGTCGGTACGCTCGGAGCCGTGACGGAACCCCGAACCGCCTCGCAGGTGCTTGGCGTGACGCTCAAGGGCCGCTATCGCGTGATCGAGCCCATCTCGGCCGGGGCGATGGGTGCGGTATACCGCGCCATCGACATGGAGAGCGGCACGGAGGTCGCGCTCAAGCAATCGACCAGCCCGCAGCACGACGCGCGTTTCGAGGCCGAGGCGCGGCTCTTGGCGAGTCTCAAGCATCCGCGCGTCGTGCGGATCATCGACCACTTCTCGGCATCGAGCGGCCAGTACCTGGTGATGGAGCTCGTTCGCGGCATCGAGCTCGGTAAGCTGCTCAAGCAACGCGGAGCGCCGGGCCTGCCGATCGATCAGACGATCGAGTACGTCCGGCAGGCGTGCGAGGCTCTGCAGTACGTGCACGATCAGCAGATCGTTCATCGTGATGTCAAGCCGCAGAATCTGATCCTCTCGGAGGACGGGGTTGTCCTCGTCGACTTCGGCATTGCGCGGTTGTTCGGCGACGTCGAATCTGAGGGAACGGTCGGAATCGGTACCCCCCGCTTCATGGCACCGGAAGTGTTCGCCGGCGGCACAGTCTCGCCACGGACCGACGTGTTTGGTGTCGCCGCGACGCTGTGGACGCTGATCGCGGGACGCACACCCCTGTACGCCGAGCGGACCCCACTGTCGAGCATCGCCCCGGACGTGACCCCTGAGCTGGAAAGGACGATCGCTGCCGGCCTGGAGATGATCCCGGAACGACGCGTGGCGTCGGTGGCCGCCTTCGCGAAGGCGCTGGGCGCCCCACTGCGGACCGAGACCGGGATATCGCTCGCGGTGTCGATCGACGATCCGGACGCGTCGCGCAGCCTGATGGAAGCAGTCGTGCACACGGCCGCGGGAGTGTTCGGGGCCGCCGCCGCTTCGATCGCCCTGATCGATCTGACAACCGGCGAGCTCGTCTACCAATCGGCGTGGGGCGCGGGAGCGCACGAGATCGTCGGCGTGAGGCTGCCTCCGGGCACCGGCATCGCGGGAGGAGTGATCGCCAGCGGAGTCGGCGAGGCAATCCCGGACTGCCGGGCGGATGGCCGCTTCGCCTCTCGCATCGCCGCGGGCACCGGATATGTGCCCTACACCCAGATCGTCGTGCCGCTTCAGCGCGGCGGGCGGCCGATCGGCGTGCTGGCGATCCTGGACCGCCGAGACGGGCGGGGTTACGGGGAAGCCGACCTCGAGCCGGCGGGGCTGTTCGCCGACCTCGCCGTCAAGGTTCTCGACGTCACGCCGGATTCGTTCACCAGCCTCGGCCGGACCAGGCTGCCCGAACGTGGCGGGCAGCGCCCGGGAGATGGAGCGGGATAACGCAACCTAGCCGGCCGTCCACTGGCGCGGCATCATCAGCAGGTCAAGTGGGCTCAGACGCCACGGTCCGCCGCCATCGTGGTCGCCGGCCAGCCATCGCTCCGCGTCCTCACGACCGATTCTGACCAGCTCCGCGATGAATTCCCGGTCGAACAGCAGCAGGCTGAGCAGCTCGCCGTGGGCGGCGCTCGGCCCGCCGACAAGTTCGTTGATCAGCCGGAAGTCGATCGAACGCAGCGCCCCTCTGACGCCGCCGTAGCGCTCTCGGAAGACTTCGATCGCGAGCTCGCCGATCGTCCCTCGGCGCTGCGGCGCGACAAATATGTAAGGGACCTCCCGGTAGGGCTCCTTGCCACGCGTCGTGCGGTAGAGCCTGGGACCCGGGCCGGCGCCGTCTCCAACGAGGAACGAATTGATGTTGCCGAGCTTGGTCAGATCGTCGATCAGCGGGTCGACAAGCGTGCCTTCGAGCAGATGGGATATCCCTTGCCCGAGGTCGGGCGCCGCCAGGTCGTCGTCATCGCGCGAACGCGCGAGCACGGGGCCGGCCGCTGATTCGAGCGCGACGATCACCAGCCGCTGTGCACCGAGGTCGAGCAACGGCTTGATCGGCGTGTTCATCCTCGTGCCGCCGTCGAAGTACCAGCCCTTCGCGTGCTCGGGAGTGGCGATCAGAGTCGCAGGCCACAGCACCGGGATCGAAGCGGACGCGAGCACGTGTTCGACGCCGAGCTCTGTGTGGACATAGGCGATCGCGCGCGACCGGTGCAGATCCCGCTGCTTCGCCTGTTCGACGAATGCCACCGTCTTGCCGGTTCGGGCCGAGGTCGCAACGACGCCGACCGCATCGACCGCCCCTTCCCGGACGGAGCGGTGCAGCTGACCCCAGTCCGCCCACCGTGCGAGGTTGGCGGGCAGCGGGGCGTTGTCGATCAGGCCGTGGACGCGCAGGCCGGGAACCGCGAGCACCTGCCCCAGGAACCGGGCCGCAAGTGGGAGGATGCTGCGCGAGACGATCGGGCGCATCACGTCGTCCTTGCTCAACCGCGTCCAGATCTGAACGATCTCCTCGGTCGCCTGGGCCGCGGGCAGGTGCTGGCGGGAGGCCAGCCCGACGGCGTTGATCGCACCGACGCTCGCACCGACGAAGTAGGTCGGCCGCTCGCCCCGCCGTTCGAGCTCTGGAAGGATCACGGACAGCGCGCCCGCCTCATATGCACCGCGAGCGCCGCCGCCGGCGAGCACGAGCCCGACTCGTGGCGGCTCGACAACCGTCACCGGCTGTCCAGCCGGAAGATGCCGCGTTTCTCTATTTCGTCCTCTTGATGATCGCCCGTGCGAGGTAGCTGTGGCCGGCGTGGAGGGTGATCGTCTTGCGCGTTGCGAAAACGAACACGGAGACGGTCCCGCGCTGGACGGATGTCAGAGTACCGTCACAAAGGTCGCTCATCTGCCATGCGGTCCCGCGGACGGTCGCCGAGCTGTAGCGCCCACGGGTCTTGAACTGGCCGTGGTTGTCTTTCGCATGCAGGCTCTGCACGACGGCGCTGCTGGGACTGGAGGAGGCGGCGTGCGCCAGCGACTCGTCCGCCTGTGCTTTGGGACAGCGCGCATACGACGGCGCGCCGGGAAAGGCGTTCTCGAGCAGCGAGATCGTCGTCAGACCCTTGGTCAACCCGGTGCGGCTCTGGCTGAATCCGATCAGCGCGCCGCTGAGCGTGATCATCTGCTGCTTGCCGTGCTTCTTTGCCGGCGCCGCGATCAGATCAAGCGTCCCGCCGCGGGCGTCGATCTGCGTCCCGGAGGGCAGCTGCCGCGGTTCGGTCAACGGCACGAACCCCTGGCCTTTGATCAACGCGTCGTTCACCTCGACGTCGGACGCGGGCTTCCCGTGGGGCAGCTTGATGTAGACCAGGCCCGACACCGGCGTCGCGTTGACGGTCTTGCCGAGCACCGGTGGCGGCGGCGGCGCGCTCATCGCGGTCGTGAACGTCTCGTCCGGCCCGATCGTCGTACCGTCGCCGTTCATCGCAACCAACCGCACGTGATAGAGCGCGTTCGGAAGCAGGCCCGACACCGACACCGACACCGGGTGGTTGGAGAGATCGAACCCAACCTGCTGCACGGCGGTGCTCGCGCCATAGACCACCGCACCACCGCCCGCGTACTTCGGATCCAGCCCATACTCGAAATAGGCAGTCGTCGCCAGCCCCTCCGGGTTGACCGTACCCGAGAACGCCGCACCCGAGCTGCCCTGCACCACCGGCGCAGCCGTGTGCACCACGGGCACTGATGCTGGCACCGCCGGCACCACCGTCATGACCGAATAGCTGAACTGATCGCCCGCGCCGGTCGCGCTCGGCCCGCCCGCCGTCGTGACCGTCACATCAACGGTCCCAGCCGGCCCGCCCGGCGAGGTCGCCGTGATCGACGTTCCGCTGCTGTTGACCGCGAACGACGACGCCGGGTTCAAACCGAACGCAACAGCGGTCGCCCCGGTGAAGTTCGTCCCCGCGATCGTCACGCTCGTCCCGCCCGCGGTCGGACCCGTCGACGGGGCTACGCCCGACACCGTCGGCGCCGCCACATACGTGAACTCGTCGCCCGGGCCGGTCGCGCTCATCTCGCCCACCGTCGTAACCGTCACATCGACCACCCCCGATCCCTGCGGCGAGGTCGCCGTGATCGACGTCGGGCTGTTGACCACGACCGACGACGCCGGGTTCAAACCGAACGCAACAGCGGTCGCCCCCGTCAAGTTCGTCCCCGCGATCGTCACGCTCGTCCCACCCGCGGTCGGACCCGTCGACGGGGCTACGCCCGATACCGTCGGCGCCGGCACATACGTGAACTCGTCGCCCGGGACCATCGCGCTCGTCCGCCCCGCCGCCGTCGTGACCGTCACATCGACCGTCCCAGCCGATCCCTGCGGCGAGGTCGCCGTGATCGACGTTCCGCTGCTGTTGACCACGACCGACGACGCCGGGTTCGAACCGAACGTCACCGTCGGCGTCGGCTTGCCCTCGCAGGAGCGCAGGTCGCTCCCCGTGATCGTGACGATCGTCCCGCCCGCGATCGGACCCGACGAGGGGCTCACCATCGACACCACCGGGCGCGGTCGCTGCCCAGATGCCGGCGCCGGACGCGCCTGGCTGCTCGGCACGCACGCCAGCATCGCCAGCGCCACGCCGACCATCCCCAGCAACCGCCCGCGCGCCGTCAAACGCTCCACAACCGGTCGCCCCACTCGCCGCGAATACGATCGCGCAGCTGTCACGTTTCGTCGCATCACAAGCTCAGCCTCCCGCAGACGCCCGGCCACACCGACCACGCACGCCAGTATTCTTACAGAAACCGATCCAACGCACCTGCAGCAGCTGCCACGAAACGTGAACTTGCCGTTGTTGGTCGAGGAGCTCCGCGTGGCTCGCCGGCCTCGGCCCGCCTCGCTCGGGGCCGCGCCGGCGAGAGGCGATTACGTGCGAATCATCACCTGCTGCGCCCGCCGTCGCGCGGGAACGTGCATACTCCGCCTTCATGTCAAATCTCCGCGCGCGTTGGGACACGCCCGAGCACGAGCGGATCGAGCAAGCGCGTGTTGGCGAGGTACCGTGGAAGTCCTGGGGCCCGTATCTCAGCGAGCGCCAGTGGGGGACCGTGCGCGAGGACTACAGCCCGCACGGCGATGCGTGGAACTACTTCACCCATGACCAGGCGCGCTCACGGGCCTACCGCTGGGGCGAGGATGGAATCGCCGGGATCTGCGATGAGCGGCAGCGGCTGTGCCTCGCCCTCGCGGTGTGGAACGGTGCGGATCCGATTCTCAAGGAGCGGATGTTCGGACTCACCAACGGCGAGGGGAACCATGGCGAGGACGTCAAGGAGTACTGGTTCTACCTGGACAGCACCCCCACCCACTCGTACCTGAGATGCCTGTACAAGTACCCGCAGCGGGCGTTCCCCTACGACGACCTCGTGGCCACGAACGCTCGCCGCGGCAAGCAGGACCCCGAGTACGAGCTGCTGGACACCGGGATCTTCGACGATGATCGCTACTTCGACGTGGTCGTGGAGTACGCCAAGGCCGCCGACGACGACATTCTCATGCTCGTCACCGCGCACAACCGCGGCCCCGACACGGCGACGCTCCACGTCCTGCCGACGCTGTGGTTTCGCAACACGTGGGCGTGGGGGGATCCCGTTGCCAAGCCGCTCCTGCGGGCCGTCGATGCGGGCGCGGGACTCGCCGCTGCGCATGCAACGCATCCGGAGCTCGGGGAGTGGCTGTTCAGCGCCGACGCCTCCTCGACGCTGCTGTTCTGCGAGAACGAGACGAACACCGAGCGCCTGTTCGGCGTCCCGAACGCCTCCCCGTATGTCAAGGATGCAGTCAACGAGTTCGTCGTGGGCGGACACGCCGATGCGGTCAATCCGGAGCGGTCCGGCACCAAGGTCGCAGCGCATCACGTGCTGGATGTGGCGCCGCGGAGCAGCGCCTCGGTTCGAGTCCGCTTGACCTCGCAGCGCAGCCTCGGCGGCGCGCCCGAGATGGACCCGCTGGGGGACAGCTTTACGGACGTGCTGAGCGGGCGCCGCGACGAGGCCGATCAGTTCTATGCGACCGTCATTCCCGCGACGCTTGAGCCCGACGAGGCGATGGTGATGCGCCAAGCGCTCGCCGGGATGCTGTGGAGCAAGCAGTACTACGAGTATCACGTGCGGGCGTGGCTGCGGGAGCACGGAGTCGACTCGTGGAATCCCAACGCCCCCGTCAGTGCGGCGCGCAACGTTCAGTGGTCGCACATGGTCGCCGGCGATGTCATCTCCATGCCCGACAAATGGGAGTACCCGTGGTTCGCCGCGTGGGATCTGGCGTTTCACTGCGTGCCGCTTGCGCTGGTCGACATCGACTTCGCCAAGCAACAGGTGGAGCTGCTGCTCAAGACGCGATATCTCCACCCGAACGGCCAGATTCCCGCCTACGAGTGGAACTTCGGCGATGTCAACCCGCCGGTCACGGCCTGGGCGGCTTTCCACGTATACGAGCAGGAGGCGGAGATCCGCGGCGCCGGCGACCGCGAGTTCCTGGCCCGCGTGTTCCACCGCCTGCTGACCAACTTCACGTGGTGGGTGAATCGCAAGGATCCGTCCGGCCGCAACCTGTTCCAGGGAGGCTTCCTGGGCTTGGACAACATCGGCATCTTCGATCGGTCCGCCACGCTGCCGGACGGCGCCGCTCTCGAGCAGGCCGACGGCACGGCATGGATGGCGCTCTACTGCCAGTCGATGCTGCAGATCGCTCTCGAGCTGGCACGGCACGACTCCAGCTACCGCGACATGGCGATGAAGTTCTTCAGCCATTTCGAATGGATCGCGATCGCGATGAACCCGCCTGACGCCGACACGCCTCTATGGGATGAGGAGGACGGCTTCTATTACGACGTGCTCCGGATGCCGGACGGCAGCACCGAGAGGGTCATGGTGCGCTCGCTCGTCGGTCTGCTGCCGCTGTGCGCAGCGACCGTGTTCGACGCAGATATCATCGAGCGCAACGTGCTGCTGCTGGGGTTGCTCACGCAGAGCGATCGCGCGGACGCCAGGATCGGCTCGTATTTCTTTCCGGATGCCGCGCGGGCGCTTGCCAACCTCCCGGATCAGAGCCCGGAGGGACGCGGGATGGTGTCGCTCGTCGATGAGCGACGCCTGCGGCGATTGCTCGCCGTGATGCTCGACGAGGAGGAGTTCCTGGGAGCGCACGGGATCCGCTCCATCTCGCGGCGTCATCTCGCAGCCCCGTGCGTTCTCGACTGGCAGGGCCATCACCACAGCGTCGGCTACCTGCCGGCCGAGTCGGATTCGTTCATGTTCGGCGGCAATTCAAACTGGAGGGGCCCGGTCTGGTTCCCGATCAACCTGCTGATTGTCCGCGCCCTCGTTCAGCTTCATCGCTACTACGGCGACCGGCTCAAGGTGGAATGTCCCACCGGCTCGGGTCGCGAGATGAACCTGCTGGAGGTTGCAAACGAGATCGAGAAGCGCCTCAAGACCACCTTCACGAACGGCGCCGGCGGCCGCCGGCCGGTGTTCGGCGCCAGCGAGAAGTTCCAGAACGACCCGTATTGGCATGACCTGTTGCTGTTCTACGAGTACTTCAACGGCGATACGGGCGCCGGCATCGGCGCGAGCCACCAGACCGGCTGGACCGGGATGGTGGCGCTGCTGTTCTCGTCCGGCGACCCGGAGCGCCTCCCTGTCCGGGACGGGATGTCAGGGCACGAAGCGGAGCGTGATCAGGTTCGTGGCGCCGCTGGCGCCGACGACCTGTCCGGCGGTGATCACGACAGCGTCACCGCTGTGTAGCCCCTCGAGGTCTGAAGCCACCCGCAGGGCGCCTTCCAGCAATGCGTCCGTATCCGCGGAGCGCTCGAACATCGTCGGCAACACTCCCCATTCGAGCGCAAGCTGACGGTAGACACGCTCATCGTCACAGAGAGCGTGCACCGGCCGGCGCGGACGGTATCGTGCGCACTGTCTCGCTGTGCGCCCAGTGGTCGTCGGAACGACGATCGCGGCCGCGTCGATATCGTGGGCCAGCGCGACCGCGGCATGCATGACCGCCTCGTCGGGAAGCGGCGGCGCTTCGTGAGGTCCGCAGTAGATCTCCTGACGTTCGGCGATCTCGGCGATCTCAGTCATCGTCCTCACGGCCTCCACCGGATAGGATCCGACGCCCGTCTCCGCCGAGAGCATCACGGCGCTCGTGCCGTCCATGATCGCGTTGAAGACGTCCGCGGCCTCCGCGCGGGTCGGCAGGGGGGAGTTGATCATCGATTCGAGCATCTGCGTGGCGGTGATCACCACCTTCCCCAGGCTGCTCGCCTTGTGGATTGTCGCCTTCTGCATTTCCGGGACATGCGCGATGCCGGCCTCGACGCCGTAGTCTCCGCGCGCGACCATGACCGCGTCGGCGGCCTCGAGGATCGGATCGAGATGCTCGAAAGCCTCGACCTTCTCGATCTTCGCGACGATTCTCGCTGAGCTTCCCAGACGGTTCAACAGCTCCCGCAGCTCGTTGACATCATCGGCAGAGCGGACGAACGACAACGCGACGAAGTCGGCGTCGCACTCGGCGGCCACACCGGCGTCGGCGATGTCCTTCGCGGTCAGCGCGGGCGACGTCGTGTGGGCGTGGGTGACGTTCACCCCCTTGCGAGGGCTCACCGGCCCGGGGACGCTCACAACGGCGGTCGCGGTGGCGCCATCCACGCTGACGACCCTCAGGCGCGGTGCTCCATCTCCGATCACAACCTCCGAGCGGACCGTGAGCAGGCCGCAGAATCCGTCGTACGCGACCGTGAGCGCGTGCGCGTCGCGCTCGGCGCCGTCGGGGTCCGCCAGCAGCACCTGCTCGCGGGTCTGCAGGGCGCGCTCCTCGGTGTCACCCGCGAGACGGATCTTCGGTCCTTGAAGGTCGAACATCACCGCAACCGGGCGACGTGCCCTGGCTGCGGCGGCTCGCACCTCGGTGCTCCGCCTGACCAGATCGTCGGCGTTGCTGTGCGAGCAGTTGAGCCTCGCGCAGTCCATCCCGGCAAAGATCAAGTTCTCGAGGCGGCCGTCAGTCGATGGGCCGAGCGTTGCGACGACCTTCGTCCGCCTGATCGGCGCGAAGGCCTTCATGGAAATCGTCCACGCTCGTAGCGGGTCGGTGGTCGTAGTCATCGTCGTCGATGCCCCTTCCTTCAGCTGCGCTTCGGATGTCACTCGCGTCGTATCGAACTCTACGACGCCGAATAATCCTCCGACGAGGTTCAGCCGTCACCGGGCGCAGGGGCCGTCCTCAGGACACCGGCGCCAGCTCTCGTTCCAGCCGGTTTCGAGCGCCTCGGCGACCGAGCAACGAGCAACGAGCAACGAGCAACGAGCAACGAGCCCTATGCCTTTCCGGTCAAGGCTCTTGCCAGGAAGGCGTGGCCTGCGTGGAGCGTGATCGTCTTGCGCGTTGCGAACACGAAGACGGAGACGCTCCCTCGCTGAACGGCCGTCAGCGTACCGTCGCAACGGTCGCCCATCCGCCATATGGTGCCGCGAACGGTCGCCGAGCTGTAGCGGCCCCGGGTCCGGAACTGGCCGTGGTTGTCCTGGAGGTGCAAGGACTGCACGACCGCGTTGCTGGGACTGGCCTTGGCGGCGTGCGCCGACCCGGCTGCATGCGCTTTGGGACAAATCGCATACGACGGCGCGCCGGGGAAGGCGTTCTCGAGCAGCGAGATCGTCGTCAGACCCTTGGTCAACCCAGTCTTGCTCTGGCTGAAACCGACCAACGCGCCGCTCAGCTTCACCATCTGCTGCTTGCCGTGCCTCGTCGGCGGCGCCGCGACCAGATCAAGTGTCCCGCCGCGCGCATCGATCTGCGTCCCGGAGGGCAGCTGGCGCGCCTCAGTCAACGGCACGAACCCCTGCCCCTTGCTCAAATCCTCGTTCACGCCGCGCTCATATGCGGACTTCCCGTGGGGCAGCTTGATGTAAACCACCCCCGACACGGGCGTCACGTCGGCGCTGACGCCGAGCACCGGTGGCGGCGGCGGCGCGCTCATCGCGGTCGTGAACGTCTCGTCCGGCCCGATCGTCGTACCGTCGCCGTTGATCGCAACCAACCGTACGTGATAGAGCGCGTTCGGCAGCAGCCCCGTCACCGACACCGAGACCGGGTGGTTGGAGAGATCGGTCCCAATCTGCTGCACGGCGGTGCTCGCGCCATAGACCACCGCACCACCGCCCGAGTACTTCGGATCCAGCCCGTACTCGAAATAGGCCGTCGTCGCCAGCCCCTCCGGGTCGACGGCACCCGAGAACGCCGCACCCGAGCTGCTCCGCGCCACCGGCGCAGAGGACTGCACCGTCGGAGCTGAGAGGTAACTGAACTGGTCGTCCGAGCCGGTCGGGCTCGTCCCTCCCGCCGTGCTCACCCTCACGTCAACTGCGCCGGCCGGCCCCGCCGGCGAGGTGGCCGTGATCGACGTCGCGCTGTTGACCGTGAACAACGACGCCGCGCCGGAGCCGAACTTCACCGCGCTCGCGCCGCTCAGATTAGTGCCGGTGATCGTCACGCTCGTCCCACCCGCGATCGGTCCCGATGCGGGGCTGACCGCGGACACCGCCGGAGGCAGCGTCCCCATGAATCCGTTGCCCACCGTGTCGACCGCGACGCACTCGTCCGCTGAGCTGCAAGAGACAGCGCTCAGCGAGTTCGCCCCGGAGATCGGCTCGACCGTCCAGTTGGAGGGGATCGCCGGATTCCATTCCACCGCGCGGCCCGCACCGTCAACGGCCACGCAGTCGCCGCTCGACGGGCACGCGACCCCGTACAACGGGGTGCCGCCGTCGATCGACGTGCGCGTCGGGCTGCCCGGTGAGGTCGGGTTGAAGCTCACCTCGTCGCCGCCGTCATCGACGGCGATGCAGAGCGTGGCGGACGGGCAGGCCAGTGCCTCGATCTGGTTGGCCCCGTCGATCGTGACGGGAGCGGGGGTCCCCGGCGAGGCCGGGTTGAACGTCACCTCGTCGCCGCCGTATTCGGCGGCGGTGCACTGGCTGGTCGAGGGACAGGACACCGCATCAAGGAAGTTCTGGCCTGCAGTCGCGTCGATCTTGACGGGAGTCGGGGTGCCCGGCGAGGCCGGGTTGAACGTGACCTCTTGACCGTCGCTATCGACGGCCGTGCACTGGCTTGTCGCGGGGCAGGAAACCGCGTTGAGCTGCGCATTCGGATCGATCGACACCGGCGTCACGGTCCCGGGCGAGACGGGGTTGAACGTCTCCTCTCCGGGGTCGGACTGCACGTAGGAGACGGCAGTGCACTGGGTCGCCGTCGGGCACGCGACCCCGGACTCGATGTATCGAGGGTCGAGGCCGACGCGGGTGGGGGTTCCCGGCGTTGTCGGATTGAAGCTCTGCTCGTACCCATCCTGGTCGACAGCGGTGCACTGAACCGCCGAGGGGCAGGAGATTGCGTTGAGCAGGGCGATCCTGTCGACCGGGACCCGACCGGGGCTCCCGGGCGAGCTCGGGTTGAAGCTGACCTCGTACCCAGCGCCGTCGACGGCGGTGCACGCTGTCGCCGACGGGCACGCCACCGCGTTCAGATAGGTCGTGTCGATCTGGTGAAGCGTGGTCCCCTGGGGTGGTCCCCCGAAGCCATTGAACGTGAACGTGACCTCGTAACCGCCTTCCTCGGTCACGGTGCATTGGCCGGTGGATGGGCACGCGAGCCCGCTGGGGTAGTTCTCGTTCTCCGTCGTGCCGATCGGATAGGTCGAGGGCTCTCCGACGTTTGTCGGGTTGAACTCCACCTCGTCGCCGCCGTTGTCGACGGCGGTGCACTCGTTGCTCGCCTGGCACACCATGAACAGCAGGCTGTAGGAGGAGTCGATCGTGGCCGTGCTCGGGCTTCCCGGCAAAGCCGGGTTGAAGGTCAGCTCCTTGCTCGCGCCGTCGAGGACGCTGCACTGACTCGTCGACGGGCAGCTGATCGAACTGAGGCTGGAGGCGCCGGCGATCGTCGCATCGCTCCGTTGCTCCGGCGTCGCCGGGTTGAACGTCACCTCAAGCCCGCTGTTGTCGACCGCGCTGCACTGGCTCGTGGACGGGCACGAGAGTCCGGTCGGTAGGTTCCCCGGATCGATCGTGGCGGTGCTCGGGCTTCCTGGCGAGGACGGGTTGAAGGTCACCTCCTGGCCGCCGGTGTCGACGGCGGTGCACTGGCTGGCCGAGGGGCAGGCGACGCTCAGCAGGTCGTGGCCGGGATCGATCGTGATCGGAGTCGGAGTTCCCGGCGAGAGCGGGTTATAGGTCACCTCCTGCCCAGAGCCGTCGACAGCCGTGCACTGGTGGGCCGAGCCACACGCGATCGCGGTGACGTTCGCCGCATCGGTCCTGTCCAATGCGATCGGTCCCGACCACGACAGCGCCGCGCGTGCGACCCCGGGAGCGATCACCCCGATCAACAGGATCAACGTGACAACGCGGAAGCCTCGGAGGCGGAGGCCACTGGACGCCCGAGCCGGGCAACCGACCGCAAGCACGCGCGCGAATATCATCGAAGCCGTTCGTTCTGGATCTCGCATCGCGGAATCTCGCTGCCTCTCGATCGCGCTAGAAGCCGTGCCGGAAAATGGCACCGGCAGAACACAACAACACCGTTTCGGCCGATTTGTAGCGGCTCCCGTCAATCGGGGACGCCGATGAGAATCGCAGACGCGACCCGGCCCGGGATGGTATCGACCGGCATGGGTTGGCCGCGATCTCGACTCGCGACCAGATCGTATGCCGATCCGGCCCGGTGATTCGTATAAGTTTCGCCTCATGACGCCATTGATTACGCCCGAGGATGCGCTGCGACTGGGAAACCTGGAGGATCACGCCGAGATCGAGGCCCTGGTCGAGCGCGCATGGCACGCCCGGGTCGAGCGCTTCGCGGACTCCACCGACCTGTGCTCGCTCGTGAGCGCCAAGTCCGGCGGCTGTGCCGAGGACTGCGGCTTCTGCGCCCAGTCGAAGTACGCGGAGGCCGACACGCCGATGCACGCGATGATGGAGCCCGAGCAGATGCTCGAGCATGCCCGCGCCGCGCAGGCTGCCGGCGCACACCGCTTCTGCACCGTCACCCAGGGACAGGGTCTCTCGGGCCGGGACTTCGAAAAGGTGCTGGAGGGCGTGCGGCTCGTCGCCGAGCACACGAACCTGAAGCGTTGCGTGTCGATCGGGCACCTGACGCCCGAGCGGGCGAGGGCGCTCAAGGACGCCGGGGTGCAGCGCGTGCACCACAACATCGAGACCGCGGAGTCCTACTACCCGGAGGTCTCGACGACCGTCCGCTACGAGGGCCGGCTGCGAACGATCGACGCGGTCCGCGACGCGGGCCTGGAGACCTGTGTCGGCGGCATCCTCAATCTCGGCGAGACGCCCGAGCAGCGCGTCGAGATGGCCTTCCAGCTTGCGTCGATCAACCCAATCAGCGTGCCGCTCAACATCCTCAACCCCCGCCCCGGCACAAAGTTCGGCGATCGCGAGCTGATGGACCCGTGGGAGGTCGTCAAGTGGGTCGCGATCTTCCGCCTCGTGCTCCCCGACGCCGTCTTCCGGATGTGCGGCGGCCGCGTCGAGAACCTGCGCGAGCTGCAGCCGTTGGCGGTCAAGGCCGGCCTCAACGGCGTGATGATGGGCAACTTCCTGACGACGCTCGGCTCGACGCCGGAGCACGATCTGGCGATGTTCGAGGAGCTCGGGCTCAACGTCGCACGGCAGCCCGACAACGGCTCGAACCCGCGGCCCGACAACCGCTCCGGCTGGCTGGCGGGCGAGACCCCCGATCTCGCCGGCCCGCAGGCCGGCGAGACGGAGCGAGGCGTGGAGCTCGAGGTCGGCCTGTGGGATCCCTCCACGCAGCTGCGCTTTGCGGCGAAGCGCTCGGTGCCGCCGCGGCCCGACGGCGCGCCCAACAGGGGCACCGGCCGCCCGACCCGCGAGTCGGCCCACGTTCCGACCCTGGCCGAATAACGTCCGCATATCGAACGTTTCTCGGCCAGGTCCCAGTCCCGTCCACCGACCGAAATCAGCGGCGCTCAGCGGCGACGAACTTCGAGTAGTCGACCGGCACGAGGTACTCCTGCCCGTTGTTGTCATCGGCGAGCTCGGCGTTGCCGGAGCCGAGGCCCGCAACGACGACGTCGCCGGCAGTGTCGAAGTCGAGGCCGAGCGTCGCGACGCTTCCCCAGGTCTGGCCTGCATTCTCGCTGTAGTCGAGCACCCAGCCGCGGTGGTCGAGCCACGCTGCGTACATGCCCCCTTCGCCGTCAGCGCCGAGGCTGAGGTCATCGGCCCCATCCAGTGACGTGCTCGTCTCGTCGGAGACGAGCACCGGCGCGCTGAAACCGCCGCTCGTCGGCTCGAACGCGCGGAAGTAGACGCCCTCGGACCCGGATCCGACCAGGCCGGGGCCCTCGTTCTCCAGCAGGCCGATCGGACCGCCCGACGGGCCGCCGCCCGCGAGGACCGGCGAGAACGCATCGCAGCTGATCGGCGCGAAGTACGCGCTCGACCACGCCGCCTGCGTCTGGAGTGCCGCGGGTGTGCCGACGCCGATCCCGAAGCCGGTCGCCTGCTGGGTACCGCTCGGGCAGCCGGGCAGCGCGCTCGACTCGTAGTCACCGCCGACCGTGACGACCATGTACTCGTCCGGCGCCGACGGGTCGGGAATCGAGGCGACCTGGGTGCCGTCGACGCTTAGCTGCTCACCGTAACCGCCCGTGCTGTCGACCGTGGGCGTGGGGCTCGGGGCGGAGCTGTCCGTCGTGAAGTCGGTGAAGCCGCTACCGAACGGGTACTCGTTGCCGTACACGCCGAGGTCGGTGGCATCGAGCGCGACCGCGCCGCCGGATGGCGCGTCGCCGGCCCCCCGGTCGCCGCGAGCAGCATGCCGCCGTCATCGAGCCCCTGATCGCCGGAGGCGAACATCGCGCCCCCGGCCGGCGAGCTCCACGCCTCAACCCCGATCCCCGAATAGCCGCCGGGTTGCGCCGCGGCGGCGACACCGTCCGCTTCGGCGAGGATGACGACCTCACCGCTCGGTTGCACCACCGGGTCGACCGAGAAGTACAGCGGGTTGGCCTGGTCACTGACGGCAAGCGGGTCGGTGAGCTTGTAGGGACCAGCGCCCGCGTTGCAACTCGGCGCCGATGCCGTCAGCACGCACACGTCGATCGAGGTGTCGCTCTCGTCGAGCCACGCGACGTACGTGTCACCGGAGAGGGGGTCATACGCGATCCGCGGCTGGTCCTCCCCGGCGCCGAGGTCAATCGGGTGCAGCACCGGGGTCGGAGGGGCGGTCGACGCGGCCTGCGCGGTTGCGACGGTCTGCAGCGGGACGTCGCCGCCGGCGAACGCCGGGGTGCCCGTCGCGGCGACGTCGTACTCGCAGTCGTGCGTGACCTTCGCGCTGTGGACGCCGACGGCCTGACAGTCCTGGACCGCCGCCTGGAGCTGCCCGGCGGGAACGTTGCTCAGGTCGAACGACTGCTTGGGGAAGTCGGCGATCGTGTATGTGCGGGTGCTCTTGCCGCGGGCGTAGGTGAACAGCGACTGCGACTGGGTGATCCGCCAGCTGGCTCCGAACCCCTTGTACAGCGCCGTCCCCTCGCCGAGCAGCTGGCCAACGGAGTACGGGGTGCCGGTGCGCGACAGGTACTCGCGCACGGCCGGCACGCCGGTGTTTCCGAGCAGGCCCTCGAGGTGGCCGTCACGGTCGCGCGCCACCTTGATCTGCCTCGGCCATCGGGCTCATCACCGGATCGACGCTCAGCGCCGCCCACTCGGCCATCCCCTCGATCAGCCAGTCTCCCTGGCTCGCCCACGCAGGATCGAGGTCGAACTCGAAGCAGTGGAAGACCTCGTGCGCAAGCACGACCACGAGATAGGAGATCGGCCCCGACGCCACCGCAGGATTGACCCTGATTCGGCAGTAGCGTGAAGCCGAGGTCGCGGTCGATTGCATGGCGCAGCCTCGACGAGAGCCGCCGCAGGTAGCGCAGGACCCACGCGCCCACGGCCGTGGCCGAGGGGACCATCGTCCGCCCGCCCGAGGGCGGACGAACCCCCGGCAGCGGCCCGTAGGCGAGCGCGAACGCCTGCAGCGCGGTCGCCTCGGAGACGCTCCCGTTTGGCCCGATCTCGTCGAGCACCTTCCCCAACGCCGTAGTCGGCAGCTGCCTGCTCAGATACGACTGCGCGAGCTTCGCGTATGCGAGCGCCGTGCTCGCAGCCGAGCTCGTGTCCCGCGTCGAGGTGAGCGCGATGAACCCAAGCCGGGCGCCGTTGCGCCACAACACCTCGGCGATCTTGCGACTGCGCGAGCCGGTCAGCGACTCCTCGCCCCCGGAGCCGATCGTGACACGCGCCGCGCCGTGCACCCGCCGCCAGCTCGCCAGCACGCGCTGCGCCGCAGCGACGGAGCCCAGCACGAATGCGTCCGAGCTCAGCTGTTGCCCGCGGGTACGCGCAGCTGAGGCCTGGATCACTACACCGCCCAGCAGCCCGGCGACGTCCCCGGGCAGCCCCGCCTGCAGCTGCGCGCGCGCCGCACCCGGGCTCGCCCGCACTGCAGCCAAGCCGAGCGTCGTGAAGTCGGATGCGGAGAAGACGATCGATGTCGATGCATACGCCAGGCCGGGCGCGAGCAGGGCAAGCACGGTCAGCGCGAGCGCCAACGGGATCCGTCGGGCGGGAGCGCTCCGTGACATTGACCGGCCTATGCTCCCAGATTCGATGATCGATATCGAGGCTCAGCTCGCGGATCTCGATGCGAGCTCGCTGTTGCGGCGCACCCGCCTCGTGGGCGGACCCCAGGGCCCGCAGGTGGAGCTGGACGGCGAGCCGGTGCTGCTGCTGTGCTCCAACGACTACCTTGGGCTCGCCGCGCACCCCCGCGTGCGTGAGGCGGCTGCCGCCGCGGCGATGTCCGAGGGTGTCGGCGCCGGCGCCTCCCGGCTGGTGTCAGGCACGATGCGCATCCATGAAGAGCTCGAGCAGCGACTGGCGGCGTTCGAGCACCGCGAGCGCGCGCTGCTGTTCGGCTCGGGCTACCTGGCCAACATCGGCGTGGTCTCGTCGCTGGCGGGCCGCGCCGAGGTCGTCTTCTCCGACGAGCTCAACCATGCCTCGATCATCGACGGTTGCCGCCTTTCGCGGGCGGAGGTGTTCGTCTATCGCCACCGCGACCTCGACCACCTGGCGTGGGGAATCGCTCGCGCCGGCGACCGCGGCGCGCTGATCGTCACCGACAGCGTGTTCTCGATGGACGGCGATCTCGCGCCGCTGCAGGGCGTCGTCGAGCTTGCGCGCCGTCACGGGCTGCGGGTGGCGGTGGACGAGGCGCACGGCACCGGCACGCTCGGCCCCGGGGGGCGCGGCGCGTTGGCCGCGGCCGGGCTGGCCGAGCAGGTCGACGTGATCGTCGGCACGCTCAGCAAGGCGCTCGGCTGCTACGGCGCGTTTGTCGCGTGCAACGCGAGCATGGCCCGCTTCCTGCTGAACACTGCGCGGCCGTTCATCTTCTCGACGGCGCTCCCCGTCCCGGTCGCCGCGGCGGCGCTTGCGGCGCTGACCGTGCTCGAGGAGGAGCCCCAGCTGGTGCAGGCGCTCGCCGCCAACGCCGCCGTGCTGCGCGAGGAGCTGGGCGCGCAGGGGCTGCACGTCGAGAGCGGCGAGAGCCCAATCGTGCCGCTGATCGTGGGTGAGGCGAGCGCCGCGATGGAGATCTGCGAGCGCACGCTCGCGCGCGGCGTGTTCGCGCAGGCGATCCGGCCGCCGACGGTTCTCGCCGGCACCTCGCGGCTGCGGATGACCGTGATGGCCACGCACAGCCCCGAGCAGCTGCGAGCCGCCGCCCGGGTGGTCGGCGAGACGGCGCGGATGACCGGCGAGGTTGGCCGCCGGTGATCGGCCGCGAGGCGGCGCGGTGACGGGCGAGGTGCCAGCCGCCTGATGGCTGCCGGCCTGTTCGTGACCGGGACGGACACGGGCGTTGGCAAGACCGTGCTCGTCGCCGCCATCGCCGCGGCGCTGCGCGCCCGCGGTCGCAGCGTTCGGGTTCTGAAGCCCGTGATCACGGGGCTGGGCGAGCCGCCGGACCCTGACTGGCCGCATGATCACGAGCTGCTCGCCCGCGCCGCCGGCTGCGCGCCGGACGCGGTCGCGCTGTGCCGCTACGACGCCCCGGTCTCGCCGCACCTGGCGGCAGAGCTCGAAGAGCGCCCGCTCGACGCCGCCGCGCTCGCGCGCGCGGCGGTGTCGGCGGCAGGTCCGGACGAGATCCTGCTCGTCGAGGGGGTGGGGGGGCTGCTCGTGCCGCTCTGCGACGGCTGGGACGTGCGGCGCCTCGCAGCGGCGATCGGCCTCCCCCTGCTCGTCGCCGCGCGGCCCGGGCTGGGCACGATCAACCACACGCTGCTGACGCTGGAGGCCGCGCGTGCGGCGGGGCTGACGGTCGCAGGCGTGGTGCTGACGCCCTGGCCGGCGGAGCCGAGCCGCATCGAGCTGTCGAACCGCGCGACGATCGCCTCGCTCGGCGCGATCCCGGTCGCCACGCTCGGAACGGTCGCGCGCCCGGAGACGGAGCTTCTCGCCCGCACGGGCGCGGCGCTGCCGATCGACGGTTGGCTGCGCGACGGCGCCACGCTGTAGACCGCACACTTGAGCGGGTCCCGTGAGCTCGAGGGCCCTCCCCACGAGCCTCGACGCGAAAACCGCGACATGCGCGGTTTTCGCGTCGAGGGTGCGGCGGAGGTGTCCCGGAGCGATCACGTCTCAGCAGCACGCCCCCAGCAGCCGATAACAGGGGCATGGTTACCTCGAGATCATGCGTCGGCGCGCGCGCACGGAGGACCGGGTCGCTCCGGCCGCTGCTCGCGGCCGTCCTCTCCATCCTCGCGCTCGGGGCCGCGAGCGCCGCGCTCTCCGGCTGCGGTCTGGCCGCCGGCGTCGTCTCCGACCCCGCGCTGACGATCTACAACGGTCAGCATCCACAGACAACCGACGCGCTCGTCGCCGCGTTCACGAAGAAGACCGGGATCAAGGTCCGCGTGGAGAGCAACGACGAGGACACGCTCGCCGCCCAGCTCGAGCAGGAGGGCGCCCGATCGCCGGCGGACATCTACTACACCGAGAACTCCAACTGGCTCGCACTCGTCGACACCGCGGGCCTGCTCGCAAAGGTCGACCCCGCGACGCTCGCCAACATCCCGGCTCAGGACAGCGCCGGGGACCACGATTGGGTCGGCGTCACCGCGCGCGTCAGCTGCCTCATCTTCAACACCTCCGAGGTGAAGCCGCAGGAGCTGCCTGCCTCGATCATGGGTCTGGCGCAGCTGCAATGGGTGGGCAAGCTCGGCGTCGACTCCGGCGAGACCGACTTCTGGCCACTCGTTGACTCCGTGGTGCGCCATTACGGGAGGGCGGCGACGATTGCCTGGTTGAAGGCCCTCTACTACAACGCCGGCGGCAACGTGCACATCCCCGACAACGAGACGCTCACCTCCGACGTCAATTCCGGCACCGTCGCATTGGGTGTGATCAACCAGTACTACTACTACCGCCTGCGATCCGAGATCGGTGCGCGGGCGATGCACTCGAAGATTGCTTTCTTCGCGCCGGGCGACCCCGGCTACGTCGAGGACATCTCGGGCGCGGCGGTGCTGAAGAGCTCCAAGCACAAGAAGGCGGCGCAGGAGTTCCTCAATTTCATGACGAGCGTCGAGGGCCAGGAGATCATCGCCGGCAGCAACAGCTTCGAGTACCCGCTGCACCCCGGCGTGGCGGCGAGCCCCCAGCTCGTGCCGCTCGCCTCGCTCAGGCCGGTGCAGTTCACCCCGTCTGAGCTCGGCACCGGACAGGCTGGTGAGCAGACGCTGGAGCAGGCGGGCCTGCTGTGAGTGAACGCCGATGAGAACGCCGGCGCCGCCGTCGACGCCGGTTTCCGGGCCGGCGTCCGCGCCGGCTTCCGTGCCGATCTCTGTCCCGGCGTCCGGGCCGGCGTCCGCGCCGGCACTGGCGATCGCGTCCACGCCCACGCCGCGATGGCAGCTCCCGCCTGCAAGTGCACGTGCACGTGCGCGGCGGCGCGGACCCGGACGGTGGACGGTCGCGATCGCGACCCTGATCGCACTGGCGCTGCTGGCGCCCCTGTGGCTCGTGGTGCTCGACGCCGGCAGCGCCGGATGGAGCGAGATCCAGCACGAGCTGCTGCGCTCGCGCTCGGCCGTGCTGCTGCGCAACACCGTCGTGCTGGCGGCGATCGTCGTCGTGCTCGCGGCGAGCGTCGGCGTCGCCACGGCCTGGTGCACGGAGCGGACGCGGTTGCCGCTGCGGCGCATGTGGCGGGTGCTGGTCGTGCTTCCGGTGGCGGTCCCCGACGAGGTGTCCGGGTACGCGTGGCACACGCTCTCGCCGTCGATGAACGCGCTGCTCGGCTCGGCGCTCGTGATGACGCTCACCACCTACCCGTTCGTCTACCTGCCGGTGGCGGCGTACCTGCGCCGGTCCGATCCGGCGATGCAGGAGACGGCCCACAGCCTCGGCGCCGGGCGCCTGCGGACCTTCTGGCGCGTCACCTTCCCGCTCATCCGCACGCCCGTGATCGGCGGCTGCGTGCTCGTCGCGCTGACCCTGTTCGCCGAGTATGGATCGTTCGAGATCCTCCGCTACCAGACGTTCACGACGGAGATCTTCACGATCTTCCAGTTCAATCCGGCCGCCGCGGGCGCGCTGGCGCTGCCACTCGTCGCGCTGGCGCTGCTGGTGCTCTCGCTCGACGCGTTCGTGCCCACCCGGGTGGTCACGCGCAGCGCCCCGGTTCGGGTGACCCGTCCGTCCGGCTGGGGCTGGCGGTCGCTCGCGATGCTCGCCGGGTTGGGATCGCTGTTCGCGCTCGGAGTCGGTGTCCCGTTCGTGACGATCATCTACTGGATGACGCGCAGCCAGCACACGACGCTACCCGCGGCGAGCACGCTGTCGGCCGCGAGCTGGAACACGTTCATCTACAGCGCGCTCGGTGCGGGCACCGCGGTGATGCTCGCGCTGCCGGTCGCGATGATGAGCTTCCGCCGCTCGAGCGCGGTCCGGATGCTGCTGGAGCGGGCGACATTCGTGACGCTCGCATTGCCCGGGGTCGTCGTGGCGCTGAGCCTCGTCTACTTCGCCACGCGCTACGCCTACGGCATCTACCAGACCAGCCTGCTGGTGATCTGCGCGTACGCGATCATGCACTTCCCACTCGCGCTCGTGTGTGTGAAGACCTCGGCGGTGCAGACCTCTGCACAGATGGTCGACGTCGGTCACTCGCTCGGGCGCGGACGGCTGTCGGTCTTCTTCCGCGTCACGCTGCCACTGCTCGCACCCGGCGCGCTGGCGGGCTTCTGCCTCGTCTTTCTGATGGCCGCGACCGAGCTGACCGCGACGCTGGTGCTCGCTCCAATCGGCGTGATGACGCTCGCGACCCAGTTCTGGGCGTACCAGAGCGAAGTCGCGTACGGCGCCGCGGCGCCGTACGCGCTCGTAATGATGCTGATGGCGGTGATCCCCGCCGCATTCCTCGCCGCGTGGTTCGACCGCGGCCCCAACGCGATGCCGCAGATGACGCCATGACAACCGTCGAGCGCGAGACGAGATGACGTGGTGAGCGCCCGAACGAGGAGGGATGATCGATGAGCGAGATCGAGCTGTGCGGGGTGGCGAAGCGGTTCGGAGCGACACCGGTCCTCGCAGAGGTCGAGCTGACCGTTCCGGCCGGCTCGCTGACCGCGATCCTCGGCAGCTCCGGCAGCGGCAAGACGACGATCATGCGGCTGATCGCCGGGTTCGACGGTGTCGACGCCGGCACGTTGTCGATCGGCGGACGGATCGTCGATGACGGGCGCCGAACGGTTGCGCCGCAGCACCGCGGCGTCGGCTACGTGCCCCAGGACGGCGCGCTGTTCCCGCACCTCACGGTGGCGGCGAATGTCGGCTTCGGACTGAAGCGGCGTGAGCGCCCCCAGGCGCTCGCGCTGCTGAAGCGCGTCGGCCTTGGCGCGCTAGCGTCCCGTTACCCCCACCAGCTGTCGGGAGGCGAGCAACAGCGTGTCGCGCTCGCCCGCGCGTTGGCGGTGAGGCCGCGGATCGTGCTGCTCGACGAGCCGTTCAACGCGCTCGACGCGTCGCTGCGCACCGAGCTCGGTCGCGACGTGGCGCGGATCCTCGCCGAGTCGCAGACCACCGCTGTGCTCGTCACCCATGATCGCAGTGAGGCGCTCGCGCTTGCCGACCGGATCGCGGTGCTGGACTCCGGTGCCGTCATCGCCGTCGACGAGCCGCGCTCCCTCTACCGGGATCCCGCCGACCGGAGGGCTGCCACCTCGATCGGCGAGGCCAACCTGCTGGCGGCCGCGTTCGACGGCGACGTGGCCCGCTGTGCGCTCGGCGAGGTGCGGCTGCACCAACCGCTGATGGGCGACGCGATCGGCACCGAGCATTCCCTGCTGTTGCGGCCTGAGCAGCTGAAGCTCTCGCTGCAGGCTCACGCCGGAGCCGTGCCGGCGACGGTCGACGAGGTGTATTTCCAGGGCCACGAGGCGCTCGCGTACGTTCGGCTCGACGATCCGGCGGCCGAGCTGCTGCTGGCGCGCGTGCCGGGGACGCTCACCGCGCCCGGCGGTCAGCGCGTGTGGGTTGCCGTGCGAGGTCCGGGCGTCGCGGTCGCGGTCGGGGATCAGCCGCGGGGGTTGCCTGCGTAGCCGGGATCGCCGGGGTCGGCGGATGACGCTGGACCGAGATCGTCGACGTTGTCGGCAACGTCGACGCCGTTTGCAGCCTGATGCCATGTCACCTGGACCTCGTCCCCCAATGTGATGCCATCGAACTCGCCCGCGTCACCGGGGCCGAGGATGAACACGTCGGGCTGCCGGGTGCCGTCGTCGAGGATCGTCAGCTGGTTGTCGCTGACGGACTCCACGACGCCTGAGGCGTAGCTCTGCGCATACTCGACGTCCACGACATAGAGCGTCCCATCCGGGTCCTGTGCGTAGGTGACGTCGACGTCGTCCCCGTACTGGAAGCCGTCCAGCAGGTCGGCGGACGGGAGCACCGGGAAGGTCATCAGGCCGTCGTCGGTACTGATCGTGATGCTCGACTGCGTCATCTCGGTGATCGACCCGACCGCATCCTGGGTCGGGTAGTACGTGCCGCTGTCGTCGCAGGCGCCGCCGTCGGAGGTGCCGCTGTCGTCGACTTCGTCGGCGACGAGCCCGCTCGCGTCCTGGTGGTAGCTCACGGTGACGGTGTCGCACGGCGACATGTTGATCGCCGCGAGGGAGTCGGGATCCATCGCGAAGCGCGTCGTCGTGCCGGTCTGCTCGTCGACGATCCCGAATGACGCGAGCTGAACGTCTGTGACCGTTCCCGACGCGGTGGCGTCGCCGCTCCCACCGCCGTTGCCGCCGCCGTTGCCGGCACCGTTCGCCTCGATCGTGATCGTGACCGAGATGTTGGCACCCGTGCCGATCGACTCGGTGACGAGCACGCTGGTGCCCGGAGGAGCGTTGACGACGAGCGTGAAGCCGGAGGCCGCATGCGCCGGCACCGCGTGGCTCTCGTGGTGCTTGCTCACCTTTACCTGCGTCGGCTTGAAGCTGACGGTCTTGCCGTCGCCCAGGCTGAGGACGAGCTGGCCCGCGTTGTTGCGCACGACGTGCGCGTAGTAGCTGAGCGTCCTCGTCGAGCCAAGGACGCGCACGGCGCTGATCGAGTGCCCGGAGAGCCTGTAGCTGATCTCGCTCCCGGTGCGCAGACGCGAGGTGCTGCCGCGAACGCTGTAGGCGCTTACGACGTGGCCTGCGTTGACGACCTGCACGGAATGGCTCTGCGCCGACAGGACAACGCCGGAACCAGTGCTCGCCGCCATCGAGCTCGCCGGAATCGCGAGCGCCGCCGCCGCCGTTGCTATGAACGCGAATCGCTTCATCGGTGAATCTCGCTCCTGGAGATCGAGAGAAATCTGTGGTTCGCGACGGTCGCGCCGCGTCTGGTCTGCTGCCCTTGCATCGGCGTAGCGCAGGCGTTGGTGAGCTTCGCGAGACCAAGTCAGCCATTCGTCGATCGAGCCTCGCGCCGCCGAGCGCGTGCTGAGCCCCTACGCTTACACCGATGCGCTGGCTCTGCGAATCATGCGGCTACGTCTACGACCCGGCCGAGGGCGATCCCGACGGAGGCATCCCACCCGGCACGCGCTTCGAGGAGCTGCCGGAGTCGTGGTTCTGCCCGGTGTGCGGAGCCCACAAGGCGGACTTCACGCCCTACGAGGAGTAAGAAACCTCTGTGTCGCCGGCGCCTCGCGCCGGCCTGACTGCGAGGCGGCGCGTATACCAGAGCAGGCCCGAGATCAGCAGCGCGTACTGCGCGAATTCGGCGATGACGGCCAGGTGGAGCGTCAGGACGGGGCTCTCCGCGTGTCCCCTCAGCACCGAACTGACGGCACCGATGCTCGTCCCGTACGGCTCCCACATGAGCGACGCGAGCGCGAACGCGACGGCGAGCCCCGTCCAGGTCCCGACGCTCGCGCCTTCGTTGGTGAAGCGGACGACGAGCAGCACGAACAGGGGGGCGAGCAGGATCTGGTAGTGGCTCCACGCCAGCGGGCTCAGCATCGCCGACAGCGGGCACACGAATGCGAACGTCTCCCAGCTGCTCGCCCGCCGGCCGCGCAGCGCATCGAACGTCCAGGTGCCGAGCACGCCGACGGCGATCAGGACGACGATGTGCTGGAGGGTCCAGTCGCCCCTCCCGGCCAGGCGGCAGAGCGTGGACTGGGGCGAGAAGTTCACCGCCATGCATGCCCACGCAGGCGTATGCGGCGTTCCGGGCTGGGTTCTCGAGAGGAAGCTGCTGAGCGCGGCGAACGGGTTCAGCGGACCGAGCGCATGCGCGCGGACGGCGAGGAAGGCCTGCGCGGCCATCGTCAGCCCGACGATCCACGCGACCGCCAGCGCCCCGACGCGACGCGTCTCGCGGCGGACGAGCAGGACGATCGGAAGCAGGAACACGAGCGGCTTGATCGCGACCGACAACGCGATCAGCGCGGCGGCGGCCCCCGGTCGTCGACGGCGCAACAACTCGAAGCCGGCGAGCGCGAGCACGAGCGCGATGATGTTGAGCTGCTTCCACCAGACCGTCGACATCATCGGGCCGAAGCTGAGCAGCGCGACCGTCAGCACCCACCACCACACGGTCGCCACCTGGCCGCGAAGGCGCCACATCACGGCCGCCACCGTGCTGAGAACGAGCAGCATGTTGAGCACGGTGAGCGTCTCGCTCCCGGCCGTCAGGCTCTCCACGCGCGTGCCCAACGCCGACAGGGCGGCGAGCAACGGCGTCCCCGTCCACGTGAACAGCCGCTCCGGGTGACCGTTGCGCCACGAGACGAGGCCGGCGTCGTAGACGAGCCTGAAATCCAGCACATGGTGTTCGTCGTGCAACGCACGCCACGTCCACCACCCGACGATCACCGCCAGAGCGGCGACGGCGAGAATCGTGAGGCAGACGCCGCTGCGACGGGACGGAATGCGAGCTTGCGAGACCTCCCGCGGTGATTTCACGGGCGCTCTCGACGGCACGACCGTCACCGCATCACCTCTCGCGTGTAATCGTCAAGGGAAAGCATTACTCATAAAGGCTGGAGCCGCGTCAACAGCGCGAGAGTGTATCGGTGGATCGCCGGTCATCGGCGTGGCGAGCGCGTAGGATCATGACGTGCGAATCGAGCCCGAGCCTCTGCGCGAGCCGAGCTCACGGCCACCTGCCGTTCCGCGGCCGTCCGCGGCTGTGATCCTTCTGCGGGGAGGCAGCGAGCGTCTCGAGGTCCTGCTCGTGCAGCGCAACCCGCAGGCGCGCTTCATGCCGGGGGCCTGGGTGTTCCCCGGCGGCTCCACAGGCCCGGGCGACGGAGGTGGAGCGCCCGGGCTGCGAGCGGCGGCGCTGCGCGAGTTGCGCGAGGAGGCCGGGATCACGCTCGGCGCCGGCGATGAGCTGGTCACGTTCGCGCGCTGGATCACGCCGCCTGAGCTCGCGATCCGCTTCGACGCATGGTTCTTCCTGGCGCACGCCCCCGTTGGAGCGGCACCGATCGTCGACGGCGCAGAGGTCGTCGACCATCGCTGGGCGTCGCCGTCGGAAGCGCTCGCCGCGAACGCGAGCGGTACGCTTGCGCTCGTGTTCCCGACGATCAAGCAGCTCCAGCAGCTGTCGGCGTTCGCGTCCGCCGATGCCCTGCTCCAGCACGCCCGTGGGATGGTCGTGCAGCCGGTCGCCCCGCATGTGCTGCTGAGCGACGGGACGCCAAGGATCGTCCTGCCGGGCGAGCCCGGCTACGACGGTTGAGCCGCCACGTGCCGCTTTCCGGCAAGGTAACCTGATCGGCTCAGCCTCGGCCCGTCGCACAGCGATGGGCGTCATCACGATGATTCACCCAGGAGAGGACTATGGAGGAGCACGACCTGCCCCGGTCTCATTCCAAATCCGCTGATTCCGCGGCGCTTCGCTGGGAAGAGTCGCACCCTGATGAGGATTTCGTAGACCACCCCACCCCGGTTGCGCCGCCCGAGCCCGACGGGGTCGTCCCCAACCATCACTCGGCCAGCGCCGAGGCCGCCGCGCTGCACTGGTACGAGACCCATCCCGAACAGGACGACTTCCGGCCCGAGCCTGAGTAACGTGTGGGCGGACCCGCGACGAGAAACCCGCAACACATAGTCGGGTTTCTCGTCGAGGCTCCTTCCCCCCGGGCCCTTACGGGTTGCCACGTCGTCGGGGCATCAAGATCTCACCCGCTGTCCCGCTACGTGTCCGCATTGAGGTTGGGCAGCCCGAGCGTGTTCAGCCAGTGATCGACGGTGATGTTCAGCTGAGTGAACTCGCCGGTCCAGATCAGCACGCCCATCCAGATGAGGACGAGCCCGCCGACGCCGATCACGACCGGGTAGTGGCGCTTGACGACTGCCAGCGCCGCCGTCGCCTTGCCGAACGCGAGGCCGGTGATGAGGAACGGGAGGCCGAGCCCGGCGCAGTAGAAGATCAGCAGGTAGGCGCCGTGCAGCGCCGAGTTCGTCGTACCGGCCGCGGTGATGATCGCCCCGAGCGTCGGCCCGGTGCACGGCGTCCACGCGACCGCGAACGCGATCCCCGTGAGCACCGGGCCGCCCTTGCCGGCGCGCTCCATCAGCCTGCCGACGTGCCACTCGCGGGCAACATGCGGCACGACCGGCGCGAGCACGAACAGGACGCCCATCGCGATGATCACCGCGCCGGAGACCTTGAGCGCCGCCGGCCCCGTCAGGGTCGCGTGTAGCGTCTGCTGGCCGATCAGGCCGAGTGCGATGAACACGGTCGAGAAGCTCGCGACGAACGCGAGGCTCGGCAGGATCACCCGCCGAGCGCGGATCTCGCCGGGGGCGACGCCTGCGACCGTCGAGATGTAGCCCGGCACGAGCGGCAGCACGCACGGCGAGAGGAACGAGATGAGACCGGCGCCGAAGGCGACCGGGATGCCGATGCCCGAGGCAGCGTCCACGATGGCAGTTGAGGTTAGGGCCCTCGAGAAATTATTGCGGGCTCCGATGGCATCTGGACACGCCTGAGATTGCGGCCGAAAAACGCGTCGCCGGCGACCAGACGAGTGGTAGCTTGCCAGCACATGACAGCCACCGCACCAACCATCCAAAACCTGATCGACGCCGAGTCAGTCGCCGCGGCCGACGGCGCGACGGAGCCGATCCTCAACCCCTCGACCGGAGAGGTCATGGCGTACGCGCCGTTCTGCGGCGTCGAAGACGTCAACCGCGCCGTGGCTGCCGCCGGACGCGCGTTCCCGGCGTGGTCGACGACGACACCGGGCGAGCGGGCGGCGGCGCTGCTCAAGCTGGCGGACACGATCGAGGAGAACGCGGACGAGCTCGCGGAGCTCGAGTCCGACAACGCAGGCAAGCCGATCGCTGCCTTCAGGAACGATGAGATCCCCGCGATGGCCGACCAGCTGCGGTTCTTCGCCGGCGCGGCACGCTGCCTGGAGGGACGCGCCGCCGGCGAGTACACCCACGGCTACACGTCGATCATCCGGCGCGAGCCGATCGGCGTGGTCGGGCAGATCGCTCCGTGGAACTACCCGCTGATGATGGCGATCTGGAAGATCGGACCGGCGCTCGCCGCCGGCAACACCGTGGTGCTCAAGCCCGCGGAGACGACGCCGCTGAGCACCGTGCGCCTGGCGCAGCTCGCGGCCGACATCTTCCCTAGGGGCGTCCTGAACGTCATCACGGGGCACGGCGAGCCGGCCGGCGCCGCGCTCGTAACGCATCCCGACGTGCGCATGGTGTCGCTCACCGGCTCCGTGGGAACCGGCAAGTGGATCGCCAGGCACGCCGCCGACACGCTCAAGCGCGTGCACCTCGAGCTCGGCGGGAAGGCGCCCGTGGTCGTGTTCGACGACGTCGAGCTCGAGACCGCGCTCGCGACGATCGCCGGCACGGGCTACTACAACGCCGGTCAGGACTGCACCGCGGCGACCCGCGTGCTCGCCTCCCAGGACGTATACGACAACGTCGTCGGTGGACTCGCCGAGCAGGCGGCAGGCTTCGTGATCGGCGACACGCGTTCTGAGGACACGACGCTGGGGCCGCTCAACTCCGAGCGCCAGCGCGGGCGCGTCGAGGGCTTCCTGGAGCGCAGACCCTCGAGCGCCGAGGTCGTGACGGGCGGCGAGCGTCCGGATCGACCCGGCTTCTACCTCAAGCCGGCGGTGGTCGCCGGGCTGCGACAGAACGACGAGATGATCCAGAATGAGATCTTCGGGCCGGTCATCACCGTCCAGCGGTTCTCCGACGAGGCGCAGGCGATCGAGTGGGCCAACGGCACGCCGTACGGCCTCGCTGCGTCGGTCTGGACGCGCGACGTCGCACGAGCGATGCGGGTCGCCAACGCCCTGCAATTCGGCTGCGTGTGGATCAACGACCACATCCCGCTCGCCTCCGAGATGCCCCACGGCGGCTTCAAGGAATCCGGCTACGGCAAGGATCTCAGCATCTATGCCCTCGAGGACTACACCGAGGTCAAGCACGTGATGGTGTCGCTCACCTGAGCAATCGGTCCACTGGCGCACATCACACGCAATTACGCTACGCAATCCCCCGTCGCTCGTATAGAGTGATGGGGGATCGACGTGGAAGCTTCTGCGCTTCAGGCTCCGGCAAGGCTGTCCCGCGGACGGGTATCGCTGGGATCGCCGCTGCTGCGTCTTCGCTCCGACGAGCAGTTGGTCGCCCTCTTCCGCGAGGGCAACGACGAGGCGTTCCGCGCCATCCACGACCGCTACCGGCAGCGGCTGCTCGCATACACGCGGCAGATGCTGCCGAACAGCCGCCAGGACGCGGAGGACGCCACCCAGGACGTGTTCATTCGCGCCTACTCGGCGCTCCGCGCCAACGACCGTGAGCTTGCACTGCGTGCGTGGCTGTACCGCGTCGCGCACAACCGCTGCATCGACCAGCTGCGCCGGCCCGCCGCCGCGCCCGCTGGCGACCTCGAGACCGCCGCCGCGACGATCAGCGATCCGATCGCCCTCGCGGAGCAGCGCGAGTCGCTCTCTCAGCTGATCGTCGACCTCCAGCGGCTCCCGGAGCAGCAGCGTTCCGCCCTGCTCATGCGCGAGCTGAGCGGGATGAGCTATTGCGAGCTCGCCGACGCGCTCGAGCTCTCGATGCCCGCCGTGAAATCGCTGCTCGTACGGGCGCGCGTGAACCTCACGCAGGCGCTCGAGGCTCGTGAGACCGCGTGCACGGAGATACGCGCCGAGCTGGTCGACTGCCACGATCGCGGCGTCCGCGCGACCGCGACCGCTAGGCGCCACCTGCACGACTGCGTGCCCTGCCAGGAGTTCCGTCGCGAGCTGCGCGGGCTCAGCAAGCAGTTCTCAGCGCTCACGCCTGGCATTGGGGTCGTCGGCGTGCTCGCCAAGCTGCTCGGTGTCGGCGGCGGTGGCGGTGGCTCGGCGGCAGGTGCCGGCGGCACCGGCGCCGGCGGCGCCGCGGTCGCCGGGGGGACGGCGGCGGTCGCCGGGGGTGGCGCGGCCGCGGCCGGCGGTGCGTTCGGCGGAGGCGGCACGTTCGCCGGCGCGGGCTTCCTGACAGGGACCGCGGGACACGTGTCGGCTCTGCTGGCGGTCCTTGCGGCCGGCGGCGCCGTCGCAGTGCAGCCCGCTCTCAGCAGCACGCCGGCTCGCCACACCGACCGACGGCATGCCGTCACGAGACCCACGCAGATCGCGGCGAGCTCACCCGTCAGCGCTCCAGCCGCCGCCGGCTCGGGCGCTACGAGCGCGAACGCTGATGCGCCGTACGGCTCCGCGTACTCCGGGACCACGTCGTCCACCGGATCGGCCGGTACGGTGGGCTCGACCGCGGCGGGCACAGCCGGCTCGACCAGCGTCGGGCTGCCGGCGACCGAGACGTTGAGTGGCACCGGCCTGCAGGCCGGTGCCAACCCTGACCTCGCCGCAGGTTCGAGCACATCGTCCGCGAGCGGCGCAGCGCGCGGCGCCGGGACGGGACAGAGCGCCCAGGACGGGTCCACCGGCGTGCCCGCGACGGTCACGCTCAGCGGGCCGGCCTCCACCAGCGGTGTCGTGACGGGTGCCGGTTCGACGGGATCGACGACCCCGTCCAAGGCGGTCGGAGGATCGTTGCCGGCCGGAAGCTCGGCGGGTTCGAGCGCGGCCGGCGGGTCGACCTCCTCGACTGCAGCCGGCGGTTCGCCGGGATCGAAGGCGTCCACACGGACGGGCGCGAGTAGCAGCGCCGGCACCCAGCAGTCGGGCGCTTCGAGCTCGACGGCGGCGACCGGGACCAGCGCCGGCTCGACCGCTTCATCGTCGACGGGCACCGCGAGCAGCGCGACCGCCACGGGCTCCGCCGCTGGCGACGGCTCCAGTACGTCGAACACCGCCAGCACCGGCGGCGGTTCGTCCTCGGATGGGGCTGACACGGCGAGCAACGGATAGAACAGGTAGAGATACGAGCACGGTCGGCCGCTACCTGGAGAAGCTCGACCACGACGAGGTGGTGATTCGGCGCGGGTCGCGCTCGAGCCTCTACACGATGATCGCGGTCCACTCCACGTTGCGCGGACCCGCGGTTGGCGGGTGTCGGATTTGGCGCTACGACGACGCCCGGGCTGCGCTGCGGGACGTCCTGCGACTGTCGCGCGCGATGACCTACAAGGCGGCGGCGGCCAACCTGCCGCTCGGCGGGGGCAAGGGCGTGATCATGCTCCCGGCGAACGTGGAGATCGTCTCGGAGCGCCGCCACAGCGCGCTGCTCGATTTCGCCGACAGCGTCGATTCGCTCCAGGGCCGGTACATCACGGCGGAGGACGTCGGGACCTCCAGCCGCGACATGAGCGTGATCGCTACCCGCACGAAGCATGTCGGAGGCCTTGCGCGCGGCCGCGGCGGCTCGGGCGACCCGAGCCCGCTGACGGCGCTCGGAGTGCACGTGGCGATCCGTGCCTGCTGCGAGCGCGTGTTCGGAACGCCGTCGTTGCGCGAGCGTACGATCAGCCTGATCGGCGTCGGCCACGTGGGCGAGCGCGTCGCCAAGCGCTGCGCACGTGACGGTGCGGAGCTGATCGTCGCCGACGTCGACGATCGCAAGCGACACCTGGCGGAGCAGCTCGGAGCCCGCTGGACGACTCCCGAGCTCGCGCTCACAGCCGATGTCGACGTACTCGTCCCCTGTGCCCTCGGTGGGATCCTCGACGACGAGACGGTGCCCAACCTCCGCTGCAGGATCGTCGCCGGTGCCGCCAACAACCAGCTGGCCGATGACGCGATCGCGGAGCTGCTCGCCGCCCGCGGCATCCTCTGGGCCCCCGACTTCGTCGTCAACGCAGGCGGACTGATCAACATCGCCGTCGAGCGCGAGGGCTACGAGCCGGCCAAGGCCCGCCACCTCGTCGAGCAGATCGGAGAGACGCTCCGCGAGATCTTCGAGCACGCGGAGGACATCGGCGCCACGCCGCTAACCGCCGCGCTCGCACTCGCGCGCCGGCGGCTCGCCGCAGCGAGCGCGCCGCCCGATGCCCAGCTCCCCTCCCGGGCGCCGGCCGATGGCCGTTTTTCGACCGATCCCGCCGGTAGCCTCACGCTCGACTAGAGGTTGAGCCTCGGTCGCTCGACGCCGGGCGGCAGCCGTCCCTCGTCGGCGAGCTTGTCCAGGTGAGCCGCCATCGTCGCCGTGGCCGCGATCCGCAGCGCCGCAGGAGTGCCGGCCCACGCGTCGTCGAGCAGCTCATCGACCGTCCGCTTGCCGGCGTCGAGCGCGCCGAGCAGACGTCGCTCACGCTCGAGGCGATGGGCGAGGTACGCAGCCAGCTTGGCGTCGGCCTCGCGCACGAGCGGCCCATGGCCGGGGCAGATGAACGCCGGCGCGAGCGCCCGCAGACGCTCGAGGCCGGCGATGTAGTCCGCAAGCGCGCCGGGGACGGGAGCGACGAACACGCTCCCCTCACCGAGGACCGCATCGCCGGTCATCGCGACGTCGGCGGCCATGAACGCCAGATGATCGGGCGCGTGGCCCGGCGTCGCGACAACTTCGAGGGGTCCGAACCGCGCTCCGTCGACGAGTTCAACGTCCACCTCTCCCCGCGCGGCACCGACCGGAGCATCCGGGAGGCACGCCCGCAGCGCCGGCAGTCCCGCGCTGTGATCCCAGTGATCATGCGTCACGGCGATCCCGCCCAGTCCGCCGCGATCGCGCAGCTCGCGAACGAGCGCCTCGAGGTGCTCCTCCTCGGCAGGTCCCGGATCGACGAGCCACGCCGGGTCGCGGCCGACGATCCAGCTGTTCGGGCCGGTGGTGTTGACGGCGCTGCGGTTCGGGGCCCGGATCCCGATGATGTCGCGCACGCCCAGGTAGAGCTCGCTCACCTCAGCTGGCGAAACTCGATTCATGCGGATGACGGTAGTCGTCAAGCGGATTGTGCGCGGCATGGCGCGCACATGACGCTCGCATCCCCCCTGAGTGCTTGGATACGAACGATGTCGGCGAGCCCATCCGAGAGCGGCGATCCACCGGACGTGGAACGGCTCGCTGCGTCGAGTCGCCCTAGCGAGCCGGAGCCGAGCACCGAACCTGACGTTCAGACGGGGCCGTCACCAGAGCAGGAGCTCGACGCGCTCGACGCCGCCGGCGCAACCCGCCGTCTGCGCAACGGCCTGATCTCGCTGGCGATGCTGATCGTGCTCGTGGTCGGCCTGTTCCTGGCCGTGCCCGGACTGCACGGCGTCGCGCACGAGGTCACGCACATGTCACCGACCCTCGTCGTCGCCGCGATCCTGCTCGAGATCCTGTCGTGCGCCGGCTACGTGCTGGCTTTCCTGCAGGTCTTCGAGCGGGTGCCGATTCGGTTCGGAGCGAGGGTCGCGCTCAGTGAGCTCGCGTTCGGCTCCGCCGTCTCGCTCGGCGGCGCCTCGAGCGTGGCCGCAGGCGCGCTGCTGCTGGTCGAGCGCGGCGGCAATCCGGTGCGGGTCGCCGAGCGATCGGCGGTTCTGTTCCTGCTGACGAGCGCGATCAACGTGCTCACGCTCGTGCTCGCCGGATTCGGGCTCTGGCTGGGTCTGCTGCCCGGTTCGAGCAATCCGCTGCTGACCCTCGTTCCCGGGTCGGTGGCGCTGGTCGTGTTCCTGGCGTTCATGGCGGTGCCGGTCCTGAGCGATCGCTTCTTCGCCGGCCGTCGCAAGCGCTGGGCGCTGGCGATCCGCAGCACGGCCCAGGTCATCCGTGAGACCGAGGAGATCCTGTTCAGGCCCGATTGGCGCATCATCGGCGCAATCGGCTTTCTGTGGTTCGACATCGGGGTGCTGGCGGTGTGCTTCGCTGCGGTCGGGCCGGTTCCGCCGCTCGCCGTGATCGTGGTCGCGTACCAGATCGGCTATCTGTCCAACTTGCTCCCCGTCCCCGGGAACATCGGCGTGCTCGACGGCAGCATCATCGGCCTGTTCGCACTATTCGGCGTCAGCGCGACGAAGGCGACATCCGCGACGATCGTCTACCACGGCATCTCCCTGTGGGTCCCCGCAATGTGGGGGACGATCGCGTTTCTGATGCTGCGGCGCTCCCGAGGCGAGCCGATCACTCTGCGCCCTGGCCGCCGGCAACGACGCCGCTCGGGCGCCGATCTCACCTGATGCTCGTGACAGCCCTCTGCGCCCAGCGGAGCGCCTGACGGTAGGCGACACCGCAGTGGTGGATGATCGGGGCGAGCGCCGGAGCGTCGAACTCGCCCCGCTCGTAGGCGACCACTCCCGCCAGGACCTGGCCAACGGGGCCGCTGTGAGTCAGCACCGCCTGCTTCACCTCGGGTTCGACGGCAAGCGCGCTCATGATCGAGTCGAGCCTCACGCCGACGAGCACGTCGGCCATCGACAGGACGCCGGCGGTGAACAGCGAGTCCGTGGTCACGCCGGGGATCACCTCGGCGAGCCGCTCGCACATCCCTGCACGTGTCATCGTGATCATCAGCTGCGCGGGCGGCATCTTCGGCGCAGCACCAAGCGCGGCGTGCAGCATCGCCCACCGTGCAACCTCTCGACAGCCGAGCAGGACGGCCGCGTTGCGCACCGAGCGAACGGGCGTCGCGAAGCCGAAGTGCGCGGAGTTGATGTGCTTGAGCAGGCGCGCGCTCAGCTCCGGGTCCCGTTGGATCACCTTGATCAGCTCTTCGAGCGTGATCGCGTCGCTCTGCAGTCGAGCGACGTTGACGAGGCCGTTGAGCGCCTGCACCGGGACCGTGCGGTCCTCGACGATCGCCGCCTTTGTCAGAAACGACCCTGAGAGCAACCCGAAGCCGAGATCCTTCGCATGCTCGCGGTGGCCGATCGTCTGGACATTCGTGGCGTGAGCTATGCACCGCCGCACGCTGATCTCGCGCATCGCCTTCGCGATCAGATCCGCCGGCCACCGCGCGAGGTCGATCTCGACGATGCCGAACTGGTCCAGCAGCTTCGCGTTGAAGTCGGGACCGGGCAGCGTGTCGAGGTCGAGCGCCGACCTGCGACGGAACGCTCGATCCAGCGACGGCCCGAGCGTCTCCGAGATCACATCGCCGTACTTCACCCCCAGCGTCACGCGGTCACGCCAGAACTCCGAGGTGTCGACCATCGTCAGTAGATCTCGCGAGACGTGCACATGGGCGGTGCTGTCACCGACCAGCGTCTCGAGATTCGTGACATTGAACACTTCGTTGAACAGCGTCAGTGCATCCGCGCCAGACGGTATGCATGGGATCCCGTCCTCGAGCAAGCCGTATGCGATGCGGTATCCCTTCACGCGCATGCGCGCGTCGACCACGGGCTGGCGAGCGACGAGGACCCGCTCGTCGTCCAACGGCAGTCGCTCTTCGAACGCGGCGAGAGCACTCATGTACTAGCTTTCGGCCAGTTTGCCCGAGGCTTGAGTGCCCTTTTCCGCTCAGGGCTCGGTCTCACGCCCCCGCCGGAGCGACCCGTCCCCAAAAAGGCGCTGCCGGGGCTTCGTGCAGCCGTCCGTGAGCCTGTGGGATACTGGGCTTCATCGGGGCGTGGCGCAGCCTGGTAGCGCGCACCGTTCGGGTCGGTGAGGTCCCCGGTTCGAATCCGGGCGCCCCGATTGAAAAGCCCCGCAAATGCGGGGCTTTCCTGTCGCTCAGAAGCAGCCGTTGGGCGCATCCAGGTAGCCGGAAAATGCGTTCTCTGGCTATTCCCTGGCAGAACTCGGCCTTCCACGAGCGCGTTGAGGGCCTCGCGACCGTGTGCCGGAGCTTGTGCGGGGTGATGCCGAGCGGCAGCGGCTGCACGCCGCGTTCCTCAGGGAGGTTGGTTGCGTGGGCGACCACCGGCTCGACCACGTCCTGGCGGAGGTTGTGTCGTGGGCGCGGCCTCCCGGTCGAGGGCGTGAACACCGGGTCGGCCGGTCCAGTCTTCTGGCTTGCAGCTTTGTGTTCGACGAGGCCGTCCCGCAGCAACGGCAGCATGTCGACCTCGCGCGCTCCCGCGTCGGTCTTGTCGCGTCCGACCTCGAAGCGCCCGTTGGCGAGGTCGACGTCTCGCCACAGCACACCGATCTGGCGGCTCGGGCTCTCACTGCCACATGTCTGCAGCCGCACTGACCGCGTCAGCCGGAGCGACAACAATCCCGCCGTCGCCTTCGATCGAGAGATGGAGCGGGCGCAGAGCGCTGGCAACAAATCTTGCTCCCTTCGCTCGGCGACGACACGCGCTGGGGATAGCCTTGCGGGTATGTCGCCACAGCAGCTGGTGGGCGCGCTAAGGAACGAGCCTGAGAGCATGTGGGTTCGCCTGACGGCGCATTGGATGACGCGCGCGACCGCGCTGGAAGCCGCGCCGGAGCTGTCGGGGAGCCCGGTCGTGGATGCTCTGGTTGCCGCGGCGACGGCGGAGGTGGCGCGCAGGCGAGGCGCCGCGCCGCCGGCTTGGACCACCGAACCGTGTCGCGTCCTTCAGACGTTCTGGCATCCGTCCGGCCCACGGTTCTTCGGCTGGTCACTCGCTCACGCCCCCGCTGAGTTTCGGGCCCGTGGCGTGATCGTGGAGGCCGACAGCCTGGTATCGGTGTGACAGAACAGCCGAAGCTCGCGCGCGAGGAGATCCTCGCGCTGCTCGAGGACCTAAGCGACGAGCTGGAGGCCCAGGGCGTTCAGGCTGAGATGTTCGTCGTCGGTGGCGCCGCGATCGCCTTGGCGTACAACAAGCGGCGGATCACCGCCGACGTCGACGCGATCTTCGAGCCGAAGGAAGTCGTCTACGCCGCCGCAGCGCGAGTCGCGGGGAGGCACCCGGGAGTCCCCGCCGACTGGCTCAACGATGGCGTTAAGGGTTTCTGCCAGGCACGGACCGCAACGCCGTCGTCGCGCTCGAGACCCCAGGCGTTGTGGTGCGCACTGCGTCACCTGAATACCTCCTCGCCCTCAAGGTGCAGGCTTCGAGGGTGGACCGAGACATCGACGACATCCGGTTCCTCGCGGGGTTGTGCGGTGCGACCACGGCGGACGGAGTCCTGTCGATCGCCACGCGTGTGCTCGGCCACGAGAACCTGGCGCCAAAGGCGCAATACGTAGTGCAAGAGCTGTTCCCGTCCGGCCGACCCGAGGTCGACCAGGGGCTGGGAGCAGGACCGGGGCTCTGATCGCGAGCCGCGGTCGAGCGCGACCGCGCATGCTGGCGACTCGCTGCGAACCCGACCGAGCTGCTGAAGGATGTCTTGACACCCTGGCGTCACATCGCCGAACAGGCAGTGTCCGTGGATGCGGACGACGCTTGTGCGCTGGTCCTCGATGATCGGGGGCACGTGGTTCTCGAGGTCACCGCGGAGCACACCGCCGAACAGCTCAACGTGCGTGTCCTCCGGGACGAGCACGTCGACATCGCGGAGCAGCGCGTAGGCCTCGATGTCGACCTCGGCAGGGACGCTGCGGGTTCGCGAGAGGTCGATCGTGACATCGCCCAAGATCGCGACCGCGATCAGCTCGTCCTCGACATCCCATGCCTGCGCTCGCTTGCCCCGTCTGCCGCCCTCGAACACAGGGTCGATCGCGAGCAGCCATCGGCGGCGCTTTCCAACAGCAGCTGACGCATCAATCCCAGAGTTCATCGTGGGCACCGACCTTTCCCGTCGGCCAGAGATATAGTTGCTTGACTCTATCAATGACCTTCGGTGCGCGATGTCCCCCAGTAGAGATGACGTTCAGGCGATGGTGATCGCGCTGTTCACCGTGAACGCCGGGCTTGACCGAGCGAGACGACGCAGCAGGGGCGCGAGCACGCTGAGCGTCTTGCAAGTCCTCGCGGGCCGCGAAGGGGTGCGTCCGTCGGGCATCGCCGAACAGCTCGGGGTGCATCCCTCGCTCGTGACCCGCCAGGTTCAGGAGCTCGAGGACGCCGGCTACGTCGACGTCACGGTCGATCCCGCCGACGCACGCTCACTGCGGGTCGCGCTGACGCCATCGGGTACCAGAGAACAGCAGCGCCTCGTGCAGATCGGACTTGACCGATTCGAATCGTTCGTGGCCGACTGGGAACCCGACGAAGTGAGAACGTTCACCGCGCTTCTGGAGAAGCTCGAGCGCTCGAAGACGTCCGTCGCCGCCAACGAGCGCTCGGGTCGACATCCGAGGCACGCCCGAGCGCGACGACGCGCGCGGCGTGCCACCAATACGGCTGAAACCTGACCCGCCGGCGCCTCGCCAGCACCGCCCTCAACGCCGCCGCTGCGACATCGGGGGCGGCGGAGTCGGCAGACCTGGGCGAAGTGTGAGGGGCGGGAACGCTCGTTTTCGTCGAGCTGGCGCCTATCAGGGGGGCAACTCCAATTGTGGTACTCTGAATCGAGTACTCGTGTCCCAGACCTACCGCAAGAATCCGCTGGCGCTCGCCGTGCTGATGACGCTTATCCAGCGCGACATGCACCCTTACGAGATCGCGTCGACGTTGCGCCGCGAGCACAAGGATGAGAGCGTCAAGCTCAACTACGGCTCGCTTTACTCGGTTGTCTGCTCGCTTCAGCGCCGCGGCTTGATCGTCGCTCAGGACACCGAGCGCGAGGGTCGGCTACCGGAGCGCACGATCTTCCGGCTGACCGATGCCGGACGCGTCGAGGCGCACGATTGGCTTGCAGACATGCTCGCGGTCCCGGTCAAGGACTATCCGGCGTTCGCGGCCGGCCTGGCGTTCCTGCCGGGCGTGACGCCGGTTGAGGCGGTCGCGCTGCTCGAGGAGCGCGCGGGGCGGCTGGAGGAGCTGATTGCGGGTGCCGGTGTTGTGCGCGGGATGCTCGAGCAGCGCGGCCTGCCGCGCGTGCTCTGGGTGGAGGCCGAGTTCGAGGACGAGCTGCGCCGGACCGAGCTGCGGTTCGTGCGCCGCCTGCTCGAGGAGATCACGTCCGGAACGATCGACGGGATCGAGATCTGGCAGGCATGGCACGACGGTGTGCCGTTGCCAGAGTTTGCGCTCGCAGGCGGGGGCGCGGAGTGAGCGCGGTGATCGAAGCCCGCGAGCTGCGCAAACGCTTCGCGGCGCGCGGCGGGACCGTCGAAGCGGTGCGTGGCGTCAGCTTTGCGCTCTCGCGGGGCGAGATCTTCGGGTTCCTCGGGCCCAACGGCGCCGGCAAGACGACGACGTTGCGGATGCTGACGACGCTGCTGAGCATCGACGAGGGCGAGGCGCGCGTGGCTGGCTTCGATGTCGCGAGCGCACCGGCGAAGGTCCGCCAGAAAATCGGCTACGTCAGTCAGCTCGGTGGCGCCGACAACCTCGCGACCGGCCGCGAGAACCTGATGCTGCAGGGCCGTCTCTACGGTCGCGAACGCGGCGCTGTCGCCGCACGCGTGCAGGAGCTGCTGGGCTTGCTTGATCTCACCAGCTTCGCCGAGCGTCAGGTGAAGACCTACTCGGGCGGGCAGAAGCGCCGCTTGGATGTGGCGCTTGGGATCGTCCACGAGCCGCAGGTGCTGTTCCTGGACGAGCCGACCACCGGCCTTGACCCCCAGAACCGCGCGAACCTCTGGCAGCATGTCCGCACGCTGCGCGACCACGGCGTCACCGTCTTTCTAACGACACACTACCTCGATGAGGCGGACGCTCTCTGTGACCGCGTGATGATCATCGACGGTGGCACGATCGTCGCCGAGGGCAGCCCACGCGAGCTCAAGCGCGACATCGTCGGCGACGCTGTGGTCCTGCGCGTCGGCGATGATGAACGCGCGCGCGTGCGCGCCGAGACGCTCCTCGCCGCCGTGCCGTTCGTGCGCTCGACGGCACAGGCCAAGGACGGCGAGCTGCACTGCTACGTCGACGACGGGCCTGCGGCGGTACCCGAGCTGCTACGCCGCTTCGACGCCGCGCAGATCGCGTTGCGGGCGATCAGCCTCTCCGAGCCGACGCTCGACGACGTCTTCCTCGCCAAGACCGGCCGCTCGCTGCGCGACTCCGAAGCCGGGGCCGCCGCGTGAAGCTCGTGCGTGATACCCGCCTGCTTGCCTGGCGCCGCGCGCAGCAACTGCTGCGAAACCCGGTCTGGCTATTCGTCAGCCTGACCGTGCCGCTGCTCTACCTCGCGCTGTTCACGCCGCTGCTCAAGGACGTGCCGCTCGCGCCCGGGGCCGGTGGCAACGTGCTCGACGAGTTCCTCCCCGGGATCCTCGCGCTGCTGGCGTTCACGAGCGGTACCAGCGCGGGCTTCTCGACGCTGTTCGAGCTCCAGGCCGGAGTGATCGAGCGCTTCCGCGTGACGCCCGCCAGCAGGCTCGCGCTGCTGCTCGGCCCGCTCGTCTCGGGCATGGTCAGCATGTTCATCTTCGACCTCATACTGCTCGTCGTTGGCGTCGCCTTCGGCTTCCACATCCACGTCCCGGGACTGCTCGTGCTCGCGGTCTTGCTCGCGCTCTTCTACTTGACGATGGCCGCGTTCTCAACAGCCGTAGCGCTGCTGACCAAGGAGATAACGGGCTTCGCCGCGATCGTAAACGGCATCAACCTGCCGCTGCTGCTGCTCGCCGGCGTGCTGCTCCCGATCTCACTCGGCCCGGGCTGGATGAGCGTGCTGGCACACTTCAATCCGCTCTACTACCTCGTCATCGCCTCACGCACACTCGCACTCGACACGTTCTCCGGCAGCGCGCTGTGGCAGGCCTTCGCCGTGCTGACACCACTCTGCGTGGTCTCGCTCGCCTGGGCCACACGCGTCTACCGCCGCGCGGTCGCGTAGACCCGACACCGTTCTGCATCAACGACGACCGGGGTTGCGGCCAAATAGCGACGAGCCACAGTCGCCACAGAACCATTTCTCGCCACCGCCGTCAGGCTTCCACACACGGAGCGTGTCCTCGCCGGCGACAATCCGAAAGGCGTCAGGCGCGGGGTGGGCATTCGCCGAGGCCGCCGCTCCGCTCCGGCGCTGGCAACGTTTGCAGTGGCAGTAACTGGCGAGCGCGAGCGGCGCTGTCACCTCGAACCGGACGGCCCCGCAGTTGCAGCCGCCGGTGAGCGGGAAATCGGTCATCGTCAGCGGTACCTCCTGATGTGCGAGCGGGAAGGAGAACAGTACGGACAGTCGTCGGCGACCTCGACGTTCAGGTCCGCCCCGCGACCGCAAGCACGCCCGCCTCGACGCCCGAGCACGACGCCCGACGAGCTGCGCGCCCTCCCTTCCTTCGGATCGACGGCGACGACGGGCGACGACAACCGCCACGCGACCCGCTCGCGACTGGCGCAACGCGCAGATGAATCGGAAGAACCCTTCACGCGGGTCTAGGCCCGACGCCCGTCCGCGACTCCCCGGCAGCTCGTGCCCTGGGCAGACGTGCGTACCGTTGCACCGCGATAATGTCCCGCCGTGTGCCCCGAGGTCAGCGCAACGGTGGGGCGGAAGAACAGCGGAGGACATGACCGGTGACCGATCGCAACATGAACATTCAGGCATGGGAGCTGCTGGATCGGCTGGACTACATCGAGGAGCAGCTCGGCTTGCTATACCCGGACCGATATGTCCCGTTCACCGATGCCACTGCCGCGAAGCTACCACCCGAGATCATCGAACTCGTCCGTGCGGGCAACAAGCTCGCGGCTACGCAGGCTTACATGAAGCACGCCGGCGTCGGGATGAAGGAGGCCAAGGGCGTGATCGACTCGTTGTGACCCGGACCCAAGTCGCCTGGCGGGAAGGCGTTCCGGCTCCTGCCGGCTGATGCGTGAGGCGACGACGCGTAGTCGACGATTGGGCACAGAGCGCATTTCTATGCCCAATCCCCGGTGATCCACCGCGAAATCCGGGCCCTGAGGAGGGCCCCGGTCAGTGGTGAACTCGTTGGCCACGGGGTGACGAAGCGGCAACTCGTGAAGCCACGGAGATCGGAACCCGTCCGTGCGATGCGCGAACATGTCCGCCCGTGATCGTCCTCCACGCCATCTGGTCGCGCACGGCGCGGCTGTCTGTGTGGGGCGAGGACGGGAGCCTGCCGTCAGCAGCGCCCAGACGGCGCGGCAAGCCGCCTGTGAAGCCTCGCCCGCGCCGGCATCCGTTCGCGGCGGCGATCGAGGATCTTGCTCAGGCACTGGGCCGGGCGTGCCCGCAGCTCGATCCCGCGGCGTCGGTCGCGGGGGAGCTGTGCCTGATGCTGCCCTCGCACGAGCACGGGCCGCAGGCCTCGCCGCACCTGCTGCGCGCCGATGACGGCGGCGCCGACTCGAGACGACCGGATCGCTTGGAGTCGTGGGTCATCCCCACCGCCATGTTCGACGTCGCGGACGCCGTCGAGTTCCTGCTCGGCCTCCCCGGTGGTGATGAACCCGGCCTGGCGATCGGCGATTCGCCGCGGTTCCTGGCCGAGGTTTCGAAGCTCGCGCTCGAACTGCTCGCGCGCGGACGCGTCATGCCGACGCTCGCCTGGAGCGAGGATCGGTGGGCCGCGCGATGGGAGCCGGTCGCGACCGATCCCGGCGACGCCGAGCGGCTGCGGCTGCTGGCGGGTTCAATCCCGCCGCTGCTGCGCGCGGAAGTCGGCTCATCCGAGCACGGGACGCCGCCCGAGTGGATCGTCGACGGCGCGCTCGGCACCATCGTCGATGCGTGCGCGCGGCGCTTCCTGGCCGAGCCGCTGCTCCCGCGCGCCGCCCGGGGGCAGGCGCCCGCGAGCGTGGAGGCGTGGATCACCGCGCTCACCGCAGCCGATCCTGTCGTCGCGGCGGAGGAAGTGGAGCTCGCGGCCCTCAGCGAGCAACTCGACGCGTGGCGAGGTGCTATGGAGCACTATGCGGCGCACCGGACTTTCCGGACGTGCTTTCGCCTGTCCGCGCCCGAGCAGCCCGCGTCAGCGGCCGCCGAGGAGCCCGCCTCAGCGGTCGCCGAGGAGGAGCCCGCCTCACCGGCCGTCGAGGAGCCCGCCTCAGCGGTCGCCGAGGAGCCGTGGCGCGTCGAGATCCTGCTGCAGGCGAAGGACGACCCGAGCGTGCTCGTCCCGGCGCAGGACGTGTGGAGCTCGAACGGGGATGGCCTTCGCGTTTTCGGCCGTCTGATCGAGGACCCGCAGGAGCGGCTGCTGGGCGGGCTCGGCCACGCGCTACGCCTGTGGCCCGACCTCGAGCCGGCTCTGCACGAGGTCGCGCCGACCCACGTCGCGCTCGATACAGACGCCGCCTTCCGGTTCCTACGCGACGCGGTCCCCGCGCTCGAGCAGGCCGGCTTCGGCGTGCTGTCGCCTGCGTGGTGGGACAAGCGGCTGCGGCTCAAGCTGACAGCCGCGCCGTTCAAGGAGTGGGAGGAGGGCAGCGGGCTGTTTGGCCTCGACGGCCTGTGCGCCTACGAGTGGCGGATCGCGGTCGGCGATGCGACCCTGTCGCTGTCGGAGCTGCGGGAGCTGGCGGCGATGAAGCTGCCGCTGGTGATGTCACGCGGGCAGTGGATCGTGCTGCGCTCCGAGGACGTCGAGGCCGCACTGAAGTTCTTCGCGGGGCGCACAGAGCGTGGCGAGGCGCCGGCCGCAGAGCTCTTGCGCGAGAGCCTCGCGCTCGATGCCGGCCGTCGCGAGCTGCCGGCGACTGAGATCGAGTGCACCGGCTGGCTGAGCGAGCTGCTCAGCCATGACGGCGAGCGCAAGCTCCGACAGATCGAGACGCCGGCGACGTTCGTCGGCGAGCTGCGCCCGTACCAGCAGCGCGGGCTGGCATGGCTGTCGTTCCTGTCGACCCTCGGCCTGGGGGCGTGTCTCGCGGACGACATGGGTCTCGGCAAGACACCGCAGACGTTGGCGCTGCTGCTCGCCGAGCGCGAGGGGCGCACGTCGCGAAAGCGTCTGGGCCCGACCCTGCTGGTCTGCCCGGTGTCGGTCGTCGGCAACTGGCAGCGGGAGGCCGAGCGGTTCGCGCCGAGCCTGCGCGTGCTCGTGCACCACGGTCCGGAGCGATCGAAGGGCCGCGCGTTCACGGCCACGACGCGACGGGCGGATCTCGTGATCACGACCTACGCGCTGGCGGTCCGCGACCGCGAGATGCTGGCCGCCGAGAAGTGGGAGCGGGTCGTGCTCGACGAGGCGCAGAACATCAAGACAAACGACGCGAAGCAGACGCGGGCGATCCGCTCGATCGCTGCCCGCCACCGAATCGCACTGACCGGCACGCCGGTCGAGAACCGCTTGACCGAGCTCCACTCGATCATGGAGTTCCTCAATCCGGGGCTGCTCGGCCCGGCCGCGGCGTTCAAACGCTCCTACGCCACGCCGATCGAGCGCTACCGCGACGGCGATGCGACCGAGCGCCTGCGGCAGGCGACCGGCCCGTTCATTCTGCGCCGGCTGAAGACCGACAGGAGCATCATCAGCGACCTGCCCGAGAAGATCGAGATGCGCATCGACTGCCACCTCACCAAGGAGCAGGCGACGCTCTACCAGGCGGTTGTCGACGAGATGATCGAGAAGGCTGGGCGGACCACCGGGATCGAGCGCTCGGGGATCATCCTCGCAGCGCTGATGAAGCTCAAGCAGGCGTGCAACCACCCGGCGCACCTGCTCAAGGATCGCTCCGCGCTCGACGGACGCTCCGGCAAGCTCACCCGGCTCGAGGAGATCCTGGACGAAGCGCTCGCCGAGGGGGACAAGGCGCTGTGCTTCACCCAATTTGCCGAGTTCGGGCATCTGCTACGCCGTTACCTGCAGGAGCGACTCGGACGCGAGGTGCTGTTCCTGCACGGCGGGACCGCGCAGGTCGCGCGCGACGAGATGGTCACGCGGTTCCAGGCCGACGGCGGGCCGCCGCTGATGATCCTGTCGTTGAAGGCGGGCGGCACAGGCCTCAACCTCACCGCGGCCAATCACGTCGTCCACTTCGACCGCTGGTGGAACCCGGCCGTCGAGGACCAGGCGACCGACCGCGCGTTCCGGATCGGTCAGCGCAAGAACGTGCAGGTGCGCAAGCTCACCTGCGTCGGAACGATCGAGGAGCGGATTGACATACTGATCGCGCAGAAGAAGGATCTCGCCGAGCGGATCGTCGGGACCGGCGAGCGGTGGATCACCGAGCTCGACACCACGCAGCTGCGCGAGCTCGTGACCCTCTCCCAAGAGGCGGTGGCGGCGTGAGCGAGGCGGCGGCATGAGCGGAGCAGCTATATGAGCCAGTGGTCTGATTGGCGCGACTGGGAGCCATCACGGCCGCTGCCGGTGGAGGGTGGGATCGCGGCGCGTAGCAAGCGCGGCGCGATCGGTGAGACGTGGTGGTCGCGGCGGTTCATCGCGCTGCTGGAGTCATTCGGAGTCGGGTCACGGCTAGAGCGTGGGCGCAACTACGCTCGCCGGGGCCAGGTGGTCGAGCTCGACGTCGAACCGGGCATCGTGATCGCGAAGGTGCAGGGCTCGCGCTACACGCCCTACCGCGTCCGGATCCGGTGCAAAGCGCTGAGCGAACAGCAGTGGCGGCGCCTGGAGAAGGCGATGGCGTCGCAGGCTCTGCCGCTGGCGCAGCTGCTCGCCGGCGAGATGCCTCGTGACATCGAGGACGTGTTCGCGTCGTGCAAGCTGACGCTGTTCCCGCGCTCGCATGCCGAGTTGAAGGCGAGCTGCACGTGCCCGGATTGGGAGAACCCGTGCAAGCACATCGCGGCCGCCTACTACATCCTCGCCGAGCGCTTCGACGAGGACCCGTTCCAGATCTTTGTGTGGCGGGGACGCGAGCAGGGCGAGTTGCTCCAGCACCTCCGCGCCCGGCGGGTCGGCCGGAGCGCGGCGCGCGGTGTCAGCGGCGCCGGGCGCCGCTCGGGCAGCGCCGGCGCTGCTGCCACGCCCGCGGCGCGACCGTCGGCGCCGGAGTCGCGCGGTCCGGCGCTCGTCGACGAACTCGACTCGTTCTGGCACAGCGGTCCGGCCCTGGCCGACGTGCACGTCAATCCGTTCGCCGCCGAGGCGACGGATGCACTGTTGCGCCAACTCGGTCCGGCGCCGGTCGACGTCGCCGGCCACAACCTCGTCGAGCTCCTCGAGCCGGCATACCGTGCGCTGGCCGAACAGGCCGAGCGTCGCGCGCTCGAATGACCGACTGAGTTGGGCGATTTTTCGCTGATCGGCGAGCACGTCGGCCGCTCTCTTCGAGCGGCGGCCTTCTAGAATCAGCGTCGATCTAAGACTCGCCGAAGATTGGACAAACGGACATTGAGCACGTCTGGCGGACGCGCAATACTTGTGGACATGTAGTGAACGACCAAGGAGGAAACGCACCGATGGCTAACCACCTGACGCCCACTGAACTCGCCAATGAGTCTGGTCTGGATCGTCGTGATGTGATCAGCAAGTGCGTGGAGATGGGCGTCCCGATCTTCAACGGCAAGATCGACAAGACCCTCTTCCTGAGCAGCCTACACGTGGTGAAGGGCTCGATAGACGCCCAGGTAGTCACCACATAGATTTTCCTCTCCGCCGACTCGCCCCTGGCCGATGCCGGGCACGGCGGTGTGCTTGGCCCAACCGGCGCCAGCCGCCGGTTGGGCCGGTGGTACTCGCGGCGCTCGCTCGGCTCCCTCGGCGTCAGGCCGGGAGCGTCACGCCGGGAGCGTCAGGCCGGAAGCGTCAGGCCGAAAGCGTCAGACCGGGACGTCGATCAGTCGACGGCCGACTGGCGAAGCAGCGTCGACGTCGTCTGCTCCATGATCTTCCGCCAGGCGCCCGTCTTCTCCGGCTCGGTCTGGAAGTGCTTGACGACCGTGCGCAGGCGGGCGATCGAGATCTCGACGCCATGGCGAGCGCAGATCTCCTTGAAGCGCGGATAGTCGTTGGCGAGCTTCAGCGTCACCGACTGGAACCCGTGGCGGGCGACGTCGACGCGGGAGGTGAAGTTCATCGCGCTCGTCATGAACATCAGCTCGTCGTTGGCCTCGGGCTCGATCAGGATGATGTCCACGCCCGGATAACGCTCCTCCCAGCGCCGCGCGAGCTCGTGCAGGCGCTGGTACATGAGCAGCTTCAGGGTCTGGTAGCCGATGTGCGGGAACCCCATGTCCGAGACACGACGCACGCGCGGGCCCGTGAACGTATTGATCTGCTTCTCGAAGTCGTTGACGTAGGGCACGAGCGGGTTGACGACGACGATGAACTTGGCGCCGGCCTCGACCGCGAGATCCAGGTTGGTGGTCGACAGGATGCCGCCGTCGACCAGTTCGCGGTCCTTGATCCTGACCGGCGCGTAGACCATCGGGAGCGCGCACGAGGCGCTCACAGCGGTCGAGATCGGCACGTCCTGCCAGCCCTCGGAGCCGAACACGATGCGCTCGCAGGTGTCGAGATCGGTGGCCACCACGTAGAGCTCGTTCGTGAGCTCGCGGAAGTCGTCGGTGCGGTCGGGGTCGGACAGCACCTCTCTCACGTAGCGGGCGATCCCACTGGTCGAGTACAGACCCGACGGCAGCGAGGCTGCGATGCTGCTGACGAGATCGACCGCGGTGACGGAGCCGAAATCCAACACAAGCGACTTCGCGAGCCGCGCGAGCCGCAACGGAAGCGTCACACCCTTGGTGAGGTACTCGACGTAGTTCGGCCTCAGCAGCGAGCCGGCGCGGGCGTCCTGAAAGGTCGTCTGGCCCTTCTGGACGATGACGCGCATCATCTCCTCGGGCGTCACGCCATTGGCAACCGAGGCGCCGACGAGCGAGCCGGCGCTCGTCCCGACATACACGTCGAACTGGTTGACGGTCCGGTTGACGCTCAGCAGGTCCAGGGCGCGCAACGCGCCGATTTCGTACACGGCGCCTGTGAAGCCGCCGCCCCCCAGCACCAGCGCGGATCGTGATGGGGTCTGCTTCATTGAGGAGGCTGTGCGCGTCGACCGAGGTCTATCCACCGAATCGAGCTCAACCAGTTTGCCCATGCGAATCGGATTCTACGTCTGAATTCGCACAAACGTAGCTTCGGCTCCCGAAGTTTTTCGTGCATCGGAAGTCAGATCCGAACCTTTTGCCGTCCTGATCGGTTAGATACCGGTGATGCGGGCAATTCGGAGGACAGGCGCCCTGCTGGCCTGCGCGATTCTCGTAGCGCTCGGATGCGCGGGCGTCGCCGCCGCAAAGCTGCGGACGCCGACGGCCAGGACCGCACAATCGGCTCAGACAATCTCCAAGGCCGAGCGACAGCTTCGCGCCACGCTCGCGAACGATCTGGCGCAGGCCGGCGGCACGGACGATGCCCTCGTCGTCGACACGGTCACCGGTGAGACGCTGTTCTCCTCCTCGCCGACGGCGCCCCGCCTCCCGGCCTCGGTCGAGAAGCTGTACACGACCACGACCGCGCTGCTCGAGTTCGGGCCCAATGCGACGCTGAGCACGAGCGTGCTCGGCTCGGGGTCGCTCGGGCCCGGCGGCGTGTGGAGCGGCACCCTGTATCTGCGCGGCGGCGGCGACCCGACGTTCGGATCGCAGAGCTTCGACAACGTGATGTACGGCACTGGCGTCGGCGCCACCGTCCAGCTGCTCGCCGCAGATGTCGCCCGCGCCGGCATCCACCAGATCAGCGGCGCGATCATCGGCGACGACTCCATGTTCGATGCGCTGCGCGGCACGCCCGCCACCGGATACGGCGCTGACCTCGAGGTCGAGGGCGAGCTGAGCGCGCTCGCCTATGACGACGGCTTCGTCAGCGCGAGCGAGACGGCGCTGCAGGGTGATCCGGCGCTGTTTGCCGCGCAGCAGTTCGCCAGCGCCCTGCGGGGCGCTGGCGTAAAGATCGCGCGCGGGACAAGGATCGCCAACGGTGTGACGCCAGCCGGCGCGAAGCTGCTCGCGCACGAAGCCTCGCCGCCGATCTCCACGCTGATCCAGCTCACCAATACGCCGTCGGACAACTTCTTCGCCGAGACGCTGTTGAAGGACCTCGGCGCGAGGTTCGGTGACGGCGGGACGACCGCCGACGGCGCGGCGGTCGTCAGATCCGTGATCGCCGGCCATTTCGGTCTCGATCCCCGGCTCGACGACGGCTCGGGGCTCTCACGCTACGACCGTACGACCGCCGCACAGGTCGTGTCGCTGCTGGAGCAGATGCAGTCAAACCAGAGCTTCACCGATTCGCTCGCGATCGCCGGCGTGAGCGGCACGATGCAGGACGAGATGCTCGGCACTCGCGCCGTCGACAACTGCCGGGGCAAGACTGGCACCCTGCACGACGTCGCCAACCTCGTCGGCTACTGCACCGCACGCAATGGCGACCGGCTCGCGTTCGCGTTCCTGCTGAACTCGCAGTCGGACTCCGACTACGGGCACGCGATCGAGGATCAGATGGGGGTCGCGCTCGCGAACTACGACGGCCCGCCGGCGAGCACCGTCGCAGCCCCGGCGCGGACCGGCTCGGGCGCCGGCGCACCGATCTGATCGCCGCGCCGGATCGCGCGATGATCAGGCACCGGCGCTGCCAGACGGCTCCGCGCCCGCCAGCAGCGAGCGCAGCCCGTCCTCGCCGAGCACCGCCACCCCGAGCCGCTCCGCCTGCGCGAGCTTCGTGCCCGGGCTCTCACCTGCGACCACGTACGACGTTCGTCTCGACACCGAGCCCGTGACCTTGCCACCGGCGGCGATGATCATCTCGGTCGCCTGCTCGCGCGTGAGCGTCGGCAGGGTGCCCGTGAGCACGAGCGTTCTGCCCGCCAGTGGCCCCTCCCCCGGCGGCGGCCCCGCCTCCTCGAACGTCAACCCGAGGCCGCGCAGGTCGGCGATCAGCTCGCGCATCTGCGGGTCGGCGAGCTGGTCGTGGATCGTGCGCGCCATCTTCTCGCCGACTCCGGTTGTCTGCTCGATCTGCTCGGGCTCGGCGGCGAGCAGCGCGTCGACCGTGCGAAACTGCTGGGCGAGGTTGCGGCCGGTCACGAAGCCGACCTCCTCGATCCCGAGCGCGTACAGCACGCGTCCGAACGGCACGCGCTTGGACTGCTCGATCGCGTCGATCAGCTTTGCCGCCGAGACCTCTCCGTAACCCGTCTGCGACGCAACCTGCTCGGCGCTCAGCCGGTAGAAGTCGCCGGCGGTCCCGACCCAGCCGAGCTCCATGAACAGGCTCACCTGCTTCTCGCCGAGCCCGTCGATGTCCATCGCACCGACGAAGTGCTTGAGCAGCTGCCAGCGCCGGCCCGGGCAGGCGCGGTTGGGGCAGCGGGTGAACACCGATCCCTCCGGCTTGACGGTCGGCGTATCGCACACCGGACAGCGCTCCGGGGGCGAGGGCCTTGGCGGGCGGTCGGAGCGCTCGGCCACGTGCGGTTTAGGCGAGAGCACCTGCGGGATCACATCCCCGGCGCGCAGCACGATCACCTCCTCCCCCTCGCGGATGTCCTTGCGCGCGAGGTCCTCCTCGTTGTGCAGCGTCGCGAGCTTGATCGTGACGCCGCCAACGCGGACCGGCTCGAGCATCGCGTACGGATGAAGGTCACCGAACTTGCCGGGATTCCAGCCGATCGCGACGAGCTTCGTCGTCGCCGTCGTCGGTGGGAACTTCCACGCGATCGCCCAGCGCGGCTCGCGGCCCACCACGCCAAGACGGCGCTGGAGCTCGATGTCGTTCACCTTCACGACGACGCCGTCGATCTCGAACGCGAGCGAGCCGCGGCGCTCCTCCCAGGAACGGCACTGGGCCACCAGGTCGCCGTCGCCACGGAGCTTCTTGATGTCGGGGTGCACGGGGAACCGGTGCTCGCGGAGCCACTCCAGGGCGTCGTAGTGCGCCTCGAAGGAGATCCCCTCGGTGGCGCCGATTGCGTAGGCCCAGAACGACAGGGGACGCTCTGCCGCCAGCTTGGGATCAAGCTGACGAATCGTGCCGGCCGCCGAGTTGCGCGGGTTCATGAACGTCGAGAGGCCCTCCTGGGCACGGCGCTCGTTGAGCGCGGCGAAGTCCGGAAGCGACATGTACACCTCACCGCGCACCTCGACCAGAGCGGGCGGATTCTCGAGGGCGAGGCGCAGCGGGATCGCGGAGATCGTGCGCAGGTTGTGCGTGACGTCCTCGCCGACCTCGCCGTTGCCGCGCGTCGCCCCCCGCTCGAGCAGGCCGTCGCGGTAGAGCAGCGACATCGCGAGGCCGTCGATCTTCGGCTCGGCGACGAACTCGAAGTCAGGATCCTCGATCCCCTCGCGTGCAAGATGGTTGCGCATCCGCTGGATCCACGACTGCAGCTCGTCCGCCGAGCGCGCGTTGGCCAGCGAGAGCATCGGCTGCGGGTGGCGGACCTTCACGAGGTCGCTGACCGGCTCGGCACCGACGCGCTGGGTCGGTGAGTCCGGCGTCACCAGATCTGGATGCGACGCCTCGATCGCACGAAGCTCGTCGAGCAGGAGGTCGTACTCGTCGTCGCCGATCTCGGGATCGTCGAGGACGTAGTACCGGTAGCCGTGGTGCTCGAGCGCGGCGCGCAGCTCCACAGCCCGCCTGGCGGCCGGCTGCTCGCCGTCGTCGCGGGCCGGCTGCTCGCCGTCGGGTGTGCGCTGCTCGACGTTCACGATCACTGCACGTCTGCGGGCGCCTGAACGGGCTCCGGCAGCAGGCGCTTCAGATCGTGCTTGGCGAGCGCCTCCACGCCTTCGTGATAGGTGAGATCGAAGTGCATCGGCGTGACCGTGATCTTGCCGGCGGCGAGCGCCACGGTGTCGGTCCCCTGCTCCTCAGGGTCATACCCCGCCTCGTCGCCGTATATGCGGTACAGACGGCGGCCGGACGTGCCCCCCTCGAGCAGCGAGAGCTGGTCGCGGTAGATCCGCTTGCCGAGCCGCACGACCTCCACCCCGGCCGGCTCCACCCCGGGGACGTTGACGTTGAGAAGGGTGCCGGGCGGCAGCGGGACGTTGCGCAGGTCGGCGACGAGTGCCGCGGCGAACGCCGCCGCGACGTTGAAATCGTATTCGAGATGCCCCTGGCGGAAGTCCAGCTCACGCGCCGTCGACTGCTGGGAGACCGCGATTCCGGGGATGCCCAGGACGATCGCCTCGAGCGCCGCCGCGACCGTTCCGGAGTAGGTGATGTCATCGCCGAGGTTGGCGCCATGGTTGATCCCCGAGACGACGAGCTGTGCCTTGAAGCTGTCGATCAGCCCGAGCGTCGCGAGCCGTACGCAGTCGACCGGCGTGCCGTCGGTCGCGTACCCGATCGTCCCGTCGCCGAAATCGATCGCCTCCACCCACAGCGGGCGGCGCGTAGTGATCGAGCGGGCCGTCGCCGAGCGGTTCCCGTCGGGCGCGATCACCACCAGCCTGACCCCCGGAATCTCCAGCAGAGCCCTGCGCAGGCGTTGCAGACCTGCTGCGGCGATCCCGTCGTCGTTGGTCAGCAGGACGTCCACGGCCTCTGATGCTAGCCGTCCACACGGCGGCCCTTGTGAATGCGCGGTCCACAGCCGCGGCAGCGGTGCGACATCGCCCGCTACGGCCTCCTCGAGGATGGGCTCCCCGGTCGATCAACGCGCAGGGCGAATCATCCGTGTCGGGCGATGGTCACCGGCTCGTGTTATGCGGAGCCGCGCAGCACACGCAGGCCCCCGTAGCCGACGCCAGCCAGGTACAGCCCGTGCGCCGGGGCGGTCCGTCCCGCCTCGGCGCGCGGGCGGCCCCTCAGCAGTCGCTCGAACTGCTCCAGCTCGCGCCGGCCGCTCGCGACCTCCAGCATCGTGCCGACGAGCACCCGGTTCATGTGGCGCATGAACGTGTCGGCCTCGATCCAGAACTCGAGCAGATCACCCTCGCGCGGGCGCCAGCAGGCGGCGAGCACGTCGCGCTCGAAGCGCAGGTGGTAGGTCTCGGTCGGCGTGAAGGCGGTGAAGTCGTGAGTGCCGCGCAGCGCCCGCGCGCACGCCTCCAGGCGCTCCAGGTCCAGCTGCTGGGGACAGTGCAGGACGTGCCCCTGCGCCAGCGCAGGGCGGCCCGGACGAGCGAGCACGCGATAGCAGTACGCGCGCGAGGTCGCATCGCGGCGGGCGTCGAATGCGGCCGGTGCTGGCCCGCAGGCCAGCACCGCGATATCGGCGGGCAGCAGCGCGTTGAGCGACGCGACGCGCGCGGGCTCCCCCTCATAGCTCGCCACCTGCCCCCAGGCGTGCACGCCCGCGTCGGTGCGTCCCGCCACCGTCAGCGCCACACCCTGCGAGCCTCGTAGCACGGTCGCGAGCGCGCGCTCGAGCTCCTCCTGCACGGTGCGCAGGCCGGGCTGGCGCGCCCAGCCCGCAAAGTCCGTCCCGTCGTACTCGATGAGGAGGCGAGCCGTAGGGGTCAGACGAGCTCGAGCAGGACCATTTCGCTCGCGTCCGACTGGCGCGGACCGAGCTTCAGGATCCGGGTGTAGCCGCCGTCGCGCTCGATGTAGCGCGGCGCGACCTCCTCGAACAGCTTGTACACGGCGAACTTGTCCTGGCCGAGCGCCGACAGGGCCTGGCGCCGCGCATGCAGGTCGCCGCGCTTGGCGAGCGTGATCAGCTTCTCGATCTCGGGCTTGACCGCCTTGGCCTTCGTCTCGGTGGTCTTGATCCGCTCGTGCTCGATGATCTCCTTGGAGAGGTTCATCAGCAGCGCCTTGCGGTGCGCGGAGCTGCGGCTCAGTTGATATCGCTGTCGTTGATGGCGCATGGGTTTCTTGAAAGGTATCCGTTTTCTATCAGCACGCGGCTCCGGGAGATCGCGCTCCGCGCGATCTCCCAATTGAATCGGCCCCCGGCCGATTCAACCGTCTCGCAGCGAAAGGCCGCGCGCGTGCAGGGTCTCGATCACTTCGTCGATCGACTTCTTGCCGAAGTTGGGGATCGCATTGAGCTCGCCCTCGGTCTTCGCGACGAGGTCGCCCACGGTCTGAATCCCCGCGCGCTTCAGGCAGTTGTAGGAGCGCACGCCGAGCTCGAGCTCCTCGATCAGGATGTCGTCCATCGCGTTCGGAGCCCGCGTCGGCGTGTTGCGCACCGGGTCGCCGCCGACCACGGCCGCATCGAGGACGCCGGAGCTGCCGGTGTCACGCAGCTCGGCCACGCGGTCGGCGTCGGTGAAGATCGCCAGCTGCGAGATCAGGATCTCGGCAGCCTCGCGCAGCGCCGCCAGCGGATCGATCGAGCCGTCCGTCTCGATGTCGAGCGTCAGCTTGTCGTAGTCGGTCTTCTGGCCGACGCGCGCCTGCTCGACGTTGTAGGCGACCCGCCGCACCGGCGAGAAGATCGAGTCGATCGGGATCACGCCGATCGGCTGGTCGGGCGACTTGTTCTCGTCGGCGGGACGGTAGCCGCGACCACGACCGATCGTGAGGTAGACCTCGAGCTTCGTGTTCTTGTCGAGCGTCGCGATGTGCGCATCGGGATTGAGGATCTCGACGCCCGAGGGCAGGTCGATGTCCTTGGCCGTGATCTCGCCGGGGCCGGTGACGACCAGCGGCGCCTCGATCTCGGTCGCGTCGGAGTGCATCCTGCAGACGACGCCCTTCAGGTTCAGGACGATGTCGGTCACATCCTCCTTGACGCCGCGGATCGTCGAGAACTCGTGCGCGACACCCTCGATCCGGACACTCGTGACCGCCGCGCCTGCAAGCGACGAGAGCAGCACGCGCCGCAGCGAGTTGCCGAACGTGTAGCCGAAGCCCCGATCGAGCGGCTCGATCACGAACGAGCCGCGGTTCTCGTCAACTGTCTCGCTGGAGATTCGTGGGACTTGGAAGTCAAGCATCTAGGGTCCTAATGTCGTGGGTTCCTGGCGCCCCCGGCGCGTGAAACTCAGCCACGCGACTGGCGGCGCGCGACGATCAAGCGGGGGTTACTTCGAGTACAGCTCGACGATCAGCTGTTCCGCAACCGGCGCGGCGATCTCGCGCCGCTCGGGCTTGCGGAGCACCTTCGCCGTCAGCGAGTCGTGATCGGCCTGCAGCCAGGCCGGCACCTGACCGGTGAGCTCGGTCGCGTCGCGTATGACCTGCGTGGCCGTCGAGCGGGAATGGATGGCGATCACGTCGCTGTCGCGGAGCTGGTAGCTGGGGATGTTCACGCGACGACCGTTCACGGTCCAGTGGCCGTGGAGGATCAACTGACGCGCCTGCCGCCGCGAGGCTGCGAAGCCGAGCCGCACGAGCACGTTGTCGAAGCGGCACTCGAGCATCCGCAGCAGGTTCTCGCCGGTGATCCCAGGTTGCCGCGACGCCTTTTTGTAGTAGTTGGAGAACTGCTTCTCCAGCACCCCGTAGTAGCGCTTCGCCTTCTGCTTCTCCCGCAACTGCAGGCGGTAGTCGCTCTGCTTCTGGCGGCCGCGACCGTGCTCGCCGGGCGGATAGGAGCGACGCTCGACGCCGCACTTGTCGGTGAGGCAGCGCTCGCCCTTGAGGAACAGCTTCTGGCCCTCGCGACGGCACTGCTTGCACTGCGCGGAGGTATCGCGCGCCATCAGACACGCCTCCGCTTGCGGGGCCGGCATCCGTTGTGAGCTTGCGGCGTCACGTCCTTGACGCCCGTCACCTCGAGGCCCGCCGCCTGCAACGAGCGAATCGCCGTCTCACGGCCCGATCCGGGGCCCTTGACGAACACCTCGACCTTCTGCAGGCCGTGCTCGATCCCCTTGCGGGCTGCGGCATCAGCGGTCACCTGGGCGGCGAACGGGGTCGACTTGCGCGAGCCCTTGAATCCGGCGCCACCGGCGGACTCCCATGCGATCACGTTGCCATCGCTGTCGGTCAGCGACACAATCGTGTTGTTGAAAGACGTCTTGATGTGGGCCTGCCCGACCGGGATGTTCTTGCGAACCCGGCGGCGCCCCCTCTGCGGCCGACGTGGAGCCGGCATCAGCGCTCAACGCTCACTTCTTACCCGCCTTCTTCTTTCCGGCCACCTGCATCCGCTTCGGGCCCTTGCGCGTGCGCGCGTTTGTCTTCGTGTTCTGCCCGCGCACGGGCAGGCCGCGGCGATGGCGCAGGCCGCGGTAGCAGCCGATCTCCTGCAACCGCTTGATGTTCTGGGAGCGCTCACGGCGCAGGTCGCCCTCGACGGTCAGGTCGCTGTCGATGAGGTCGCGCAGCTTGACGACCTCTTCCTCGGTCAGGTCCCGCACCTTGCGATCGGGCTCGATACCGACCTGTGCGAGCAGTGTGTTCGAGGTCGAGCGCCCGATCCCGTAGATATAGGTCAGGCCGATCTCGACCCGCTTGTTCAGGGGGATGTTGACCCCGGAGATTCGTGCCATCAGTTCGATCCTCCGCGGGGCTTGGAGCCTCGCCCCTCAAAGAAGCTGCCGTTCATCACGCCGGTACCGTCAGCCTTGCCGCTGCTTGTGCCGCGGGTTGGAGCAGATGACCAGCACGCGTCCGTGACGGCGGATGATCTTGCATTTCTCGCACATCGGTTTGACCGACGGTCTAACTTTCACGTCGTTTCGCTCTCATCGTGAGTGTTCACATGATCCCTGCCCGCGGCTCTGGCGACCCGTACGGTCGCCGCTACCTGGACGGGAGCGTTACGCAGCACGGCTGAGCGCGCTGCGAGCGCAACGTTTGATGGTAGCAGCACCTACCGAGCTCAAGCCGCGACCAGCCTGTCCCCGGCCTCGTGCCACGGCGTGAGGATGCGGGGACCCGTCCCGGTGATCGCGATCGTGAACTCGAAGTGCGCTGCCAGCGAGCCGTCCTCCGAGTAGATCGCCCAGCCGTCGTCGCCCATCGTCACCGCGTGCGTCCCGGCGGTCACCATCGGCTCGACCGCGAACACCATACCCTCCTCCAGTCGCACGCCGGTACCGGGCTTGCCGTAATTCGGGATCTGCGGCTCCTCGTGCATGCTGCGGCCGACGCCGTGGCCGACGAGCGATCGCACCACGGAGAAGCCGGCAGGCTCGACGTGGCGCTGCACGGCGCTCGAGACGTCGCCCAGACGGTTGCCCGCCCGGCACTGCGGGACGGCGAGGTGCAGCGCCTCCTCGGTCGTTCTCAGCAGCCGCTGGGCGACCGGTCCGACCGGCCCGACAGGAAATGTCCGTGCGGCGTCGGCGACCCAACCCTCGTACGTGACGCCGATGTCGATCGAGATGATGTCCCCGCGCTGCAGCTTGTACGGCCCGGGAATCCCGTGCACGATCATCGCGTTGGGAGAGGCGCAGATCGACGCCGGAAAGCCCTTGTAGCCCTTGAACGTCGGCTGCGCGCCCTGGGAGCGGATGAAAGTCTCCGCCGCCCGGTCGAGCTCCTTGGTCGTCACGCCGGGCCGGATCTTCGCGGCGAGCAGGCTCATCGTCTTCACGAGGATGGCGCCGGAGGCGGCCATCCGCTCGATCTCGCCCGGGGTCTTCTTGATGATCACGGTCGACGCCGCTTCCTCGCCGCTGCCACGATCAAACGTCGTCCTCGCGTAACGCGGTCGCGATCGCGGCCCGCAGATGGTCGTGGACCTGATCGGGGCTGCCGCTTCCGTCGATGCGGCGCATCAGGCCCTGCTTGTCGTAGTAGGCGATCAGCGGCGCGGTCTTCTCGTGGTAGACGACCAGCCGCTGCTGGACGACCTCTGGCTTGTCGTCGTCGCGCTGGATCAGCTCGGAGCCGTCCTCGTCGCAGATGCCCTCCTGCTTGGGAGGTTCGAAGTCGACGTGGTAGAGGTGTCCGTTCGCCACGCACACACGGCGCCCGGAGATCCGCTTGACGACCTCCTCATCGGGAACGTCGATCAGCAGCGCCGCCGTGATCGTGCGCGCGAGCTTCCGCAGCTGTGCGTCGAGCGCCTCGGCTTGCGCCGTCGTGCGGGGAAAGCCGTCGAGGATGAAGCCGTCGCGGGCATCGTCCTGCTCGAGCCGCTGCGCCGCCATCGCGACGATCAGGTCGTCGGGCACGAGGCCCCCCGAGTCCATGAACGCCTTCGCCTTCTTGCCGAGCTCGGTGCCCTGCTTGACGTTGGCCCGCAGCATGTCGCCGGTGGAGATGAACGGGATGCCGAAGTTCTGGCGGAGACGATCGGCCTGCGTTCCCTTGCCCGCCCCGGGTGGTCCGATCAAGATCAGGTTCAGATCGCTCACAAGCTCCTCATTTCAGGAATCCCTCGTAGTTGCGCATCATCAGCTGCGCCTCGAGCTGCTTCATAGTGTCGAGGGCAACACCTATCACAATCAGAATCGAGGTGCCACCGAACGCGAAGTTCGCGCCCGTCTGGCTGATCAGGATCGTCGGCAGCGCCGCGATCGCTGCCAGGAACAGCGCTCCGGGCAGCGTTAATCGCGCGAGGATCCGGTCGAGGAACTCGGCGGTTGGTCGACCCGGCCGCACGCCCGGGATGAAGCCGCCGTACTTCTTGAGGTTCTCCGCCTGGTCCACGGGGTTGAACGTGACCGCCGTGTAGAAGTACGTGAACAGGATGATCAGCACGCATTCGCCCAGAACGTAGTGCCAGCTGCCGGGCTCGAAGAAGTTGTAGAGGTCGGTTCCGAAGCCGGGGCGGTTCTGGCCGACCAGCTGCCCGACGGTCGGCGGGATCGCCATCACGCTCGCGGCGAAGATCACCGGGATCACGCCCGCCATGTTGACGCGCAACGGCAGATAGGTCTGCCCGCCCGATGTCATGCGTCTGCCTATCACCCGTTTCGCGTACTGGATCGGGATCCGGCGCTGGCCCTCCTGCACGAACACGACTGCGGCGACGACCCCGATCGCGATGAACGGCATCATCACGCGGAACACCTGGCTGGGGTTGTCCCACCAGGCGCTGAGCCCGCCGGGGATGCGTGAGACGATCGAGGCGAAGATCAGCAGCGAGATTCCGTTGCCGATGCCTCGCTGCGTGATCAGCTCGCCCATCCACATCAGCAGCACCGTGCCGGCGGTCAGGGAGATGACGATCAGGAAGACCTTGGCGAGGTTGAAGTTGGGTATCAGGTTCACCCCGGCCTGGTTCTGGAAGCTGCGGAACAGGAACACGTAGCCGATCGACTGGGCGAACGCGAGCCCGACGGTCAGGTAGCGCGTGTACTGCGTGATCCGCGCCTGCCCGACCTCGCCCTCCTTGGAGAGCTTCTCCAGCGAGGGCACGACCACCTGCAGCAGCTGCAGGATGATCGACGCGGTGATGTAGGGCATGATCCCGAGCGCGAACAGGGCCAGACGCGACAGGCTGCCGCCGGAGAACAGGTTCAGGAAGCCGAGGATGTTCGAGCCCGAGAACGCGGTCAGCTGCTTGACCGCGGTGACGTTGACCCCCGGAACCGGGATGTGCGACCCGAGCCGGTAGAGGAACAACATCCCCGCCGTGAACGCGACCTTCTTGCGAATGTCGGCGACGGTGAAGGCGGTGAGGATGGTGGAGAGCATGACCAGGGATCACCCGGCGCGACCGTGAGCAGCCGCGCGTGCTGCAGAATTGTAACCGGCGACGAGTGCGGCTAGACCGAAATGAGCTCGCAGGTGCCGCCAGCCGCCTCGATGCGCTCCCGCGCGGTGGCGCTGAACGCGTGGGCGTGGACGGTGAGCGGCTTGCTGATCTCACCGCGGGCGAGGATCTTCACCGGGATGTCCTTGCGGGTGCCCAGGCCCCGGGCCACCAGCGCCTCGAGCGTCACGTCGGCGCCGGACTCGAATCGCGCCTCCAGGGCCTCCAGGTTGACGGGCTGGGTGTGGGTGCGGAACATCTCGAAGGGCATCGACTTCTTCATGTGCGGGCCGCG